>DATKVK010000071.1:0-63787 GCA_035530095.1 Rectinemataceae bacterium | reverse complement strand
CGCATGTAGAAAACCCCTCTTCATTTCCTTTTCGGCGCTCTCCGGCCCGTCTTTTGCCGCCATCTACTCGCTTTATTACTCAAGCGTTTTGCGCGTGTCTTTAGGCCGCTTTCCCATAGCCATTCTTTAGTGCGCTCATTATCCAACTAAAGTCCTTCTTATTGGTTCCTTCAGTGCGCACATTTTCCAAGGCCATTCTTCAGCGGCTTCTTTACGCGCAAAACATTTGATTTCCGCCGCTTCTTCGGCTACCGCCTATCTATCGGGCCTCTTGCGCCGAAAAGCTTTTACCCTATTCCATTTCCCTCTTGGGTTTTTCTATTGCGCCTAACGGATTGAAGCCTGCGAACATGAGGCGCGCACAGGCGCGCCCCATGTTGGGTGAGCCCGGAGCGAGCGATGAAGCGAGCGGAGGCGAATCCCCGACGAGGCCCCAAAGCGGGCCGAGGATCGCGGGCTGATTGTTAGGCGACGTTGTTCTGGGCGATCTTCCCTACACTTTCGTTCTTTGTCGCCCGAGCCACGATGGCGAGGGCGTTCAATGTTTATTCAGCTACAACTTGAATATTTCTGCATGACTAGGATAAATCTTCTTTATATTTTTGTTTTTAATTAATTCCCATGATTCTTTGCTTTTCATATCATCATCCATTAGTTGATGTATTGGTGTTAGATCACCTATTATTGCTTCATCTTCAAATAATAAACTTATGCTATCCTTTGAATGTCCTATTGTCTTTATTATATCTATCCTAATTCCATTTTTCCCAAAATATTCTCTTACGTCATTTGTAGTTAATGGTATAATCTTATCTTTTTCAATAGGTTTATATGTCCTATAATTCTTTCTAATTATTATTTCCATTTCATCAATATCAGCATATTCTTGATTCTCAAACATATAGCAGTTTATCCCAGTTTCTATAAAATCTGATATCAATCCTGCATGATCCATATGAAAATGAGTTACTATTGCCCATTTAATATTTGAGTATTTTAATCCTCTCTCCTTCATTCTTCTTTGATATTCATATAGGGTACATGGCCATCCAGCATCAATGGCTAACAAGTCATCTGATCTAGTAGATTTCAAAAAGAAACAATTAGTTGAGTGATACCTGAAATAGTCCATATTTTTCCAATTGTATCGTGCAGCCCGCCAGGACGGCGGGCTGCTGTAAAGACCGCGCCCAGAATAATGTCGCCTAACTACCATTAGGTGAATTAAAAAGATAAAAATTGCACGGTATTGGCAGAAATGGTTCATGCTATCTGCCAATGGGCATGTTTTCCCTAATGCGCATTCAGGAAGAATGCCCTTCACATGAGATAGCTGACGGGATGATGAGTAATCTCTGCCGAAACAAGATGGTTACGTCTATTACATCCCTTTTGTTTGTATTATACCCAGGCTCCCGTGAGTCCGCAATGATTAATCATCAAAAGGGCTTCTGATCCGTAGCACATCTTTGCGGGCGACGTGGGTGTATATCTGTGTCGTCTTTGCAGAGGAATGACCCAGGAGTGTCTGGATGTAGCGGATATCCGTACCATCCTCAAGAAGATGGGTTGCGAAAGAGTGTCGCAGGCTATGTATCGATACTTGTTTATCGATACCAGCATCATCACGAGCTTTATAGAAGACTGCCTGCAGGCTCCTCACCGAGAGCGGCCCGCCGTCGGGGCCTTCGAAAAGCCATGTCTGAGGATGATGAAGGTCGCGATAGGCGTTGATCATGCCAACGAGATTTCGGGCGAGGATCGTGTAGCGATCTTTGCGCCCCTTCCCGCCCTTCACGAGGAGAACTCCACGATCCTCGTCGACGTCCTCGATCCTCAGGCGGGCTATTTCGCTGACCCTAAGGCCGGCGGAATAGGCCAAGGCGAGGGCGACTCTGTGCTTGATATTCCTCGGCGCCTTGCATATGCGCATCGCTTCGTCCTTTGAAAGGACTCCAGGCAGCTTTCGATCGGCTCGGGGTCTGCGGGTGCAGATCGCCTCCCTTCCGAATGCGATCTCAAGGGAGAACTTGATGGCGCTGATGGCCTGATTCATCGTCGCTGCGGCTGCTTCGCGCTCCTTCTCGAGATGCGAAAGGTATCGCGTGATGTCGACTTCGGTCGTTTCGCTTGGCGATTTGCCCAGGAAGGCCGTAAAGTCTTTCATAATCTGGAGATATCGCTTGATCGTCCGGATCGAATACTTTCTCGCCCGCATGGCAGTTTCGATGCGGGCCGTCTCCGTGACGGAAAGGGAAACGGTATCGGGATGGTCTTCGGCCTTCCCTTCCGCCTTGCCCAGCAGCACCCATCCAGCGAAAATTTCCCGGACTTCGGGCAGGAGCTTCGCCGGGATTTCCCAACGCCGCTTATCCACGTTGTACCATCGTATCGAGACGGCATGCATGAGGTCGAGGAACAGCGGACTATACGGCGTCTCGATCCCGAGCCACCCTTCTCGATCACAGTCGACGATCTTCAGGGATCGCTGTGCGGGCATGCGGCGGCATCCTCCTGCCCTATCGACGCTCGAAATACGCCCGCCCGCTTCAAGTTCGTATCTACCATATAAAAGCGACGCCGGCAAAGGCTCACGGTGACCAGGCTTAGCTCGGCCCCCAGTTTCCTCGATCGCACCGACGACTCAGAGATCGTGCCCGCAATACGAAAGATTGAAGCTCTTGTTGCAGAGCGGGAAGTCCGAGACCTCCTGGCCGCGCAGGGCATAGGCGAGGGCCGGCCAGTTGTGGAAGCTGGGGTCCACGACCTTGTAGCGCGCGAAACGGCCCTGGTCGTCGGTGATGGCCACGTGGCAGACCTCGCCCCTCCAGCCCTCGTCCAGGGCCACGGCGAGACTCCTCGGCGCAGGCTTGCCGAGCGGCGAGGAGATCTGTCCCTCGGGCAGGTTCTCGATCTGCTCCCGGATGAAGACGAGGGACCTCTGGATCTCGAGCCAGCGCAGGTAGGCGCGGGCGAAGACGTCGCCCGAGTCGTAGGTCGATACGGGAATCTGGGCGAAGCGGTAGATGCCCGAGGGCTGGTCGCAGCGCAGGTCGCGGGCCAGGCCCGAGGCGCGCGCGGCGGGGCCCACGATCCCCAGCTGCTGGGCCACGTCGCGCGGGAGAATCCCCGTGTCTTCCAGGCGGGCCATGACCGAGGGGCTGTCCCAAAGCAGGTTGACCGCCACCGCAGTCTCCTTCTCCGCGGCGGCGAGGCGGCGCAGGAGCTCCTCGCTCCGCCTTTCGTCCAGATCGAAGCCCACGCCGCCCGGCACGATCAGGCCCCGGCCGAAGCGGTTGCCGCAGAGCAAGGCGGTCATGTTCAGGTAGTCGCCGCGGATGCGCCCGCAGAAGCTCGAGGTGGGGAGGTAGCCCGTGTCGCCCGCTATCGCGCCCAGGTCGCCCACGTGGTTCGCGAGCCGTTCCAGCTCGAGCGCCACGCCGCGCAGCGCCTCGGAGCGCGCCGACATCCTGCAGGAGCCGAGCGTCTCGAGGTTCTGGCAGTAGGCGCTCGCGTGGGCCACGGTCGAGTCGCCGGCGAGGGTCTCGGCGTAATGCAGCGAGCGCCCGGTCGGACCGCCCAAGAAGGCGCGCTCGACGCCGCGATGCTGGAAACCGAGGGCTATCTCGAGGTGGAAGACTTCCTCGCCATAGCACTGAAAGCGGAAATGCCCCGGCTCGATGACCCCGGCGTGCACGGGGCCCACGGCGACCTCGTGGATATCCTCTCCCTCCACCCTATAGAAATCGCCCACCGCGGGAAGAATCGGGTCCTCCGGGTTTCGGTGCCAGGCGTCGCGCCCCGACCAGGAATGATGGTACCGCACCGGCTTGAACCACGGGTGGTCCTGCGGCACGACGCCGAACTGCTCGGCTATCTCTCGCTCGAAGAGCTGGACCTGGGGGTACTCGCGGGCGAGCGAGGGGAAGCTCTCGCCCTCGGTTTCCGTCCGGCCCACGAAGAGAGCGTTCGCCCGATCGTCGGCGAGCACCGCGTACAGCTCCAGCCGCCCGCCGTCGGCGGGAGATCCGAGCAGCGCCGCCACGCGCAGATCGGAGTCCATGCCCTCTCGGAGAATCCTTGCGAAATCGCCCATCGCGATGAGGGGAACCTTGTCGAGCGGCAGGGCGCGGTCGACGGAGAGCGGGGCGAAACCCGCCACAGCCCCGCTCATGCGGCGCCTCCCAGGTAGGCAGCCGCCTCGTGCAGGAGGCTGCTCAAGGGGCCGGGCAGGTAGAACCCGACCGCGAGGACGATGAGCATCAGGGCCAGCACGGGAGCGGCCGTGAGGAATCCGTCGCGGTACGGCGAATCCGAGGCTCCCTGGGGCGCCCGGCCCTGCACGACCTTGAGCACGGTGCGCCCCATGCCGATGAAGACCACGAGGAGGAAGAGGAGGAAGAGGGCGGCCGCGGCGAAGCGCCCCGCATCGAAGGCGCCGTTCAGGATCGCGAATTCGCTCATGAAGGGACCGAAGGGCGGCGAGCCCGTGATGGCCAGGAAGCCCGTCACGAAGAGCGCCGCTGAGAGCGGCAGGCGGCGCAGGGCGCCGCGCACCTGGTCGGTGTTCTTGCTCGCGTAGGCGCGATGGATATTGCCCGCCGAGAGGAAGAGCACCCCCTTCGTGGCGCTGTTCGTGAGGACGTGGAACATCGTCCCGTAGAGGGCGGGAGCGCCGATGCCGAGCCCCACCATGAGGATGCCCATGTGCTCCACGCTGGAGTACGCGAGCATGCGCTTGAAGTCCCGCTGACCGATCAGGAAGAGGGCCGCCACGGCCATGGACAGGAGCCCCATGAACAGCAGAATCCGCGAAGCGAAGAGACCGTCGCCCGCGGCCAGGATGATCTGATAGATCCGGAGGAAGGCGAGAAAGGCGATGCTCGTGATGCCGCCCGAGAAGATGGCGCCCACGACGCCGGGGGCCTCGCCGTAGGCGTCCGGCTTCCAGGTATGCATGGGCGCGAGCCCCATCTTCGTGCCGTAGCCGACGAGAAGGAGGATGAAGGCCGCGCGGAGCCAGGACTTGGACAGGTTAGGCGCTTCCGAGAGCAGGCCCTCCAGGGTGAGAGTCGGCGCGAGGGCGTGCACCTGGGCCGAGTAGGCCAGGAAAAAGGTGCCCAAGAGGGCGAGGGCTATGCCCACCGAACCGACGAGAAGGTACTTCCAGGTGGCTTCGATGCTCTTCTTCGAGCGGTTGAAGTAGATGAGCGGTGCGGTCGAGAGGGTCGTGGCCTCCATCGCCACCCACATGAGTCCGAGATGGTGAGCCCAGGTAACGAGACTCATGGCGCCGAGAAAGGCGAGGAGACAGGACACGAACACGCGGTTGGAGCGCTCCCGCCGGTATCGCAGATAGCCCACCGCGTAGAAAGAGCAGAAAAGGAAGAGTCCGCTCACGACGAGGAGCACCAGCTTGCCGGGAGGATCGAGCACGAGCCAGCTTCCGTAGCTGTCCAGCTCGGGCCGCGCCAGGGCGAGGAGGGTCATGGCGCCGTGCGCCACCGCCGAGAGGGGCAGAAGCCAGGGACGCCAGCGATTGGAGGGGATGAGGACGGCGAAGACCGCCATGAGGAGAGGAAGCAGAATCATCGCGAGGGCCACGTTTTCACTCCTTTAGGGACGCGAGCTCGCGCGTGTCCATGGACGAGAAGGCCTCGTTGATCTTGTTCGTGATGATCGAGATCACGAATACGCCCACGAAGAGGTCGAGGAGCATCCCCATCTCGACCACGAGGGGGATGGCCTCGACGAGCAGCATGCCGAACACGAAGATGCCGTTCTCCAGGATGAGATAGCCTATGACCTGCGTGAGCGCCTTGAATCGCGTCGTCAGTATGATGAACCCCACGAGCACCGTCGCCAGCGAGGTCGGCACGATGAGATTCCCGCCATGAAGGCCGGAGAGCGTCATGTGATCCGAAACGAGGAGGGCCGCCGCGGTCGCGGCCGCCCCCAGGATGATCGAGGGCAGGAGGCCGATCATGGGCTGCACCTCGCGCTTGATCTGGACCGATCGGAGCGAGCGCATCATGATGGCCGGAATGACGATGCCCTTGAGCACGGCCGCCGAGACCGCCGCGAGGATGGCGGACGAAGTGATGCCGTCGTTGAGGATGAGGGGGATCGCCGCGAGCAGCACGCCCTGCGCCGCGGCTATGCGGATCACCGCGTTGATCCGGCTCGTGCCCAGGGCGAAGAGATTCAGGATCATCACGACGACGAGTATGGCGTTCAGAAGATAGGTCATCGCCTCACCTCACGAGCAGAGTGAAACCAGAGGCGCAGCAGAGGAGCGCGCCGGTCAGGAGATAGGGCACGCGGCGCATCCGCAGCCGCGCCATCACCGACTCGAGCACGCCGACCGCCACGGCCAGGACGGCCATCTCGGCGCAGAAGAGCGGCCAGTCGATCCAGGCATTCCCCGTCTGGAAGGGCGCTGCGATGTGCAGCAGGAGCGAGCCCAGGATGAACAGCTTCATGGCCGAGGAATAGAGAATGGTGCCGAACAGGGGGCCGGAGTGGTCGAGCACCATGACCTCGTGGATCATGGTGAGCTCGAGATGGGTGTTCGGATCGTCGACGGGAATGCGCGAGTTCTCCGCGAGGAGCACGATGAAAAGCCCCAGCGCGACGAGGACCATGGGAGCCGCGTTGGCGGGCGAGAAATTGAGGTCGGGGCCGCGGAGCATGGCGTCGAGGTTGAGCGAGGCCGCTTCCTTCGCCAGGGCGAGGAGGGCGAAGAAGAGGGCGGGCTCGGCGAGGAAAGAAAAAGTCACTTCGCGCGAGGCGCCCATCCCTTCGAACGACGAGCCCGTGTCGAGGGCGGCCGAGGTCGTGAAGAACCTCGCCAGGGCGAAGAGGTAGGCGAAGAGGACGAAGTCGCCGGAGAAGCCGATGGGCGCGGCGAAGCGCCCGAAGGGCACCAGGAGCCCCGCGAAGAGCATGGTCACGAGGGTCACGATCGGCCCCGCGCGGAAGATCCAGGTCGTGGTCGAGCTCTGCACCAGGCCCTTGCGGAAGAGCTTGGCCAGATCGTGGTAGGGCTGCGAGAGCGGAGCGCCGACGCGGCCCGCGAAGAAGGCCTTCGTCTTGTTGATGATGCCCAGGAGCAGGGGCGGGAAGAGAAGCAGCACGAGAACATGCATCACCGTATCCATCGCAGGCGCCCTTTCATCGAGAGAAGACCGAGGCGAACATGCCGCCGAAGGGAATCAGGGTGCCGAGCAGCGCGAGCACGATGATGAGAATGTAGAGGACATAGTGCTGCGTGAGCCCCTGCTGGAATCGCCGGAACCAGCCGAAGCGCCGCTCGAGGTCGCGGGAGGCCGGGACGAGAACCCGGTCCAGGGTGGCGTCGTCGACGTGGCTTTCCATGGCCGAGGGCGCGGGGAAGGCTCCCTCGATGCGCGGCCTGTGCAGGCGCGGCCTCAGGACCCAGCCGAACATGTCCGCGATGGAGCGGGCGAAGGACGAGGCGGTGTATTGCATGCGAGCGGTGGGGCGGGCGTAGCCGCAGTCCCAGGTGCCTACGCTCGCCTGTTCGCCTGCGCCTGCGCGTTCGCCTACCGCGACTCCCTGCGCTGCAGTCACGGCCCGGCCGCCGCGCCGCCGCGCCGCCGCCACGAGGGCCGCGACGATGACGAGGAGAGCCGTGGAGGCCAGGCCGATCTCGCGCAAGGGAGCCAATGAGGCCAGGCTCGGCAAGGCCGTCGACCCGGCCGCCGCGATTGCCGTCCCGGCGATTCCCCAGGGAGCTATCGTCGCGTCGAGGACTCCCGCGACGAGAGAGGGGGCCAGGCCGATGAGCGCGCAGAGGGCGGCGAGAACGAGCATGGGCGCGAGCATGCTGCGCGGCGACTCGTGCGGCCGGGAGGACAGAGGGGTTCTCGGCATGCCGAGGAAGACCGTCCCGTACACCTTCACGAAGCAGGCCACGGCGAGGGCCCCGATCATCGCCAGCACGGGCACGGCGACGGCCGCCCCCGCGACGGCGGCGGCATGGGCGTCGACCGAGACCGTCCGCGCGGCGCCGATGTACACGAACAGCTCGCTGACGAAGCCGTTGAGCGGAGGCAGCCCGCTGATCGCCACCGCTCCCGTCAAGAACAAGGCCGCGGTCCAGGGCATGAGCTTCGCGAGCCCGCCCAGGCGGTCGATCTGTCTCGTACCCGTCGCGTGCAGGACCGAGCCCGCTCCGTAGAAGAGCAGGGACTTGAAGAGGCTGTGGTTCCAGACGTGCAGGAGGCAGCCTGCCAGGCCGAGCACCACCCATTCCGGCCTCCCGTAGCTGCGCCCGAGCAGCGCGAGCCCCAGGCCCATGAGGATGATGCCGATGTTCTCGACGCTGTGGTACGCGAGGAGGCGCTTGAGGTCGTGCTGGGCGATGGCGAAGACGACGCCCAGAAGGCCGCTCGAGGCCCCGAGGACGAGGATGAGGCCGCCCCAGGCCGCCGGAGGGTCGGGAATCAGGAAGAGGAAGCGCAGGATGCCGTAGATGCCCATCTTGAGCATGACCCCCGACAGCAGGGCGGAAACGTGGCTCGGCGCATTGGCGTGAGCCCCGGGCAGCCAGAAGTGCAGGGGCATGATGCCCGCCTTGAGTCCGAAGCCCACGAGGGCGAGCAGGAAGAGCAGATTCAAGGTGCCGAGCCCGATAGATCCGGCGGCGACGCTCTCCAGCGCGAAGGAGCCGGTCGCCCAGCGCCAGAGCGCGAAGAAGCCGAAGAGGAAGAGCGTGCCGATGTGGGCGGCGATGAAGTAGATCCAGCCGGCCGTCCTGCACTCCTCGCGCTCGTCCTCCACGGTCATGAGGAAGAAGGCCGCCAGGGCCATTGACTCCCAGCCGAGGAGGAAGGCGAAGGCGTGGCGCGCCACGATGAGGAGGGCCATGCCGGCGACCAGCAGTCCCCAGAAGATCTGGAGCCTTCTGGCGTTGCGCGGATTCCTCGCCTGCGGCCAGTAGCCCAGACCGTAGATCGAGCCGAGCGCCCCCATCAGGAACACGGGCGCAAGGAAGAAGGCGCTCAAGGTGTCCATGCCCACGAAGAGCCCGCCCGCGACGGGCCAGGGAAGGGTCAGGGTCGAGGAGCCCGCGCCGGCCAGGGCGGCGACGGCTCCCGTCAGGCCGGCGGCCCCGGAGGCGCAGAGGAGGAACACCGAGATGCGCTGGCCCCAGCTCGAGGTGCGGGGAAGGAGGAGCCCCGGCAGACCGCTGAAGGCGGCGAGCGCTATCGCGAAGAGCACGAGGTCAAGCGCCATGCGAGGCTCCGGAGGACTCGGGGATGGCCGACTCGGCCGCGACGAGCGCGTCCATGATCGCATCCCGCGTCGAGCGGCTCTTCACCACAGCCTTGAACGCGGGATCGCGCAGCACGAAGCCCAGGCGCGAGAGGAGGTGGAGATGGGCCCTCACCGTGGGACTGATGATCGCGAACATCGTGTCCACCGGCTCATTGTCTATGGCGTGGAAGTCGATGGGGTGCTCGAGGAAGCAGAGCGTGACCGTCGGCTTGGAGACGTGGAGCACCACCGGGTTGCGGACGTGCGGGATGGCTATCCCGTCGCCTATGCCCGTCGAGCCCAGGGTCTCCCGCGCCATCATGACCTGGTAGAGGTACTCGCGGTCCACTTCCTCGGGAAGGTTCAGGACCTCGACGACGGCGCGCAGCACCGAGGCCTGGTCGCCGCCTTCGACGCGATAGGCGATACCGCCGGCCTTGAGGGCGTCCGAGAGCTTCGGCAGGGGCAGGCCCCCTCCCCCGCTCTCGGCGAAAATATCGGGCGAGACCTGGATGCGCCGCTGGGTGGCCCACTCCAGGAGCTCGGCCCGGTTGAAGCGAAACTGTTCGTTGATGCGGTACGAAGGCAGGACGCCTTGCTTGATCCAACGGTAGATGGTTTTCTCGGACACGTTCAGGATGCCCGCGGCATCCTTGACCGATAGCTGCATGGATATATCCTCGCGTCATCCGGTCCCCGGACCGGACAATGCCGGAATACTGCGCCCGAGTGTCCACGAATGTCAATCGGAGGAGAAAGCTATAGAGGTCTAGGTCCGAACAGTTTAGCCGGTATTAGCCAGAGTTCAACACTGTCTGATAAGCCTCCATTCACTGTTTTTGATTGTGTAGTGGTGACCATCGTAGACGGTAAGGGACCCTGTACTTATCGGCACCCATTGCCCCGAAGCATTCATGGCTTGAAGGGAATACGTCCCGGGTGTCGTCGAATAATAATTGGACAAGAAACCGGGCGAGACACTCCCTCGGAGCGGGTGGCAGGAATTCCGCGGAATTGGTGGCAGGTTTGGCGCGGAATACACAATAACACATATAGGTTGTAATTACCACGCATATGTGTTATCATGAAAATAGAGAGAAACCCAATGAGGCCAGAATCCCAGGAGGCTCAGATGTCAGCAAAGGAAAGCGTGCGGTTGGATTTTAGGAGGTCGCCGTGCCGATGTCAGGGAGAAAGATGCTCAAACTGTACTACGCCCAAGGGTGGAAATTCCTTCGCTGGGGAGGCAAGAAATCGCACGTGATTGTGGGGAAAGGGACAGATCGGGAAACGATCCCGATGCACGACGAACTGGCAACCGGAACGGAAGCCGATTTGCTCAAACACTTGCGCAAATAATCGGCACGATATACTACCCGCAAGAGGCGGGTTCAAGGAGTGTCGCAATAGCGACATAGCGCTATGAAGTATCATTTTAAGGTGGAGGCTGACGGCAAGTGGTTTACCGCTTACTGTATAGAGCTCGAAGGCTGCCGGGTCCAAGAGCGCTCTAAGGATACATTGCTCGTCGTGGCCAAAGAAGTCCTAGACGCATTCCTTAGTGAGCCCCAGGGGTCTCAGGTACTATTTCCCTCGCCCCAGGAGAAGCTCGAAGGAAAAGATATCGTGGCAATCGAGGTTGATCCCGAAATTGCTTTCGGTATGACAATGCGGCAGTATCGCATTACTCGAAAGATGACCCAGGCACAGATGGCGGCTTTACTTGATATGGTTCACTTGACCAGCTATCAGCGATTGGAGCGAAGGTCTAATCCGACGCTGGGGCTCATCAAGAAAGTACATGACCGCCTCCCAGGATTCCCCCTCGAAACGATTTTATCGTGATCGTCTCAAATAGAGGCCTTTCAGAACTAACCGAGTTTGACGCACTTAAAGACCCTCGATTGTCTGTCCATTTGCCATCCGCGTATGTTGGGGCTACCCCTTATTAGGAGGCTCGTGCAAAAAGCGTCTGCATTTCGCAGGGGACTCCCCTTTTCCATTGCTCGGCGGACCCTCCGCTCAGTACCTTCTCAATCGATGAACGAAACTGCAGGCCCGACGCCCATCCTCGAGGTACGAGATCTCCACAAGGCCTACGGCAAGGTCAAGGCCGTAGACGGCATCAGCTTCGCCGTGCGCGAGGGCTCCTGCTTCGGCATCCTGGGCCCCAACGGCGCGGGCAAGACCACCGCGATCGAGGTGATCGAGACGATCCACGAGCCCGATTCCGGGACCATCCTCTACCGGGGCGAGGCCGTCTCCCGCTCCTTCAAGGAAAATATCGGCATCCAGTTCCAGGACACCTCGCTCCAGGAATTCCTCACCGTGCGGGAGACCCTCGAGCTCTTCTCGAAGCTCTACCCCAAGCCGAGGCCGATCGGCGAAATCATCGCCGCCTGCTCCCTCGAGGAGTTCATCGACCGGGACAACCGCAAGCTCTCCGGAGGCCAGCGGCAGCGCATGCTGCTCGGCATCGCCCTGGCGAACGATCCCGACCTCCTCTTCCTCGACGAGCCGACGACCGGCCTCGATCCGCACGCGCGGCGCAATTTCTGGCGCCTCGTCGAGGGCATCAAGGCCCAGGGCAAGACGGTCATCCTCACGACCCATTACATGGACGAGGCCGAGTACCTCTGCGACGACATCATCGTGATGGACCACGGCCATATCATCGAGTCGGGCAAGCCCCGCGAGCTCCTGCTCAAGCACTTCGGCGAGGCGGTCATCCGCGTGCCCGAGGCCGCCGTGCCCGCGGGGGCGGCCTTCAGCTGCCCCTCGGAACTCGAGGACGGCTTCGTGTCCTTCAATTGCGCGAACACCGACTCGAGCCTGCGCGAGCTCGTCTCGGGCGGCGTGGATCTCGCGGGGATATCGATCGAGAGGCGAAACCTCGACGATCTTTTCCTCAAGCTCACCGGATCGGGGTTGGACTGATGAAGAAATTCTGGGCAGTTTTCGTGGCGCGCAATCTCGAGTTCTTCCGGGACCGCTCGACGCTCATCTTCAACCTGGCCTTCCCGATAATCCTCATCCTCGGCTTCGCCTACGCCTTCCCGAGCGGAGGGGGCACGACCTTCAAGGTCGGCGTGGTCGGCGGCATGCCCGCGGCCGGCAGCGCGGAGGACATCCCCTTCCTTCATTTCCAGCACCTCCAGTTCCTGCCCTATGCCGGGCTCGCGACGCCCCTCGACCGGCTCGCCCACGACCAGATCGATATGGTGATCGATTTTTCCAAGAAAGAGTATTACGTCAACGAGGCTTCATCGAACGGCTATGTCCTCGAGAAGATGTTCGCCGCGGGCGACAGCTCGGGCGGCTCCTTCACCGCCGGTGCGGGGTCTACGGGCGTCTTCTCCCAAAAGACGGTGTCGGGCACGCCCATCCGCTACGTCGATTGGCTCGTGCCCGGCGTCCTCGGCATCAATATCCTCCTCGGCAGCCTCTCGGGCGTCGGCTTCGTCATCGTGCGCTACCGCCGCAACGGCGTGCTCAAGCGCTTCAAGGCCACCCCCTTGAGCGCCTTCCAGTTCGTGAGCGCCCAGGTCCTCTCCCGCTTCTTCATCGTCGCCTTCCTTTCGACGGTCATCTTCGCGGGCACCGACTCGGTGCTGCATTTCCGGATGGCGGGGTCCTGGGCCCTCCTGGCCCTCGTGAACGCCCTCGCCATACTCTGCATGATCTCCCTCGGCCTCGTCTTCTCCTCGAGGATCAAGAGCGAGGAAGCCGCCGGCGGCATCATGAATCTCATCACCTGGCCGATGATGATCCTCTCGGGCGTGTTCTTCTCCCTGGAGGGCACGCCCCACGCCATGCAGCTCGCCTCGCGCGCCTTCCCGATCACCTACTACATCGAGGCCTCGCGGGCCATCATGCTCGACGGCGCGGGCCTGGCGAAGATCGCGGGCGACCTGGGCGTGCTCGCCGCGATGACCCTGGCCTTCCTCGCCGCCGCGGCGGCCTTGTTCAAGTGGGAGTAGGCGCAGGACCCGCCCTCGGCGCCCCAAAAGGCCGCGGCATGGCGTGACTACCGGTTTTGAGCCGAATTGCCGGCGCTTGCGGAATCCTTCCTGATGGCCTAAAAACTCTTTTTTTATGGCTTAAATAATCTTTCTTTATGACATGAAAAATCTTTCTTTATGACATGAAAAATCTTCAGTGAAGGCTATGTTTGGGAAAAATGCGGCAACGAGGCCGCCAGCCTGCCGTCCGATACGGGATGCGTAGGCCCGATCCGCCTCCGACCCCGCGAATCGGGCGGCACACTAGCGCCTCCATGCCGCCCGGCGGCTCAGGGGCTCTCCGGACTCCACTCTTCCTTCAATAGCCCGAAGTGCATCGTGTTGCGGATATTCCCGTTTATCTTCGAGTCTCTCCGCAAATTGCCTTCCAGGCTGAAACCCAGGCGCTCGGCCAGCGCGATGCTCCGCGCGTTCCGGTCGTCGCAGCAGATCCTGATTTTCTGCATGCACATATCCTCGAAGAGGAATCCGATCAGCTTGAGGCAGGCGGCCTTCACGAGACCCCGGCCTTCGTACTCGAGGTCGATCATGTAGCCGATCTCCGCCTGCCGCACCTCTTCGTCGATCTCTTTGATCAGGACCATGCCGACCATCAGGGCCCCATCCCAGAGGGCGTAGAATGCCCCGCTGCCCTCCGCGTACATCTTCAGGAAACGCCGTATCAGGGCCTCGAAATCGGCCAGGTCGCGGGTCTTGCCGACGAAGGGTATCCAGTCGACGAAGCGCTCGCGGCCCCGTTCGACGAAATCGAGCATAGCGGGGGCATGACGCTTTTCCAGAAGTCCGATCGATATGGCATCGCGCAAGGTTTCCGTGAGCATTCGCAACTCCTCGTGGCGGAGGAGTCTAGCCGGCCGCCGAGGCATCGCGCAAGGATCCCGCGCTAGGCCAGCACCGAGACCGCCAGCATGGCGAACACCACCAGGGGATAGAAGCAGGCCATGTTGAAGAAGGCCAGGGCCGAGGCGCTGGTCTGCTCGCGCAGCCATCTGATCGCGGGGAGAAGGAGGAAGATCACCGAGACGAGGAGGACGGCGGCGAGGTAGGCCCAGGCATGCGGTATCGGGGAGACGAGGGGGAAGAGAAGGCCGAGGATCGCCATGGCGCCGCCGATGGCCAAAGAAATGATCATGGCATTCTTCTGGCCGTAGCGCACGGGCACGGTCCTGATGCCGAGATGCCTGTCCTCCTCGAGGTCGCTCCAGTCGTTGGGGATGTTGCGGCCCCCGACTTCCCAGGTGAAGGCCCAGGCGAAGAACACGAGGACCATGCCGAGCCTGGGCGAGGGGCTGACGGCCCAGACGCCGGCGAGGCCGCCGACGCCCACCATGAGCCCGGAGAGGAGACTCTTCCAGTGGGTGACGCGCAGGAGGAGACAGTAGGCCGCCTCGAGGATGACGGCCGCGAGAAGAAGGAGCGCGCAGATGGGCCGCAGGAGGTAGGCCAGGACGAGGGACAGAAGGCCCCAGGCTAGCACCCAAGCCAGGCCCGCGCCGAAGCGCAGGCTCCCCTGGGCCAGGGGATGGCGCTCGCCCATGGAATCGAGGTCGAAGGTTTCGCGGCTGTCCCGGTACTTGGCCATCTTCTCCCGGTCGACCTTCAGGTCGATGACGTCGTTGAGAGCGAAGACCGAGGTGTAGCCCGCGAAGGCCGCGATGAGTCCCATGACGATCGTCCGGGCGGGGGGCGCGCCGCCGAGGATCACCGAGGCGAGGGCGGCGCCGACGGCAGGATGCGCGATATCGAGCACCGAATGGCTCATGCGGGAAAGGCCGAAAAACTGCTTGAAGCCGATGCTCTGCCGCGCCCGGACGTCCGCCATGCTCGCGCCTCCCTTACATGGCATCAGACTATGATCGCTCGGGCGGCAGGGCGCAAGCGCTTTTTTCGGCGGCGCGGCGCGCGCGGAACATTCCGAAGCGGCAGAGCCCCGTTCCGAAAGCCAGGCGCATCAAGAGGAACGTGGGGACCTCGCGCATCGACTTGACGAAGCCCCGGAGGCCGAAACGCCACAGGCCCTCGGGCCTCCGCAGGCCCTGCCATATCGACTGCATCCAGGAGGGAAGGGTCTCGGCCGTCCAGTCGGAGGTCTCGACCCGGCCTTCGACCCGGCCGGTGGCCTCCAGGAGCTCGGCCAGTCCCTCGATGCTCGAGAAGCCGGGATGGGACCACTGGTCCAGGAGCTGTCGCATGACGATCCGCTCCCAGAGCGCGAGGGGACGCCGGCGCTCGTCGCGCCGGTTCCAGTCGGCGAGGGCGAGGAGGCCGCCGGGAGCGAGCACGCGCATGAGCTCGAAGGCGAAACGGGCCTTGTCGGGCATGTGCGGCTCGGCCTCGACCGACCAGACGGCGCCGAAACTGGCGTCGGGGAAGTCGAGGGCCATGGCGTCGCCGACGAGGAAGCGGGCGGGAAGCCCCTCCGGCGTCAGCTCGCGGGCGCGCCGCGCCTGGCCGGGGCTGATCGTGACGCCCGTGACCGAAAAGCCGTAGTCCCGCGCCAGGATGCGACTCGAGCCGCCAATGCCGCAGCCGAGGTCGAGGACCGTCGTGCCGGGCGGAAGCCGGTCCAGGCCGCTCCAGGCGGCCATTTCTCGCACGAAGTCTTCCTTCGCGCCGCGGAAGTCCTTGCGGCGAGGCGGCGAGCCGTAGTGCCCCAGGTGGATGTGCTCGCCCCAGTAGAACTCGAGGATCCCGTCCTCGGTCCACTCGTCGTAGGAGCGGGCGACCGAGACCGTCGATCGGAAGCGCCGCGGTTTGAGCAGGTAGAGCGCCAGGCCGAGGAGAGCGAGGGTCGCCAGGAAGCCGAGGGCGAGGAGGAGGAGGGGCACGGTGACGCCCATTGTATCCGGGAGGCCCGCCCCGTCAAGCTCGGCAGTGTTACGAATCTTGTGGACGGTACTACGCGTTCCTGTCCGCGCTGTTCCTAGTCTCGGCGCCTCGCGGTGTGCTATAGTGCCTGCCCCGGGAGGATGGATGGAATCGAGAAGGCCGGAAGAAGAGAAGGAAAAGCGCTATCTGCCCGCCTCCGGGCCGGACCCGAAGCGGCGCGGCAGATTGGTCAAGGAGCTCTTCGCCGAGGTCTCGCCGACCTACGACCGCCTCAACCATCTTTTGAGCTTCCGAAGGGATATCGCCTGGCGCCGGAAGACGGTCGAGATGATGCGCTTCCCCTCGAAGCGCGCCTTGCTCGACGTGGCCACGGGCACGGGCGACCTGGCCATCGAGGCCGCGAGGCGCCACCCCGAGATCCGGGTCGAAGGGGCGGATTTCGTCGAGGCCATGCTCGAGCTGGGCCGGCGCAAGGTCGAGGAGGCGGGACTCGCGGCTCGGGTCAGGCTGGGTTTCGGAGACGCCACGGCCCTCCCCCACGGCGACGGCAGCTTCGACGTGGCCGCCATCGCCTTCGGCATGCGCAACATCCCCGACAGGCTCGCGGCCCTGCGCGAGATGGCCAGGGTCGTCGTGCCGGGCGGCCAGGTCATGGTGCTCGAGTTCACCTTCGCGCCGTGGCGCGGCTTCCGCGGCCTGTACCGCTTCTACCTGACCAGGATCCTGCCCGCCCTGGCCCGGCTCGTCGTGCGCGATGCCTCGGCCTACCACTACCTCGTCAACACCATCCTGGCCTATCCCAAGCCCGAGGCCTTCGACGCCCTCATGGCCGAGGCCGGCCTCTCCGAAATCGAGCATATCGGTTTGACCTTCGGCGCCGTCTACCTTCATATTGGAATCAGACAGCTACAAGCGAGGTGAATGCATGGATCTCGAAGCGATTTTCGAACCCGTATCCGAGGAGCTCGAGCTCGTAGAGCGGGAGCTGAAGACCGCGATGTCGCGAATAGGCGCGTCGAACGCGGAGCACCAGAGTCGTCTCGGCATCCTGCCGGGCATCGTCACCCACCCCTTCGCGGTGCCGGGCAAGCGCATCAGGCCGGCGCTCGTCCTGCTCGCCTCGCGGGCCGTGGACGGCTCGTTCCCGCGGGAGCCGCTCATCAACCTGGCGGCGGCCGTGGAAGTGCTCCACGCCGCGAGCCTCGTGCACGACGACATCATCGACAGCGCCGAGGAGCGGCGGCACCAGGTGAGCCTCAACAAGCGCTTCGGCAACCGGGTCGCGGTGCTCGCCGGCGACATCCTGTACACGCACTTCTTCTCTCTGGTGACCAACCTGCCGCAGGTCTCGCCCGAGCTGCGCCTCTCCATACTCGATCTCTTCATCAACACGACCCAGGCGATGTGCATAGGCGAGATTCTCGCCCAGGAGGTCGGGGCGGAGACCGAGCCGCTCTCCTTCCGCGACTACCTGGAGATCTCCTCCGACAAGACGGCCTCCCTCTTCGCCGCCTGCTGCGAGTCCGCGGGCATGGTCGTCGGCGCCGGGCGGGAGCGCGAGCGCCAGCTGCGGGAGTTCGGCCTCGGTTTCGGCCTCACCTTCCAGATGGTGGACGACCTGATGGACAAGGACCACGGGCTCCCGGAGAGCGTCGACCTCCTGGCCCAGACGCAAACCTGGGCCCAGAAGGCGCGCGACCAGGCTTCGACCTTCCCCGCCGGGGAATACCGGAACCGCTTCGTGAGCCTGATTGACTACGTTCTCGAGCAGATCGACGCTTGACCCCGCGCCGCTTCGGGCATAATATATGGTTACTCTAATATCGAAACGGCAAAAGACGGGGCTGTTCAAAGAAAAGGACAAGAAACCAGCCGGTTTCGGGAGTTAGCGCTCTTGAGATCGGCTCCGCATATCGATGCGGCTCTCTAGAAGGCCTTCCGGCTTTCGAACGGGCCTCGCCTGGCGCTTCCTTGTTTTTGATCGAGCAGCTTCCTCTAGATAGCTGTACCGAGGGGGTACGAGGGTGAGCGATCTGTCATCGCTGGCGATTTATCTCGCATTCGTCCTGATCATCGTGGTGGCCCTCATGGTCGTCACCCATCTGCTCGGGGAGCGGCACAAGGCCCGCGGCACCGGCATCCCCTACGAGTCGGGCATGCTGCCCACGGGCTCGGCGAGGCTCCGTTTCCCGGTCGACTTCTATCTCGTCGCCATGTTCTTCGTGATCTTCGACGTCGCCGCGGTCTTCCTCTTCGCCTGGGCCGTCGCGGCTCGCGAGTCGGGCTGGGCTGGCTACGCGGCCATCCTCGTGTTCATGATCGAGTCCGCGGCCGGACTCGCGTATATATGGAAGAAAGGCGCCTTCGACTGGGGAGCCAGGCGGAAGCGCGAACACCTCAGGAAGCACGGATACAGCTCATGAAGAACACCGAATCCGGCGGCATCGACCGCTCGCGTCACCCTTTCGCCGACATCCAGCTGGCGCGCCACTCCGACCTCATCGCCTGGGGGCGCAAGCGCTCGATCTGGCCCTTCAACTTCGGCCTCTCCTGCTGCTATGTCGAGTTCGCCACCTCGCTCACGAGCAAGTACGACCTCTCGCGCTTCGGCTCGGAGATCATCCGCGGCTCGCCGCGCGAGGCCGACGTCATGATCATCGCGGGCACGGTCTTCAAGAAGATGGCGCCCATAGTCAAGCACATGTACGACCAGATGATGGAGCCGCGCTGGGTCATCTCCATGGGCTCCTGCGCCAACTCCGGCGGCATGTTCGACATCTACTCCGTCGTCCAGGGCGTCGACTCCTTCATGCCGGTGGACGTCTACATCCAGGGCTGCCCTCCGAGCCCCGACTCGTTCATGCGGGGGCTCCTGCTGCTGCAGGAGGAGGTCGGCACCGAGAAGCGGCCCCTTTCCTGGGTGGTGGGCCCGCAGGGCGTGGTCAAGCTGGACAAGCCCTCGCTCCGCGACATCATGGGCCCGGAGCGGCGCGCGGCCACCGACCTGCGCTCGCCGGACGGGCTGTGATGTCGCGCATCGCGGCCGGGCCGCGGGCCGAAGTCGTCCCGCCGGGCGCATCGGTCGAAGAACTGGCAGAAGAAGGGGGCCGACGCCAATGAGCACGTCGCCGATTCTCGAGGAACTGGCCGGACGCTTCGGCGCCGGGAACTTCACGGTCCAGCAAACCGCGGACGGCATACCCACCGTCTGGCTGAAGAAGGAGCGCCTCCTCGAGACCCTCGAGTACCTGAAAAGATCGCCGGGCGGCTCCTATCCCATGCTCTACGACCTCACCGCCATAGACGAGCGCGGCCGGAGCCACCGCGAGGGACAGCCGCCCTCCGACTTCAGCCTGGTCTACCAGCTTCTGTCCTTCGACCGCAACGAGGACATCAGGCTCAAGGTGGCGCTCGAGGGCGAGCATCCCTCGGCGCCTTCGATCACCCGGCTCTGGCCGAGCGCGAACTACTACGAGCGCGAAGTCTGGGACATGTTCGGACTCGGCTTCGAGGGCCATCCCGACCTGAGGCGCATCCTCATGCCCGACTACTGGGAGGGGCATCCCCTGCGCAAGGAGCACCCCGCGCGCGCCACCGAGCTGGGGCTCTTCCACATGGACGACGACGACGTCTCCCGGATCCTGGGCTCGATGGAGTTCAAGCCGGAGGAGCACGGCATGCGCCGCAGGGGCGAGGACGGTCGCGAGTACCTCTTCGTCAACATCGGTCCCCAGCACCCGAGCGCCCACGGCATGCTGCGCCTCATGGCCCAGCTCGACGGCGAGGTCATCGTCGACATCGTGCCCGAGATCGGCTTCCACCACCGCGGGGCCGAGAAGATGGGCGAGCGGCAGTCCTGGCACACCTACATCCCCTACACCGACCGGGTCGACTACCTGGGCGGCGTGATGAACGACTTCGCCTATGTCCTCGCCGTCGAGAAGCTGGCCGGCATCCAGGTCCCCGACCGCGCCAAGGTCATCCGCATCATGATGGCCGAGCTCTTCAGGATCATCAGCCATCTCGTCTTCTACGGAACCTTCGCCCAGGACGTCGGGCAGATGTCCCCCGTCTTCTACATGTTCAACGACCGCGAGCGCGCCTTCGACATCGTCGAAGCCGTCACGGGCGGGCGCATGCACCCGGCCTGGTTCCGCATCGGCGGCGTGGCCCAGGACCTGCCCGAGGGCTGGGACGGCCTCGTGCGCGAGTTCATCCCCTACCTGCGGCGCCGCCTCAAGGACTACGACGCGGCGGTCATGAAGAACCGGCTCTTCCAGATCCGCTCCCAGGGTATCGGCGCGGCCTCGCTCGCCGAGTGCATCGAGTGGGGGGCCACGGGGCCCTTCCTCCGCGCCTCGGGCCTCGAGTGGGACCTGAGGAAGAAGCGCCCCTACGGCGGCTACGAGCAGTTCGAGTTCGAGGTGCCCACGGGAACGCACGGCGATTCCTACGACCGCCTGGCCGTCCACGTCGAGGAGATGCGGCAGAGCCTCAGGATCATCGAGCAATGCCTGGACAACATGCCCGCCGGGCCCTACAAGTCGGACCATCCCCTGGCCACGCCCCCCCTGAAGGAGCGCACGATGCACGACATCGAGACGCTCATCCATCACTTCCTGGGCGTGAGCTGGGGGCCGGTGGTGCCGGCCGGCGAGGCCTCGGTCACCATCGAGGCCACCAAGGGCAACAACAGCTACTATCTCATTTCGGACGGCGGAACCATGTCCTACCGGACGCGGATCCGGACGCCCTCGTTCGCGCACATCCAGATGGTGCCGCTCATAAGCCGGGGGCTCACCGTGTCGGACCTGGTCGCGATCCTGGGCAGCGTGGACTACGTGCTGGCGGATGTGGACAGGTGAGGTGCGAAGAATGCTGAGCGAGCTTGAGCGAACCGCTATCCGGGCCGCGGCCGAGCGCCCGGGCGACCGAAGGGCCGCGGCCGCCGAGGCCCTGGCCATGCTGCAGCGAGAGCGCGGCTGGGTTTCCGACGAATCGCTGGCCGAGGCCGCCTCGGTCCTCGGAATGCCCCGTGAGGAACTCGAGACGGTGGCCACCGCCTTCGAGCTCGTGTTCCGGAGGCAGGTGGGCAGGCATGTCATCATGGCCTGCGACAGCGTGAGCTGCTGGATCAAGGGCTCGGAGTCGATCCTCGAGCTCATCAAGGAGCGCCTCGGCATCGGCTTCGGCGAGACGAGCGCGGACGGGGAGTTCACCCTCCTGCCGGCGGGCTGCCTCGGGCTCTGCGAGCAGGCTCCGGCCATGAGCCTCGACGGCGTACCCTACGGCAGGCTCGACGCAAAAACCCTGGACGAGATCTTCGCGCGGATCGGAGAGGACAAGCATGGCGACTCCGCTCACTGAGAGGCTGAAGGCCGACGGCACGGCCGTATCCATCAGCGAATACGAGGCCGCCGGCGGCTACCGGGGCCTGGAGAAGGCTCGCTCCATGTCGGGCCGCGAGGTCATGGACCTCGTCACGGCCTCGGGACTGCGAGGCCGCGGCGGGGCCGGCTTCCCGACGGGGCAGAAATGGAGCTTCGTCCCCGCGAAGGACGACGGCGGGCCGCGCTACTTCGTGGTCAACGCCGACGAGAAAGAGCCCGGCACGATGAAGGACCGGATTCTCCTCGAGGGCGACCCCCACCAGATCGTGGAAGGGATCGCCATCGCCTCGGCCGCGATCGGGGCCGAGCACGCCTTCGTCTACATCCGCGGCGAGTACCTGAAGAGCGCCGCCGCCTTGGAGCGGGCCATAGCCGAAGCCACGGAACGCGGCTACGTCGGCCGTCCGAAGGAAGGCCACGGCCCGGAGATCGAGATCCACCTCAGCTTGGGGCGCTATCTCTGCGGCGAGGAGACGGGGCTCTTGAACGCCCTCGAGGGCAAGCGCCCGAACCCGCGCAACAAGCCGCCCTTCCCGCAGGTGAGCGGGCTCTGGGGCCGGCCCACCGTGGTCAACAACGTCGAGACCGTCGCCAACCTCCCGCACATCCTCAGGGAGGGGCCGGAGTGGTTCAAGAGCCTCTCTCCCGCCTCCGACGCCGGCACCAAGCTCTACGGCGTCTCGGGCTGGGTCGCCAATCCCGGCGTCTGGGAGCTGCCCATGGGCGCGACGGTCCGCGAAATACTGGAAGGCAAGGCCGGGGGCATGGCCGATGGTCGCGTTCTCCGCGGCTTCCTGCCCGGAGGGGCCTCCACCGACTTCCTCGGCCCCGACAAGCTGGACCTGCGCATGGACTTCGACTCGGTCGGGAAGGCGGGCTCGCGCCTGGGCACCGGCACGATGGTCGTCCTCGACGACAAGACCTGCCCCGTCGGGATGCTGCTTTCGCTCGAGCGCTTCTTCGCCCGCGAGTCCTGCGGCTGGTGCACGCCCTGCCGCGAGGGCCTGCCCTGGATCGTCAGGATCCTGGAGGCCCTGGAGGAGGGCCGCGGCGAGGAGGGCGACCTGGAGCGGCTCGAGGATCTCAGCCGCAAGCTCGCCCCGGGGCGCACCTTCTGCGCCCTCGCCCCCGGCGCCGTGGAGCCGCTGCAAAGCGCGCTCAAGCTGTTCCGCGAAGACTTCGAGGCGCACCTGCGCAGGAAGGGCTGTCCATGGAAATGAAGAAAGCTACGATATACGTCGACGGCAAGCGCCACGAGGTGGATCCGGGCGAGGGCAAGAACCTGCTCGAGGTCTGCCTCTCCCTGGGCTACGACCTGCCCTACTTCTGCTGGCATCCGGCCATGCACTCGGTCGGGGCCTGCCGCCAGTGCGCGGTCAAGCTCTTCAAGGACGAGAGCGACACGCGCGGCCGGATCATCATGTCCTGCATGACCGCGGTCGCCGACGGGATGCGCATCTCCGTTGCCGACGAGGAGGCCAGAGAGGCCCGCAAGGGCGTGGTCGAGATGCTCATGGTCAACCATCCCCACGACTGTCCCGTGTGCGACGAGGGCGGCGAGTGCCACCTCCAGGACATGACGGTGATGACCGGCCACGATTACCGCGAGTACCGCTTCACCAAGCGCACGCACACGAATCAGAACCTGGGGCCCTTCCTCAACCACGAGATGAACCGCTGCATCCAGTGCTACCGCTGCGTCCGCTTCTACCGCGACTACGCGGGCGGCACGGACTTCGCCGTCCAGGGCTGGCACGACAGCGTCTATTTCGGGCGGGCTTCCGACGGGCCGCTGGAGAACGAGTTCTCGGGCAACCTCAGCGAGGTCTGCCCGACCGGGGTGTTCACCGACAAGACCTACAAGGCGCACTACGCCCGCAAGTGGGACCTCCACACCGCCCCCTCGATCTGCGCGCACTGCGGCGTGGGCTGCAACCTCTCGCCCGGCGAGACCGCCGGGACGATCCGCCGCGTCCAGCCGCGCTTCAACGCGGCGGTGAACGGCTACTTCATCTGCGACCGCGGGCGCTACGGCCACGAGTACGCGGCCGCGGAGTCCCGGATCTGTTCCCCGCTCATGCGGCGCGGGCCCTCGGCGGCCGCCGAGACGGTCTCCGACAAGGCGGCCTTGGCGGCGGCGGCGGCCCTGCGCGGCGCGCGCCTCGTCGGCATCGGCTCGGCGCGCGCCTCGGTCGAGAGCAACTTCGCGCTCCGCGAGCTCTGCGGGCCTGAGCGCTTCTTCGTGGCCGTGGACGACGCGCAGCTCGAGCTGCAGCGCCTCATGGCCCGCATCCTCGCCGAGGGTCCTGGCCGGAGCGCGAGCGTCGACGAGGCCTCGAAGGCCGACGCGGTGTTCGTGCTCGGCGAGGATGCCTGGGCGAGCGCCCCCATCCTCGGCCTCGCCCTCCGCCAGGCCTCGCGGCGCGAGCCCGAGCGCAGGGCCATGGCCGAGAAGCGCATTCCGCCCTGGGACGACGCCGCCCTGCGGGAGGCCGTCCAGGAAGAGCGGGGCCCCTTCTACGTGGCGGCTCCCGGCCCGACCGGCATGGACGGTTTCGCGCGAGAGACCTACCGGGCCGCGCCCGACGACCTGGCCCGCCTCGGCTTCGCCGTGGCGCACGAGCTAGATCCCTCCGCGCCCGCGGTCGAGGGCCTCGGCGCCGAGGCGCTGGGGCTCGCGTCGCGCATCGCGGCCTCCCTCGTCGCGGCCCGGCAGAGCCTCGTCGTCTCCGGCTCCAGCCTCGGGAGCGAGGCCCTGGTCAGGGCCTCGGGAGCGGTCGTCGCGGCCCTGGCCGCCGCGGGCAAGAAGCCTCTCGTCAGCTTCGTCTTCCCCGAGGCCGACAGCCTCGGCTCCCTCCTCCTCGCCTCGGGCGGGCTCCAGTCCGCCGAGCGCGAGCTCGGATCCGGGGCTCCGGCAGTCCTCCTCGTCCTCGAGGCGGACCTGGAGCGCGTCCTCGGCGCGGCCGGCGCGGCCCGCCTCATGGACGCGGCCGCCTTCCGCATAGTCATCGACCACACGCAGAGCGGCACGGCCGACCGGGCCGAGCTCGTCCTCCCCTCTGCCACCGTCTTCGAGAGCACGGGCAGCATGGTCTCGAGCGAGGGCAGGGCTCAGCGCTTCTTCGCCGTCCTGCCGAGTCCCGAGCCGGTCCGCGAGGCCTGGCGCTGGATAGCCGAGCTGGCGGCCGCGGCGGGATTGTCCTCGCCCGCCTCCGCCGGGCTCGACGCCCTCATCGCGGAGATCGAGCGGAAGCTGCCCGTCTTCTCGGGGCTCGGCGCGGCCGCGCCCGGCGCGGATTTCCGCGTCCGGGGCATGCGCGTCCCGCGGGGCAGCCCGCGCGAGACCTCCCGCACGGCGCGTTACGCGAATGTGGACGTGCACGAGGCGCCGCCGCCCGAGGATAGCGACGCTCCCCTCTCGCACTCGATGGAAGGCCTGCAGGGCCAGCCGCCCTCCAGCCTGGCCTCGCGTTTCTGGGCTCCCGGCTGGAACTCCGACCAGTCCCTGCACAAGTTCCAGGACGAGATCGGCGGGAGCCTTAAGGACGGCGATTCGGGCGTACGGCTTCTGGAGCCGCGGGAAGGCAAGGCGGACGCGGCGCTCTACGGGAGCCCGCCCGAGGCCTTCGCCCCGCGCGCGGGCGAGCTGCTCGTCCTGCCGCGCGCCGAGGTCTTCGGCTCCGAGGAGCTCTCCTCCCGGGCCCCGGCGATCCGCGCCCGGACCGGCGCCGCCTACCTCGCCCTCGGCCGCGAGGATGCGGAGCGTCTCGGCCTCGCCGAGGGCTCGAAGCTGCGGCTCCAGCTCGCCGGAGCGCGCGGCGCCGAGGCGGTATCCGTCGAACTGCCGGTCCGCGTCGAGCCGATGCCCCGGGGCGTCGCGGCCGCGCCGCTCTTCGTGGCGCCGATACCCGCGGCCCTCCTGCCCGGACGGGCCGCCATCACGGAGGCGAAGCGATGAGCGCCCTCATCTGGACCGTGGCCCTGGCCGTCGTCCTCCTCTTCGGCGCCCTCATCTTCGCGGCGCTGACGATCTGGCTGGAGCGCCGGCTCCTCGGCTTCCTGCAGGAGCGCTACGGGCCCAACCGGATCGGCCCCTTCGGTCTCGGGCAGGTCGTCGCCGACATGCTGAAGATCTTCACGAAGGAGAACTGGATCCCGCCCTTCGCGGACCGCCCGGTCTTCATGCTCGCGCCGGCGATCATCATCCTGACGGTGCTCGCCTCCTTCGCCGTGATCCCGCTGACGCCGCTGGTCGTGATGTCGAACCTCAACGTCGGCCTCCTCTATCTGCTCGGCATGTCCTCGCTCGCCGTCTATGCCGTCGTCCTGGGCGGCTGGAGCTCCAACAACAAGTTCGCCCTCCTCGGCGGAGTGCGGGCGGTCGGCCAGATGGTGAGCTACGAGGTGTTCATGGGCATCTCGCTCCTCGGCATCGTCGTCCAGACGGGCTCGTTCAGCCTCGTGGACATCGTGAACGCGCAGGCCAGGCTCTGGTTCGTCGCGCCCCAGCTGGCGGGCTTCCTCCTCTTCTTCGTGGCCTCCCTCGCCGAGACGCGGCGCACGCCCTTCGACCTGAGCGAGGCGGAGAACGAGCTGGTGGCGGGCTTCCACACCGAATACTCGGGCTTCAAGTTCGCCATGTTCTACCTGGGCGAGTACGTGGGCGTCGTTCTCAACTCGGCCATCCTCGTGACCCTCTTCTTCGGCGGCTGGCAGGGCCCCTGGCTCCCGCCGATCGTCTGGTTCGTCCTCAAGACGGGCATCTTCGTCTGCATCTTCATCCTCATCCGAGGATCCCTGCCGCGTCCCCGCTACGACCAGCTCGTCGCGTTCGGCTGGAAGATCATGTTCCCGCTCGCCATGGCGAACCTGGCGGTCACCGGCGCCATCGTCCTCGCGGGCGCCCATTAGGAGGCACGAACGTGTGGAGCTTAGTTCGATCCATCTGGATTGTGTTCAAGCGGCTCTTCATGCCCAAGGTGACCGTGCTCTATCCCGAGAAGAAGCGCAAGCTTCCCGCGCGCTGGCGCGGCCGGATCGTGCTCACGCGCGATCCCGACGGGGAGGAGCGCTGCGTCGGCTGCTACCTCTGCTCGGTGGCCTGCCCGGTCTCCTGCATCGCCATCCAGTCGGCCAACCGCGAGGACGGCAGGCGCTACGCCTCGACCTTCAGGATCAACTTCTCGCGCTGCATCTTCTGCGGCTTCTGCGAGGAGGCCTGCCCCACCTACGCCATCCAGCTCACCCCCGACTACGAGATGGGCGAGTACGCGCGCAAGAACCTGGTCTACGAGAAGGAGGACCTCCTCATCTCCGGACAGGGCAAATATAAGGACTACAATTTCTATCGCGTCTCGGGTCTGCAGATCCGGGGCAAGGCCAAGGGCGAGGCCGAGCGCGAGCGGCCGCCCGTGGACGTCAAATCTCTCCTGCCGTGAGAACTGGAGGCGGTCTGTGAACCCGGCCCTGCTTGTAAGCGGCCTCATCGCGGTGGCGGCGACGATCCTCGTGATCGTCCAGCGCAACGCGGTGCACGCCCTGCTCTACCTGATCGTCTCGCTCTTCGCCCTGGCGGTCTCGATGCTCATCCTGGGGGCGAGCTTCGCCGCCGCCCTCGAGATCGTGGTCTACGCCGGAGCCATCCTCGTGCTCTTCGTCTTCGTGGTGATGATGGTCGGGGCGGCGAGCTCCACCTTCAAGCCGAGCGCCTGGATCCTGCCCGCCCTCCTCGGCGCCGCCCTCCTCGCGGAGCTGGTCTACGTGTCGCTCGGGCGGCCGGCCGGCCAAGCGGGAGGCGCCGCCTCGGTCGCTCCCAAGGCGGTCGGGATGGCGCTCTTCGGACCCTATCTCCTCGGCTCGGAGATCGCCGCCTTCCTCCTCCTCTCGGGCCTCGTCGGCGCCTTCCGGCTCGCGAGGCGCGACGAGCCTCCCTCGGCCGAGGCCGGAAAGGAGCAAAGCCGATGACGATCCAAGCTACGGATTTCGGCCTCGCGGTCGCTGCGATCATCTTCGCGGCGGGGCTGGTCGGCCTCCTCGTGCGCCGCAACATGCTCTTCATGCTCCTGTGCACCGAGATCATGCTCAACGCCGCCGGCTTCGCCTTCATCGTCGCCGGCGCCTCCTGGGCCAGTGCGCAGGGGCAGGTGATGTTCATCTTCCTGCTCGCGGTGGCGGCAGCCGAGGTCGCGGTCGGGCTGGCCCTGGTCGTCTTCCTCTTCGGCAAGGGCAAGAGCCTCGAGCTCGACAGCATCGTCTCCGGGGAGGAACGCTAGCATGGACTTTCTCTGGCTCGTACCCGCCTTTCCCCTGGCGGGATTCCTCGTGCTCGCCTTTTTCGGCCGAGGACTCCGCGGACGCTCGGGCGGCGTCGTAGGCAGCGCGGCGGCTGGGCTCTCGATGGCCGCCGCGATCGCCGTGTCGATCGCCTTCGCGGCCTCCGGCTCCTCCGGCTACACGCTCACGCTCTGGAGCTGGTTCAGCTCCGGCGGGCTCGCCAGCTCGTTCGCGTTCAGGCTCGACGCCCTGTCGGTGGCGATGATCCTCGTCGTGACCGTCGTCGGCTTCCTCATCCACCTGTTCTCGATCGAGCACATGGCCGGCGAGGAGGGCTACCCCCGCTTCTTCGCCTACATGAACCTCTTCGTGAGCTCCATGCTCATCCTCGTCCTGGCCGACAACCTCGTGCTGCTCTACCTCGGCTGGGAGGGGGTGGGCCTGTGCAGCTACCTCCTCATCGGCTTCTGGTACCGGGACCCGGCCAACGGACTCGCCGCGCGCAAGGCCTTCATCGTGACGCGCGTCGGGGACGTCTCGCTCCTGGTCGGCATCTTCCTCGTCGCCCAGAGCCTGGGGAGCTTCGGCATCCAGGAAAGCGCGCAACGCGCGCTCGCTTCCTGGCCGGTCGGCTCGCCCACCGCGATCTGGGCCGCGGCCCTCATCCTCGGCGGCGCCCTGGGCAAGTCGGCCCAGCTGCCGCTGCAGACCTGGCTGCCCGACGCGATGGCCGGCCCCAGCCCGGTGAGCGCCCTCATCCACGCGGCGACGATGGTCACCGCGGGCGTCTACCTCGTCGCGCGGACCCACGTCATCTTCAGCCTCGCCCCGCCCGTCCTGCTCGCGGTCGGCGTGATCGGCGCGGCCACCCTCGTCGTCGCGGGGGCGAGCGCCGTCGTCCAGACCGACATCAAGCGCGTGCTCGCCTACTCGACCATGAGCCAGATCGGCTACATGTTCCTGGCCCTCGGCGTCGGCGCCTGGACCGGGGCGATCTTCCATCTCGTCACCCACGCCTTCTTCAAGTCGCTGCTCTTCCTCGCCGCAGGCGTCATCATCAACGCCCTCCACCACGAGCACGACATCAGGCGCATGGGAGGCCTCTCGAAGCGCATGCCCTTCGTCTTCTGGGTCTTCCTGATCGGCGCCTTCGGCCTCACCGCCCTGCCGCCGGTCAGCTCCGGCTTCGCGAGCAAGGACGGGATCCTCGCCGCCGTCTGGGAGTCGGGCGACTACTGGCTGTGGATCGCCGGCCTGGTCGGCGTGTTCCTGACTTCGCTCTACACCTTCCGCCTCCTCTTCCTCGTGTTCGGGGACAGAGCTCGCGACGGCCGAGCTCGCGACGGCCGAGCTCGCGACGGCCTCGATGCCGCCGGACACGGAGAGGAAGGTCCCCTGCCGACCCACGCGGGGATGGCCGTCCCCTTGGCCATCCTGGCCGTCCTCTGCCTCTTCGGCGGCCTCCTCGACTTCCCCTCTTTCCTGGGCGGCGTGCCCTTCCTGTCCGCCTTCCTCGGCGGGGCCCTGCCCTTCTCCGCCGCTGGCGGCGCCTCCGGCACCGAAGCCCTGCTCTCGGCCATCTCGCTCGCGGTGACCCTGGCCGGCATCCCCTTCGGCCGGATGCTCGCCCGAAGGAGCGCGGAGGCCCTCAGGGCCGGCCGGTCCGAGCCGGGCTTCGGCGCCTTCCTGAAGAAGGGCTGGCTCTTCGACTCGGCCTACGCCTTCCTCTTCCAGCGTCCCTTCGAGTGGATCGCCCGGATCAATAGGCGCGACATCGTGGACAGGGCCTCCGAGGGCTTCGGAGCCGCGAACCTGTCGCTCTCGCTCGTCCTGCGCAGGAGCCAGACCGGGAGGATCCGCCTCTACGTCGCGGCCCTCGCCCTGGGAGCCGCGCTCATCGTCGCGGCGGCGGTATTCCTATGAACCACAGTCTTTTCAGCCTCAGTCTGTTCATCCTCGTTCCCATCCTGTCCGCCATCCTCATCCTCGCGGCGGGGGATCGGCGGCCGCTCCTGGTGCGCTGGATCTCGCTCCTCGCCAACTTCGTCAATCTGGTCCTGGCCCTCGTCCTCTGGCTCCTCGGCGCCGGAGCGCCGCCGGCCGGCTCGGCCGCCGGCTTAGCCTCCGGCTCGGCTTCAGGAGCCTGGCTCGCGGTGGAGAGCCACGCCTGGATACCTTCGCTCGGCGTGAGCTTCACCCTGGGCTTGGACGGGCTCTCGCTCCTCTTCGTGATCCTCACCGCGCTCATGGGCGCCGCGGCGGTGCTCGCCTCCTGGAAGAGCCTCAAGCGGAAGGTGGCCCTCTTCCACCTGGCCCTGGCCCTCGTCATGGCGGGCATCTACGGGGTCTTCCTCTCCGTCGACCTCTTCCTCTTCGCCTTCATGTGGGAGCTCATGCTCATCCCGATGTACTTCCTGGTAGACGTCTGGGGAGGGCCGGGCAGGCACAAGGCCTCGGTCAAGTTCTTCCTCTTCTCGCAGGCCGGCGGAATCCTGATGTTCGTGGCCGTCGTGGCGCTGTACGTCCTGCACGGCAGGGCCACGGGCGTCTACAGTTTCGACTATCGCGTCCTCCTGGGCACCGCCTTCGGCCCCGCGGCCGGCATGCTGCTCATGCTGGGCTTCTTCGCCGCCTTCGCCGTGAAGCTGCCCGTCTTCCCCCTCCACGCCTGGCTGCCCGACACCTACACCGAGGCGCCGACCGGGGGCAGCGTCCTGCTCGCGGCTCTCCTCTCGAAGACCGCGGGCTACGGGATGATCCGCTTCCTCCTCCCGCTCTTTCCCGACGCGGTCCGCGGCTTCGCTCCCATAGCCGTCTGGCTGGGCGTGGCGGGGATCGTCTACGGGGGCTTCATGGCCTTCGCCCAGAAGGACCTGAAGCGCCTGGTCTCCTACACCAGCGTGAGCCACCTGGGCTTCGTCCTCGTCGGCATCTTCACGCTGACCGCCCAGGGCCTGGACGGCGCGGTCATCCAGATGCTGAGCCACGGCATCGGCACCGGCGCCCTCTTCGTCCTGGTCGGCTGGCTCGAAGAGCGGAGCGGGACCCGCGACCTCGACCGCCTGGGCGGCCTCTGGTCGAAGGCGCCGCGCATGGGCGCCTTCGGCCTGGTGCTGACGCTCGGGCTCGTGGGACTGCCGGGGCTGGGCAACTTCATCGGCGAGTTCCTGGTCCTGTCGGGAAGCTTCCACGCCTACCTCGCGGCGACGATCGTCGCCGGCTTCGGCCTCGTGGTGGCCATGGTCTACGCCCTCAGGATGTTCCAGCTGAGCTTCCACGGCTCCCCGAGCGGGGCGCTCACGGTAAGCGACCTGGGCGCTCCCCAGGTCCTCCTCCTCGGCGTCCTCGTCGCCGCCCTCGTCTATCTCGGCCTCTTCCCGCAGGAGGTCCTCAAACTGCTCGCCACGCTGGGCGCTAGTCTCGGCCTGACGCCAGGGGTGATGCCATGAGCTCAGTAGATTTCCTCGCCCTCTCGCCGCTGGTGCTCGCGGCGGGCGGCTCCATCGTCGTGCTCCTCGTCTCGGCCTTCGCCGGAAAGCGGCCGGCGGCCCCCTTCGCCGTGGCGCTGGTCGTCCTGGCCCTCGCCCTGGCCGCGATAGGCCTGGCCTGGTCCGAGGCGCCCCGCGCCGTCGCCGGCCTGGTCGAGATCGACGGCTTCACCCTCTTCGCCCAGGCCCTCATCTTCGCCACGGCCTTCCTCGTGGCCCTCGTCTCGTACCGGTACATGGCTCCGCGCTCAGGCGAGGATTCGGACGGGGAGTCGGGCGGGGAGTACTACTTCCTCCTGCTCCTGGCCTCGCTGGGCGCCAGCGTCCTCGCCGCCGCCACGAGCTTCGTCACCCTCTTCCTCGGCCTCGAGCTTTTGAGCGTCAGCCTCTTCTCGCTCATCGCCTTCCGCCGCGAGAAGACCATCGGCGCCCAGGCCGGCTTCATGTACCTCATCCTGGCGGGGGCCTCCTCGGCCTTCCTCCTCTTCGGCATGGCCCTCGCCTTCATGGCTACGGGGAGCCTCAAGACCGCCGACCTGGCCGCCGCCCTCGCCGCGGGTAGCCCCGATGTCCTCGTCCTCGCCTCCCTCGGCCTCATGACGGTGGGCATCGGCTTCAAGCTCGCCGCCGTGCCCTTCCATTTCTGGACCCCGGAGGTCTACGACGCGGCCCCCACTCCCGTGACGGCCTTCATCGCCACCGTCTCCAAGGGCGCCATGGCGGTCTTCCTCGTGCGGTTCTTCGCCCCCTCGGGCCTCGCCTCCGCCGGCGCCTATCCCTGGATCTTCGCCGCCGTGGCCGCCCTGTCGATGTTCGCCGGCAACCTCCTCGCCCTGCGGGAGCAGCGCATCAAGCGGATACTGGCCTATTCCTCCATCGCCCATATCGGCTACCTCCTCATAGCCATCATCGCCGGCCCGGGCAGGGCCGCGCCCACCGTCGCCTTCTACCTGATCGCCTACTTCGCCTCCTCGCTCGGGGCCTTCGCGGCCATCTCCGCGCTCGCGGAGGGGGACGGGGAATGCGACGATCTCGAGAGCTACCGCGCCCTCGCCTCGCGCAGGCCCGGCCTCGCGGCGGGACTCGCCCTGTCCATGCTCTCCCTGGCCGGGCTGCCGCTCACCGCGGGCTTCATGGGCAAGTTCCTCATCTTCCGCGCCGGAGAGGGAGCCTTCCTCTGGGTCCTGGCCGTACTGCTCGCCGTGAACAGCACGATCTCGATCTACTACTACCTCAAGGTCGTCTCGATCATGTACAGCCCCGCCTCCGAGGCCGGGGCGGCCGCGGGCGAAGCCTCCGGCGGAGCCTCGGCCGAGGCCTCCGGAGCCACGCTTTCGCGGCCGGCGCGCGCCTTCGGCCCGGCCGCCCTGGCCATCGTCGTGGCCGTCGTCGTGGTGATCGCGCTCGGCGTATTCCCCGGGCCGCTCATCGACCTGATCCGCTCGCTCACGGCAGGCTACTGAAGCGGGCTGGATCGGCGAGGCCTCCGGAGCCGGGGCCCGGCGTCCCGGAAGCCGATCAGCGTGCCGGCCGTTTCGTCTTCGGCGTTCTTGACCCAGTAGACCCCGGGAAACTGGTGCTGGATGAAGAAGAGCCAGACCCCGGCCATGCTCGCGAAGTACATGATGGGGAGCTGGATGGCGAGATAGGGCACGATGCCCATGGTCAGCGCGGCCGCCGCGATGATGAGCGCCAGGGCGGCATTCGTCGCCATCGTCCCGATCACATCCGACCTGCGCGAGTACGAATGCGGAAAGCGCCGCTCTCCGCTATACTTGAGCCAGAGGGGGAAACCATGGCCGAACGTGAAGTCGCACGGATCGTACGGGGCCGCCGGACGATGGACGGCGCCGGAGTCAGGCTGACGAGGGTCTTCGGCTTCGGGGACACCGCCTCCTTCGACCCCTTCCTCCTGCTCGACGCCTTCGGCTCGGACAAGACCGAGGAGTACATCGCGGGCTTTCCCTGGCACCCGCACCGCGGCATCGAGACCGTGACCTACCTGCTCGAGGGGCGGGTCCGCCACGGCGACAGCATGGGCAACTCGGGCGAGATAGGGCCGGGCGACCTGCAATGGATGACGGCGGGCTCGGGCATCATCCACGAGGAGATGCCGCAGGCCTCGCCGCGGGGCGTGCACGGCTTCCAGCTTTGGGTCAACCTCCCGAAGGACGAGAAGATGAGCGATCCCGCCTACCGGGGCGTGCTGGCCGCGGAAGTGCCCCATGTCGGGGTGGAGGGCGGGGAGGTTCTCGTGATCGCGGGGAGTTTCGGCGGCGTCGCGGGACCCATCACGGGCATCGCCCGCTCGCCGACCTACCTCGACCTCCACCTGGATTCCGGGGCGAGGCTGGAGCTCGAAGCGCCCGCGGGAGAGACGGCCTTCCTCTACGTCTACGACGGAAGCCTGTCTTCGGGCGGCGCCGAGGAAGCGGGCTCGGGCAGCGGACTTCTGTTCGGCGAAGGCGGCTCGATCGCCCTCGCCGCGGGCGCTCTCGGAGCGCGCGGCATTTTCTTCCGCGCCCGTCCGCTGGGCGAGAGCGTGGCCTGGCGCGGTCCCATCGTCATGAACACCGAGGCCGAGCTGGACGAGGCCTTCGAGGAAATCCGGCTCGGCAGCTTCGTGAAAAAGCGCGGCACCGAGCGAAACTCCGCTTTTTGACTTGAATCCTCGCGGACTCGATGGCATGATCGGTCGAACTATGCTTGCACAGCGCTGTAAACTTATCTTCAACCCCGCTGCCGCCCAGGGCAAGGCCGCGGGCAGGCTCGCCGAGGTGGAAGCTCTCCTGCGGGCGCGGGGGATCGACTACGAGCTTCACCTGACGAAGGCGGTCGGCCACGCGATCGAGCTGGCCCGCGAGGCGGCCCGCGAAGGCTTCTCGACCCTGGCCTCGGCCGGGGGCGACGGCACGACCAACGAGGTCATCAACGGCCTCATGGCCGCAGACGCGCGGGGCGACACCATCCCCGCCCTCGCCGTCTTGGGCATCGGGCGCGGCAACGATTTCGAGTACGGGGCCGGCCTGCCCAGCTCGCTGGCCGAGAGCGTCGGGCTCCTGGCGGCGGGAAGCTCGCGCCTCGTCGACGTCGGGCTCGTCACGGGCGGCGACTATCCCCGGGGCCGGTACTTCGGCAACGGCATCGGCATCGGCTTCGACACCATCGTCGGCCTCGCCGCCGCGAAGATGCGCCGCGTCCACGGCTTCATGGGCTACGTGCTCGGCGCGCTCAGGACCATGGCCGTCTATCCCGAGGCGCCCGAGGTGACGGTCGCCTTCGATTCGCGCATTCTCGGGCAGCGCAGCCACCAGATCTCCATCATGAACGGCAAGCGCATGGGCGGCACCTTCTACATGGCGCCCTCGGCCGACATCCGGGACGGCCTCCTCGACCTCTGCATGGCCGAGAGCCTCACGAGGCGCGAAATGCTCGGCCTCGTGGTCAGGTACACCAAGGGCACGCAGGCGACCCACCCCAAGGTGAGGACCGAGCGCTCCAGCCGCTTCGAGGTGCTGGCCCCGGCGGGAGGCCTCGTGGTCCACGCCGACGGCGAGACCATCTGCACGAACGGCACGAACATCGTCGCGGAATGCCTGGGCTCGAAGCTGCGCCTCTTGTGCGCGGACGAAGGCGCGCCGGTATCGTGAAGTCCGTCTCCCGCCTCGTGAGTCCCCTCGTCAAGCTCATATTGGGAGCGGTCTGCACCGTCGACGGCCGCGAGCTCGAGAAGCTGCCGCGCACGGGGCCGCTCATCGTCGTGATCAACCACATCAACTTCCTCGAGGTGCCGCTCCTGTACACCTACCTCTATCCGCGCGACCTGGTGGGCATGGTCAAGCGGGAGACCTGGGACAACCCGATCATCGGCGCCCTCGCCTGGGCCTGGGACGCCATTTCCCTCGACCGGGAGAGCACCGATCTCACGGCCATGCGCAAGGCCGGCGAGGCCCTGCGGGCCGGGCGGATCCTCGCCATGGCACCCGAGGGCACCCGCAGCGGGCACGGCCGCCTCCAGCGCGGCCGCGCCGGCATCGTCATGCTGGCGCGGCGGGAGAACGCGACTATCGTGCCCGTGGCCCACTACGGCGGCGAGCGCTTCTGGGAGAACCTCCGCTCGTTCCGCAAGACCCGCTTCGTGTTCAAGGTCGGCGAGAGCTTCAAGCTGCGCCCGCCGGCTCCCGGCGAGGGGCGCCGCGGCCGAGAAGAGGCCACGGACGAGATCATGCGGCGCCTCGCCCGCCTCCTGCCGCCCGAGTATCGCGGCGCCTACGCGGACGATTCGGAGGAGGAGCGGCACCTGCTCTTCGGCTAAGGGGAGCTGCCGAGGGATGGGGAAAGGGTCGAGGCGGAAATCGCGTCCGGTATCCGCGGCGCAGACCCGAACGACGATGAACGCACCATATTCAAGAAGGCCATGGCCATTCCCCAGGTCTGGCCCTAGAACCGGAGCTCATCGCTCGAACTCGATGAGGAACCTCGTTCCCTTCCCCCTCTCCATCCGGATGCTCCCCCTCAGCTGCTCCGTCAAGGCATGGACGAGCATCAGGCCGAAGCCCTGCGAATTTTCGAGACCCACCGCTTCGGGAAAACCGACTCCGTCGTCCGCGAATAGTATGGCGACGCGACTCCCCGCGAGCGAGGCGGAGAGGCTGATCGTGCCTTCCCGACGCCCGACGAACGCGTACTTCATCGCGTTGGTCACCAACTCGTTGACGATGATGCCCAGAGGCTGGAGGAGCTTCGAGCTCAGGCTGAAGTCCTCGACCTCGGTCTCGATCCGGACCCTGCGCTCGCTCGGGAAGTTGCCTATCACCTGCTCGACCAGGGCGGGCAGATATTCCCTGGCCGAAAGGGAGGTGAAGCTCGACGACTGGTAGAGCTTGTCGTAGAGCACCATCATGCTCTGGACACGCTCGGCCGCGTCCTCGAGCGACGAGACGGCGCAGCCGTCCTTCAGGGAGCCGGCCTGGAGAGTGAGCAGGGACTGGATCGTGCCCATGTTGTTCTTGACCCGATGGTGGACCTCCTTCAGGATGAGGTCCTTCTCCTCGAGAAGGGCGGCTATCGTCGCCTCCTTCTGCTTCCGCTCGGTGATGTCGCGCAGCACCGCGACGGCATTCCAGTCGCCGGCCATGTTCAAGGCCGCGATCGTCATCTCGGCCGGCAGCTCGGCGCCGCTCTTCGTGCGCGCGAGTATCTCGCTGGTGGTCCCCACGTATCTTCCCTCGCCGGTGGAATGGAACCGCTCGAGACCGGCCTCGATCCTCTCGCCGTCCTCCGCGGACGCCAGCAGCCGATGCAGATTCCGGCCTATCGCCTCATCCGCGGCGTAGCCGAAGATCTTTTCGGCGGCCGGACTCCAATACGCTATGCGGCCCGACTTGTCCATCATGACGATCGCGTCCTGGGCCGCGTCGGTGATGGCCTTGAGGAGGTCGTGGCTCTCTCGCAGGGAGTCTCCGGTGAGCTTGTGGCTGAAAATGTCGCGCATGACGAGGATGATCTTGCCGTGCTCGCCGTCGGCATCGCGGACGGTGCCGGCGTTGACCTCGATGACGCGGAGGCTTCCGTCTTTGTGTATCGCTCGGTATTCGCCGAGCTCGCCCGCCTCGCCTGCCGCCATGCGCGCTATGCCGGCGAGGGCCCGGCCGCGGTCCTCCGAAGCCACGAAATCGACGACCGATCGGCCGATCGACTCCTCCCGTTCGTAGCCGAGCATCTTCATAGCCTTGGGAGAGAGCATGAGTATCTCGCCCGAGAGATCCGTGACCGCTATGCCGTCGGGAGAGGCGTCGAGGATCGACAGGTAGAGCTGCTCGCTTTCGGCGAGGGCTCTTTCGGCCTCCCAGCGCTGGGTGATGTCCGAGAAGGCGACGAGCAGGCCGTTCACCCTGCCCTCGGCGTCGTGGAGGGGCACCTTGTTGGTGTCGAGCCAGACCTCCCGGCCGCAGGCGTCGGTGTTCCGCTCGATGATATGGTGCTTGGGCCTGTCCGTCTCCATCACCCAGCGGTCGTCCTCGAAGTACTGGCCCATGTCCTCTTCGCTCATCGGCAGGTCCCGGTCCGTCTTGCCGACTATCGACTGGGGCTCGGGCAGGCCGAAGAAGGACGCGTAGTTCCTGTTGCAGCCGAGGAAGACTGAGTTCCGGTTCTTCCAGGCGATGAACTGGGGAATGGAATCGAGGATCTTCCTGAGCATCTCGTTGGCGGTCACGAGCCGCTCCTGGGCCTCCTTGAGCTCGGTGATATCGATCGAGACGCCGAACACGCCCGAGGCTCGGCCTTCGGCGTCGAAGAGCGGGAACTTGCTCGTCTCGTACTGCAGGGGCGCACCGGCCTCCCGTTCGTACTTTTCCTCGATGCGAAGCACCGGCTTGCCGCTTCGGAGCACCTGGCGGTCGCTCTCCCGGTAGAAGTCGGCCGCATAGCCGCCTCTAAAAAGATCGTAATCGTTCTTGCCTATCACGTCTTCCGGCGATTCGAGACCCGCGTCCCGCGCCTCGGCCGTGTTGCAGCCCCGATAGACGAGGTTCGCGTCCTTCCAGAAGACCGCGCCGGGGAAGCTCTCCAGGATGGTCTCCAGGAGCTGGTTGTGCTCCTGGATGACGACCGAGCTCCTCTTGATCTCCCGATTGGCGTAGAACAGCTTGAAGGCCATCTTGATCGAGGCGTCGAGCACCGTGATGCCGGAACCCTTCAGGGCGTAGCCGTAGGAGGTGATCGCTTCCGTTTTCGACACGATCTCGGGTTCCGAGTGGCTCGACAGAAAGACGACGGGGATATCCCGCAGCTGCAGGATCTTGCTGGCCGCCTCCGTGCCGTCGATCCCGCCCCCGAGGTTGATGTCCATGAGGATGAGATCGATCGGGCTTCCGGACTCGACCGCTTCCACCGCCTTTTCGCCCGTATAGGCGATGATCACCCTATAGCCCTGACCCTCGAGTTGCCTTTTCTCGTTGAGGGCGATGATGGCCTCGTCCTCCACGAGGAGAATGGTTCTCACCGGATCCGCGCTCGACTCCGACATGACTGCTCCCGCCTATGATGAAGCGCCAGTATAGCACGCAATAGCCCGATTGGCAGCCGGCATGGCACGCGGAAAGCTTCATACCGAGCCGGCTTCGGGATCCCGCGCTCAGGGAACGAACTCGTTGCCGATCTTCCTGGCCCTGAGCGGATGGTCCAGGTCGATGCCGAGCGCCAGGCCCGTCGCCACGAGGAGATTCCAGCCCGCGCAGAGCTGGATGTAGGGCGAGAAGTCGCCGTAGGAGGCCACGCGCAGGGAGGGGAAGCGGGTCTGGCGCTGCGCGATGGCCGCGACCGCGATGCCGGCCCCCTTGACGAGCACCTCCTCGAACTTCGCTTCCTCCTCGGGAAAGGGGTCCACCACCACCAGCGCGTCCGAGCTCTCGAGCACCTCCTCGATGCCGTGCGCGGCGTAGGTGCCTTCCAGGAAATCGGACTTCTTCCGGGCGATCTCGTTCGTCTTCAAGGTGAGTTCCTCGGCCACCCCGTCGTTGCGGCCGGCCCAGTACAGGGTCCGCGCCCCGCTCAGGGCCGCGACGATCTCGGCGGGCACCGGGGCCCGCAGGGCCTCCTCCATGAGGTCGGCCAGCCTGTGCAGATCGGGCAGCTCGGCGCCCGAGCGCGAGCGGAAGAGGATGTCGTAGAACAGCGCCTGTTCGAGGACGCTCTTGGTGGCGGCGACGGCCTTCTCCGGCCCGCAGGACAGGAGGTAGGAGGAGTCGGGCCCCTCGGCGAGGGGCGTGCCCGGGTTGGCGACCACGCCGATCGCGAGCGCGCATCCGGCCGAGCGCAGGTGAGCGAGCAGCCGCACGCCTTCCTTGGTGCGCCCCGAGTTCGAGGCAATGAAGACGCTCGCCCCGCGCAGATCGTACTCCAGCGCCTGCGTGGCGCCCTCGGTGAAGAGCCGGTCGCGGTAGCCTCGCCGCAGCGAGTCGGCGATGGCCTTCTTGGCGGGAAAGATCCGCGAGGAGCCCTCGCCGGAGAGCAGCGCGGAGGAGCCGCGCACGCGCTCCGCGAAAGACGTTATGCGCTTCAAGTCGAGGCGCCTGACCATCTCGGGCGCCTCGAGCATTTCCCGCACGAGGGCGTAGCCGGACTGTTTCGGGTCGTCGGCGTTCATGCCATCCTCCTCAAAGTAGTGCCGGAAAAGGCTCCATAGCCTTTTTCAGCCCCCGGTTAGAAGCCGCGCGGAGCGGCGGGCGCGATGTCGTCGAGCTCGGCGTAGCCGGGCAGCTCGCCCACGAGGGGCCGCAGATAGTCGAGGAAGGCGGGAGTGACGTCGCTGCCGCTCTCGGCGATGAAAGCGTCGGGCATGGGCTTGGCGCGCACGGCCACCTCCGCGAGGCTCGCCGTGCCGTAGACCGGCTCGTAGCGCGGCCCCGGGGCGCGGCCGATAGTCACCATGACCCCGCTCGCGCCCGCAGCCGCCAGCTCGGCCGCGCGGCGGCCGCAGGCATAGGCCTCGCTCCGGTCCGCTTCCGGGACGCGGTCGTCGGCGCACATGGACAGCGACTCGGTGATCTGGAACTCGCCGCGCAGGCCCGTCGCCTCGCGGATGAGGCGGTGCAGGGCCAGGGCGGCGCTGGAGCCGCCCATGGCGCCGAACTCGGCGTTCTGGAACTTGTCGCGCTCGCGCGTCTGCGACACGGGACTGCCGTCCTCCCAGACTATTCCCTCGCCGCAGACGATCGAGCACCAGCCGAAGCGCTCGATACAGGTACGCACATCGCGGACTACGCCCTCCGGCGAGAGCCTGCGCTCGGGCAGGTAGACGAGGTGGGGGGCGTCGCCCTCGCCTCGCCGCGCCAGGGCCGAGGAGGCCGCGAGCCAGCCTGACTCGCGCCCGACCGTCTGCTGCACCACGAAAGAGTCGACGCGGCGCATGTCGCGCCCCAGGCGCCCCGACTGCAGGGTAGACAGGGCCACGTAGCGCGCCGCCGAGGGAAAGCCCGGCGTGTGGTCGGTGCCGTAGAGGTCGTTGTCGACGGTCTTGGGCACGCCGATGCCGCAAAGCCCGTAGCCGCGCTCGCGGCAGTAGGCCTCGACGCGATGCACGGTATCCATCGTGTCGTTGCCGCCTATGAGGAAGAAGTAGCGGATGTCGTAGCTCCGCAGGAGCTCGAGGATCCGGGGAAAATCCTCGTCCCGCAGCTTGTGCCTGCTGGAGCCGAGGATCGAGGAGGGGGTCCGGCGCAGGGCCGAGAGCGTCGCGGGGCGCTGCCGCCCGAGGTCCACGAGCCTCCCCTCCATGAAACCCTCGATGCCGAAGCGCATGCCCAGCACCGAGTCCCCGATCGCCGCGTCGAGGCAGCCCTCGACCACCCCGGCGAGACTCGCGTTGATGACCGCCGTCGGCCCTCCCGATTGGCCCACGAGCGCGTTGCCCTTTGCCATGTCTCTAACTCCGTCACCGGCGCGGCCGCGCGCCCGGCAAGAATGGATTGCCGCGGCCTCCCCGATCGCGTTCTCGCTTCGGGGAGGCCGCCGAACGATGCGACATTGTCAGCCTTTTACCGCACCCGCTGTCAAGCCCGAGATGAACTGCTTCGCCATCGTGAGGTACAGGATGATGACCGGCACGCAGCTCAGCGACAGGACGGCGAGGATCTTGGACCAGTCGGTCTGGTACTCGCCGAACAGCCGCGTCACGCCCAGGATCAGGGTCCGCTGGCTGTCCCTCCTGATGAAGATGAGGGGGAACCAGAGATCGTTCCAGATGGGGACGAGGTTGAAGATGGCGACGGTCGCGAGCGCGGGCCGCACCAGGCGCACGATGATGGACCAGTAGATCTTGTAGGGACCGGCGCCGTCGATGAGCGCGGCCTCGGTCAGCTCCACGGGAATGCCCCGGATGAATTCGTACAGCGTGAACACCGCTATGGGCAGGCCCATGGCCACGTAGACGGGCACCACGCTCCAGGTCGTGTCGATGAGGTGGAGCTTGATCATGATCTGCAGGAGATTCACCGAGCCGATCTTGATCGGCACCGTGAGGCCCGCGACGAAAAAGAGGTAGATCCACCTCGAGTACCGGGACTTCCACCGGACGCAGCCGTAGGCGGCCAGCGAGCCGAAGAAGAGGATGACCGAGAGCGAGACCACCGTCACGATGAGGCTGTTCAGGAAGTAGCGCGGGAAGGGGGAGTTCTGGAACACGGTCAGATACCCGGTCAGGTTGAGCGACTTCGGAAGTCCGAAGGGATCCAGGTAGATGGCGTTCTTGAACTTGAAGGAGTTGACCACCATCGTCCAGAGCGGAAAGAGGACGAGGAGGCTCCAGAAGCCGAGCAGGATGTACTTGAGCGCCTTCGCGGGATCGCGGACCTTGATTCCTGCCATCTCAGGCCCCCTCTCCGGCGCGGCGCGGCGCCTCGGCCTCGCCCCGGCCGGTGAGCCGGTTCGCGAGCAGGATGCCCGCGAAGAGCACGACGAAGGTCACGGTGGCCACGGCCGCCCCGAGCCCCATGTCCGGGATGCCGATGGGATGCTGCCCGGCTATGCCGGTGCGGTAGAAGAAGGTGCCCATCAGGTCGGTCGCGTAGTCGGGCGGCCCGTTGGCCCCCTCCATGGCGAAGACGACGTCGAAGGCGTTGAAGTTGCCGACGAAGGTGAGGACCGAGACGATCCCGACCACCGGCATGAGGAGCGGCAGCTTCACTTTCGCGAAGGTGAGCCAGCCGCCCGCTCCGTCTATCTGCGCGGCCTCGAAGAGCTCGTCGGGTATGCGCTCGAGGCCCGCGAGGAACATCATGGTCGGCAGGCCGACCCATTGCCAGGACGATACGAGCGATATCGCCGCGAGGGCGGTCCGCGTATCCCCGAGCCAGGGCAGGGCGAGCGATCCGAGGCCGATTTTCGTCAGGATGATGTTGACGGCGCCCCATTCGGGATTGAGGATGAGCTTCCAGATGTAGCCGGTGACCAGCACCGAGAGCGTGACCGGGATGAAGATGATGGTCCTGAAGAAGCCCTTGCCCTTGAACCCCTTCCCCGAGAGGATCAAGGCGAACAGGACGCCGAGGGTGTTCTGCACGAGCATCTGGATGGCGAAGAACACCCAGGTGTTCCGGAAGGCCGTGAAGAACCTGACGGAGATGTTCGGGTCGGTGAAGAGGCGGACATAGTTGTTGAAGCCGACGAAATTGTCGAGCGAGTAGCCCGAGCCGGTGAAGAAGCTCAGGCGCATGGAATTGACCACGGGGAAGGCCATGAAGGCGATGTAGACGACGAGGGCGGGAAGCGTGTAGAGCAGCCACAGCGCCCCGCTTTCCTTGCGGACCTTGATACTGGATGTCATTCGACCTTTCCTTGGCGGCCCGGGCGGCCGAGGCGGCTTTTCCAGGAGTCGTCCGACTTCCGGGAAAGGCCTCGCCCGGCTAGGGCGCCTTTCGGGACTCGATCCTTCACAAAAGGCGCGGGGCGCGGAGATTCCTCCGCGTCCCGGCCGTCGGAACGTTGTCGCTATTTAGCCGGACCGTACCACTGAGCCAGGCCGTTCTGCAGATTGTCGGCGGCCTGCCGCGGGGTTTCCTTGTTGGTCATGACGGCGATGGCACCGTCTTCCATGAGATTGTAGCCGGAGGGATTGCCGCTCATGAGCTTGGGCCACACGAAGCGCACGTCCGTGGGATGGGCGAGCGTCATCTGGAGGAACTCGTTGGCGTGGTGATCGGTGATCTTCGCCGCGTTCTTCGCGATCGGGAAGAAGCCGGTCGGCACCAGGTTGGCGACGATGGGAGCGGCCTCGTCGGAATACAGCCACTCCAGGAAGAGCTTGCACTCGGCCGGATGCTTGGTCGCGGGATTCATGGCGATGCCCGAGTCCGGGTGGAAGGTCACGTAGCCCTTCTTGCCCGCGGGCGGGGGCGGGGCGAAGACCGACCAGTCGAAGGTGAGGGCGTTGAAGCTGGCCATGGTCCAGGAGCCGTCGAAGTACATGGCGGCCTTCTGGTTGGCGAAGATCGCGTTCTCGTCGTTGTAGGTGAGGGCCTCGAAGCCCTTGGGGCAGTAGGGGGCGATGTCCTTCATGGCCTGGAAGAGCGAGACCATGGCGGCGTCGTTGAACTTGCGCTTGCCCGACTCGTAGGCCAGGCGCCCCTCGGGGCCGCCCAGGAAGTTGGGGGCGATGTTCATGAGCACCACTTCGTTGATGTCCCACTGGTCGGCGAGCCCGTTGGCGAGGGGGGTGACCCCGTGGGCCTTGAGCGTCTTGCAGAGCTCGAGGAACTGCTGCCAGGTCGTCGGCACGGAGAGGCCGTACTTCTTGAAGATGTCCTTGTTGTAGTAGACGCCGTGCGAGACGGCGCAGAAGGGCACCGCGAAGGAGCGGCCGGCGGCGTCGGCCCAGGGGGCGCGGGCCAGAGCGGAGTACTCGGTCTTGAGGCCGGGCAGGTCGGTGACATCGGCGAAGTAGCCGTCCTTGAAGAGCTGCAGGCCCGTGTCGTAGGAACGGGCGTACATGAGGTCCGGACCGATCCCGCTCTGGAGCTGGAGGCGGAGCGCGGCGTTGTAGTCGGGCGGATTGGTGGGATCGAACTTGATCTCGATGTTCGGGTACTTCGTGGAGAACGCGGCGAGGAGCTGGGTCATCTGGGCGACATCGTCGGCGCGCCACGAGCCCAGAGTGAGTTTGACCTTCTCCTGGGCCGAGAGCGCGAGCGCCGAGAAGGCCGCCAGGGCGAGGCAGAGCGCCAGGATCCTGGAGAACTTACCGTTTTTCATACGACTGAACCTCCTTAGGTTGGGTGAGGCCAGTCTCAGCCGATTTTCGCTTTTGCGCAACGTACCGGAGCCGGTACAAATGTCACATTTTTGTACTAGCCTCGCGGGCCAGGCGCACCGCCTGGGCCCGGTCCGGCACGCCCATCTTGTCGTACACGACGCTGATGTGGTTCCGGACCGTCTGCTCGGCGATGCAGAGCTCGGCGGCGATCTCCTTGTTCGTGCGGCCCTCGACGAGATGCCCCAGGATCTCGCGCTCCCGCCGCGAAAGCTGCCTGAGCCACTCGGGCTCGGGCGTCGGCGAGAACTCGGGCTTGAGGTAGGCCCGGCGGATGAGGCTTTTCGCCACGCTGGGGGCTATGAGGAAGGCTCCGCCCGCCACCACCCGGATCGAGGCGATGAGCTCCGCGGGCGCGATGTCCTTGAGGATGTAGCCGGCGGCGCCGTGCTCGAGCGCCTCCTTCACGTACTCGTCGTCCTCGAAGGTGGTGAGCATCATGATGCGGGCGTCGGGCCTGATGGCGCGGATGCGCTTGGTCGCCTCGACCCCGTCCATGACCGGCATGCGGACGTCCATCACCACGAGGTCGCAGGCGGCCGCGGCCACGGCCTCGACCGCCTGGGCGCCGTTGCGCGCGATGCCGACCACCTCGATGTCCTCGGCCGAGCGTTCGAGGACAGTCCTGAGGCTCTCGACGAAGAGGGCCTGATCGTCCACGAGGAGGACGCGGATGCGGCTCACGGGCGGCCTCCGGGGGCGGGCCGCTTGGGTATGCGCGCCCGGACGGCGAAGCCGTCGGCCGCGTTGGCCGCGCTGAAGTCGCCGCCGAGCGCCGAGACCCGCTCCCGCATGCCCTTGAGGCCGATGCCCTCGGCGAGGACGGGGGCGCCGGAGCCGTCGTCGCGCACGAGGATGAAGAGGGAGTCCTGATCCTCGCGGAAGGTGATGGCGATGTTCTTGGCCTTGCCGTGCCTGAACGAGTTGATCATGCTCTCCTGTATCAATCGGTATACCGACATCCATGCCTGGCTTTCCAGATCCCCGCGCGCGTTCGTGAAGTCGACCGAGACGCGGACCCCGGTGACCGCCTCGAAGTTTCGGGCGACCTTCACGATGACGCCGAAGTCGGGACTCCTCGGCTCGTCCATCTTCCGCAGCTCGTAGAGGGTCTTCCTCGTCTCCCGGAGGCCGTCGGCTACGCCCTCGCGCGCCATGCACAGAAGCTCGCGGAGGCGGCCGCCCTCGTCCCCGACGAGCATGAGAGCGGCCTCCAGCATCATCTGCTGGTTGGTGAACGCATAGCCCACGATATCGTGGATCTCCCGCGTGATCCGATTGCGCTCCTTGAGGACATACTCCTCCTCGGCCACAGCCAGGGCCTCCTGGAACGAGGCGTTCACGTCGGCGATGCGGTCGATCGCCGAATCGAGCCGCATGACTTCGCCGAGGGCGCGGCGCCGCGACTCGGCCAGCTCCTTGAGGGTCGCGGCCAGGGCCAGGACGAAGACGAGGACCGCGGCGAGCCCGATCGCGTCGCTCGGCGGGGCCCCGGAGGTCCGCCGGCCCCAGACGAGGGCCGGCCCCTCCAGGAGGAGGGTGATCCCGATGAAGGCGAAGCCGATCACGAAATGGTCGGGCAGGGGAAACACGACGACCGTCAGCATGATCAGCGGCATGCCGAGCGCGATGCGCAGCCCCGTGTGGGAAGGCAACGGATAGCACAGGAGGATGTAGCAGAGGAAGGCGAAGACGATCAAGGCCTTCGCGCGGCCTGCCTCGCGCCAGAGCGTGGCGAGGAGGAGCAGACAGAGCGACAGACCGAGGAGGACGTCGAACTGCAGACTCCACTCCGGCGGAAGATCGTAGGTCGAGCGCTCGAGCAGGAAGAGCAGGGCGGCGATCGCGTGGCAGCCGACGACCAGGGCCGCCAGCACGAGCTCCGCGGCCGAGCGCGTCTCGATTCGGGCGCGCAGGTCCTCCCTCCGGACTCTCACGCGCCCGGGCCCCCGACCATGGCCTTAAGCCGCCCGAGAGCCTCCATCAGCGTCGACCTCGGGCAGGCCAGGTTCATCCGCTCGAAGCCGGAGCCCTCCTCGCCGAAGACGTAGCCCTCGTCGAAGAAGAGCTCGGCCTTTTCGTGCAGCCGCCGCTCGAGCCGGTCGGGGGACAGACCCAGGCCCCGGAAGTCCATCCACTGCAGGTAGGTCCCTTCGAGGCCGTAGACCTTGATCGCCGGGATCTCCGACTCGAGGAAGGCCTTCAGGGCCAGGTGGTTGCCGTGGACGTGGGCGATGAGCTCGTCGAGCCAGGCCTCGCACTGGGTATAGGCGATCTCGCAGGCCTTGTACCCGAGGATGCTCAGCGAGAAGAAGCCCGAGGCCTCGACCTCGCGGCGATAGCGCCCGCGCAGAGCCCGGTTCGGGATGACGATGTTGGAGGCGTGCATCCCGGCCAGGTTGAAGGTCTTGCTCGGAGCGGTGCAGACGATCATGTTGTCCGCGAGCTCTTCCGAGACCGTCGCGAAGACCTTGTGCCGGCGGCCGGGCATGACGAGGTCGAAGTGGATCTCGTCGGAGACGATGAGCACGCCGTTCCGCAGGCAGATCTCGCCCACCCTCCGCAGCTCTTCGGTCGTCCACACGCGCCCCGTGGGATTGTGCGGACTGCAGAAGAGGAGGACCGTGGTGCGAGGGTCCCTGGCCTTGCGCTCCAGGTCCTCGTAGTCGATGAGGTAGGTATCGCCCGTGTCGACGAGCGGATTGCGGACGAGCCGCCGGCCGTTTTTCTCGACCGCCCGGTAGAAGGGATAGTAGGCCGGCGTCTGGACGATGATCCCGTCGCCCGGCTCGGAGAAGGCCCGGATCGCCGAGAAGAAGGCGCCGACCACTCCCTCGGCCCCGAGTATCCACTCGCTCTCGATCTCCCAATCGTGGCGCCTCCGCATCCAGAGGCGTACCGCGTCGAGGTAGCTCTCGGTCGGCAGGGTGTAGCCCAGGATCGCCGTGTCGAGGAAGCGCTTGAGGCCCTCGATGATCTCGGGCGGATTGCGGAGCTCCATGTCGGCCACGGAAAAGGGCACGATGCCTTCCGACACGTCGCTCTTCGCGGCCTTCATCTGCTCCCACTTGGAGGAGCCCATGCCGCTGCGGTCGACGAGGGTCTCGAAATCGTAGTGCAAGGAGGCTCCTCCGGATCAAGGGGATGGGTCGATGCTGACATTGTGGACGAGGTCCGCGCCGACTGCAAGAACCCGGAGCGGGTCGATGCCGGAAGGGCCGGATACGCCGTGTGTCGGGGTAGCGCCCTTCTTTTCGGCCGCGTTCGGCTTCGTGCCAGATTTGGCGGGTCTCGCGGCCCTGTCCCCGCCGATTCTGAAAAAGCTCACCGTATTCCGCATGGCCTCCGACTGGCCCGAGAGCTCTTCGGCCATGGAAGCCATTTCCTCGGCGACCGAAGCGTTCTGCTGGATGATCCGGTCAAGCTGCAGCAATGCCTGGTTGATCTGCTCCACTCCCTGAGTCTGCTCCCGGCTCGAGGTCGCTATCTCCTGGACCAGCTCGGCCGTTTTCCTGATGTCCGGCACGATCGACCGGATGCGGGCGCCCGCCTTCTCGGAGAGCTCGGTGCTCGTCCTCGCCAAGGTCGTTATCTCGGCCGCCGCCGTCTGCGAGCGCTCCGCGAGTTTCCGCACTTCCGAGGCGACGACGGCGAAGCCCTTGCCGGCCTCCCCTGCCCTGGCCGCCTCGATCGCCGCGTTGAGAGCCAGGAGATTGGTCTGCCGCGCGATTTCGTCGATGATCCCGATCTTCCGGGCTATCTGCTTCATGGCGTCCACGGTTTCCATGACGGCCGTGCCGCCCTCTTCGGCGTCCGCCGCGGCCTTTTGAGAGATGCGTTCCGTCGTCGACGCGTTGTCGGCGTTCTGTCTGATGTTCGCGCTCATCTGCTCCATCGAGGATGAAACCTCCTCGCCGGAGGAGGCTTGCTCGGCAGTGCCTTGGGAGAGCGCCTGGGCCGTCTGCGACACCTGTGAGGCACCCTGCGAAACCTGCAGCGTCCCCGCTTGGATCGAGGCGACCACGCTGGAGATGGAGTCCTTCATGGCGTCGATCGCGCGGGCGGTCGCTCCCACCTCGTCTCGCCTGTTCTTCATGCCCGCCAAGGCCGAGAGGGCAGAGGCTTCCAGGGCAAAGTCGCCGCCCGCGAAACGCTCGTTGGTGGCCGTGATGAGACCGATCGGTCGGGAAATACCCCTCGCCACGAGCAGCAGCACGACGAAGCCGAGAGCCAGGCTCGCGATTCCGAGCGCGAGGATGAGGCTGAGAAGCCCTCTGACGGGAGCCAGCAGCGTGGACAGCGGCATGACGACCCCCAGGGCCCAGGGATGCGCGGCGGCCCCCACGGCGATGGGCGAATAGCTTATATAGGACACCGCTCCAGTCTCCGAGTTTATCTTGAGCCAGCTGAAGGGCCTGCCCTCTCGCACCGCGGAGGTCAGAAGGGCGAGTCTTTCCGGAGGCTGCTCAATCCCCTCCGGCTTGCCGATCACCGCCGGGTTGGGGTGGTACAACCTGATGTCGGAATTGGACATGAGGACGCCGTAGGAATCTTTGTAGGGGGCAATGCCTCTCATGCTCGCGGCGAAACTGGAGACTGCCGTATCCACGCCGACGGCGCCCACGAATCTGCCGTCGATGATGATCGGGACGACGAAACTCGTGATGAGCTTCGCGTCTTCCGACTTGCCCGTGTAGGAGCGGCTGTAGGGCTCCATCAGGGTTTCCTGGCCCGTCCTTTTGGGAATGAGGTAGTAGTCGCCGACCCCTTCCTTCCCGTAGCCGATGCCGGGATAGAGATCGATGTCCCCAGCAGTCCTGCTGTAGACAGGCACGAAGCGCCCGGTCGCATCGGTCCCCGGAGCGTTCCTGAACCGTAGATCCGAGCCGTCGAAGGCATCGGGCTCCCACACCGTCCAGGATCCGAGAAGGTCGGGATTGGCCACGAGGGTTTGGCGCAGGATAGCGAGGGCCAGCCTCCGGTCGGGAGCGCCGGATTTCTTCATGGCCATGAAGACGCCGGCCATCTCTCGGGGGGTCTCCGCGATGCGCTCGAATCGAGCCTTGATCTGATTTGCGTAGCGGGCGGACAGCGCATCCCCTTCATGGTAAATCCGTTCGGTTATCAGCCGAGAAGAGACCGTATACGTCACGAACAGGATGGCCACGACGGTGAGGAGGAGAAGACCGAGCACGGGGAGCAGTATTCTTCCGCCGATCTTGAGCTTCAAGGCCATGGAACGCTCCTTGCGCAAAGAGTGATTATAAATATACGATTTCGCTCAGGATAACACAAACCATGCGTGAGCCGCACTGCGCCCATTCATCCGGAACCGGCGAAGCCGCTTCAATCCATGGAGATCACTGAGCATCGGGGACTCCCTGTGGAATAGGACTTCTATAAATAGTCTGATTTCTATATATTCTTATTCCATACCGATGAAAGCTTTCGAGTCCTACGCAGCCAGGCGGATCTTCCATGGCCTCGTCATGTATCTCGTCATGGCCCTGGCCTATTCCCTGGTGTTCAACGGCATAGCCGACAAGAGCCTCCGCTCCCAGGTGGACGAGGACGTGGCCCAGGCCGTGCGCGCCTCGACGGGCCTGGACGCCGCTGCCCTGACACACCTCGAGGAGGCGACGCGCGCGCAGAAGCTCAGGCAGTACCACCTCGACGAGCCCTGGGTCCAGCGGGTGCTCTGGAGGACAGCGGAGGTCCTGACCTTCCACTTCGGCCGCTCGACGGGCCTCAGCTCCTCCTCGGGCGACCGCGAGGTCCTGGCGATCGTCGCCGAGGCCCTGCCCAACACCCTCTGCCTCTTCCTGAGCGAGGCCGCCCTCGTGCTGCTCCTGGGAGGCGTGCTGGGAGTGGCCGCGGCCCGGAAGCCGCACGGCGCCCTGGACCGCTTCAGCTCGGTGCTGCCCATGGTCCTGAACGGCCTGCCCGCCTGGTGGGTCGGCATGCTGGCCCTGATGCTTTTCTCCTACGTGATTCCCCTCTTCCCCTCGGGCGGCGTCCACGTGAACCCCACGCCGCCCGGCCTCGCCGGCCTCGCGGACTACCTCTGGCACATGCTGCTCCCCCTGATCACGATAGTGGCCCTGAACCTCTGGAACACCGCCTGGCTCATCCGAAATCTCCTGACCGATACCTACGCCCAGGACTTCGTCAAGGTCGCGCGGGCCAAGGGCCTCTCGGAGGCTCGGGTGGGCGTGCACGTCATTGCCGCCATCAGGCCGGCGGTCGCGACCATAGCCCTCATGGGCCTCATCCAGTCCATTTCGGGCAATATCCTCGTCGAAGGCATCTTCGCCTGGCCGGGCCTGGGCAGCCTCTACTTCGCCGCGGTCCAGCAGAGCGACGTGCCCGTGCTCATGGCCATCCTCTCGCTCCAGACCGCCCTGAACCTCGCCGGTCTCGTCGTCCTCGACCTGAGCTACGGCCTCCTGGACCCCCGCATCCGGATCGGAGCTCGCTCGTGAAGCGCTTTTTCAAGAGCCGCGCAGGCCTGGCAGGTTTCGTCCTCCTCGCGATCTTCGTCGTCCTGGCCCTCTTCGGCCCCCTCCTCGTGCCCTTTCCCGGCGCGGCCCGCCACTGGCACGACCTCTCCTGGTGGCAGGACAGCCCGGCGGCCGTGCCCCCGAGCTGGATGAACGGGCCCTGGAACGGCTATTCCCTGCCGGGGACAGAGCTGCTCAAGGCCGGACCGCCGCGGGAACGCACGAACGGCGACGGGGGCAGGCTCCTCAGCTGGAGCTTCCCCCTGGCGATAGGCCGCGCGGGCCCGCCGCGCGATCTCGTGCTGCGCTTCGCCGGGGACGGGAAGGCCTTCCTCATGGCCTCGCTCGTCCACGCGGACGGGTCGACCGAAGAGGTCCTCAGGCAGGTCCAGGAGGTGGCGAAAGGCCAGACGGGCCGCATCCCCCTGCACGTACAGGAGGCCGCCAGTCTCGAGCTCACCGAATACCTCGCGCCGGGCCAGGCCGAGCCCGCCGCCGGCCCCTCGCTCCTCCTCGTCGGAAAGTCCTCGGGGCTCCTCGGCACCGATGTCGAGAAGCGCGACATCTGGACCGGCGTGGTCCTGGGCATCCGCTGGGCCCTCGTGCTCGGGGCGGTCGTGAGCTTCCTGACCGTCCTGACGGGACTCCTCCTGGGCACGATCGCCGCCTGCTACGGCGGCTTCCTGGACTCGGTGATCAACCGGGTGTACGAGTTCTTCTCGCTCATGCCCCTCCTGCCCTTCCTGATCGCCCTCTCGGTGGCCTACCACCCCTCCCTCTGGTCTTTCATGGCACTCGCCCTCCTCTTCTTCTGGACCAGGTCCTTCAAGACCGTCTACGCCCGGGCCCTGCAGATCAAGGAGGAGGGCCACATCGAGGCGGCGCGGATGATGGGCGCGGGGAGATGGTGGCGGGTGACGCGCCACGTGCTGCCCGCCCTCCTGCCCTACGGCTTCGCCGTGATGGCCCTCTCGGTGCCCGGCATCATTCTCTACGAGGCCAGCGTCAGCCTCCTCGGCCTGGGCGACTCGAGCACGATCACCTGGGGCCAGATGCTCCACGACGCCCTGGTGCAGGGAGCCGTGATCAACCGCCTCTGGTGGTGGATCCTGCCCCCCGGCCTCTCCATAGCCCTGATGGGACTCACCTTCGCACTACTTGGCCGCGGCTTCGACCGCGTGCTCAACCCGAGGTCACGATGATGGACAACGCACCCTACGCCTGCGCCTTCTGCGCCACTACCGCCTGCCTGCGCGGCGAGTTCGACAAGATGCCGACGACCTGCCCGACGCGCACCCGGCCCGAGACCACTCGGGACCCCGGGCCCTACGGCGCCGAGCCCCTCCACGAGGAGATGCTGGCCGCCGACGCCGCGCCCTTCACGAGCGAGGGCGAGCTGCGCAACCGCGTCGAGGAAGTGATCTTCTACGCCAAGGCCCAGGGCTTCCGCCGCATCGGCATAGCCTTCTGCGTGAGCCTCATCAAGGAGTCCCAGAAGCTCGGCCGCCTCCTGCGCGAGGCGGGATTGGAGACCGAGCTCGTCTGCTGCCGGGTCGGCGCCATCGACTACGACGAGATCGGGCTCACGAAGGCCCACCCCGAGCGCTTCGCCGCCATCTGCAACCCGGTGGCCCAGGCCAAGCTCCTCGACGCCCGAGGAGTCGACCTCGTCGTCCAGCTGGGGCTCTGCATCGGCCACGACCTCATTCTCCAGCGGGAATGCGAGGCTCCCGTCACGACCCTCGTGGTCAAGGATCGCGTCCTCGACCACCACACGATAGCGGCCCTGCGCTGAGCCCGGCCGAAGGCGGCCGCTGGCGCCTGGCTTTTCGGGCCTCGGGCAGGTCGCAGCGAGGCTCGCAGCTGCGAGACTTCCTGCGGCGCCGAAACCCCTTGCCTATCGTACATATAATTATTAATATATTTGAAAATCAAGGTGTGACATATCTACGTATGTCTTCTCGCCGAGCCTAGCGCGGCGGCCCCCGAGGGCCTGAAGTCCGAAGCCTGCGGCCGGCAGCACAGTACCGGAGGAAACACATGCCCACTGAAATCACCGCAGCCGATTACGAAGCAAAGGTCCTGAAGCACAAGGGATTCGTCATCGTCGACTTCTACTCGCAGGACTGCTCGCCCTGCGAAGCTCTGGCCCCGAAGTTCGAGTTCTTCTCCGAGCTCTACCATGGGGACATCGCCTTCTACAAAATCTTCCGGCAGGGCGATCGCGATCATTCCCTCGCCCTCGGCGTCAAGGGGAGCCCCACCCTCCTCTTCTACAAGGACGGCAAGGAGGTCGCGCCGCGGCTCTCGGGAGCGATCAAGAAGAGCGAGATCAAGAAGGCCATCGTCGAGGCCTTCGGCCTGGCCGACCGCACGGCAGGCATAGAGCGAAAGACCGAGGAGGTCGACCTCGTCGTGATAGGCGGAGGGGCGGCCGGCCTCACCGCGGGCATCTACGCGGGTCGGGCGAAGATCAACACCCTGATCATCGATCAGGGCAATCCCGGAGGCCAGGTGAACCTCACCCACATGGTCGCCAACTATCCCGGGACCGACGGCGAGATCAACGGCTACGCGCTCATGGAAAAGATCACCAAGCAGGCCGAGGACTCGGGCGCCAGGATAGTCCGCTCGGCCGAGATCGTGCGCCTCGACCTCGCCAATAAGGAGATCGACGTCGACGACGACCGGCGCATCCGCGCCAAGGCCATCATCCTCGCCACGGGCGCCAAGCCGCGCGAGCTCGGCATTCCCGGCGAGAAGGAGCTCTTCGGCCGCGGCGTCTCCTACTGCGCCACCTGCGACGGAAAGTTCTACGAGGGCAAGGACATCTACGTGATCGGCGGCGGCAACAGCGCGGTGGAGGAGACCCTCTTCCTCACCGAGTTCGTGAACTCCGTCACCATGATCCACCAGTTCGACGAGTTCCAGGCCAACAAGACCGCCGCAGAGGCGGCCCTGAAGAATCCGAAGATCAAGGTGCTCTGGAGCCACGAGCCGAGGGCCTTCCTCGGCGGAGAAGGCGGCTTCGAGGGGCTCGAGGTGGAGGACCTGAAGACCAAGCAGCGGAAAATCCTAAAGGAGGGAGCAGGCCTCTTCGTCTTCGTGGGCTACACGCCCCAGACCCAGCTCTTCGCCGACCAGCTGCCCCTGGACAAGTGGGGCGGCGCCGAGGCCGACCCCATGACCCAGGAAACCAAGCTCCCCGGCGTCTTCGTCGCCGGCGACCTGCGCTCCAAGCCCTTCAAGCAGATCACCACGGCCGTCTCGGACGGCACAGTGGCCGCCCTCTCGGCGCAGAAATACCTGCGCGCCCTCGCCTAAGCGCGGCCGGGACGGCAGCGTCGCAGAGCGTCGCGGCCGCCGCGGCAGACGCCGCAGCCGCGGCGCAAGTGGCCGCCGCGGCGCAAGTGGCCGCCGCCAGAGCGGCGGCGCGGCGCGGCCCCCGCTCTGGCGGTAGCCGCGGCCGTGCAGCGGCGCAAGCGACGGCCGGCAGGGACAGAGCTAATGGGAGCCAGCGGGGACAGAGCCAGCAGGGGCAGAGCTAATGCTGATCCGGTTCGCAACAGCGTAGCGGCACAAGCGACGGCGCCGCGGCGGACGCAACGATAGAGTTACTGCAGGGTCGGTTCGTAGGCCGAAGGAGGCAGCGAATCGGGCCCACGGTTTTTATTTCCTGTAGAGTCGAGTGGCTGCACCTGTTTCAACTGAGCTCTGTCCCCCGGAATTAGCTCTGTCCCCCGGAATTCGGCTCGATGCAAGCGATGAGCCCCGCCTCGATCTCGCGTATGGAAATCTTCCCCGTGACCACAAGATCCTCAGGGAACGCCCTACCCTCGAAGGCCTCGATTACTTCGGCGCAGATCACCACATGGCCAGGCACTACGGCCTAATAGGAGGTCTCGCCGTCGTCGTGCTCGAAATGGCGATAGAACGGCGTGGGGGTTGGGAGAGATCGGGAAGATAGGGAGTCGAAAATTGATGCCCCCCCGCTACGAAGAAACACTTACATCTCGAAATCAAAGACGTTCGATAGCCCGAGCGACGTCATGATGGTACTCGAGTGCTTGGCGTCTTATTCTTCCCATCCTAGCAACCAAGAAGCAGCGGCATGTGCTCCGGAAATAACAACTTCGCCCATTCGGGCATCTCATCGACAATCTCGCGACAACCTATATGATTATGCCACAACCCTCCGTAACGCCAGTCTCGCCGATCCGGCACCTGACTCGCCTTCACCGGGTTTTCGTCGATGTATTCGAAGACCTGTACAAGCTCCCGCAACCCCGAGATGATCCGAGAGAAAAACCTCCCTCCCCATACGTGCCCCGTAAAGCCCCTGATCTTATTGTACGCCATCGCAAACACACTCATGATCCATTGCATAAGTGCCGACAGGCTTACACCTTTCCCCGGCATGATGACGAAATGAAAATGGTTGCCCATAATACAAAAATTCTCGATCCGGAACGAGTACTTCGCCTTTGCTCGTTTCACCACGGACAGAAAGAGCTCCTTCATCGCGCTTGAGTCCAGGATCATCTCCTTGCGGTTCGTCCGCGCCGTCACGTGGTAGCGCGCCCCCTCCCGAAGTTCTCTCGGCTTTCTCATGCCTCACATACGCGCAGCGGTACTGCACCTGCTTCAAAGGGTTACTCGCTCCGGACGGCGGCAAGCGTCCGGCGACCACTGAGCTCTGTCCCTCACGGAGTTCGAGCTCTGTCCCCAAGGCCCCAGCTCTGAGCTCTGTCCCTCACGGTCACGGTGTTACTGTCGCAGCGGCGCCTCTGCGCCCGTCGCCGCAGCACCCGCCGCTGTCCCCGCTGCAGCGGCAACGACAGAGTTACTGCGGGCTCGGTTCGCAAGCCGAAGGAGGTGGCGAATCGGGCCCGCTTTTTTGTGCTAAGGCATGAGAATTGGGCAGTCTGAGATGGGGTCGCTACTTCAATTGCATACCGGAGTATGCTCGACTACACTACCGTTATCGCCTGATAGATGGATTCACTAGAAAAAGGAGGTCAAATTGGAGATCTGGCACATTTGGCTCATATTGGCAGCGATTGCGATAATCTCCGAAATGTTCCATCAAGGCTTTGTCTTGATTTGCTTCGGGGTAGGTTTTTTCTTGGGAATGGTCGCCTCACTGCTGAATTGGGGGACGGCTTGGCAGGTCGCTTTCTTCGCCATTGGGACCTTCATCGCTCTTATCGGGATCAGGCCTTTCATCGTCAATTTCATGGAAAAGCGCAATCCCGAGGTCAAGACTAATACGGACGCGCTGGTGGGAAAATCCGGAATTGTCATAGAGGCTATCGAACCTGAGAGCTCCGACGGTCGAATAAAAGTTGGAGGTGAAGACTGGTGGGCTGTCTCCAACTCCGGTGTCAGGATTGAGAAAGACGAGCAAGTTACTATTGTAAGAATCGAAGGCGTCAAGGTCTACGTCACTAAAAAGGCATAGGAAAAGGAGAAAAACATGAGCTTCTTGATCGTGGTCGCCGTCATCGCGTTTGTTGTTATCGTGCTTGTGCTGATGGGCTTCAAGATCGTACCGCAGTCTGAAACCATGATAGTAGAACGATTGGGAAAATATAGCAGAACCTTGAAAACGGGTGTCAACGTGATCTGGCCGATCCTTGAGAAGATAAAGTCTATTGAAGGAGCACGGGGTTTTTCCAAGCAGATTGACCTCAGGGAAACTGTCTTGGAGATTGCGCCCCAGAATGTGATAACAAAGGACAATGTCGGCATCGAAATCAATGCGGTACTCTTCTTCCAGATCTCCGACCCGGTGAAAATGGCCTACGAAATCGCGAACTTCCATGGGGCTATCAACAAGCTCACCCAGACAACACTCCGCAACGTGATCGGCGAACTGGAATTGGATCAGACGCTTTCGTCACGCGACACAATCAACACAAAACTAAAAAAAGTCCTTGATGAAGCCGCCGACAAGTGGGGAATCAAGGTGACTCGGATAGAACTTCAGGACATAACCCCGCCTGAAGACATCATGAAGGCGATGACCCAGCAGATGGAAGCCGAACGTAACAAGCGTGCCCAGATTCTACAGGCTGAAGGACTGAAACAAGCTCAAATACTCGCCGCCGAAGGTAGCCGGGAGGCCCAGATCCAGCAAGCAGAAGGCGAGAAGCAAGCCACGATCCTCAAGGCGGATGCCAACGCTGCGGCGATCCTGAAGGTTGCTACGGCAGAAAATGAGGCGATAAAACTGGTCATGGGTTCAGCCGGTGACAAGACGGTCAACTACTTGGTAGCGGTGAAATACATTGACGCCATAAAGGAAATGGTAAGCGGAAAGGACAACAAGGTAGTCTATGTCCCCTATGAGGCTACTGGAGTGCTCGGCGCCCTCGGGGGGATCAAGGAACTATTGGGAGATAGCAAGAAATAATAACTGTCCGTTACGGATTTTGCTCTGAAAAAGCCGGCCTTCTTTCTTGATTGAAGGAAGTCCGGAATCTCAGATCGAACTTCTGCATCGCAATCCTTCGTGGACAGGTTTCGCATGGAGGAAGCGCTACGTACTCCGCGGATCCCCGCCGTCCAAAGAGGTTACTCGCTCCGGACGGCGGCAAGCATCCGGCGACCACAGAGCTCTGTCCCTCACGGAGTTCCCACGGAGTTCCGTAGTTCGACTGAGCTCTGTCCCTCACGGAGTTTTCAGCGAGCGGCGAATTCCTTCCACGCCTCCGGGTCGAGGCCGATCGCGGCCTTTTTGCCGTCGCGGACGATGGGGCTGCGAAGGAGGAGGGGGTCGGCGAGCAGGGTTTCCTCGAGATCGATTTCCAGGTAATCGAGGCCGCGGTCCTTCCAGCGCTTCCCCTCCCGGTCAGGCAGGGCTTCGAGACCGAGGGCGGTGGCGATCGAACGGAGTTCGCCTTGGCTTATCCCCTTGTCGGAGAGATCGATCAGCTGATAGGCGATACCCCGCTCCTTGAAAAAGCGCAGGGCTTTTTTCGTGTCCTGACAACGCGGGCTGCCGAAAATCTGTAGTGCCACGGCGACCAGACTAGCACGAATTAGGCAACGGCGAAATCACCTGCCCCGGCGCAAGCGTATCGCTCGAATTCCTTGAGCGACGATGCGGAGTGCGGGCTTCTGCACCCCGTGCACGAGCTCCGCGCTCGTTCGCGAGCGACGGATGGCGTACAAACACGGGGCACTGTCGCGAAGGTGCACGCGAGGGATTGTCGGATCAACGTGCGATGCCGGCATCTCCAGAGAAGGCCGCAATTCTGGCGAATCAGGCAAAAAACCGTAGCTTCGGGCTAACATCTCCCGACCCGGGCCCATATATTTGGATTGGGCAGAGCCTCGAACGGGAAGTTCGGTACTAAAGGATGGCCCGATAGGCATGATGCACGAAGTCCGACATGGTTCGGTCTAGATTGAAGACTGGGAGGGATCATAATGAAGATGCGCAAACTGGGGAATAGCGGCCTCGAGGTCTCGGCACTCGGGCTCGGCTGCAGACCATCCGCCGCGCGCACGCCGTGCAGAGCGTGACGGCTCTCCAAAGCGAATACTCGCTGTGGTTCAGGCGACCGGAAGAGGACGTGCTTCCTATGCTCGAAGAACTCGGCATCGGCTTCGTTCCCTGCCTCACGCCGGAGGCCCGGAAAGCCAACGAGGCCTTGGTCGAATTGCTCCGTGCGATCGTGGAGCGAAGGAGATCGAGGGCGCGGCCTCTGCCATCGCGGTTCAGGGGGCCCGGTACCCCGAGCAGCTCGAGAAGAGAACCGGCCTGTGAGCATTGGAACTTCCAGTCGGTGACTACATAAGGAGAAAGAGATGCAAAAGCGGACATTGGGAAAAGACCGCAGCGCCCTGGAGGTTTCGGCCTTGGGCCTGGCTGCATGGGGATGAGCTCTTCCTACGGGCCGGCCGGGGACAAGCGCGAGATGACCGCGCTTATCGAGGAAGCCGTGGACCGTGGTGTGACATTCTTCGATACTGCTGAAGCCTACGGCCCCTTCGCCAACGAGCTATTGGTCGGCGAAGCCCTCGCGCCGTTTAGAAACCGGATCGTCATAGCCACCAAGTTCGGCTTCGACATCGATCCGATCACGGGAGAGCGGAAGGCCGGCGCGAACAGCCGTCCCGAGCACGTCAAATCGGCAGTGGAAGGCTCGCTGAAGCGCCTCGGCGTCGAAGCGATCGACCTGCTCTACCAGCATCGCGTCGATCCGTCCGTGCCGATCGAGGATGTCGCCGGCGCGGTCAAGGACCTGATCAAGGAAGGCAAGGTCAAGCATTTCGGCCTTTCGGAAGCCGGGGCGCAGACGATTCGCCGCGCGCACGCCGTTCAAAGCCTGACCGCAGTCCAGAGCGAATACTCGCTCTGGTGGCGGGGACCCGAGAGCGAGATCCTGCCGACCCTGGAAGAGCTCGGCATCGGTTTCGTCTGCTTCAGTCCCTTGGGCGCGGGCTTTCTCACGGGCAAGATCGACGAACACACCGCGTTCGATAAGACCGACTTCCGCTCCATGGTTCCCCGCTTCGCGCCGGAAGCGCTGAAGGCGAACATGGCGCTGGTCGACCTGGTCACGGATGCGGCGACGCGCAAGGGCGCCACTCCCGCCCAGGTAGCCCTCGCGTGGCTCTTGGCGAAGAAGCCTTGGATCGTACCCATTCCAGGCACCACGAAGCCGCATCGTCTTCAGGAGAACCTCGGAGCGATGGGAGTCGAGCTCAGCTCCAGCGAGCTTCGAGAGATCGACACGGCGATTTCGAAGATCCCGACACAGGGAGCTCGGCTTCCCGACGGCGCGCTGAAAATGACGGGGCTCTAGCGGTAGGGGCCATAGCGAGAGCGGCATCAAGAAGCTCTGTCCGGCGGCGAAGGCGGTGAAGGCCTCGAAGGGACTCGCGACCCAGGGCGGGAGCGTCCGGAACGCCGAGGGCGCAATCGCATAACGCAGCTCTTGCCGCATCTCGGTCATCCGCGGTCGTCGAATGCCATCAGAGGTCGGCCCCTGTTTTTGGACAGGAACCGGCAATTTCTCCTCGGCCGACGCCCGGCAAGCGCGGCGTCCGCAGCGCTGACATCTCGCCTTCCCCCGAGGCGAGCCGGACTTTGGCCTTTCCTTCGGGGCCTGCCATTTGTACTTTTGGCATCGGAGGCCATCATGTCGAACATCGCCACGCATCTTTGGTTCGACCGGCAGGCGCCGGAGGCGGCGCGCTTCTACTGTTCCGTGTTTCCCGATTCCGGCATCACGAGCGAATCCAAGATCTCAGGCACACCTTCGGGAGACGTCGATCTCGTTTCCTTCAAGCTCTGGGATTCCGAGTTCCAGGCGATCTCCGGAGGTCCGCTCTTCAGCTTCAATCCTTCCGTGTCGTTTCTCGTGGCCTGCGACTCGGCCGCCGAGGTCGATCGCTACTGGAAGCTCCTGCGGGAAGGCGGCTCCGAGCTCATGCCGATCGGCCCCTACCCGTTCAGCGGCCGCTACACCTGGGTCGTCGACCGCTACGGCCTTTCATGGCAGCTCATGCATACGGACAGGCATGCGAGCCGGCAAAGACTCACGCCGACCCTCATGTTCACCGGCGATCAGGCCGGGCGCGCGCAGGGGGCTGCCCGCCTGTACGCATCCCTCATGGAGGGGCGGTTGGGCGAGATCAGCCGCTACGGGCCGGGCGCGGAACCGAACCTGCCCGAGATGGCCAATCATCTCGATTTCAGCCTCTTCGGGCGCGGCTTTGCGGCAATGGATTCGGCCTTGCCCCACGGATTCGGCTTCAACGAGGCGATCTCGATCATCGTCTCCTGCGAGACGCAGGAGGAAATCGACCGCTATTGGTCGGGCCTGAGCGCCGTCCCAGAGGCGGAGCGCTGCGGCTGGCTCAAGGACCGCTACGGTCTTTCCTGGCAGATCGTGCCGAAGACCCTCGGCAGGCTCATGACCGAGAACGACGAGGCGGGCCGGCGTCGAATCACGGAAGCCTTCCTCGCGATGAAGAAGTTCGATCTCGCGGCCCTGGAGCGTGCGGCGAGGGGCTGAGGCTGCGCGGGATGGCCCCATCGTCAGAGTCGCTCAAGGGCGATAATAGCGATCGTCATGGAGATCGGCGAGAAGGCCAGGCTCAGTTGGACGCCAATCGACGAGCCTAACGTATGATGAAGCTCGATGTCGGTGCGTCCAGCTGGAGGAGCCCTGCAAGAAAACCAAAGTGCTCGACCGCAACCTCCGGGGATATGCTGACAACCGGAAGGCCAAGGTGTTCTCCGATCGCCGAGGCTATCTCCTTGATGGTCACGGCTTCATCGTCGAATGCATGCAGTCTGGATCCGGCCGGCGTGTTCTCAAGGGCAAGTCGAAACAGATGTGCTGAATCCTTTGTATGTGCAGCGGACCACCGATTCCGCAAACCGCTCGTGGGCTGTATTCACCACTCCGACCGCGGAAGTCAGTACTGTGCCCACGAGTACCAGGCCGATGTCAAAACTGCTGGCCTAATTGCCTCTATGTCACGAAAAGGTAACTGCTATGACAATGCGCCAACCGAAAGTTTTTGGGGTTCTCTGAAGCAGGAGCTCGTCTATCACTACCACTTCAAGACCCGCGCGGAGGCTCAAGCTGCGATCCAAGAACACATCGCGATATTCTATAATCGTATGCGTCGTCACTCATCAATCGGCTGCATGGCTCCGTCCATCTATGCCGAATCCTTCTCCTTGGAAAAGAAATCTGCATAATTTGTCGTGTCCATTATTGACAGTACAGGCCACTGGCCGCAGATCGCTAGCACGAACCCTATCGAGCGGCTGAACCGCGAGATCAAACGTCGATCTCAGGTCGTCGGTATTTTCCCCAACGATGCATCGGTCCTACGCTTGGTCGGAGCCCTCATGGGAGAACAGACCGATGAGTGGCAAGTTTCAAGAAGGTACATGAGCCAGGAAAGTCTGCAGACCAGGTCACTGGGCCCGACCAAAAGCCGCAATCAGGCCCGGGCAGGGCCGCATAAACTATGTTTGGAGAAGTCGAGAGCCTTACAATGCCAATCGCAGACTGGTATGATGACGCATGAGCGAGTCGGGCACATTTGGCCCTCCTGACCTTAGCGGCCTCCTCTATGAGGGCACCCAACCTATTCTGCTGAACCTTTCGGTTGTCTCCCCCCAAAACTTTGACTCCGGGTCTGCAAAGGTCCAACAATTGCTCCAACCCCATCGGACCAAACACTATTTCCTTCTGTTCGTTCGATCGGGCTCGGTGACCTACACGGTGGATCTCAAGGCCATCACCGTTGGGGATGGCCAGGTGCTGTTCGTCCAACCCCATCAGATCAGGGTTCCTCCGGCGTCCAAGTCCGGAGCCGATTTCTTCAAGATCACCTTTGACGATGGCTGTCTGGGCCGGCTTCCTCGGACTAATCGGTTCTGGCTTGACCCCCTCTCGTCCCCGAAGATTTCTCTGGAGAACCGGGCCCAGGACCGGGTTTGGGCCTTGCTTTCTCTGTTGGAAAAGGCTTGGGACGAGGGTGTGGGCCCTGCCGACCTGGTGCTGGCGTACTTGCAGGCCGTTCTGGCTGAAGTCGAGGCTAGTTACTTTGCTGGTGTCCCCACAGTCTCTCTGGACCGGACAATGGAAGCCTTTGTTTGTTTCAAACACCTGGTAGAGGAGTCCTTTACCCACCAGCCCACGGTCGCCGACCTCGCGCGGACGTTGGGACAAAGCGAGACAAGGTTGTACACCGTGGTCAAGAAATTCTCGGGGTTGTCCCCCAAGGAATACTTGACCAAGCGGACTGTGGTCGAGGCCCAGAGGCTATTGGTGTATTCTCAGCTTTCAGTGAAGGAACTGGCTCGACACTTGGGGTTCGACGACGAAAGCTACTTTTCTCGACTATTCAAGAAGGAGGTGGGACAGTCAGTGTCGGCCTTTGTGGCGTCCCTGGAAGAAAAGTCCATCACTCCCGAGGATTCGTCCCTTCTTCCCAATGCTGTCGGAAGGTAGTTTCTAAGTACTAGGAGCTAACAATGAAAACAGTCTTGATCACCGGGGCCAACCGGGGCATTGGGCGGGAAGCGGCCCGGCAGTTTGTGGTGGCCGGATACCGGGTGTTCGCCGGCGTAAGAAACCTCGAAAAGGGGAAGGCTGACTGGGGCGTTCTCCCTTCCGGACCTGGCCACATCGAGTTTGTGGTCCTCGACGTCACGAACCCTGCATCCGTCACTGTGGCGGCCGAAGAACTATCGGCCCTCGTGCCCCACCTCGACGCCTTGGTGAACAACGCCGGAATCAGCGGGTTGCCGCATCTTGACCGGACCTCGATAGAAAATCTACGGGCGGTCTTCGAAACCAACTTCTTCGGTGTCGTCATGGTGACCCAGGCTTTCCTTCCTTTGTTGCGCCGGGGCCCAGAGCCTCGGATCGTGAACGTGTCCAGCGGCCTGGGGTCCCTGACCGGCCAGAGCGATCCTACCTGGGAATACTACCCGTTTAAGTCGGCCTATTTCACGTCGAAAACCGCCCTGAACGCCTACACGGTGTGGCTGGCCTATGACCTCCGGGACGCACCATTTAAGGTTAACGCCATCGACCCCGGGTACACTGCCACTGAATTCAACAACTTTCGGGGCCCCGGAAAGGTAGAGGATGCAGCTGCGGTGGTAGTGAAGTACGCAACCCTGAGCGGCGAGGGCCCAACCGGCGGATTTTTTGATCGAGATGGGAAGTTGGCTTGGTGATACAGTTATCCTATGTCGACCGACATAGGCCCAATTTCCCCGAACGCCTCTTGTGACTCCGGTAACCCCTGATTTCCCGGAATATTGTAGCTAGGATCTCCTAAATCGCTATATGAAATAACAATATGAGTTGACAGTCTTAGCCTTACTAGCTACAATTGCAGCTAGTAAGGGGGCTGCTGCCATGTCCTGCCGACTCAAGCACCTGAACAAGAAGACCGGGGTGACCTACGTTTATGAGTCGGTCTCGTATTGGGACAAGGAAAAGCAGCAGGCACGCAGCAAACAAGTCTGCATTGGCAAGCTCGACCCTATCACCGGCGAGTTGATTCCCTCACGGCGACTCCAGGCCGAACCTTCCGCGGCGCCCGTTGCGGCGAAGCAGGAAGCGAGACCTTTGACCGCCGCGGTTGCCGTCGTAGGACCATCGCTCATCCTGGATGTCCTGTCGAAGCGCCTCGGCATTGCCAA
>DATKVK010000070.1:0-50048 GCA_035530095.1 Rectinemataceae bacterium | reverse complement strand
TTTCTTCTGGCCCAGCTCCGCGAGAAAGACATCGAGGACTTCTTCCATGTAGACTTCGATGTCGTGGGGGAGGGTGTAGGTCAGGATGTTGAGCGCGATGGCGTTGTGCGCGGCCTTCTTGATCTTGGCCACGTCTACGACGAGTTCGCTCGCGGGCATGCGCACCACCTTTCACTTTTCGATATGGGAACAGGCGTACAGAGCAATGATAATCTTCCGTCCCGTCATTTTCAACTCATCCGCCTCCCGAGCGCCTCAGCCGAGGTAACTCTTGACCGTCTTGGCCATCCTGAGCAGTTCCTTCCGCACGCGGCCGTTGAAGGAATCGGCCGGGAAATCGCCGCGCTCGTCGCACAGGCCCGCCGGCAGGCCGGTCAGCACCTCGATCCCTTCGTTGATCGTCGAGACGGCCCATATATGGAAGCTGCCGTCGGCGACGGCCTCCTGCAGCTCGCGGTTGAGGGTCAGATTGGCCACGTTGCGCCGCGGAATCATGACGCCCTGGGTGCCCGTGAGGCCCACCTGGCGGCAGACGCGGTAGAAGCCCTCGATCTTCTCGCAGACCCCGCCGACGGGCTGCACCTGCCCGACCTGGTTCATCGAGCCGGTCACGGCGATGTCCTGCCGCAGCGGAATGCTCGCGATGGCCGAAAGCAGGGCGTAGACTGCCGTCGACGAGGCCGAGTCGCCCTCGACGGCGGTGTAGGACTGCTCGAAGCAGATGCTGGCCGTCGCGGCTAGGGGAAAGTCCCGCGCATAGTGGCTGCGCAGGAAGCCTTCGACGATGAGCACCGCCTTGTCGTAGATTTCGCCCGAGAGCCCCGACTCGCCCTCGATGTTGATGACGCCGCCCTCGCCCGGGCTCACCTGGGCCGAGATGACCGCGGGCATGCCGAAGGCGTAGTAGCCGCGGTCGTGGACGGCGAGGCCGTTGACCCGGCCGATGGCCGAGCCGCTCGCCTGCAGGATGATCTCGCCCGAGCCGATCAGGTCGCCGATTTTCTCCTCGGGGAGGTTGGCGAGGCGCGCGCGGGCGGCCACGGCGCTCCGCACCGCCCGATCGTCGATCGCCGCGGCGGCGGCCAGGCGGGCGCGGTAGTCCGATTCGCGGAGGATGTCGGCCACCATGCCGAAGCGCGTGGACAGCCGGCCGCGGTACTCGGCCAGGCGCGCGCCCTGCTCGACCAGGCTCGCGAGGCCTGAGGGAGCGAGCTCGAGGAGCCCCTCGTCCTCGCAGACCCGCCTGGCGAAGGCGGCGTAGTCGCGCAGGCCCTCTTCGTCGAAGGGCATGGACGAGTCGAACTCGGCGTGGACCTTGAAAAGCTTCTGGAAGTCGGGGTCGGCCTGGTAGAGGATGTCGTAGCTCGACTCGCCCCCGATCATGATCACCTTGACGTCCACCTTGACCGCTTCGGGCTTGACCCAGCCCGAGGAGCCCAGGGGTCCTTCGCGGGGATACACTTCGGCGCGGCCGTCGAGGAGGGCGCGCTTGAGCCGCAGCCAGGCCTCCTCGTCGCCGATCACGTCCTCGGCGCGCAGCACGAGGAAGCCGCCCGAGGCCTTGAGGAAGCTGCCTGCGCGGATCCGGAGGTAGGCGGTGCGGGTGTCTCCCTCGTCTTCGGGCTTGGGCTCGACCGATCCGAACAGGTTGAGGGTGCTCGGATGGTTTTCGACGATCACCGGAGCGTGCTCGAGCCCCTCCCGGCCGACGACGATGTTGACGCCGTAGCGCGCCAGGGCCGGGCTCCGCCGCCGGCGCGGCAGCTCGTCCCGGCTTTCGTCGCGGAAGAGGAAGAGGTGGCCCACGATGTCCTTTTTCAGAGCCTCGAGCCAGGAGCTGGTCGCCGGCTCGGTCCATTTCTCGGCGAGCAGGGACACTTCGGCGTCCACGTGCGGCGCCAGGGCCTGGTTGCGCAGCTCGGAGAGCCGCGCATCGAGCTCCTGGCGGCCCCGCCTCAGTTCCGCGAAGAGCCGCTTCATGCGGTCCATGTAGGCATACCATTGCTGGCGCCGCCGGTCGTAGTCCTCGGCGGGATACTCTCCGGCGGCCACCTTGGCCTGGAGCGCCTCGAAGCTCGTCTCTTCCGGCTCCCCGCCTTCGACCGGGAGGAGGGGCACGATGTCCATGCTCGCCTGGCCGCCGGCCTCGACCTGGATGGGGCGGAAGGAACCGGCGGCGAGATCGGCCTCGAAGGAGGCGAGGAGGGCGTTTTCCCTGGCTTCGACCTCGGCTGTGGCCTCGGTCTCGGCCTTCTTGGTCTCGGCGCTCTCGGCGTGGAGGGCCACGATGCGCTTGAGGCTCTCGACGAGGCGGTGCAGGTCGCGCTTGAAGGCGCTTCCGCCGCCCGCCGGCAGGGCGAGGGAAGTGGGCTCGAGCGGCGAACCGAAGTTGTAGACGTACGCCAGGTCGCGCAGGCCTCCGGCGGCGGGCGGCACCTCCGCGAGCACGCGGAGCACGGCCGTGCGGCGGCCCGTTCCCGGCGCCCCCGAGGCGTAGACGTTGTAGCCCTTGGAGTGCACGTGCACGCCCATCTTGAGCGCCTCGAGGGCGCGGCTCTGACCGATGACCGCGCTGCCCCATTCGGGGAGCGCCGAGCGGAGCGCGGCTTCGGCCCGTTCGGGCGAGACCGCGAAGGCTATTTCCTTCGCCGACAGTTCGAGCTTCGAGATATTCATGGGACTCCTTCGGTGTTCGCGTCCGATGCCGGGTTAGATAATACTACTTCGCGTGGGCGATCAGGGTCGAGACCGGCACGATGGCGTATCCCTCGTCCTCGAGCGCGTCGATGAGCAGGGGAATTTCGCGGAAGAGATAGTCGCCGCGCCCTCCGTCGGGGATGCCGAGGCGGACCGGAATGATGGAGCCGGGCTTGGCCTGGGCGACCACTCGCTCGATGATGTCGTGGGCGCTCAGGTACGAGCCGGGCAGGCTGGCGGCGTCGGTCTTGCCGATCCAGTCGAGGGGATCGATGTCGCGCCCCACGTAGGTGTAGCTCATGCTCTCGCCCGCGGCCACGATCTCGGAGTTCGTCGTGTAGTAGGGCATGTGCCAGAGCAGGGACAGCTCCTTGCCCGTGGCGGAGAACCACTCGTCCTCGGTCCGGGCGAGCCCTCGCCGGACATAGTCGCGGTCGATGCGGAAGCGCGCGTCGGAGGGATCGGCGTCGGTGAAGAACATCGACCCGACCTCGTTGCCCGAAGCGGCCAGGAGCCGGGCGGCTCCGGGGCTCTCCTTGATGAATTCGCCGTTGACAAAGAAGGTCGCGCGGATGCCGTCGTCCTTGAGGCTGCGCAGCACCTGCGTCAGTCCCTCGGTCGAGTCCACGGCGTCGAACACGAGCGCGAGCTCCCGGCTGCGGATGCGCGAGCCGTGGTCGAAGATGCCGGGCGTCCGCGGTTCGTCGCGCGGGGGAAAGGGCGCGTAGACCCGCTCGGGAAGCGGAAAGAGCTCTCGCGTGCCCAGCGCGGCCACCGACCTCACCATGACGAGATTTCGGTAGGGTGCCGCGGCGAGGTCGCCGAGGTAGACGCGGTAGGAGTCGGAGCTGGCCGAGGCCCGGCCGACGGCGAAGGTCGGCCGGGCTGCCCAGACCGGCGTGGCCGACGCGGCGGCGCCCTTGTCGGAGGGCGGCGGCGCATAGGCGCCTTGGTCGGTCTTCACGACGATGGCGCCGTCGTCGGCGCGGCCGTAGGCCTCGACCTGGGAGAGGGCGACGAGGCCGCGCGCTCCCGTGGACAGCCGCACCGTCTCGATGCGGCGGGAACCGGCCGTCACCATCCTGTCCTCGGAGAGCCACAGCGCGTGCAGGCAGCCCGGAGCCGCGATCGTTTCGAGACTGGACCAGTCCGCGTAGGACCTGACCTCGACGCCGGCCGGGGTCACGATCGCTATCTTGGAGCCGTCGGGCGACAGCCGCATCTCGGTGGCGTCCTTGGCGTCGACTTCGGTCACCTTCGAGTTCAGGCTCAGGAGGTCGGAGGAGATCGGCGCGGCGAAGCGGAAGGCGCCGGAGTCTTGGACGCCGTCGCGCAGGGAGCCGGTGAAGATGGTCACGGGGCCCTTCGGCGGCCAGAGCACGTCGAGCACGGTCGTGTCGCCCTGGAGGTAGAGGTAGGGAAGGGCCGCCACCCGGGCCGGGGAGCCGAAATCGTCGGGATTCAGGTAGACGAGAAAGAGATTCCGCCCTCCCTTCGACAGGAGCACGCGGCTGCCCTCCGGCGCGACCCAGAAGTCGTCGAAATTGGGATCGAACGAGAAGGGCGTCTTTCCCGCGAGCACGCCCATGCCCGCCGCGCCGCGATAGAGGGCCTGGACGAAGAACTCGGCCGGAAGAATACGGAAGAGCGAGCGGCCGCGAAGGTAGAACAGCGAGCCGTCGGAGGCCCAGCGCGCGCACTGGATCCGGCCGTCGCCGATGCGGCGGAACTCCTCGTCGAAGACCTGGCCTTCGGTATACTGCCGTATGCTGAAGTAATAGATCGAGCCGCCCTTCGCGTAGACGAAATTGCGCGAGTCGGGCGACCACCGGGCGGGGAAAGACTCGACCGAGCGCTCGACCCGGGTCGAGACCGTGGTCTCGGTGCCCTTGGCCACGTCGAAGAGCACGAGCCGGGCGTAGGCGGCGGAACTCGGCACCATGCTGAGGACATAGGCTCCGTCGGGACTCGCCGCGCATTCCGGCAGCCGTCCCTGCAGGATGGGCGAGCCCCGCACGAAGGCGGGGTAGCCCTTGACGGGCTCGAGCGAGTCGAGGGCCGCGTCGCTCCGGAAGAGGCCGAAGCGGTTCTGGACCTGGAGTATCCGCCCCCCTTCGATGAGGGAGACGTGCTCGGGATAGACGGTCAGCTGGCGTGCGCCCGTGGCGCCGAGATCCGCGAGGAAGAGGGTGTCGTAATCGCCGCCGCCGGGGATGCCGGCCGAGGCCGTGAAGAGCAGATCGTTGTCCTTGCCGAGATCGAGGCCTCCGAAGCCCGCCTCGGCGCCGGCCGCCGCCAGACATACGAGGCCGAAAGCGAGCGCCGCCCCCAAGTTGATCGTGCTGCGTTTCATTGTCCACCGTCCAGAAAAATCTCGTCGATCCTGGGGGCGCCCGCGCCGTGCGCCGGGGCCTGCGCCCGCGCGTTCAGCGAAGTGCCGTGAATTCCTCGCAAACATGGGTGCCCTTCGTGTCGCAGTGCTTCATCCTGCACCAGCCGTCCGCCCCCGCATCGGTTTTGATCTTGCCGGCCTCTTTGTCGTAGCTTCTTCGGCCGTCCCATTGGATGCAGGCGAAGCAGCGTCGACTGCCGACCGGGTAGATGTCCTGCATGTTTCCCTCCCCACTTTTCGTATAGAGAAGCTCGCCCCCTTTGTCTTATCGGCAGGAGTCTCCGGCCGGCCAAGCCGATAGCGAAGCGGGGCGCTGGTTCAACTATAGCGCAGGTATGCGGGGAGTTGCTCGGCGGTGTCGGCGGAATCTCAGCCGAGGGCGACGCGCCGGACGATATCGGCCACCGCATCCTCTTCGTTGCTCCGCTCCGAGACGAAGCGCGCGACGGCCTTGATCTCGGGAAGGGCGTTAGCCGGGGCGCAGCCCCAGCCGGCGGCGGCGATCATCGTATGGTCGTTCATGGCGTCGCCGATCGCCATGACCCTGTCCATGGCGATGCCGAGCTTGGCCGCCAGCCGTCCGAGCGCGGCGCCCTTGTCCGCCTCCAGGGGCAGGACCTCGAGGAAGTAGGGTTTGGACGTGAAAATCTCGGCTCGTCCCCGGAACAGGGCGGTCAGCTCCTTCAGGAGCTTGGTTATGGCCCCGGGCTCGCCGGGCACCACGAACTTGACCTGGCCCTTGGCGAAGAAGCTTTCGCCATCCTCGATCTGCACGAGAGGCTGGCCCGTCTTCCGCGAGTCGCCCTCGGCCCAGGGTGTGCGGCGGTTCACATAGATGGTGCCTCCGTCGTACATGTGCCAGGGAAAGCCCCGCTCCTCGATGGCGGCCGCGACTTCGCGGCAGAGCTCGGGGGAAAGCAGGCGCAGGTCGACGACCCGGCCGCTCTGCGATTCTATGATCTCCGCGCCGTTGGAGCAGATGAGATAGTCGCCGGGGCCGTCGAGCCCGAGCAGGGAGGCGTAATGGCGCATCGAGTAGATGTTGCGGCCCGAGGCGAGGACCAGCCTGGTGCCGAGGTTTTCCGCCTCGGCGAGGGCGCGCCGGTTCCCTTCCGATACGCTGAGATCCTCCCGCAGGAGGGTGTCGTCCAGGTCGAGGGCGATGAGATCTACATTCATAGGTTCCGAGGTATACATCGGATCGACGTCCAAGGTCGAGCAGAGCGGGACAGCCTTGCTGAGGATCTTGATTATCGCGTATTCTCGCGCCCATGTCCGACGAAGCCGGGAACATGTTCCGCGAAGGCGGCAAGCTCTCCCTCCTCACCATGGCGTCCCGCATCCTGGGGCTCGCCCGCGAAATGACGCGGGCGGCCTTCATGGGCACGGGCGTCCTCGCCGACGCCTTCGCGGCCGCTTTCACGCTGCCCAATTTCCTGCGACGTCTCTTCGCCGAAGGCACCATGACGGCGGCCTTCATCCCGACCTTCACCGGCTACCTCGCGGAAAAGGACGAGGAAAAGGCCAAGGAATTCCTTTCGGCGACCTTCACCGTGCTCGTGGCGCTCGTCCTCGCGGTCGTCGCCCTCGGCATCGCTTTCGCGCCCTGGATCGTGCTCATCTTCAAGTCGGATCGCTCGGAGACCGCCGTACTCACCCAGATGATGTTCCCCTTCCTGGCCCTGGTCTCGGTGGCGGCCTTCCTGCAGGGCATCCTCAACTCGATCGGCGTGTTCACCCCCTCGGGCATGGCTCCGATCCTGTTCAACATCTGCTGGATCGCCGTGCCCTATCTCGTGGGCAACGCCTTCGGCAACCCCGCCCGCGCGATGGCCGTGGGTATCGTCATCGGCGGCTTCGCTCAGGCGCTCGTCCAGCTTCCGGCGGTGCTCCGCGCCGGCTGGCGTTTCGGCTTCATAAGCCCCCGCCGCGCCCTGCGCAATCCGGGCATGAGGCGGGTCCTCGCCCTCGTGGCGCCGACCATACTCGGCATGGCCGCCTACCAGATCAACTTCCTCGTCAGCTCCGCCCTCGCGACCGACGCAGGCACCGGAGCCCTCTCGAGCATCCAGTACTCGCTCCGGCTGCAGGAACTCGTCCTGGGCGTCTTCGTCGTCTCTTTGAGCACGGTGCTCCTTCCCGATTTGGCGGGCTCGGCCCGCGAAGGAGACTGGAAGGCCTATTCCGATTCCCTCGGCAAGGGGCTGCGGGCCATGGTGCTCGTCACGGTGCCGGTCGCCCTCTTCGCCATGGTGGTGGGAAAGGACATCGTGACCCTGCTCTTCAAGGCCCGCGAGTTCGATGCCGAGTCGGTGAGGCTCACCGCCGCCGCCTTTTTCTGGCACATGACGGGGCTCGTGTTCATCGCCATGAACCGCGTCATCGCCCCGGCGTTCTACGCCTGCTCGGACACGAAGACGCCGACCTGGGCCGGGGTGGTCTCCTTCGGCGCCAATATCGTCCTGGCGGTCTTCCTGGTCGGACCGATGAAGGGGCCGGGCATAGCCCTCGCCCTCTCCCTGGCCAGCGCCGTCAACACCTTGGTCCTCGTCGCGGTTCTCCTCAAGCGGAATATCCCCGGCGCTTCGCGGGCCGTGGCTTCCGCCGGCAGGTATTTTCTCAAACTGCTCACGTTTTCCGTCCTGGCGGTCGCCCCGGTCTTTTTTGCCCGGAAGGAGCTCGCCCATATCTTCGGCTCGGCCGAATCGCGTCTGGTGTCGGCCGGCCTCCCCCTTCTTCTCAGTACGATCGTTTTCGCGATCGTCGGCGTTGGGCTTCTCGTCCTTTCGAAGGACGATATGGCGGGCCTGGTCGTTTCCGCCGTTCGACGGCGAAGGGGGAGGCGCGGATGAGGGAGATCGCGTTTGCGGGAGCAAATTTCATGCCTAAAATGAGGAGTCCTGAGTCTTGACAAAGGAAATACCTCGATGCTAATCTTCCGACGCTTCTAAAATGCCCTTGTAGCTCAGTTGGCAGAGCATATCCATGGTAAGGATAAGGTCAACGGTTCGATTCCGTTCGAGGGCTCATACGATGCAATGCGCAGGCCGTGGTCCGGGTGCCGCGGCCGTGCGCTTCGAATTCGCTAGTTCTCGCAGCTCGGTTCCGGCCTGCCCGGCGCCGTGAAAGGATCGGATATGGCCGCCAAGAAACAGACCGTCGAAATCATCGCTCTCGCCTGCTCTGAATGCAAGCGCCGTAACTACACGACCACGAAGAACCGCAAGACCACGCAGGAAAAGCTCGAACTCATGAAGTACTGCAAGTGGGATCGCAAGCACACGCTTCATAAGGAAACGAAAGTCAAGTAGATTATCCGCGAGGGTCGGCGCAAGCCGCCGATTCGACGAGGCTTTCGGGCGGGCGCGGCGCGGCCGGCGCCAAGTCGAGGCAATATCTCGATTTCGCGTAGTGAAAGCGTGGGTTGGCGAGTTGTTCGCGGTTTTCGCGCAGCGAAAACCGCGACGTCAGGAAGCCGGACTTGGTCAAGTCCGACTTCCTGACGAAGGCCAGTAGCTCTAATGGTAGAGCGCCGGTCTCCAAAACCGGATGTTGTGGGTTCGAGTCCTACCTGGCCTGGTAGTAATGTCCGGCCTGACCGGCGAGGCCCTAGGGTCCGCCGGTGCGGCGCAAGGAGTCCCGATGAAAAAGATCGTGCAGTTCTTCAAGGAGAGCTATGCCGAACTCCGGAAGGTCGTCTGGCCTAGCCGCGATGACGTGATCTCCTCGACAAAGGTCGTCATCGTATCGACGATCGTGCTGGCTCTCGTTCTCGGCTCCATCGATTTTCTCATCGTCGCCGGCATCGACGTGATCTTCCGGTAATCGGGAAGAGGTAGCATGTCAAAGGCCTGGTACGTTCTCCATGTCTACTCCGGCTATGAGAACAAGATCGAGCGGACAATCCGCATGATGCTGGAGAACAACGACCTCAGCAAGGACATCGTGACCGACATCAAGGTTCCTAGCGAGGACGTCGTAGACGTGAAGGACGGCAAGAAGCGCTCCTCCTCGAGGAAGATCCTGCCGGGATACATACTCGTCGAGATGGACCTGCCCGACGACGGCTGGAAGGCCACCTGCTCCGGGATACGCAAGGTCACGGGCGTCACGGGATTCGTCGGAGCGACGCAGCACCACAAGCCCCAGCCGATCACGGCCGAGGAGGCCCGCGGGGTTCTTCAGCGGGCCGGCGAGATCAAGGGCGAGCGGCCCACGCGCACGCGGCAGACCTTTACGCCCGGCGAGCAGGTCAAGATCATCGACGGGCCTTTCGAGTCCTTCACGGGCGCCATCGAGGAAGTGATCGCCGAGAAGTCCAAGCTCAAGGTGATGGTGGGCATTTTCGGACGGGCCACTCCCGTCGAAGTCGATATGCTGCAGGTCGAGAAAGTGTAGATCGGGCGCGCTTCCCCTTCGGGAAGCCGCGCGGGGACGAAGGACCTCGGGTCCGACGTCGCAGATCATTGGAAAGCGGCATCGACGAGTGCCGCGCCGCCATATGCGGCGCCCGTTTCGTCGACGCTTCTCATAAAGGGGTTTGTACTCCGCAGATGGGAGTTCGCGAACCGCTTCGCGGTTCGTGTCGCGGTCGCCCTCGGGGCGATCGCGTGCGGGCCGAGTAGAGGTCGCGGACGCTACCCCGTCGCCCTCCGAGTTCCGTCCGCAGCGCGGATCGGGCCGGATGAAGGCGCCGGGTACACCACGAAAGGAGAATGGCCATGGCCAAGAAAAAGGTAACTGCGATCGTCAAGCTGCAGTGCCCAGCCGGGAAAGCGACTCCGGCCCCGCCCGTAGGACCGGCGCTCGGTCCCCACGGCGTTTCCGCTCCGCAGTTCTGCCAGCAGTTCAACGAACGGACCAAGGGCATGGAGCCGGGACTCATCATTCCGGCGATCATCACGGTGTACGGCGACAAGACGTTCACCTTCATCCTCAAGACGCCTCCCGCTTCCGTCCTCATCAAGAAGGCGATGGGACTCGAGAAGGGTTCGGGCGTGCCCCACAAGCAGAAGGTCGGCAAGCTTTCGAAGGACAAGCTCGAAGCTATCGCCAAGCAGAAGATGCCCGACCTCAACGCCAACGACCTCGGAGCCGCCATGCGGATCATAGCCGGCACCGCCCGTTCCATGGGCGTCGAGACGGAGCTGTAGATCATGAAACACGGCAAGAAATACAACGCATCCGTCAAGAAGTACGACCGGAGCCTGGAGCTGGAGGCCCCCGCGGCCTGCGCGCTCGTCAAGGACCTGCACTACGCTGCCTTCGACGAGACGGTTGAGGTCCACATCCGGCTCAACGTCAAGAAGAGCCAGTCGGTGCGCGACACGGTGGTCCTGCCGCACCAGTTCCGCGGCGAGAAGAAGATCCTCGTGTTCTGCAAGCCCGACAAGGAAAAGGAAGCCCTGGAAGCCGGGGCGGCCTACGTCGGCTCTGACGAACTCATCGAGAAGGTGAAGGGCGGCTGGCTCGATTTCGATGTCGCCGTCGCCACGCCCGACATGATGAAGGACGTCGGCAAGCTCGGCATGGTGCTCGGCCGCAAGGGGCTCATGCCGAACCCGAAGACCGGCACCGTCACGCACGATCTCAAGGCCGCCGTCGCCGAGCTCCGCAAGGGCCGCACCGAGTTCCGCACCGACAAGTCGGGCATCGTGCACCTCGCCATCGGCAAGGTATCCATGGAGAGCGCGCAGGTGAGCGAGAACCTCGCCACCCTGCTGGAAGAGATCGGGCGCAAGCGTCCTTCCGATGCGAAGGGCGAGTTCGTGAGCTCGGTCTTCCTCAGCTCCACCATGGGCCCGAGCGTCCATGTCGCGGTCGCCAAAAGCGAGAAGAGGTAAGCCATGGCCATGAGAGCAACCAAGATCCAGAGCGCCAAAGCCGACGCGATCGGCGCGCTCAAGGACAAGATAGGCGGCAGCAAGGATTTCATTTTCGCCGAGTACCGCGGGCTCACGGTCGAGCAGATCTCCGCCCTGCGCAAGCAGCTTCGCGAGAAGAACGCCGAGTTCCACGTCGTCAAGAACAATTTCGCGCGCATAGCCTTCGAGGATCTCGGGTATTCGAAGGAAGTCGAGCCCGTCTTCGCGGGGCCGACCGCCGTGGCCTTCTCCAAGGCCGAGGCCAACGAGGTGGCCAAGGTGCTCGTGGACTTCGCCAAGGAAGTTCCGGCCCTCAAGGTCAAGGCCGGGATCGTCGACAAGGGCTTCATGGGCGAGTCCGAGGTCCTGGCATTCTCCAAGCTGCCGTCCCGGAATCAGCTTCTCGCGATGTTCATGGCCGGGCTCAAGAGCCCGGTGCAGAAACTCGTGTACACCCTCGTCGCCCTGCAGGAAAAGCTGGGCGGAACCGCGGAAGCGGCTCCCGTCGAGACTCCGGCGGAGGCTCCCGCGCAAGCGTAGGCCGCGTATATCGGCATCCAGGCTTCGGAGTAGCTGCCGTTCCTGCTTGCCGCCGGCGATGCGAAGCTCGCGTCGCCCAAGGCCGCCCGTATGGGCTCGGCCACCGTTTTCGAAGGAGAAGATAATATGGCAGCTCTCAGCAAGGAACAGATCCTCGACGCCATCGCCGAGATGAAGATCATGGAGATCGCCGACCTCATCAAGGCCATGGAAGAGAAGTTCGGCGTCACCGCCGCGGCTCCCGTGGCCGCCGCCGCGGCCGGCCCGGCCGCCGCGGCCGTCGAGGAGCAGACCGAGTTCACCGTCATTCTCAAGAGCGGATTCCCCACCGACAAGAAGATCGCCATCATCAAGGAAGTCCGCGCGATCACCGGGCTCGGCCTCAAGGAGGCCAAGGACCTGGTCGAGGCCGGCGACAAGCCCCTCAAGGAGAATGTCTCCAAGGATGAGGCGGAGAAGATCAAGAAGCAGATCACCGACGCGGGCGGCGCCGTTGACGTCAAGTAAGAAGCCCTCAAGGGCTCTTACCATCGTATCCTCAGATCGCGAGAAGCTCGGGGCGCCGCCTGCCAAGGCTGGGCGGCGCCGCGGCTTCCGCGAAGGTTCCGGACCGACGGCGGAGGCTCGTCCTCCGCGGGACCGGAACCTTTTTGGCGCTTTCGGCCCGGACGACGCGGACGCGCATCCGGGCCTGCGCAGGTAATAAAGCGATATAACCGCGGCAGCCGGTACGGCTCGGAGAGCCAGCGCCGGGGCCGCGAGAATAACGCGCTCCATTCCGTCTTTTCCGAACGCGGATGGGGCGCGGGGACTTTCCAAGGCGCACGGCGCCGTCGGAGGTCTCGGCGAGGGGGGTAACGGATGGCATATACCGAGAAGAAAATCCAGCGTGAGTACGTCGGCAAGGACTATCAGGAGGTCATGCAGCTGCCCGACCTCATAGACATCCAGCTATCCTCCTACGAGCGCTTTCTGCAGCGCGAGAAGGTCCATCAGGCCCAGGCTCTCGATGTCGCCGGCCTCGAGGAGGTCTTTCGGGCGACCTTCCCCATAGAGAGCCCCAACGGCGACATGCTGCTCGAGTACGAACGCTACAATCTCGACGAGTCCGCCATGAAGTACTCGGAGCTCGAGTGCAAGATGAAGGGACTCACCTACGCCGTGCCGCTGAAGGCCAGGATCAATCTGGTGTTCCAGAAGACGGGCGAGATCCGTCAGAAGGAAATCTACCTCGGCGATATCCCCCTCATGACCGACCGAGGCACCTTCATCATCAACGGCGCCGAGCGCGTGGTGGTCTCGCAGATCCACCGCTCCCCGGGCGTCATCTTCAGCCACGAGAAGGGCGTCTACTCCGCGCGGATCATCCCTTACCGCGGTTCCTGGCTCGAATTCGAGATCGACCAGAAAAAAGAACTCATCTACGCCAAGATCGACCGCAAGAAGCGCATCCTCGGCACGATGTTCCTGCGGGCCCTCGGTTTCGAGACGCGCGAAGACATCATCCGCGCCTTCTACAAGTCCGAGAAGGTGACCATCGGCGAGGCGCGCGAATCGAAGGACCATGCCATCAACCATGTCCTGGCCAAGGCGGTGCGCGTCGAGATCAACGGCGAGAAGAAGAAGCTCTACCGCGCCGGCGACAAGCTCCACCTGCACGACGTGGACGAACTCGTCAACCTCGGCGTCACCGAGCTCGAGGTCATCAACTTCGAGCATCCCGATTCCCTCCACTTCGACATGATCCTCAACTGCTTCGAGCGCGAGGACATCAAGCTCGTGAAGGAAGACCCCAACCAGGACGAGCCCTCCAAGGCCGACGCCCTGGCCGCCGTCTACTCGACCCTCATGCCCGGCGAACCCATCACCGTCGAGAACGCCGAGCGCGACCTGGCCAACATGTTCTTCTCCGGCCGGCGCTACGACCTCGGCAAGGTGGGCCGCTACAAGCTCAACAAGAAGTTCGACTACACGGTCCCGGTCAAGGAGTTCACGCTCATCCGCGACGACGTGATCGCGACCATGAAGTACCTCATGAGCGTCTACTACGGCGAGTCAAACGTCGATGATATCGACCACCTCGGCAACCGCCGCGTGCGCTCGGTGGGCGAGCTCCTGGCCAACGTCATGAAGAGCTCCTTCGGCCGCATGGAGCGGATCGCGAAGGAGCGCATGAGCCTCAAGGAGACGGACACGATCCGCCCCCAGGACCTCGTGTCGATCAAGCCGGTGGTGGCCGCGATCAAGGAATTCTTCGGCTCCTCCCAGCTGTCGCAGTTCATGGACCAGGTCAATCCCCTGGCGGAGCTGACGCACAAGCGGCGCCTCAACGCGCTCGGCCCGGGCGGCCTCTCGCGCGACCGCGCCGGCTTCGAGGTCCGCGACGTCCACTACACGCACTACGGCCGCATGTGCCCGATCGAGACGCCCGAAGGTCCGAACATCGGCCTCATCGTGTCGCTCGCCACCTACACCACGGTCAACGAGTACGGCTTCCTCGAGACCCCCTACCGCAAGATCGAGTCGGGGCGGGTCACGAAGCACATCGAGTACCTCTCCGCGATGGACGAGGACAAGTACTACATCGCGCAGGCGAGCGCCAAGATCGACAAGGCGGGGAACTTCCTCGACGAGTCCATATCCTGCCGGCACCAGGGCGACTACACGACCCGCGGCGCGGCCGAGATGCAGTACATGGACGTCTCGCCCAAGCAGATCATCTCGATCTCGGCGGCCCTGGTTCCCTTCCTCGAGCACGACGACGCCAACCGCGCCCTCATGGGTTCGAACATGCAGCGCCAGGCCGTGCCCCTCATCTTCCCGGAGCCGCCGCGCGTGGGCACCGGCATGGAGGGCAAGACCGCCTACGATTCGGGCGTGCTCATCAAGGCCAAACGCGAGGGCGTCGTCGACTATGTCGACGCGTTCCGCGTCGTGATCAAGCCGGACGCGGACAAGTCGGCGCGCGACGAGTACGTGCTCGTGAAGTACCAGCGCACCAACCAGGACACCTGCTACACCCAGCGGCCCATCGTCAAGAAGGGCGAGAAGGTCGCGAAGGGGCAGGTCGTCGCCGACGGCCCCGCCACCAAGGACTCCGAGCTCGCGCTCGGGCGCAACATCCTCGCGGGCTTCGTGCCCTGGAACGGCTACAACTACGAGGACGCCATCCTCATCTCCGAGCGCGTGGTCAAGGAGGACATGTTCACCTCCATCCACATCAAGGAATTCCAGACCGAGGTGCGCGAGACCAAGCTGGGGCCGGAGCGCATAACGCGCGACATCCCCAACACGAGCGAGAAGAGCCTCGACAACCTGGACATCGAGGGGATCATCCGCGTCGGCGCCAAGGTCAACGCCGGCGACATCCTCGTCGGCAAGGTGACGCCCAAGAGCGAGACCGAGACCACGCCGGAGTTCAAGCTCCTCAATTCGATCTTCGGCGAGAAGGCCAAGGACGTCCGCGATTCCAGCCTGCGCGTCCCCCACGGGATCGAGGGCACGATCATCGACGTCCAGAGGCTCAAGCGCTCGGCCAACGACGATCTCTCGCCGGGCGTGGAAGAGGTCGTGAAGGTCCTCATCGCCGCCAAGCGAAAGCTCAAGGAAGGCGACAAGATGGCCGGGCGCCACGGCAACAAGGGCGTCGTAGCCCGCGTGCTGCCGCCCGAGGACATGCCCTACCTGGACGACGGCACCCCGCTCGACATCTGTCTCAACCCGCTGGGCGTGCCTTCGCGCATGAATATCGGCCAGATCATGGAGACCGAGCTCGGCTGGGCCGCCATGGCTCTCGACGAGTGGTACTCCTGCCATGTCTTCCAGTCGCCCAGCCAGGAGCAGATCGAGGGCAAGCTCAAGGACGCGGGGCTGCCGCCGAGCTGCAAGGTGGCGGTCCGCGACGGCCGCACCGGCGAGCATTTCCAGAATCCCGTGACCGTGGGCGTCATCTACTTCATGAAGCTGCACCACCTCGTCGACGACAAGATGCACGCGCGCTCGACCGGGCCCTATTCGCTCGTGACTCAGCAGCCCCTCGGCGGCAAGGCCCAGTTCGGCGGGCAGCGCCTCGGCGAGATGGAAGTCTGGGCCCTCGAGGCCTACGGCGCCGCGAACACGCTGCAGGAGCTCCTCACGATCAAGTCCGACGACATGACCGGACGCGCCAAGGTCTACGAGGCCATCGTGAAGGGCGAGCCGCATACCGCCGCCGGCATTCCCGAGGCCTTCAACGTCATGGTGCAGGAACTCCGCGGCCTGGCGCTGGACATCCGCGTCTACGACGCCAAGGGCAAGCAGATCGCCCTGACCGAGCGGGACGAGGACATCATCAACAAGCAGGGCGCCTTCTAACGAGGTTCGATAGAAGAGATATGCCACAGAGGCACAGAGGGAATGTTGGAGAGATGAGAAGAGATCGGGAAATGGAAATGGGCGAGGATGGCGCAATCTCCCATCCCCTCGCTAATTCATTTTCTTCTCCCTCTCATCTCTGTGGCTCCGTGGCTCCGTGGTTTGATTTTCCTAGGATATGCCCACGTCGACGAGATGAGGGGGAGACGGCATGAGAGACATTCAGGATTTCGATAGCATAATGATCCGCCTGGCCAGCCCGGACATGATCCGCGCCTGGAGCTACGGCGAAGTCAAGAAACCCGAGACCATCAACTACCGCACGCTCAGGCCCGAGAAGGACGGCCTCTTCTGCGAGCGCATCTTCGGCACGACCAAGGAATGGGAGTGCTACTGCGGCAAGTTCAAGTCGATCCGCTACAAGGGCGTCATCTGCGACCGCTGCGGAGTCGAGGTCACCCACTTCAAGGTCCGGCGCGAGCGCATGGGCCACATCGAGCTCGCGAGCCCGGTGTCGCACATCTGGTTCTACCGCTCCGTGCCCAGCCGCATGGGCCTCCTCCTCGACCTGCCGGTGGCCGCGCTGCGCTCGATCCTGTACTACGAGAAGTACATCGTCATCGATCCGGGCGACACCGACCTCAAGAAGATGCAGCTCCTCACCGAGGAGGAGTGGTACGAGGCCCAGGACCGCTACGGCGGCGGCTTCACGGCGGGCATGGGCGCGGAAGCCATCCGCTCCCTGCTCGAGCAGATCAACATGGACGAGCTCGCGGCCGAGCTCCGCGCCAAGATGATCGAGAAGGGCCCCAAGTCCGACAAGCGGCTCCTCAAGCGCATCGAGATCTGCGAGTCCTTCCGCGCCTCCGACAACAAGCCCGAGTGGATGGTCCTCGACGCCATTCCCGTCATCCCGCCCGAGCTCCGGCCGATGGTGCAGCTAGACGGCGGCCGCTTCGCGACGAGCGACCTCAACGACCTCTACCGCCGCGTGATCAACCGCAACAACCGCCTCAAGCGCCTGATGGCGCTCAACGCGCCCGACATCATCATCCGCAACGAGAAGCGCATGCTCCAGGAGGCCGTCGACGCCCTCTTCGACAACTCGAAGAAGAAGCGCGTCGTCAAGGGCGCCTCGAACAGGCCGCTCAAGTCGCTGTCCGACATGCTCAAGGGCAAGCAGGGAAGGTTCCGCCAGAACCTCCTCGGCAAGCGCGTGGACTACTCGGGCCGCTCGGTCATCGTCGTCGGTCCCGAGCTCAAGATGTGGCAGTGCGGACTGCCCACCAAGATGGCTCTCGAGCTCTTCAAGCCCTTCATCATGAAGAAGCTCGTCGAGAAGGACGTCGTCTACAACATCAAGAAGGCCAAGATGCTCGTCGAGTCGGAGACCCCGGAGGTCTTCGCGGTGCTCGACGAGGTCGTCAAGGAACACCCGATCCTCCTCAACCGGGCGCCGACCCTCCACCGCCTCGGCATCCAGGCCTTCGAGCCGCTGCTCGTCGAGGGCAAGGCCATCAAGCTGCACCCCCTCGTCTGCAAGGCCTTCAACGCCGACTTCGACGGCGACCAGATGGCCGTGCACGTCCCCCTGACCAACGCCGCCCAGGCCGAGTGCTGGACGCTCATGCTCTCGAGCCGCAATCTCCTCGACCCCGCGAACGGCAAGACGATCGTCTATCCCTCGCAGGACATGGTTCTCGGCATCAACTTCCTCACGCGGCACAAGCCGGGCTCGAAGGGCGAGGGCAAGCGCTACTCCTCGCCGGAGGAAGTGCTCATGGCCTGCGAAGTCGGCGCCTGCGACTACGAAGCCGTGATCAAGGTGCCGCTCGCGAAGCGCCCGATCTGGAACGGCGTCAACAGGCCGCTCGAGGTGGCCGAGGGCGCGGTCGTCGAAACCACCGCCGGCCGCATCCTGTTCAACGAAGCGATGCCGCCCGACGTTCCCTACGTCAACTACGCCCTCGGCGACAAGGACCTGCGCAACCTGATCGAGGCGGTGTACAAGACCTCGGGGCCCTATGTCACCGTCGCCATGCTCGACGCGATCAAGGACATGGGCTTCCGCTACGCCACCTTCTTCGGCGCGACCATCGGCATGGACGACATCGTCGTGCCGCACGAGAAGCCCGAGATGATCGAGGCGGCCAACAAGCAGGTCGACGCCATCCAGAACCAGTACCTCGCCGGCCACATCACCCAGGAAGAGCGCTACAACCGCGTCGTCGAGGTCTGGTCCAAGACGAACGAAGAGCTCACCGCGGTGATGATGAAGACCCTCGAGCGGGACCGCGCCGGCTTCAACAACATCTACATGATGGCCAATTCGGGCGCGCGCGGCAGCCGCAACCAGATCCGCCAGCTCGCCGGCATGCGCGGCCTCATGGCCAAGCCCTCGGGCGACATCATCGAGCTGCCGATCCGGTCGAACTTCCGCGAGGGCCTCTCGGTCATCGAGTTCTTCATCTCGACCAACGGCGCCCGCAAGGGTCTGGCCGACACGGCCCTCAAGACGGCCGACGCCGGCTACCTCACCCGCCGCCTCGTCGACATCTCGCAGGACGTCGTCATCAACGTGGACGACTGCGGCACGATCAACGGCGTGCTCCATACGCCCATCAAGGACGGCGAGGAAATCATCGAAGCCCTGCGCGAGCGCATCGTGGGCCGCTACGCCCTCGATCCGGTGCGTCACCCCATCACGGGCGAGACCATCGTCGACGCGAACGAGGAAGTCACCGAGGAAATCGCCGACAGGATCGAGGAGGCGGGCATCGAGGAAGTCTACCTCCGCACGGTGCTCACCTGCGAGGCGAGGCACGGCGTATGCCGAAAGTGCTACGGACGCAACCTGGCCACGGGCCGCACCGTCGAGATCGGCGAGGCCGTGGGCATCATCGCGGCGCAGTCGATCGGCCAGCCCGGCACCCAGCTCACGATGAGAACCTTCCACATCGGCGGCGCGGCGACCAAGGTCTCGGAAGAGAACCGCATCTACCTCAAGTACCCGGTCCTCGTCACCGACGTCGTGGGCACCTTCGTGAAGATGCCCGAGGGGCGCTCCCTCTTCACGAGAAAGGGCGCCCTCCACGCCTGCAAGATCTTCACGAACATCGAGTACGGCAAGGCCGATAAGGTGCTCATCCAGGACGGCCAGCGCATCCTGAAGGGCGACGAGATCGTGAAGCGGGCCGACGGCTCGATGGCGCGCGCCACCGACATCTCCTACGCCAAGATCCTCGACGCGCGCGTCCTCCTTATCGCGCAGGACCAGAAGATCGAGGTGCGCAACGGTTCGGAAGTGATCGTGAAGCCCGGCGACATCGTCGCCGCCAACGGCACCCTGGCCACCTTCGACCCCTTCTCCGACCCGATCATCTCCGAACACGACGGCTACGTCCGCTACGAGGACATCATCCCCGGCTCCACCCTCAAGGAAGAGATCAACGAGGAGACGGGCAACATCGAGAAGAAGATCACCGAGTTCGCGGCCGAGCGCGAGGCCAAGCAGCCGCGCGTGGTCATCACCGACGAGGCCGGCAACGAGATCGTGACCTACTTCCTCCCCGGCGGCGCCTACCTCAACGTGGAGGACGGCGAGCTCGTCAAGGCTGGCCGCACCCTGGCCAAGACGCTCAAGGAGAGCGCCAAGGCCATGGACATCACGGGCGGCCTTCCTCGGGTCGGCGAGCTCTTCGAGGCGCGCAAGCCCAAGACCCCGACGGTGCTCGCCACCGTATCCGGAGTCGTCGCCTTCCGCGGCATCGTGAAGGGCAAGCGCGTCGTCGTGGTCAAGGACATTTTCAACAAGGAATACAAGCACCTCGTGCCGATGGGAAGGCGGCTCCTCGTGCGCGACGGCGATACCGTCGACGCGGGCGACATGCTCTGCGACGGCAACAAGAACCCGCACGACCTCATGGGCATCCTCGGCGAGCAGTACTGCCAGAGGTTCCTCATGGACGAGGTCCAGCAGGTGTACCGCCTCCAGGGCGTCACCATCAACGACAAGCACATCGGCGTCATCATCCGCCAGATGATGAAGAAGGTGGAGATCATGGCCCCCGGGGACACCCGGTTCATCTACGGCCAGCAGGTCGACAAGTACAAATTCCACGAGGAGAACCGCCGCGTGATGCAGGAAGGCGGCCAGCCGGCCGTGGCTCGGCCCCTGCTCCTCGGCATCACCCGCGCCTCGCTCAAGATCGACTCCTTCTTCGCCGCGGCCTCCTTCCAGGAGACCACGCGCGTGCTCACCGACGCCGCCATCGCCGGCGCCACCGACACGCTTCGCGGCCTCAAGGAGAACGTCATCATCGGCCACCTCATCCCGGCCGGAACCGGCATGCGCAGCTATCGCAACATCAAGCTCTCGGATTCCGAGAACGAGGATCTGGACGCCTTCGTCGAGGAAGTGCTCGAGAAGCGCCGCAAGGAGAAGGAGCTCGCGCCCTTGCCGGCCCTCGAGGAGCGCGCCGAGAACGGCACCGCCTTCGAGGAGGATTCCGTCTTCGAGAACGACGAGGGCTTCGAGGCAGTCGACCCCGACTCGGACGAGGACTGAGCCGTCGCCGGCAGCAGGACATCACGGAGGCCCCCCGCGGAAGCGGGGGGCCTTTTCATGGGCCTCGGGCCCGGCCGGGCCCGGCCGCGGCCGTGCGGTTCCGCCTCCGGCCTCCGCGCCGTCCGACCGCTCCGGGCTCTCGCGCGGGAGATGAACACCTTGTATAGTGGAGTCTCGCAAAGGAGGATCCGCATGGCCGAGAAAAAGGAAGAAAGCCTCGCTCCGTCGACAAAACCCGAAGACTATAGCCCCCCGAAAGGGGCGCGCAGGACCTTCGCCGGCGGCGCCGGCGGGATCGGCGAATACGAAGCGGAGGCCGACTGGATCGTGCTTCGCAAGGACGAGAAGCCCAAGGCCGAGATGTTCTTCGTCCGCTATTCCCTGAAGGATGCCAAGCGGCGTCCCTTGACCTTCGTATTCAACGGCGGTCCCGGTTCATCCTCGGTCTACCTCCACATGGGCGCGATCGGCCCGCGGCGCGCCGATTTCGCCGAACGCGGCGATCCCCTGCCTCCGCCCCACGCCCTCGTCGACAACGAGGAGACCTGGCTGCGCTTCACCGACCTCGTCTTCATCGACCCCGTCGGCACCGGCCTGTCGCGCATGATCGACGACGGCAAGAAGGATGAGGACAAGAAGGCCGAGGGCAAGAAGGAAGTCGAGTACTGGCAGCTCAAGCGCGACCTCGAGTCCATCGGCGAATTCGTCCGCAAGTTCCTCTCGCGCTCCGGCCGCTGGGAGAGCCCGATCTACCTGGCGGGCGAGAGCTACGGCGGCTTCCGCGTGGCCAAGCTCGCGAGACTGCTCCAGCAGGACTACGGCGTCGGCCTCGCGGGCGCGGTCATCATCTCGCCCGCGCTCGAGTTCACCCTCCTCGACGGCTCGGACTACGACGCCCTCATGTGGCTCGACTCCTTTCCGACCATGGCGGCGGCCGCGGCCTGGCACGGGAAGGCGCGCAAGATCGAGGAAGGCGAGACCCACCGGGCCTACGCCGACCGGGCGGCGGCTTTCGCGCTCTCCGACTTGCTCCCCGTCATCGCGGGAGGCGATCTCGTCGGCGCCGAGCGGCGGACGCGAGTCCTCGACGAGGCCGCGGATTGGATAGGCATTCCCCGCGCCGCGATGGAGGCCAAGAACGGCCGCGTGCCGATCGATTGGTTTTCGAAGAACCTCCTCCGCGACCGGGGCCTCCAGCTCGGACTCTACGACTCGAGCGCCACCGTCCGCGATCCCTACCCGGACCGCGACGGCTGGGTCGGGCCCGATCCTACCCTCCATGTGATCGAGCGCGTCTTCGCCGCGGGCGTGAACAGCCAGATCCGCGCGGGCATCGGCCTGGAGACCGAGCGAGACTATGCGACGAGCTCGGACGAGGTCAACGAAGCCTGGAAAGTCGATACTCGCAAGCATGCGCTGGAGAGCCAGTGCGGCTCGGTCGACGACCTTCGCTACGGCATGAGCCTCAACCCCCACATGAAGGTGAGGATCAGCCACGGCGTCTTCGACCTGGTCACGCCCTTTTTCTCGACCGAGCGCATCGCCCGGCTTATGAAACTCGACCCCGAGCGGGCGCGGATGCTGAGCCTCCGCCACTACGACGGCGGCCACATGTTCTACACGTGGCGCGAAAGCCGAAAGGCGTTCTTCGCGGACATGAAGGAGTTCTACGAGGCATGAGCAGGCCTGCGGCGCCTGTCGGAAGGCCCGGCTCGAGGCTGTATTGACACATCCGCCTCCTCCGGGCTATGTTTCATCGTCTGGCTCTCCGTGTCCTCGGAGGGTCGGTTTTCCTCGCACATCGCGTACCATCATATTACGCCGGGCCATGCTGAGGTCTGGTACGACAAGGGAGTCGAGAGCATACATGCCGACTATCAATCAGCTCATCCGTCTCGGCCGAAGGGCCTCCGCGTGGCACAATAAGGCGCCCGCGCTCGAAGAGTGCCCGCAGCGGCGCGGCGTCTGCACGCGAGTCATGACCGTCACGCCCAAGAAGCCCAACTCGGCCCTCCGCAAGGTGGCCCGTGTACGGCTCACCAACGGCATCGAGGTCACCGCCTACATTCCGGGCGTCGGCCACAACCTGCAGGAGCACTCGGTGGTGCTCATCCGCGGCGGCCGCGTCAAGGACCTTCCGGGCGTTCGATACCACATCATCCGCGGCGCGAAGGATACCCTCGGCGTCGAGGACCGCAAGAAGGGCCGTTCCAAGTACGGCGCCAAGCGGCCGAAGGCCTAAGGAGACGCAGTCATGGGCCGCAAGAAGAAGTCGATCGATCGGGGCCATTTGCCCGATCCCAAATACAACTCCGTCATCGTCACCAAGTTCGTCTGCCGCATGATGTGGCAGGGCAAGAAGTCCATCTGCAACCGCATCATGTACGATGCCATGGACCTCATGCAGAAGAAGGTCGGCACACCCGCGCTCGAGATCTTCAACAAGGCGCTCGAGAACGCCAAGCCCCTCGTCGAGGTCAAGTCCCGCCGAGTCGGCGGCGCCACCTACCAGGTGCCCGTCGAGATCCGCGATACCCGCCGCGAGGCCCTGGCCATGCGATGGCTCATCTCGGCCGCGCGAGCCCGCTCCGGGAAGGCCATGGCCGACAAGCTCGCCGACGAGCTTCTGGATGCCTTCAACAACACCGGCACCGCGGTGAAGAAGAAGGAAGACACGCACAAGATGGCCGAGGCGAACAAAGCCTTCGCCCACTATCGCTGGTAGCCGCGGCACGACGAAACGATGCAGGGCCGGCCGCGCCGGCCCTGATTTTTTCCGGGAACGCGCGCGAACGCTTTGTTCGCCCTAGCGAGGCGCCGACGGCGCCGAGCGTCGGTTGCAAGAAGGGCTGTCCCCTGAAGGGGCGGCCCTTTTTTAATCCTTTTTGAGCCCTTCGATGATCCGATGAAACGGGTTCCGGCGCGTCGCGAGGCGGAACCCGGCGATTCCACGGCCTCGGGCCGATCGATTCGCCCCCTGCGAGCCGCTTGTCTTGTGGGATGCCGGCGGCCCCGCTTATACTGAATCATCTATGGGCAGGAAACGACGCTCCCGGCGCAGCGGCTCGTTGCGGAAAAATTTCCTCGCGGCCATTCTGGCGGTCTACACGGCGGTGACGGTCGGCTCGATGCTGGTCTTCGCCTGGAGCGCCGGCAATATCAGCGAACGCTATGCGACTCGCTTCTGCATCTCTCAGGGGCAGCTCGAAAAGGAGAAGATCCTGTCCTTGCTGGATCGCGATCTCGCCCTGAGCCGCAAGCTCGCCGACGATCCGGTCGTCAAGCGGTGGATGCTGCATGAGAACGATCCGCGAATCAGGGCGCTCGCCCTCGCCCAGCTCGAGAGCTATCGGCATTTCCTCAGGGACGGCGCCTATTTCCTGGCCATCAAGTCCTCGCTCTCCTACTACGCGCGGACGCCGGTCTCGGCGGGCGTCGAGAAGACGCGCCTCGATCCCGGCAACCCCGCCGACCGCTGGTTCTACAACGATCTCTCCGCAAGCAAGGACTACAGCCTCAACGTGGACCACAACGCCATGCTCAACGAGAACCGCGTCTGGATCAACGTGATCGTGCGCTCGGACGAGGGCGCCGCCATCGGCATGGCGGGCTGCGGGCTCGACCTCACGAACTTCCTGAAGACGCTGCTGGACAATCCCGAGCGCGGCGTCACGACGGTCATCGTCGACGGCCGCGGCGCCCTGCAGGCCTACCGCGACCGCGACATCATCGCCCACAACGCCGAGGCCAAGCGCGACGCCGAGAAGATAGACGTCTACAGCCTCGTCACGCGGGCGGCCGACCGGGAGACGCTCCGCAAGGGCTTGGGCCTCGCCGTCGCCGGCAAGCCCGTCGGCGTCATGACCATCTCCTTCCTCGGCCGCAGGCAGCTCTGCTCCATCTCGTCCCTCCCCGAGCTCGGCTGGTACAGCCTGGTCGTCGTCGACTCGGGCAGCGTCATCGGCATTTCGGACTTCGTTCCCGTGGCCATCGTGACGCTCGCGGCGCTGGCGGCGGTGCTGGCCGCCGTGATCGCGGCCGCGAACCGGTTCGTCGTGCGCCCCATCGGCCGGCTCACCGAGGCCGCCGGTCTCGTGGCCGCCGGTTCCTACGACCTGGCCCTGCCCGAGGAGCCTCGAAACGAGATAGGCCGCCTCGGCGCATCGTTCCGGATCATGGCGGAGAAGGTGAAGGAATACACGAGCGGCCTCGAGAGCCTCGTCGGCGAAAGGACGAGGGAGCTCCGCGCGGCCAACGAAGACCTCGAAGCTTCGCGCCGCCGCATCGTGGACTCGATCGAATACGCCAAGCTCATCCAGGACTCCATCTTCCCCACCGAGGCCGAGCTCGACTCCGGCTTCGCCGGGCACTTCGTCATCGCGAAACAGCGCGATCTCGTCGGCGGCGACTTCCTTTTCTTCCGCAGGACCTCCGACGGCTTCTGCGCCGCCTTGGCCGACTGCACCGGGCACGGCGTGCCCGGCGCCTTCATGACGATGCTGGTGAAGGCCCATCTCGACCGCGTCGTGGATGCGGCCGAGGGCCTGGGGGAATCGGAGGCCGCGCCTTCGGCCCTGCTGCGCGAGTTGGATCGCCTGGTCTCCGTGAGCCTCGGCCGGGAATCGGAGACCGCCCATCTGGAGAACGGCCTCGACATGGCCCTCGTGCGCTGGAAGAGGGAAAAATCCGAGCTCTGGTTCTCGGGCGCGGGCTTGCCCCTCTACCTGATGCAGGACGACGCCCTCGTCGAGATACCGGGCGAACGGACCCACCTCGGATTCTCGCGCACGAGGCGGCGCAGGAATTTCGAAGATCATCGCCTCGCCGTCGAAGGCGAGGCTCGCGTCTGCCTGGTCAGCGACGGAGTGCTCGACCTGCCGGGAGGGGAGCGGGGCCTGCCCTTCGGCCGCTCGCGCCTGGCCACCCTGCTGGAGCGGAGCGCGGGCCTCGGCTTCGATCGGGCCGGGGAGCTCGTCGCGGCGGGCCTCGCCGAATGGCAGGGCGGGCGCCCTCAGCGCGACGACCTCAGTCTCCTATACTTCGGTTTGGACTCGCGGAAGGAGGGAAGATGAGCGACATGCTCGAGCTCAAGCGGCGTCTGTCCGAGAGCGGCATTCTCATGAGTTTCAACGGCGCGTTCACGCACAGCATCATCGAGGAGATGGGGAACGCCATAAAGCGCTATCTCGAGGGCAGGAATATCGGCAAGGGCGCCGTGACGGACGTCTTCGCGGTGTATATCGAGCAGACCCAGAACATCACGAACTATGTCGCCCGGCGCGCTCTCGAAGGCGGAGGCTACGGCACGGCCATCATGGTGATAGGGAGCGGCGAAGGCTTCTACGCGGTGCGGTCGGGCAACGCGATCATGAAGGCCGACGTCCCCGAGCTGCGGTCCCGGCTGGAGGAGGTCAACGGCCTCGACAAGGAAGGCCTCAAGCTCCTGTACAAGCGGCGCCTCAGGGAAGGGCCTCCGCCGGGAGCCTCGGGCGCCGGCCTGGGGCTCATCGACATCGCCAGGCGGTCGAGCGGCAAACTCGATTATTCCTTCGCTCCCCTCGACGAGGCCTGCGAGTTCTTCAGCCTCGGAGCGCGGGTCCAAGGAGTCTAGGCATGCTGAACATTCCCGCCACGACCTCGACCCCGGCCGTCTCCTGGGACGAGGGTTCCGCGACACTCTCCATCTCCGGCGAGTCCTATCCCGAAAACTCCTTCGCCTTCTTCGACCCGGTCTTCGCCTGGCTCTCGAGCGAGCTTCCCGCCCTCGGGCGATTCCGCCTCCGCGTCTCGGTGAGTTACATGAACTCGTCGAGCACCAAGTGCGTGCTGGACATCATCGACCTCGTGAGCGAGGCGGCGGAGCGCGGCTGCGACGCCGCCATCGTCTGGCTCTACGATCGAGACAACGAGCGCGCCCGCGATCTCGCCGAGGAGTTCCGCGAGGATGTGGAAATACCCTTCGAGCTCTGTCCCGTCGAGGGCTCGAATCGATGAAATCGGGACGGTCGGACCGCGATCTCGTCGCCTCCGTGCTGGCCAGGGCCGGATGCCTCCGGGTCGCGGGCGAGGGGAGCCCGGCCGATCTCGTCGAGCTTGCCCAGGCCTATCTGCGGCTCGAGGGCAGGCTCGATAAGATCATAGCCATCGGCGACAAGTACCAGGCCGAGGCCCTCGAGGCCTCGGGGAGGCTGCGCGACGCCCTCGAGCGCCTGGCGCGGTATGAGGGTCGAGGCGAATCGACCCTCGGCCGAGGCGACGAAAGCCGGCCGGAGCAGCCGGAGGGGGAGACGGGCCTTTCTTCGCACCGGAGCGAGGATCAGCTTCTCGCGCGCATCAAGGCCGCCCTCGAACAGGGAGAGGCATTTCTCCCGGACGACGTGCGCGGCCTTTTGAAGCGCTACGAGAAGATGGACGCCCGGCTCGACAAGATCGTGCGCATCAGCGACAGCTTCCAGGGACAGTTGCGGGAAGTCTCGCTGCGCATGGAATACATGGCCCGGACCGACGCGCTCACCGGACTTTCCAACCGGCGAGACATGGTCGAGCGCCTCGATCGCGAGCTCGCGCGCTTCAGCCGCTACGGCGCCGTCTTTTCGATCATCCTCTTCGATATCGACGACTTCAAGCCGGTCAACGACCGCCATGGCCACGACGTCGGAGACCAGGCGCTCAGGACCGTCGCCTACGTCTTCGGCCAGGAGCTGCGGAAGACCGACGTGTGCGCTCGCTGGGGCGGCGAGGAATTCCTCATCCTCTGCCCCGAAACCCGGTCGGCCGAAGCCTTCCTCGTCGGCGAAAAGTGCCGCCGCGCCATCGGCGCCAGTTCGATGCATTCTCGGGAGGGCGAGCTGCGCGTCACGATGTCCGGCGGAATCTGCGGGGCCGAGCCGGGGCTCACCGTCGACGAGCTCGTGAAGCGGGCCGACGACGCCCTCTACCGCGCCAAGGCTTCCGGCAAGAACATCATAGCGAGCTGGCCGCTTTCCTAGCGTTTCCCCGCTGCGCGCGCAGGCGGTCGGGAGTATACTCGGGCGCGTGAGCAAACGAGCAGCGCGGCCGCTTCGGAACATCGGCATCCTCGCCCACATAGACGCCGGCAAGACGAGCATCACGGAGCGCCTCCTGTATGTCACCGGCAGGCTGCGCGCTCCGGGCGCGGTCGACGATGGGACGACGACCACCGACTTCCTCGCGGTGGAGCGGGAGCGCGGCATCACCGTCAAGGCCGCCGCGGCCCATATCGGCTGGAGGCGCTCGGGCCTCGAGTGCCGCATCAATCTCATCGACACGCCGGGCCACGTGGATTTCTCCTCCGAGGTGGAGCGCTCGCTGCGTGCGCTCGACGGGGCTGTCGTGCTGCTCTGCGCCGTCGCCGGCGTCCAGTCGCGCACCGAGACGCTCTACCGCGCCTGCCGCAGGCGCGGCGCCGCGCTGCTGGTCTTCGTCAACAAGATGGATCGGCGGGGCGCTTCCTTCGTCCGGGCGGTCGACGACCTGAACCGGATGCTCGACGAGGGCGCCGTGCCCGTCCAGCTTCCCTGGGGCGAGGGCGAGGCTTTTAGGGGCGTCGTGGACATCGTCGAGATGCGGGCCTACGATTTCGCCGCGGGCGCCGCCGAGGCCGCGGGCGCCGCCGTGGCCGCGGGCGCCGCCGTGGCCGATTCGCGCGGGCGCTTCGGTCTGGCGTCCGTGCCCATTCCGCCCGAGCTGCGGCCGGCTGCGGCCGGCGCCCGCGAGCGGCTCGTGGAGTTCCTCGCCTCGGGCGAGGAAGCCGCCGCCGCGGAGCTCATGGCGGACTACGTCGGCGGCTCGGAGCCCGCGCCGCCGCGGCTGCGCGCCGCGATCCGCGCCGCGGTCCTCTCGGGGCGGATGGCGCCGGTGCTCTGCGGCAGCGCCTTCTCCGACGCTTCCGCGGCGCTCCTCTTGGATGCCGTGGCCGATTACCTGCCCGCGCCCGAAGAGGCGCCGCCTCCGCTCGGCACCGACGCGCCTGCCGGCCTGGCCGCCTCGCGGGAGCCTAAAACCGACGCGCCCTTCTCGGCTCAGGTGTTCAAGACCTCGAAGGATCAGCATTTCGGCAATCTGGCCTGGACGAGGATCTGGTCCGGATCTGTGGCGGTTTCGGACCGAGTGCTGGACGCCCGGGCGCGAATGAAGGTGCGGATAGCGAAGATCTTCCGCATGCAGGCGCGGGAGCTCGAGAGCGTGGACTCCGCGGAGGCGGGCGATATCGTCGCCTTCGCTTTCGCGGCTCCGGGCGGCTCGCGGAGCGCGGCCCAGTCCGACGGCTCCGGTGGAACTCCGGAGAACGGCGAGTCCATGCCGGGCTCGACCGGGGCCACGCTCTGCGATCCCGCGGCGCCGATTCTCTACGAGGCTATCCGTTTCGAGGAGCCGGTGGTGTCGCTCGCCATCGAGCCCAGGACGAGGGCCGACGCCGCCGCGCTTCGCGAGGCCGTGGCCGCGCTCGCCGGCGAGGATCCCTCGCTCCGGTTCCGCGAGGATCCGCTCACGGGCCGCATCGAACTTTCCGGCATGGGCGAGCTTCACCTCGAGGTGGCCGCGGAGCGCCTGGCGCGGGAGAAGGGCGTGAGCGCCCGGGTCGGCAGGCCGCGCGTGGCGTACCGCGAATCGCTCAGGGCCGAGGCCTCGGGCCGCGAGGACTTCGATCGGGACCTGGGCGGCGAGCGCGTGCGGGCGTCCGTGGCGCTGCGGCTCGCTCCGGCGGAGGAGGGGGCGGGGCTGTCGATAGGGACGGTTCCCTCGCTCAAGGCGCCGCCGGGTCTTCTCGAGGCGGTCAGGCGCGGGGTCGAGGCGGCGGTGAGCGTGGGGCCGGCCGCCGGCTTCCCCCTGGACGATATCGCCGTTCTCATCGACGAGCTCTCCGTCCCGGGCGGCTTTTCGGCCTATCGCGGCTCCGAGCGGGCGGTCGAGATCGCAGCCTCCCTGGCCGCCGGCAAGGCCGCGCGCGCGGCCGAGGCGGTGGTCATGGAGCCGGTCATGCGCATCGACATCGAACTGTCGGACGATTGCCTGGGCGAGGCCGTCTCGGCGCTGGCCGGGAGGGGTGGCCGCATCGAATCCGTGGAGGACATGCCGCGGGGCGGCAAGCATGTCCGCGGGGCGGCGCCCCTGCGAGGGCTGTTCGGTTTCACGGGGGAGCTCCGTTCCGCCACGAGCGGGCGCGCCTCGCACACCGCGCGCTTCCTGCGCTACGAGGCCGTCCCCCGCGGCTTCGCAGCCTGGTCCTGAAGGGCGCGCCGGGGCGTCCGTCCGAAATTCCGGGGCGCCTCGCCGCGCAAGCGGGTTTCGCCTCCCTCCGGATAAATCCGCTTGCGAGGCCACTTGAACAGCTCTTGACTCTCCTATATAATCCGAAAACCCACGCGAAAACTATTGGCGCAACGATGCCAAGGAGGAGAGAGATATGGCGAAAGAGAAGTTTGAGCGCACCAAACCCCATATGAACGTCGGCACGATCGGGCACATCGATCATGGCAAGACGACATTGAGCGCCGCCATCACCATGTATTGCGCCAAGAAATACGGCGATAAGGTGATGAAGTACGAGGACATCGACAATGCGCCCGAGGAGAAGGCCCGCGGTATCACCATCAATACCCGGCACCTCGAGTATCAGTCCCAGAAGCGCCACTACGCTCACATCGACTGCCCCGGCCACGCCGACTACATCAAGAACATGATCACCGGAGCCGCCCAGATGGACGGCGCCGTCCTCGTCGTCTCCGCCCCCGACTCGGTCATGCCCCAGACCCGCGAGCACGTGCTTCTCGCCCGTCAGGTCGGCGTTCCCTCCGTCCTCGTCTTCCTCAACAAGGTGGATCTCGTCGACGACGCCGAGCTCATCGAACTCGTCGAGCAGGAGGTCCGCGACCTTCTCACCTTCTACCAGTTCCCCGGCGAGAAGACCCCGATCATCAAAGGCTCCGCCTTCAAGGCCATGTCCGAGCCCGACAATCCCGAGGCGACCAAGTGCATCCAGGAACTTCTGGACGCCATGGACTCCTTCTTCCCCGACCCCGAGCGCGTCACCGACAAGCCCTTCCTCATGCCGATCGAGGACGTGTTCTCCATCTCCGGCCGCGGCACCGTCGTCACGGGCCGTGTCGAGCGCGGCATCGTCCACGTCAACGATACCGTCGAGATCGTCGGCATCAAGCCCACGAAGTCCACGGTCGTCACCGGCGTCGAGATGTTCAACAAGCTCCTCGACGAAGGCCAGGCCGGCGACAATATCGGTACCCTTCTTCGCGGCATCGACAAGAAAGAGGTCGAGCGCGGACAGGTCCTCGCCAAGCCGGGCACCATCACGCCTCACGCCAAGTTCAAGGGGCAGATCTACTGCCTCAACCAGCAGGAGGGCGGGCGCCACAGCCCCTTCTTCGGCGGATACAGGCCGCAGTTCTTCTTCCGCACGACCGATATCACCGGCACCGTCACCCTCCCCGAGGGCCGCGAGATGGTGATGCCCGGCGACAACACGGAGATCATCGTCGAGCTGATCTACCCGATCGCCATGGAGAAGGGGCTCAAGTTCGCCATCCGCGAGGGCGGCAGGACGGTGGCTTCCGGCCAGGTCACGGAGATCATCGCGTAGGTCGATTCCGGTCGATATCGTCCGAAAGTTGCGGCGTAGCCGGGCTTTCGGACGATTCTGCTTCGCGGCGGGTCGTCGACGGCTTAACACGATGACGCGCCGCGTGCTATAGTGCGTTTGGGCACGGTGTCTTCGGGCGCCAGGCCCGCGTTTCTTGCGGAGCTCCCAGGCTCCGCTGCGATGTGCGGCGATGGCGCGCCCTCCCGGGTACGGCCGATGTCCGACACTCGCAAGAGATCTTTGGAGGAATCATGAAGGACAGGATTCGCGTCAGGCTCAGAGGGTTCGACGTCCGTCTTATCGACGACAGCGCGCGTGGTATCGTTCAGACCGTCCAGAAGGCCGGTGCCACCGTTTCCGGACCGATCCCCCTGCCTACCAGGATCAGCAAGTACACGGTTCTCCGCTCCCCGCACGTCCATAAGAAGTCGCGCGAGCAGTTCGAGATGAGGACCCACAAGCGCCTGATCGACATCATCGATCCCACGCCCGACGTCATGGACGCTCTCATGAAGCTCGAGCTTCCTGCGGGCATCGACGTCGAGATCAAGCAGTAATTCGCCGGGCCTCGCCGGCGCGATCCGGCGAACCGGAATGTCGGAGGCCTCGCCTCCGTAGCCAGCAGTTAATGCCAGGCGGCTGCCGCCCCCGAGGGGCGCTTCGCGCCGAAGCGTTCAACGCTAGGAGCCAAGTATGATCGGACTTATCGGCAAGAAGACGGGGATGACCCAGATCTTCGACGATACCGGGCGGCTCACCCCCGTGACCGTCATCGAATTCGCGCCCAATGTGGTGGTCGACAAGAAGACCGCGGACGCGGACGGGTACGATGCGGTGGTGCTCGGTGTCTATGACATGAGGAAGATACGGATCACCAAGCCCTATGCGGGGCAGTTTCCCGAGGGCGTGGCGCCGACGCGGATTCTCCGCGAGTTGCGCGATTTCGAGAAGGATGTCGCTGTGGGCGACAAGCTGGGCGCTTCCTTGCTGGAAGGGCTCCGCTATGTCGACGTGACCGCGACCTCCAAGGGCAAGGGATTCCAGGGCGTCCAGAAGCGCTGGAACTTCGCCGGCGGACGGAGCACTCACGGCTCCAAGTTCCACCGCGAACCCGGGTCCACGGGCCAGAGAACCTACCCTCACAAGACCTTCAAGAATGTGAAGTTGCCCGGCCGCATGGGCCGGGAGAGAGTGACGGTCCAGAACCTTCGTGTCGTCCGCGTGGACGTCGAGGCTGGCTGCATCCTCGTGCGCGGGGCCGTACCGGGGCCGCGCACCTGCACCGTGGTCGTCCGCGACGCGGTCAAGAAGACGAACTAGGCGGAGGACCAAATGGAAAGGAAAGTCGTTTCCTTGCAAGGGAAAGAACTCCGAACCATCGAGCTTTCCGACTCGGTGTTCGGGCTTCCCGTGAACGAGGACGTCATTTACTACGCGATCAACAACGAGCTCGCCAACAAGCGGCTCGGAACCGCGAGCACGAAGGGTCGCGGCGAAGTTCACGGTTCGAACCGCCGGCCCTATGCGCAGAAGGGCACCGGCCGCGCGCGCCAGGGAGATTTCAAGTCGCCCATCTACGTGGGCGGAGGCGTCGTGTTCGGCCCCAAGCCGCGCGACTTCTCCTATGTGCTGCCCAAGAAGGTGAAGCGCCTGGCCATGAAGACCATTCTCAGCCTGCGGGCCCAGGATGGCACCATCACCGTGGTGGAGGACTTCACCGTCGAATCCGGGAAGACTCGCGACTTCGTCAAGAAGATCGAGGCTCTCGCATCGAACAAGGAGAGCCAGCGAACCGTGGTGATCCTCAAGGACGACGACGAGGCGGTGAAGCGCGCCGGCCGCAATCTCCCTTGGCTGAGCTTCCTCTCGTACAATCGGCTTCGCGCCCACGACCTGTTCTACGGACGCAAGCTGCTCGTGCTCGAGTCGGCCGCGAAGAGTCTCAACGAGTTCTACGCGGACAAGTAAGGAGCCGGACTTATGGAATACATTTCGATCCTGATCGCGCCCGTGCTCACCGAAAAGAGCAATGTCCTGCGCGAGGAAGGGCGCTATACCTTCCGCGTCGACGCGCGCGCCGACAAGCATCAGATCATGGAAGCCGTGCGCCGCATGTTCCAGGTCAATCCCGTGTCGTGCAACATCATCAACGTCGCGTCCAAGCCTAAGCGCCAGCGCAACAGGGCGGGCCGAACGGCGACTTGGAAGAAGGCGATCGTCAAACTCGCCGCGGGCGAGAAGATCGCGGTCTTCGAAGGCGCGTAAGGCGTAAGGGGAAAATATGGGTATCAAGACATTCAGGCCTATCACGCCGGGCCTCAGGCACCGCGTGCAGGTGGTGAACACCGAAATCACCGCCAACGAGAGCAGACCCGAGAAATCCCTTACGCGGGGCAAGAAATCCAACGGCGGGCGCGCCTCCAACGGCCGCATCTCGGTGCGGCATCAGGGAGGCGGCCACAAGCAGCGCTACCGCGTCGTGGATTTCAAGCGCGACAAGACCGGCATTCCCGGCCTCGTAAGCTCCGTGGAATACGATCCCAACCGCAGCGCCAACATCGCGTTGGTCGTCTACGCGGACGGAGAGAAGCGCTACATCCTCTCTCCCAAGGGTCTCGCGGTCGGACAGAAGATCCTCTCCGGCCCCGGCGCGCCCATCGAGCCGGGCAACTCGCTTCCGCTCGAGGCGATTCCGGTGGGCATCACCGTCCACAATGTGGAGCTCACGCTCGGCAAGGGCGGGCAGCTCGCCCGCTCCGCCGGCGCCAGCGCGCTCATCGCGGCCAAGGAAGGGGACTATGTGGTTCTCAAGCTGCCCTCCGGCGAGCTGCGCATGGTCTTCAAGAAGTGCAGCGCTACGATCGGTTCCGTGGGCAACGAAGAGCACATGAACGAGCGCCTGGGCAAGGCCGGCAGAACCCGCTGGCTCGGAATCCGGCCCACGGTTCGCGGTACGGTCATGAACCCGGTGGATCACCCGCACGGCGGCGGCGAGGGCCGCGGCAAGGGCTATAAGCAGCCCGTGTCGCCCTGGGGCCAGCCGGCCAAGGGTTACAAGACCCGCGATCCGCACAAGCCTTCGAGTCGTTTCATCGTCAAGCACAGGAAGTAAGGGAGGAGCCCCAAGTGTCCAGGTCAGTAAAGAAAGGGCCCTTCATCGAGAAGAGCCTGTACAAGAAAGTCGGCGAGATGAGCAAGCTGGGCGAGAAGAAGATGTTCAAGACCTTCTCCCGGACCTCGACGATCATTCCCGAGATGGTCGGCATGACCATCTCGGTTTACAACGGTAAGACATGGGTTCCGGTCTACGTGACCGAGAATCTGGTCGGCCACAAACTCGGCGAGTTCTCTCCCACCCGCGTATTCCGCGGACATGCGGGGAGCGACAAGAAAGCCGAGAAGAGGTAGGGGAACGACCATGGCTCAAACCAAGACCGGATATCGAGCGACGGCGAAGTGGCTCATGGCCTCGCCTTCCAAGGTCCGCCCCGTGGCCGACCTCGTGAGAAAGCGACCGTACTCCGAGGCGATCGCCATTCTGGACAACATGCCCAACAAGGGCGCCAAACTCGTGAAGAAAGTCGTCGCTTCGGCCGCCGCGAACGCGCTCGATCGCAACCGCAAGCTCGACGAGGACATGCTCTACGTGAGGGAGATTCGCATCGACGAGGGCCCGCGCATGCGACGGGTGTGGTTCCGCGCGCGCGGCCGTGCCGACATGCTCATGAAGCGACTGTGCCACATATCTTGTGTCATCGACGAGATCGGAAAGGCGGAGGCGTAACTGTGGGTAATAAAGTAAGTCCTATCGGACTTCGGCTCGGCATCAACAAGGACTGGAAGTCCCGCTGGTACGTCGATCCCCGCGAATACGCCAAGACCCTTCACGAGGATCTTGCCCTTCGCCGCAGGATCGTGGCCCTGCCCGAGTGCAAGGGCGCCGACATTTCCGAGGTGGAGATTGTCAGGCATCCGCAGCGGGTGACCGTGGTGATCCACACCGCGCGTCCCGGCGTGCTCATCGGCGTCAAGGGCGCGAACATCGAGCGCATCGGCGGCGAGCTTCAGAAGATCGCGACCAAGAAAGTCCAGATCAAGATCAAGGAAGTCAAGAAGACCGATACGAACGCCCAGATCGTCGCGCAGAACATAGCGCGTCAGCTGGAGAATCGCGGCTCCTTCCGCAAGGCCATCAAGATGTCCGTCGCGAACGCCATCAAGGGCGGCGCCCAGGGCTGCAAGGTCCGCGTCTCCGGCCGCCTCGGCGGGGCCGACATGTCGCGCACCGAGGAGCACAAGGACGGGCGCGTGCCTCTGCACACGCTCCGCGCGGATATCGATTACGGTTTCGCCGAGTCGGCGACGACCTTCGGCAAGATCGGCGTCAAGGTGTGGATCTATCAGGGCATGGTGTACCGCTCCGACAAGAACGAGGATGCGGGCATGCTCGTACGCAAGCAGCGCCCTCGCGGCGACGAGCGGCGCGGCGACGACCGGCCCCCGCGCGGCGGCCGCGACGAGCGACCGCGCGGCGATCGGCCGGAGCGCCCCGTGCGTCCCTCCGAGGGGCGCGAGGGCGAATCCCGGGTGAGGAGCTAGGGTATGCTGAGTCCCAAGAGAGTCAAGCACAGAAACGTCCAGCGCGGGCGCATTCACGGCATAGCCACGCGCGGAAATACGATCGCCTTCGGCGAGTTCGGCCTGGTGTGCATGGAGCCCGAGTGGCTCACCAACCGCCAGCTCGAGGCGGCGCGCATTGCGCTCAATAGGTACATCAAGCGGGGCGGCAAGCTCTGGATCAGGGTGTTTCCGGACAAGCCGTATTCCAAGAAGCCTGCGGAAACGCGCATGGGCAAGGGCAAGGGCAACCTGGAGTACTGGGTCGCGGTCGTCAGGCCGGGCACGGTGCTGTTCGAGCTTTCCGGCGTCGATGCAGCCGTGGCCGAGGAGGCCATGCGCCTCGCCGGGTCCAAGCTGCCGGTGAAGACCAAGTTCACGCTGCGCGCGGAAACGGAGTGATGGCCGTGAAGAACTCGTTCAAGGAACTGAGGCCCGAGGAGCTCCTCGCCAAGCGCGAAGAGCTCAAGAAGAAGTACTTCGACCTGCGATTCCAGTCCGTCGTCGGCCACGTGGACAATCCCGTGGAGAAGCGAGTGCTTCGCCGGCAGATCGCGCGGGCCGAGACGCTCATAAGGCGCGCCGAGATCCTCGGCGCGGCGACACAAGGGGCGGGCGCTTCGGCGAACGCCGAGGCGACGGGCGCGCGCAAGAGCCGCGGCTCGAAGTAGCGCCCGAGGAGTAGAACGTGGATACCGCACAGAACGTCGCGAAGGGAAAGCAGAGCTTCCAGGGCGTCGTGAAGAGCGACAAGATGGACAAGACCATCGTCGTCGAGATCACGATGCGCAAGCTGCATCCCCTGTATAAGAAGTATGTGACCAGGTCCAAGAGGATCAAGGCGCACGACGAGCAGAACGAGGCACACGAGGGCGATACCGTCCGCGTAGTGGAGTGCAGGCCGCTGTCGCGCGACAAGCGCTGGCGGCTCGCCGAGATCGTCCAGAAGGCGAAATAGGGCGCGGGGATAGAGATATGATTCAAACCGAGTCCATGCTGACCGTCGCCGACAACTCCGGCGCCAAGAAAGTGCTGTGCATCAAGGTTCTCGGCGGCACGAGGAGACGCTATGCGGGCGTCGGCGACATCATCGTCGTCGCCGTCAAGGAAGCCCTCCCCAACTCCGCCATCAAGAAGGGAACCATCGAAAAGGCCGTCATCGTGCGGACGCATAAGGAATATCGCCGGCCGGACGGGACCTATATCCGTTTCGACGACAACGCCTGCGTCATCATCGATGCGAACAAGAATCCCAAGGGCAAGCGAATCTTCGGGCCGGTCGCCCGAGAGCTTCGCGAGCGCGACTATATGAAAATAGTCTCGCTGGCGCCCGAGGTCCTGTGAGGAGACCGGAAATGGCCGAAATTAAGTTCAAGCTCCGCAAGGAGGACCAGGTCCAGGTCATCGCCGGCAAGGACAAGGGCAAGCAAGGCAAGATAATACGGCTCGACCGCGAAAAGGGCCGGGCGGTCATTCACGGCGTGAACATGGTCAAGAAAGCCATGAAGAAGCGCAAGCAGAACGACCGCAACGGCATCATCGAGGTAGAGGCTGCGATCAACCTTTCCAATGTCATGATCGTCTGCCGCAAGTGCGGGCCCACCAGGATCGGCTACAAGATCGAGGGCGAGACCAAGCGGCGCGTGTGCCGCAAGTGCGGGGAGGCGCTCTGATATGGCAGAGTTGAACGCGAAGGCCGCCGAAGCCGCCGAAAAGAAGAGGGCCAAGGCCGCCGAGGCCGCGGCCAAGAAGGCCGGCGGGGATTCCGCGCCGCTTCCCAAGGGATATGTGCCGCGGCTCAAGAAGATCTATCGCGAGACGGTCGCCCCCGATCTCTTCAAGGAGTTCGGCTATACCTCGACCATGCAGGTGCCGCGCTTCGTGAAGGTGGTCGTGTCGATGGGCGTCGGCGAGGCCAAGGAGAACAAGAAGCTCCTGGACGCCGCCGTCGAGGACATCGGCCACATCACGGGGCAGTTCGCCGTGAAGACGAAGGCCCGCAAATCCATCGCGACCTTCAAGATCCGGCAAGGGCAGGAGATCGGCGCGAGGGTCACGCTTCGCGGCGCGATGATGTGGGAGTTCCTGGACCGGCTCATGAATGTGGCTCTGCCGCGAGTCAAGGACTTCCGGGGTGTCAATCCCAACGCTTTCGACGGTCACGGGAACTATTCGCTGGGCCTGACCGAGCAGATAATCTTCCCGGAGATCGACTTCGACAAGATCGAGAAGGTGATGGGTCTCAATATCGCGATCGTCACTACCGCCCGCAACGACAAGGAGGCGAAGAGCCTCCTCGCCAAGATGGGCATGCCCTTCAGGAAATAAGGAAGGCCGAAATATGGCGCGCAAGGCGATGATTCTTAAGGCACTCAAGAAGCCGAAGTATTCGACCCGTTTGGTCAGGCGCTGCAAGGTCTGCGGCCGCTCCCGCGGGTATATGCGAAAGTTCGACATGTGCAGGATCTGCTTCCGGAAGTACGCTTCCGAGGGGCTGATTCCGGGCGTGACGAAATCGAGCTGGTAGGAGGTAGCGATGAGCGTTTCAGATCCCATCGCGGACATGCTGACCAAGATCCGCAACGCGAGCTCGGCTCGCCACGAGAAGGTCGACATACCGACGTCCAAGCTCAAGCTCGAGATCGTCAAGATTCTCAAGACCGAGGGCTTCATCAAGAACTTCAAGAAGCTGCAGGCTGAGAGCTCGAACGTCATCCGCATCTTCCTGAAATACGACGAGGCCAACGACCCCGTGATCCACGGCGTGGAGAAGGTCTCGCGGCCCGGACGCCGCGTGTATTCGGGATACAAGGAGCTTCCGCGCGTCTTCAACGGCTACGGCACCGTGATCGTCTCGACCTCCGAAGGGGTCACCACGGGACGCAAGGCCGTAGAGAAGAAGGTCGGCGGCGAGCTCATCTGCACCGTCTGGTGATCGAGGGTAATGCAATGTCCAGAATCGGAATACGGCCGGTCCCGGTGCCTCAGGGCGTGAAGGTCAACGTGACCCCGACCCTGGTGACCGTGGAAGGGCCCAAGGGCAAGCTTTCGCAGACCTACCTTCCCGAGGTCGTGATCGCCGTCAAGGACGGCAGCGTCGTAGTGACGAGAAAGAACGATTCCAAGCAGGCCAAGGCCTACCACGGGCTCTACCGGAACCTCGTCAACAACATGGTGGTCGGCGTGTCGGCCGGCTTCAGGAAGGCGCTGCTCATAAACGGTATCGGCTATCGCGCCGAGATCCAGGGCAAGTTCCTCGTGATGAGTCTCGGCTACTCCACCGATTTCGCGGTGGCGATCCCCGAAGGTCTCGCCGTGACGACCGAGGCCAACAACCAGAAGGTCGTCATTTCCGGACACGATCGCGCCCTCGTGGGCAAGTTCGCCAGCGAGGTCAGGGGGCTCCGCCTCCCCGAACCATACAAGGGCAAGGGCATTCGGTACGAGGACGAGAAGATCCGCAAGAAGGTCGGCAAGACCGGCGTGAAGTGAGGCGTGACACATGAGCGTTAGGGAACTGAACGATAAGCTGCGCAAGCGCGAGCAGCGCAGACTCCATGTGAGAAAGACACTCTCCGGGACGCCGGAGAAGCCGAGGATGACGGTATTCAAGTCTAATCGGTATCTCTACGTCCAAGTCATCGACGACGCCGCCGGCGCGACTCTCGCTACGGCGAGCACGCTGGAGGAATCCCTGAAGGGAATCAAGCGCAGCGTCGAGGGTGCGGCCAAGCTCGGCGAGGAGATCGGCAAGCGGCTCAAGGAAAAGAGCGTCTCGACCGTGGTGTTCGACCGCAACGGCTACAAGTACCACGGTATCGTGAAGGCCATCGCTGACGGCGCCCGCAAAGCCGGGATCGCGTTCTAGGGGGACGGCGTGGACAACAGAGACAACAGGGGTCGAAGGGACGATTCTCAGGGCCGCGACAACTATATGGAAAAGCTCGTGAAGCTCAACCGCACCGCGAAGGTGGTGAAGGGCGGCCGGAGCTTTTCCTTCTCGGCGCTTACCGTCGTCGGCGACCGGGCGGGCATGGTGGGTTTCGGTTTCGGCAAGGCGAAGGACGTCACCGAAGCCATCCGCAAGAGCGTCGATCGGGCCAAGCGGGCGATGATCCACCTCCCGGTGAAGAACGGCACGATTCCGCACGAAGTGCAGGGCGAATACAAGGCCACGCATGTCATCATGAAGCCGGCCTGCCCCGGCTCGGGAATAATCGCGGGCGGCGCGGTGCGCGCGATCATGGAAGCGGGCGGCGTCACCGACATACTTTCGAAGTGCGTCGGCTCGCGAAGCGCGGTAAACGTCGTCAGGGCGGTATTCGACGGAGTCGAGCACATGATGGATGCCAAGGCCGTGGCCAAGAACCGCGGCAAGACGCTCAAGGATCTGTGGGGTTAAGCCATGGCCAAGAAAATACAAATCACGCTCGTGAAGAGCCTGATCCATCAGAAGCCCGAGAAGCGCGCCACGGTGCGCTGCCTGGGACTCCGTAAGATCAGCTCCACGACCGTCAAGGATGCGACTCCCGCGATACTCGGGATGGTCAGCTCCGTAGCCCATCTCGTCGACGTCAAGGAGGTCGAGTAATGCCCGACTTCAATCTGCACGCGCCCGAGGGCGCGACCAAGCGCAAGCGCATCGTCGGCCGGGGCCAGGGCTCCGGGCTCGGCGGCACCGCCGGCAAGGGCAACAAGGGTCAGCAGTCGCGCTCCGGCGGCAAGACCTATCCGGGTTTCGAGGGCGGTCAGATGCCCCTGTACCGGCGCCTGCCTTCCCGCGGCTTCTCGAACGAGATGTTCAGGAAGGAATGGCAGATCGTCAATCTCGGGCAGGTCGACGCGGCGTTCGCCGCCGGCGAGCTCGTTGACGGCGCATCGCTGTTCGCCAAAGGACTCGTCAAGAAGGCCGAGAAGCTCGTGAAGATACTCGCCGACGGCGAGCTCACCAAGGCGCTCAATTTCTCGGTGGACAAGGTATCGGCCGGAGCCCGCGCCAAGATCGAAAAGGCCGGCGGCAAGGTGGAGACTCCATCGGACGGTGCGTCCGTCGCTACTAAGAGCGGCGCCTAAGGCGCGCGGGAAAGGCTGATCATCATGGCGAATCCCTTAGTTGACATCTTCCATGTGAAGGAGCTCAGGCAGCGGATCCTGTATACCTTCATGTGGCTCGCGCTGTTCAGGCTGGGCACCTTCCTCCCTATCCCGGGCATCAACGCCGCGGCGCTGCAGTCGTATTTCTCGAGCCTCGGTTCCACGGGTTCCGGGGTGACGGACTACCTCGATTTCTTCTCGGGCGGCGCCTTCAAGAACTTCTCGCTCTTCATGCTCGGCGTCATGCCGTACATCAGCGCGCAGATCATCATGCAGCTGGTGGTCATCGTCTTCCCGAAGCTGAAGAAGATCTCCGAGGAGGAGGGTGGCAGGAAGCGGGTGGCTCGATGGACGAGGATCAGCTCGGTATTCGTGTGCGTCGTGCAGTCATACGCCGTGACCGTGTGGGCCGACCGCATTCCCAACGCCATCACCATGGGCCGCATTCCCTACACTCTCCTGGCCATCCTCACCGTCACGACGGGATCGATGTTCCTCGTGTGGGTAGGCGAGCAGATCACCAAGCGCGGCATAGGCAACGGCATCTCGCTGCTGATCTTCGCCGGTATCGTGGCCAGGCTGCCGAACGCCTCTTACGAACTGATGCTCAATATCCGGCGAGGCGACCTCAACGCCATCTTCGCGATCGTGGCCATAGCCATGTTCATGGCGGTGGTGGCCCTGGTCGTCATGGAACAGCAGGGACAGCGGAAGATACCGGTCAATTACGCCAAGCGGGTCGTGGGACGCCGGATGTACGGGGCTCAGAACACCTACATCCCCTTCAAGATCAACCCCTCCGGCGTCATCCCGGTCATCTTCGCCTCCTCGATCCTCACCTTTCCCCTGCAGATCTCGCAGAGCCTGGGCGTGAACATAAAGTGGCTGCGCGACCTCTCGTACTGGCTGAGTCCACATGGATTCTGGTACAACATGATCTACGTGGCCTTCATCATTTTCTTCGCGTATTTCTATACGCAGGTCACGCTCAACCCGCAGCAGATTTCCAAGAACATCCGCGAGAACGGCGGATCGATTCCCGGCATCCGCAGCGAGAAGATGGAGGAGCATCTCACGAGGATCCTCAACCGGATCATCCTTCCCGGCTCCCTGTACCTCGGTCTCATCGCCCTTCTGCCGACCCTGGTGATGAACCTTTTCAAGTTCCCGAGCCAGATGGCCTACCTCATGGGAGGGACCTCGCTCCTGATCCTTGTCGGCGTCGACCTCGATACGATGTCGCAGATCAACGCCCTTCTCAAAATGCACCATCACGACGGGCTGACCCGCAAGGGTCACCTCCGATCGCGTAACCTGTAGCGTGTTTGGCCGATCAGGCATTAATGACCGAGGAGACGGGCATGAAAGTCAGGACAAGCGTCAAGAAGATATGCGACAAGTGCAAGGTGATCAAGCGCGACGGGGTCGTGCGGATCATCTGCGAAAATCCCAAGCACAAGCAGAAGCAAGGCTAGAGGGGCAGGAGGAAGCTCATGGCACGTATAGCGGGAATCGACCTCCCCAACAAGCACGTCGAAATCGCCCTTACCTACATCTATGGTCTGGGACGCCCCAGCGCCCGCAAGATCTGCGAATCCACGAAGATCGACCCGGCGAAGAAGCTGAATGACCTTTCCAACGAGGAAATCAACGAGCTGCGGAAGGTCATCGAGAACGATTACAAGGTAGAGGGGCGCCTGCGTTCCGAAACGGCGCTCAACATCAAGCGCCTCATGGACATAGGCTGCTATCGGGGACTCAGGCATCGCCGAGGCCTGCCGGTGAACGGCCAGAGAACCAGGACGAATGCGCGCACCCGCAAGGGCAAGCGCAAGACCGTCGCGAACAAGAAAAAAGCCGTCTAGGTAGTTAGGCAAGGAGCGCCGAAGTGGCAGTCGCTAAGAAGAAGAAGGAAAAGAAGAGCGTATACGAAGGGAACGTCTATATCCAGGCGACCTTCAACAATACCATCATCACGATCACCGACCTCAACGGTAACGCGATCTCGTGGTCCTCGTCGGGAGGCCACGGGTTCCGCGGGGCGAAGAAGTCCACCCCCTTCGCGGCCCAGACCGTAGCCGAGACCGCCGTTCAGAAGGCCCTGACGGTCGGCCTGCGCGAGGTTCACGTGTACGTGAAGGGACCCGGTGTCGGTCGCGAGTCGGCCATCCGCCAGCTCGGCGCTCTGGGCCTCAAGGTCAAGAGCATCAACGACGTCACGCCGATCCCCCACAACGGCTGCCGGCCCCGCAAGGCCCGCCGCATCTAGCGATGCGCAGCATCTGACGAAGGGGTAGCACGATGGCACGTTATATAGGACCCGTGTGCAGGCTTTGCCGCACCGAGCAGAAGAAATTATTCCTCAAGGGCGATCGCTGCAAGAGCGACAAATGCCCGATCAACCGCAAGAGACTCGCGCCCGGCAAGGCTCCCAAGTCCCGCCAGGGCAAGCAGTCGGATTACGCGGTGCAGCTGCGCGAGAAGCAGAAGCTCAAGAGGACCTACGGCCTTCTTGAGACTCAGTTCCGCAACACCTTCGAAAAGGCCCTCCGCATGCCCGGCAAGACGGGCGAGAACCTTTTCGGCCTCCTGGAGCGCCGGCTCGACACCGTGGTGTACAGGCTTCGCTTCTCCAGCTCGCGCGCCCAGGCGCGCCAGCTCGTCCTTCACGGCCACATCGCCGTGAACGGCAAGCGCGTCAATGTTCCCAGTTACATCGTCAAGGCGGGCGACCAGATCGCGGTGCACGCCTCCTCGAAGAAGCTAGGGCTCATCAAGGACGCCTTGCAGGAATTCGGGCGTTCGGGCGTCATGCCCTGGCTAGAGGTCGATCCCGACAATATGGCCGGGAAATTCTGCGCGATTCCCCATCGTCAGGACATCACCGACATGGCGGATATCCGCGAGCAGCTCGTCGTCGAGCTCTATTCTAAATAAGGAGCGAAAATGGCGCGGAAGAACCTCCTCAAAGGTTTCAAGAGGCCGAAGGGCATCACCTACGAGCAGAGCGAGTCCGGCTCCGACTACGGCAAGTTCCTCGCCTACCCCTTTGAGCCGGGTTACGGTACCACCGTCGGCAATACGCTGCGCCGCATTCTCCTCTCTTCGATCCAGGGCTACGCGATCACGGCCGTGCGCATCGTACGCTACGACACGGAAGGCGCCCAGCACATCGTCACGAGCGAGTTCGAGACCATACCCGGCGTCGTCGAGGACACGATCGAGGTGCTCAACAACCTCAAGCAGCTTAGGCTGCGGCTGTCCGAGGACGAGGAACAGGCCACGTTGCTCTACGAGCTCAAGGGGCCGGTGGAGATCAGCGGCGCCTTCTTCGCGAAGGACAAGCCCGTCGAGGTGCTCAACCCCGATATCAAGATCGCCACGCTGATGGACGACGCTCGGCTCGACCTCGAACTCCAGGTCGACCTCGGCCGCGGCTACGTGCCGTCGGAAGTGAACGAGAAATATGTGGAAGTCGTGGGCACCATTCCCATGGACGCCATCTTCTCGCCGGTCAAGCGGGTCAAGTACGGGGTGGAGCCCACGCGCGTGGGACAGAGGTCGGACTACGACAAGCTCGTGCTCGAGATCTGGACCGACGGGACCGTGAAGCCCGAGGATGCCCTGGCCGAGGCGGCCAAGATCGCCAAGGACCATTTCGCCATCTTCGTCAACTTCGACGAGGGCGAGACCGGCAGCGACGACGAGAACGACGAGATCGAGGAACGGGTCAGGCAGGTCCTGAATACGCCGGTCGAGGAGCTCGAGCTTTCCGTCAGGTCTTCGAACTGCCTCAAGAACGCCAACATCAAGACGATCGGCGACTTGACGCACAAGACCGAGGACGACATAGCGAAGACCCGGAACTTCGGCAAGAAGTCGCTCCAGGAGATCAAGGACAAGCTGCACGAGTGGAACCTGGGCCTTGGCATGACGGACTATTCCGCCTTGCGGAACTACCTGAAACTGTCCATCAAGAAGGAAGAGACCGATGAAGCATAAGACCGGATTCAACAAGCTCAATCGGGTGCCGGCCCACCGCAAGGCCCTCATCCGCAACATGATGACCGTCCTCTTCAAGCACGAGTCGATCACGACGACGAGAGCCAAGGCCATGGAGGTCAGGCGCTTCGCCGAAAAGGAAATCACCCGCGCGAAGGAAGACTCCGTCCACAACCGCCGCATGACCGCCCGCAAGATCCAGGACGAGGCCATTCTCGCCAAGCTCTACACCGACATCGGCCCGCGCTTCAAGGAGCGCGCCGGCGGCTATACCCGCGTGCTGCGCCTGGGATTCCGCCAGCACGATGCGGCCGATATGGTCGTTCTGGAACTCGTGGACCGCAAGGAAGACACCAGGGCCGCCGAGCGCCAGAAGCGGCGCGAGGAAAAGCGGGCCAAGGCTCGGGCCGAAGCGGCCAACCAGCCTAGATAGGCGCGTTCGAGCGGGGCCGCCGCACGCGGTTCCTCGCCGAGCGATACGTAAGGAGGATACGATGTCCAAAGCTCACCGCGGGAAGGGACTCCGCGAAACGGCCGGCCACGGCCGCGGCATCTGCCCCGTGTGCAAGCGCGACGGTGTCAAGATAGTGTACGAGCAGGAAGTCGAAGGACAGAAGCTCAAGATCTGCAAGACCTGCAAGGCCACCTTGGCCAACAAGAAAGCCGCAGTGGCGGTCAAATAGCTTCCGCACCGTCGGTCGGCGATGCCGCCGGCGGGACTGCCCGGAGCGGACAAGCCCTAAGGGAAGTTCGTCTACGGGTCGCAATTCCGGGTCGGGGACCGCTCTTTCGTGGAGCGGTCTTCGTGTTTTGCGGCGGCAGGACCGGCCTTGCGCACGGCGCCTGTTTGATCGTTGGAAAGCTTTAATTGTCGCGATTCTCCGCGGAGCCGATTGTTTTGCCGCTATGACTACGTTAATCTAAATAAATATATGGTGAGCTGATTTCGAGGCGCGCGAAACGAGCCGCTGCCGCTTGTCGAAATTGGCTCAAACCTCAGTGCATTTCCTTGCGTAATGAGCCGAGGCTTATGAAAAGTGCGTTTCGTCCGCGCATTCTCGAAGTTCTTCTTTTCATCCTCATGATGTCTTGGTCGAGCGGCCGGGGTTCGCCCGCGTACGCCATCGATCTCAGCGTCCACGTTTCGCCTTCCATAGTGATTCCCATGGGAGCTTCGGCCTCGCTCTTTTCGATCGGGTACGGAACGACTTTGGACGCCGACCTCGAGTTCCTCAATCTCATCGCTCCGTATATCGAAACGGGGTTCCTCGTGGAGCCGCTCCTGAATGTCGGCAGCAATGTCAGCTTGGCCGACGCGGGAGCAGGCTTCCAGCTTTTCACCTACCCGATCCCGCGGCTCGCTCTGCGGGCCGGCGGCGGAGGCGGCCTTTCGGCCCTGAGCTGGGGCGGCCAGTCGGGCACGCTGGCCTACTGGCGGGCCAAGGCCGAAGCCGGCTATCGCTTCACGCCGGCGGTAAGCCTCCTGGCCGACGCGGCCTATTCGAGCTACTTCGGCACCCAGGCTAGCTTTTTCCAGGGCCTCTCGCTCGGCCTCACCCTCCATGTCGGCTTGGGATCGATCGACAACCAGGAAACCGGCGTCTTGCTCAAGGTGAAGAGCCAGTCCGAAATCTTCCCGATCATCTATTCGAAGTACGACAAGCTCCCCGTGGCCACGGTGGTCCTGCAGAACCACGAGCAGGCCGAGATGCGGGACGTGCGCGTGTATTTCGCGGCCGCGGGCTACACCTCGCGCGAGACCGAATGCGCCAGCTTTCCGCTCATCCAGCCGGGAGGGAGCGTGGAGCTGCCGCTCTACGCGGCCTTCAGCGACAGTGTCCTGGCCTTCACCGAGGCGACCAAGGTGCAGGCCGAGGTGAAGGTCGACTACAAGGTTCTCGACGCCTCCGAGGAGACGAAAAAAGCCTTTTCGCTCCGCTTCGACGGAAGGAACGCCATGAGGTGGCGCGATCCCGAGGTACTGGCGGCCTTCGTCTCGCCTCAGGATCCGACCATGCTCGAGATATCGAAATACGCGGCGGGTCTCGTGCGGAACAAGCTGCGGCCGGATATCGACAAGAATCTGCAATTCGGGATGGGCATCTTCGAGGCCCTGCGCCTCTACGGACTCGTCCAGGGCGCCGATCCGACCTCGCCGTACAGGAAGCTGCACGCCGAGCCCGACGAGACCGCGTACATCCAGTACCCCTACCAGACCCTCTCGTACAAGTCGGGCGATTCCGACGCGATAGCGCTTACGGTGGCCGAGGCGCTCGAGTCGATCGCCATTCCATCGGCCGTGGTGACTCTCGCCGACGACGTCCTCGTGGCCTTTCCCCTCAAGATGAGCGCCGCGGAGGCCATGACGACCTTCGTCACCCCCGGCGACTTCATCTATGACGGGGACCAGGCCTGGGTGCCCCTGCAGGCCTCGCGGATCCGCGAAGGTTTCCTGAGCGCCTGGGTGGGGGGCGCCAAGCTGTGGCGGGAGGCGGCCTCGGCCCAGGGTTCGGCCGCGCCGCGCCTCCTGAAGATCGAGCAGGCCTGGAAGAAGTACGCCCCCGTGAGCCTGGCCGACGCCTACTTCAAGCCGATCAGGCCGACCGAGGACCAGGTGAATCTCGCCTTCGAGAACACGATCGGCAGGTTCGTGGCCCACGAGATCACGCCGAGGGTGCAGCGCCTCATGTCGGAGATGGGCGGGACCGGCGACGGCACGGGGCGGCAGCTGAACAGCCTCGGCATCCTGTACGCCCGCTACGGGATGTACACCGAGGCGAAGACGCAGTTCGAGAAGGCGGCGGCCAAGGACTTCACGCCGGCCATCACCAATCTCGCCAATGTGGCCTTCCTCATGGACGATTATTCGACGGCGGAGTCCTTTTTCAAGAAGTCGCTGGCCCTCAATCCAGACAGCCCGGCTGCGATCATAGGCTTGGCGAGGACCGAATACGAGCTCGACAATTTCGCCGGCGCGAACAGCCTGTATCGGGAGCTCAAGGGCAGGGACCCGGCCGCCGCGGCCCAGTTCTCCTATCTCTCGGCCCGCGTCGACAGCCCGGCCGCCCTGGAGATTTCCGCGACCGCGCCGGGCGCGGCCGCCCCGGGCGCGGCCGCGCCGGCCGCAGGCGGCGGCGGAGAATGAGCGGCCGCGGGGTGCCCATGGCTTGCGGGCCCCGCCGCTCGGCGCGGATCGCCCTGGCTCTCCTGAGCCTCCTCGGCTCGGCGGGACTCCGGGCGCAGACCGCCTTCGAGCCCAGCCTTCGCCTGCGGCCCTTCGTCGAGCTGCGCCTGCCCTGGGGGGGCGATCAGGCGGAGTACGCCGCCGGTTTCGGCGTCGGCACCGCCCTGGAGTATCCCGTGCTGAGCTTCCTCTCGCCCTTCGTGCGCGGCGAGTACGAAAGCAATCCCCTGAAGACGACGACGACTTCGGCTCTCGCCCTCACCGAGGGCGACCTGGGGCTGGGTTTCGGTTTCAAGGCCGGGGACAGTCTGGCCTTCCGGCTGGACGCCATGGGCGGCGCTGCCAACGCGAGCTACCTCGACAAGTCGGGCAACGCCTACACGGCCGGCTTCAGGCTGGGCGCCAGCCTGCGCGTGGCTCCGGCCTGGACCCTCGAGGCGGAGGCGGGCATGTCCCGGTACTACGGCCGGGACGCTCCCTTCCTCACCGTGGGGACGGCGGGCCTCGTGGCCTCCTTCGACCTCTCGGCCATCGGGGGCAGGCCATCTCGGCTGCGCATCGAGGCCCCTCGCCTGGAGCCGGTCTTCCCCTCGCTCTACGCCTATTACGACGACTCGCCCTTCGGTTCGGTGCGGCTCGTGAACGGCGAGGACGGCGCCGTCAGGAACGTCACGGTGTCGTTCAACGCGGGGCGCTACATGGATCAGCCCAAGGTCTGCGCCCAGTACGCGAGAATACCTTCCGGCGGAGCGGTGACCGTGCCCCTGACCGCGCTGTTCACCGATCAGGTCCTCGAGGTCACCCAGGACATCGACGCCAAGGGCGAGGTCATCGTGGACTACAGCTTCTTCGGCCAGAGGACCGAGGCGCGCTTCCCCGTCGACTTCCTGATGCACTTCCGCAACGCCATCACCTGGACCAACGACCGCCGGGCCGCGGCCTTCGTCTCGTCGACGAATCCCGCCTCGCTGTGGTTCGCCAAGTTCGCCGCCGGGATCGTGCGCGACCGGCTGAGGATGGGCGTCAATCGGAACATGCAGTACGCCATGGGGCTGTTCGAGGCCGAGCGGCTGTACGGCCTCAACTACGTCGTCGTGCCGGCCAACGACTACTCGGTCAAGCACGCCGACCCCTCGATCGTCGACTCGGTGCAGTTTCCCCAGCAGACGCTGCAGAACCGCGGCGGCGACTGCTCCGACCTTTCGATCCTGTACGCCTCGCTCCTGCAGTCGCTGGGCATCCGGGCCGCCTTCATCACCATCCCCGGACACATCTTCGCGGCCTTCGACCTCGGCATCTCCGAGAAGGAGGCCCGCGCCGGCCTCTTCGATCCGGGACTCGCCATCTACCGCGACGGGCGAGCCTGGGCCCCGGTGGAGATCACCATGGTGCGGGACGATTTCATGAAGGCCTGGAAGGTCGGAGCCAAGGAGTGGTACGACAACGAGAGCGCCGGCAAGGCGAATTTCTACACCCTGCCCGAGTGCTGGAAGGTCTATCCCTCGGCCTCCTTCCCCGACGTCAATCCTCGCTTCGCCCTGCCCGACGAGGCCCAGATGATGCGGGACTTCGACGACGCCCTCGACCACTACGTGGTGCAGCAGATCGACCCGCAGGTCAGGAGCCTCAAGGAGCGGCTTTCAGGCGGGGATCCCAGCGAGCTGGCGAATGAGCTGGGCATCCTCTACGGCCGCTACGGCATGCTCCAGGAGGCTTGGGACGAGTTCTCGGCCGCGGCCAAGGCCGGCTACCAGAGCGCTTGGGACAATCTCGGAAACGTGGCCTTCCTGCGCAAGGACTTCACGCTCGCTCTCACGTACTACCAGTATGCCGAGAAGCTCGAGCCGAAGGACAACATCGCCCTCTTGGGCCTGTCCCGCTGCCAGTACGAGCTCGAGCACTACGACTCGGCCGACGCCTCGTACGCGAGGCTGAAGTCGCGGGACCTGGCGGTCGCGGTCAAGTATACCTACCTCGGCTCCGTCTTCGACGAGTCGGGCAGGGCCTGGTCGCTCGCCGAGCGCCAGGCCTCGACGATCTGGGCGCGGCCGCCCGCTCCCGCCGTGGCCCAGGCCGCGCCGCCTCCAGCTCCCGCACAGGTCGCGGCGGCCACGGCTCCG
>DATKVK010000069.1:0-17112 GCA_035530095.1 Rectinemataceae bacterium | reverse complement strand
ATCGGGCGATTTTGAGACCACGATAGGCTGTGTGTGATCTGGTGTTCGGAGCCCGAGCGGCGAATCGGGCTTCGAAGGGCGGTTTGGGCGGCGCGGACGTGGTTGCAAGGCAGACGGGCGGCTATAACTTTTACTATCACTTCACCGGAGTCGGAACCTGCGGAGTATTCGTATTCGGGAAGGACGATCTTCATTAGGTCTTGCCAGTCTGCCGCATCGATGGAATTCTTCGCTTCATACCAAGGAGTCCGCTTGACTGGAAAAACCTGATCGCATTCCGGCTTGTCCTTGCTGACCGGAACGCGATCAGGGGTAGCCTGGGTCCCGTGATCAAGGTGACGCCGCGCGTGCCCTCCTGGCCGCTTCTACGAAGGCGCGCAGCACGGGTCTGTTCGCGGCGGCGTGGATGTGGAGCCAGGAGGCGAACACCGATCCGTCGATGGCTCCTTCGTTCCAGGAATCCACACCGGGGCGGGTGAAGGAGAGGGCCGGCTTCCCGGCCTCTCCACCCTCGATGCTCGCATAGTGGAAGACGTGACCGCCCAACTTCGTGCCTGAGGGACCGAGGATGGAGGGGGCGAGGGTGCGCCCTATGCGATACCCGAGAGCCGCGAGCCGCGTGCCGATCCGGGCATGGCCGCGGAGGAGCCCGCAGCCTGAGTAGCTCGTCCCGTCGGGACCGTCGAAGCTGTCGAGGAGCCACATCCAGCCGCCGCATTCCGCCCAGATGGGAAGGCCCTCGGCAGCGGCCCTCCGCATCGCCTCGCGCATGGAGCGGTTCGCCGCGAGCCTGGGGCCGTGGAGCTCCGGATAGCCGCCGCCGATGTACACGGCCGACGTTCCCGACGGCAGTACCCTGTCGGCGAGGGGACTGAAAAAGACGAGCTCGGCTCCGAGATCGCGCAAGGCGTCGAGGTTGTCCTCGTAGTAGAAGGAGAAGGCCCCGTCGAGGGCGACGGCGATGCGGGCCTTCTTCCGGCGCCGCGTCGGACGGGAGACTGAGCCAGCCGCCAGGGTCGCCGCGGATCCTTCCGGAGCGGCGAAGTCAGGCGCTCCACGGGCGATGGCGAGAAGGGCGTCCAGGTCGATGTTTTCGGCGACCGCATCCCCCAGGGCGGCGACGGCGCGGAGGAAATCAGGATTCTCCGCGGGGGCGACGAGACCGAGATGGCGCTCGGGGAGGGCGAGGGCGGGATCGGCGGGGAGGAAGCCGACGACAGGCAGACCGGTCCGTCTTTCGATGGCCTCCTTCACCATGCGATAGTGGACGGGACTCCCGACGCGATTGACGATGAAGGCCTGTATGCCGCTGTTTCGCCTGAAGCGGAGAAAACCGAGGGCCACGGCCGCCGCGCTTTCCGCCGCCCCCGAGGCGTCGATCGCCAGCACCGCGGGGGAGCCGATAAGCCTGGCGAGGTCGGCCGTCGATGCGGGCGAGCCATCGTAGTAGCCCATCACCCCTTCGATCAGGGCTAGCTCCCCTCCCCCTCCGGCTCGGCACAGGCAGGCCCTGACCGCGGCCTTTCCCATGAGGCGGGGGTCGAGATTGCGGGAGGAAAGGCCCCGGACCGCCCGGTGCAGGGCGGGATCGAGGTAGTCGGGTCCCGTCTTGAAGGGTCTGACATCGATCCCGCGGCGGCCCAGGGCCTCGAGAAGGCCCACCATGAGGCTCGTCTTTCCGGCGCCCGAAGAGGCGGCACCGATAATCAGGCGGGGAAGGATCACGACTCGATTCCCTTCCTCGCCATGACACCCTTGTCGAAGTAGTGACGGATAGGGCGCATCTCGGTGACGAGGTCGGCCGCCTCGATCACGGCGGGTGTCGCATAACGTCCCGTGACGAGGAGTTCGACACCCGGATGGCGGGCAGCGGCGAGATCGATGATGTCATGCTCAGTCACAAGCCCGACATGCGCCGCCACGTTGAGTTCGTCGAGGACCACGAGGTCCCAATCGCCCGACACGAGGGCGGCACGGGCCTCCACGAGCCCCTCTCGCGCGGCGGCCATGTCTTCGGGGGAGGGGCCGTTGCGGATGAAGCGGCCGAGCCCGAACTGCCTGACGGCAAGAGTGCCGTCGAGCGCGACGGCGAGAGTCTCCAGCGCCTTTATCTCCGAGTATCTGCCGCCCTTGATGAACTGACCCAGATAGACACGGAGCCCGGCGCCGAGGGCGCGGAGGCAGAGGCCGAGGGCGGCGGTCGTCTTGCCCTTGCCCTCTCCCGTGTAAACCTGGAAATAGCCTTTATCCATCGATGTCCTCCTTTTGGGCACCGCGCCCGAGCCAGTCCGGTACATGGATTACATGGGGAAAATCGCCCAGGGGATGATCGCCGACCAGGACGGCCGCCCCATAGGCCATGGCGACCGCTTCGGCGGTGATGACCTCTCGGGGACTGCCGATCGCGGCGAGCCGCCCCCCTGCGATGAGGGCGACCCGGTCGGCGGCGAGGGAAGCGAGATTGAGATCGTGGAGGCTCAGGGCGACCGCCATTCCAGAGGCCGCGAGTTGGCGCAAAGTGCCCAGGATTTCGACCTGGCGGGCGAGGTCGAGGTCCGCGGCCGGCTCGTCGAGGAGGAGGACCGAGGGTCGCTGCGCAAGGGCGCGGGCGACGAGGACGCGACGGAATTCACCGCCCGAGAGCTCGGTGACGGGACGATCGGCCAGGTCCAGGAGGTCCATCGAGGCGAGGGCGGCCTCGACCGAAGCGCGTTCGTCATGCCCCAGGCCGCCGAACCAGCCCGTCGAGGGAAAGGTCCCCGCTTCGACATATTCCCGGACGGGCAGGGGCCAGGCCGGTTCCTCGCTCTGGAGGACGCGCGCGACGATGCGGGCACGCTCCGATCGCGGGATGGATCCGATGGAACGCAGGCCGCCCAGGGGGACTTCCTCGACAAGGGCCCGGCCAGCGAGGGGGGCCAGGTCCCCCGCAAGGGTCCGGATCAGGGTCGTCTTGCCCGCACCGTTCGGCCCGATGATCGCGAGGACCTCCCCCGGTTCGATGTCGAGGTCGATGCCCGTGAGGACCGTCCTGCCGGGCCAGCCGACGGAAAGACCTTGTGCGCGGAGCGCACAGGCGCGGAGCGCACAGGCGCGGAGCGCACGCGCCGGAAGGGGGCGCCGAAGGATCGAGCCGCTCACGCGAAGACTCCCCGTTTCGCGAGGAGGCGCAGGAAGAGGGGCGCGCCGACAAGGGCGGTGACGACGCCCACAGGCAGCTCGAGGGGGGAGGCGACCGAGCGCGCGACGGCGTCCGCCGTCATGAGGAGGATCGCGCCGGCGAAGGCGGAGGCGGGGATGAGGCGCCGGTGACCCGGCCCCACGACGAGCCTCGCGATGTGGGGGCCGATAAGACCGATGAAGCCGATGACCCCGCCCGCGGAAACGGCAGCTGCCGCCCCTAGCGAGGACGAGGTGACAGCCAGCACCCGTGCCCGCTTGAGCTCGAGGCCCATCGAGGAAGCGGCCTCCTCGCCAGCGCCGAGGAGGTCGAGGGGCCTGGCGAGTCCGAGGGAGAGGAGGATCGAGGCGGTGGCCGGGACGAGGGCCGCGGTGAGGTCGGGCCAGCTCTTGCCGCCGAAACCGCCCATCAACCAGAAGAAGACCCTGTGGAGATCCCGATCGTTCAAGGACACGATGAGGGATACCGCCGCGGAAAGGAAGGAACCGACCGCGGCGCCCGCGAGAAGGAGGGCTGTCGTGGCGGCGGTCTTCCTGCCCGCCCTGGCCACGGCGTAGACCAGGGCGGCGGAAAGCAGGGCTCCCACGAAGGCGGAGGCCTGGACGCCGCTCCCCGAACCGAGCGGAGAGCGGAGGCCGGCTGCCATCGCGAGGACGGCGCCGAGGGCGGCGCCTGAGGACACGCCGAGGGAATAGGGATCGGCGAGGGGATTGCGGAAGAGTCCCTGCAGGGTCGCCCCGGCGGCGCCGAGGCAGGCTCCGGCGATTCCCGCGAGGAGGGTCCGCGCGAGGCGCAACTCCCAGACGATGGTGATCGCCACGGGATCGGCCGCCATGGCCGCCGATGAGCCGGGAAAAATCCGCGCGACGAGGGCGAGGATGACATCGCGCGGCGCGATGGCCGCCGAACCGAAGCAGAGGCTTCCGACGAGGGCCGCCAACGCGATGACGAGAGCGGCCGCCGCGATGAGGACCGCGCGGGCGGTTCCCGCGGGCCTCATTTCTTGAAGCGCTCCGGGTAGAGGACCATCGCCACGGCGAGGACGCCTTCGGCGACGCGGGGGCCGGGGCGGGATACGATGGCGGCGGGGACGAGGACTACCCGTCCGTCGCGGACCGCGGGGATGGTGGACCAACCCGGCCGCGAGGCGATCTGGGCGACGCTCATCTTGTCGCCATGGTCATCGGCGCCCAGTATCCACGCGGGCGCCCGCCTAATGACGTCCTCGGCCCCGACGCGGGGCCAGGAGCCGGGAAGGTCGGCGAAGATGTCGCGCCCTCCGGCGGCCTCGAGGATAAAATGCTGGAAGGTCGCCGCGCCGCAGGTCATGAGGGGTTCGTCGTAGATCTCCCAGAAGACCGTCGGCCTGGCCGAGGCGGGGAGGTCGGCGAGGGCAACGCGGACCTTCGCGATGGTGGCGAGCATCGAATCGGCGGCCGCTTCCGCGCCCCTCGCCGAATCGGTCAGGGCACCGAGGGCCTTCATGTCCCGGGCGATCTCCTCGAAACCAGAAGGCGCGTAGGTGAAGACCGGGATGCCGAGGCGCACGAGGGCCTCCTCGACTGAGCGGTGGATGTTTCCCGAGCCGATGACGAAATCCGGTTTGAGTGCGACGATCTTTTCGACGGATATGGTCGAGGCAGAGAAGCCGCCGACCTTGGGGCGGCTTTTCGCGGCCACGGGCCAGTCGCAGTAGGTGGTGACGCCGACGACCCTCGAGCCGGCGCCGATCGCGAAGAGGGTCTCCGTGATGCCGGGGGAGAGGGAGACGACCCGCGCCGCCGGGGCGGTGAGCGACAGGGGCCGACCCTCGGAATCGGTCGCGGAGACGGGCTCCGCGGTGGCAAGGCAGAGGGCCACTGCCGCGAGGGCGAGGGTCGCGACTGCTCGTTTCAATGTGCTTTCCATGTGCTTTCCTTTCTGGTTCAGTCTTTCTTGTCGCTGACCCCGGCTTCGCCGAAGGTCGCCATTTCGTCGAGTATCCGGCAGGCGGCGTCGCAGAGGCCCAGGGCGAGGGCCGCTCCTGTCCCCTCCCCGAGGCGGAGACCGAGGTCGAGAAGTGGTTTGAGTCCGAGGGCTGTGAGCATGGCCCGGTGCCCGGCCTCCGCGGACGCGTGGGCCGCGATCATGTATTCGGCGGAAAGGGGGGCCAGTCCCCGCGCGACGAGGGCGCCAGCGCCCGAGATGAATCCGTCGATGAGGACCGGCATGCGGCGTGCCGCGGCAGCGAGGATGACTCCGGCGATCGCGCCGATCTCGAAGCCGCCCACCGAGGCGAGGGTTCCCAGGGCGTCCTTCGCGTCGGGCCTGTTGACGGCCAGGGCCCGCTCTATGACGGCGAGTTTGCGAGCGAGACCCGCATCGTCGATGCCGGTGCCCCGACCGACGATGTCGCGGGCCGCCACCCCGGTGAAGACCGAGGCGAGGGCGGTGGAAGGCGTGGTGTTGCCGATGCCCATGTCGCCGGTCGCGGCGATGCCGAAGGGTTCACGGGCGTATTCTGCCTCGAAGACCTCGATGCCCGCCTCCACCGCGCGCCGCGCCTCGTCCCGCGACATCGCCGGGCCCGTCGCCATATTGGCCGTTCCACGCGCTATTTTTTTGATGTAGAGCCCCGGGGCGGGCGCGATGTCCGAGGCCACGCCGACGTCCGTCACGACGACCCGGGCGCGCGCCCAGCGCGCGAGAACGTTGATGCCGGCGCCGCCCGCGAGGAAATTATGCACCATCTGCGGCGTCACCTCCTGGGGAAAAGCACTCACGCCCTCGGCGCAGACCCCGTGGTCGCCGGCCATAACGAAGACGGCGCCGGGACCGAGGCTCGGGCGTGCCGTCCCCACAATGCCCGCGATACGGACCGAGAGATCCTCGAGGAGGCCCAGGCTCCCCCGGGGCTTGGTGAGGCTGTCCTGGCGCGAGCGCGCCGCTTCCGCCGCGGCTCGATCAGTCTCGCGGATCCGGGCGATTGTCGTTTCGAGGAGATTCATGTTCCTTCCTTTGGAGTGTCGAGTCCGACGATGCGGCGCAGCTCATCCATATCGAGCGAGGTTGTGACGGCATCGGCGAGGCGGTCGAGGGCGAGGTCCCGCGCATCCGCCAGGGCGATTCCCGCGACCTTCGGATTTCCGCCCTGCCAGGTGCCGCGGCGGTCGATCGAGACCAGCCAGGCGCGCCGGAAATCCGGCAGGTCGAAGAGGCCGTGGAGGTAGGTCCCGACGATGCGTCCCTCCGCTGCCCAGGTTCCGTCACCGGCGGCGGGAATGCCGGGAACCGCCTCGAGTTCGAAGAGGGGCGGTCCCTCCACGCGGCTCTCGCCGGCGTGTATCTCGTAGCCCTCGACAGGTGCCCCTCCGGCCGCCGCCAAGGCCGCGGGCAGTCCTGAAGCCACGCGCCCCCGGCGTGGCACGGTCCGCTTGCCGGAACCGAAGGTCGTTCGCAGGGGGAGGAGTCCGAGCCCCGTCTCGCGTCGGGGGCGTCCTTCGACACCATCGGGGTCATCGATCGACTCTCCCAGCATCTGGAAGCCGCCGCAGATCCCGAGAATCGACCGGCCGCGGCGGGCCAGCCAGCGGATGCCGAGGTCGAGGCCCCTTTCGCGCAGCCAGTCGAGGTCGGCGAGGGTCGCCTTGGTACCGGGGATCACGATCGCGTCAGGGTCGCCCAGTTCTTCCGCCCCGGATACAAAGCGTACCGACACCCCCGCCTCGAGGGAGAGGGCGTCCAGGTCGTCGAAGTTCGAGATGCGAGGGAGCCTGATGACGGCGATATCGAGGACGCCGACGGCAGACCTTCCAATGGATGGGCTGGAAGCGGACGCGCGGGGCCGCGTCTCGAGCACGGCACCATCCTCCTCGGCCAGCCCGATGCCGCGGATCCAGGGCAGGACGCCGAGCACGGGCAGGCCGCAGCGCTCCCTCAGGAAGTCGAGGCCTGGCTCGAGGAGGGAGATGTCTCCGCGGAACTTGTTGATGACGAGGCCCTTCACGAGGGCGCGCTCCTCTGGCTCGAGGAGGGCGAGGGTGCCGACGAACTGGGCGAAGACGCCGCCCGGATCTATGTCGCCGACGAGGATGACGGGTGAGTTCGCATAACGCGCCACTTTCATGTTGACGATCTCGTCTTCGCGGAGATTGATCTCGGCGGGGCTACCCGCTCCTTCGATCACCACGAGGTCCGCCTTGGCGCGGAGGCGGTCGAGGGCTGCCGAAGCCGCCGCCCAGAGGATATCCTTTTCGAGGTGGTACTCGCGTGCGGAGAGGGTCTTCCAGGGCCTTCCGAGGAGGACTACCTGCGACCGGGCGTCGCCCTCGGGCTTGAGGAGGACGGGGTTCATGTCGACCGTGGGGATGACGCGGCAGGAGGCGGCCTGGAGGGCCTGGGCACGGCCTATCTCGCCCCCTCCCGGCACGGCGGCGGCGTTGTTCGACATGTTCTGGGATTTGTAGGGCAGGACGCGCAGGCCCTCGCGCGCGAAGGCGCGGCAGAGGGCGGCGGTGATGAGGCTTTTGCCGACAGAGGAGCCGGTGCCCTGGACCATCAAGGTCCTAGCGGGCACGATTGTGGTGAGTGGCTTCCTGAACGGGGGGACGGGGAGACGTCGATTCCGTCATTATTCAACACCCAGTGAATAATCGAGCGATGTCCACGCGAAAGCGCGGTCGCACGGTCGGTCTCCTGACTCGAAGGCATCCCCGCTTTTCCCTATCCTTCCCGCCTGAGCAGTGGATGTTCCGGACCGGCAGCTCTTCGCTGGCCGGACCGGAAAGGTGGGTCTGTCGCCTTCATACAGTGCCTGGGGGCGTGTCGGCCTTGTACCGACTTCCCGATTAAGCCCATGATCCGCCCAAGGACGGATCACTATGGCGCCGTGACGGGCGGAATATAAACCGGAGATCCCGGAACCGTCAAGCGTCTGGCCGGGTCGACTTGACGGCCGGCTCGCGCCCGGGATATCACGACGCGATGCGAACATTGATCATCGGCGGCGTCAAGTCCGGCAAGTCGAGTTACGCCCTCATCCTGGCGGAAGCCTTCCCCGCCCCTCGCCGCTTCCTCGCGACGGCAGAGGCCTTTGACGACGAAATGCGTGAGAAAATCGCCCGGCACCAGGCGGAACGCGGCGGCCTGTATGTTACGATAGAGGAGCCGCTGGAGATCCACGAACACCTGCAAGAGCGGATGGTGCTCGACTGCATACCCCTATGGCTCAACAACATGCTCCACTACGACAGGGAGTCCGATATCGATGGAATCCTCGATATCCTCATAGCCCGCCTCCCCCGCGACATCGTCATCGTCACGAACGAGGTGGGCATGGGCTTTGTGCCCACGGATCCCCTGGCCCGCCGATACGGAAACATCCTCGGCCGGGTCAATGCCAGGCTCGCGGCGGCCTGCGACCGGGTCGTCCTCATGGTCGCCGGCATCCCGGTCGACGCCAAGCGGCCCTCGTGACCCTCGCCGTCCCCTCCTGGCTGGTTCCCGGCACCTGGCTCGAAAACCTCGAACTCGCCCTGGAACAGCCCTGGATCGAGGGCGTGGAGCTTCTCTTCTTCAAGTATGACGCGGAGGCGCGGGCGGCACTCGCGGTGGAACTGCCCGGCATCGAGGCGGCCGCCCGCCGTCTTTCCCTCAGCGTCCATCTCCCCGATCCGCTCGGCCTCGGTGACGAGGAACTCGTTGAAAAGACCGCGGCCTTCGCGGTGAACTATGTCCTCCATCCGCCGCGCGCCGGCGAGGATCCCGCCGCCTGGGCGAGCCTCGTCGATGCATTTCGCACCCGCCATGGGGATCGCTTCCTTCTCGAGTACACGGGCCGGCTCCCCTTCGCGATAGCCGAAGACAGCTGCCCGGGCCTTCCTCTCTGCGCCGACACCGGCCGCCTCCTCCTCGATGGCGAGGATCCCGCCGCGTGGATCCATACCCGCCTGGAACGCGTCCGCGAGGTGCACGTCCACGAGGTCGAAGGAGGAAAGGACCACGCCGTTCTCAAAGCCGACAGTCCTTGGCTGGGGCGGCTCGCGCCCCTCGTCGCGGGAAGCGGGATGCGGGCGGTGATGGAGGTCTTTTCCCTCGCCGGCACCTCCGCCTCGGCCGGGATCTTTCGGTCCGCGGCCCAGGAAAGTCCAGCCCGAGGAGGGCTCGCGTGATCGCACCGCTCAGGCGCTTCCTCACGATCTTCACCCTCGTGTCGCGCATACCTGTCCGCCTCGCCTTCGATCCGGATTTCTCCCACGCCGATTTCTGGCTGCCCCTCATCGGACCCCTCGCGTCGGCCGCCGCCCTCGCGGGCTTCCTGGCGGGAAGGTTCATCTTCGGCGATGCCCTCCTCGCCATCCTTTTCGCCACCGCTTTCCAGTATGCCGCCTTCAACCTCTTCCACCTCGACGGACTCCTCGATACCGCCGACGCGATGCTCCCCGTCGCCGATGCTGAACGCAGGCTCGAGATACTCAAGGACTCGCGGATAGGCGTCTACGCCTTTGGTGCCGGCGCCCTCTTCCTGGCCCTGCGGGTCGCGGCCCTCCTGGCGCTCGCGCGGGTCGGCGACATCGCGGTCGTCGCCGCCCTCCTCGCCTCTCCGGCCGCGGGACGCGCCGCCGCGGCCCTGGTGCCCCTTCTGGTCCCTCCCGCGCGCGAAGCGGGCCTCGGCTCCCTCATGCGGGGCTTTTCGCCCCTGCGCCTCTCCGCAGGCCTGGCCCTCGCCCTGGCTCCCCTGTCCCTCCTCGCCTTTTGCGGCTCGACGCGGATTGTACTAATGCCTTTGATCGCGGCGGCATCGGCGATGGCCGCCGCCCTCGTCGCCGGCGCCGCCCTCGCGCGTCTCTATCGGACGAAGGTCGGTGGCTTCGCCGGGGATGCCCTGGGCTGCGCGATCGAACTCGGCGAGCTCCTCGTCCTCCTTGCCCTCGCCGCGATCCTTCCCCTCATCGGGGGCGCACGCTGAGCGGCATCGATCACCGAAGCCACGGCGGCCGTACCCGTGAACTCGCCCAGAAAGCGGGAATCGCCGAAGCCGAGCTTCTGGACTTCAGCGCGAACCTCAATCCCGGCGGCGCGCCGTCCTGGCTCGCCGAAGCCCTCGCTGAAGGCGCGCGCCGCATCGGAGTCTATCCCGACCCGGACGCTGAGCTCGTCAAGGCCGCGGCCTCGGCCCGCCATGGAATCCCGCCGGACCGTTTCCTCTTCGCCGACGGCGCCGACAGTCTCATCCTTGCCCTACCCCACGCGACCGGCGCGAAATCCTGCGTCTTTCCCCTTCCCTCGTACTCAGGCTACGCCCGCGCCGCCCTTCGTAGCCGCATCCCCTCCTTTCCCCTGGCCCTCGAATCTGGGCGCGATTTCTCGCTCGCCGATCCGGCCTTCCTCGAGCGCCTCACCCACCTCCTCGGCTCCCTCCCTCCTCCCGCCCTCTTCATCGCCGGCTCGCCGAACAATCCAGTCGGGGGGAGTCCACCGCTCCCCGAGATGCGCCGTCTCGCAGGGCGCTTTCCGGATCACATCATCGCCCTCGACGAGTCCTTCGCCGAGCTGGCGGGCGATGCCCGGGGCGCCATCGGCTCACCGGAGCCCAACCTCCTTGTCATACGGTCCCTCACCAAGACCTGGGCCGTTCCCGGCGCGCGGATCGGCTTTGCCAGCGGGCATCCCGAACTTCTCGCCCGGCTCCGCGCGGAACTCGGAGCCTGGCCCCTTTCCTGCTTCGCGGAAGCCATAGCCATCCACGCCCTCGCCGATGCGGAGGGCGCGACCCGGGCAGCCGCGATGGTGACACGCGAAGAAGCGCCGCTCGTCGCCGGTCTCGGGGAATTGGACGGCCTCAAGGTCTTCCGAAGCGGCGCCAATTTCCTCCTCCTCCGCTTCAGCCGACCTGGCGGGGGTATCCGCGCCGCCGCGACCTTGCTGCGCAAGGGCATCGCCATCCGCACCTTCACCGAGGATGAGGGCCTCGACGGGAGCCATGCGCGGATCGCCGTCCGCACAGCCCCGGAAAACCGGCGTCTCCTCGAGGCGCTCGCCGACTTCCTCGCGACCGAGACGGCGCCATCGACAAGCGACGGTAAGACCAATTGAACATATTTCACGGACCTGCCCTCCTGCTGCCCTCCGCCCTCCTCCTCGACGCCCTCCTCGGCGATCCCCGCCGGATCCCCCATCCGGTGCGGGCGATGGGAAGGAGCGCGGCTCTTCTCGACCCGGCGACGCGCCGTCTCGCGCCGCCCCTGGTCGCCGGGGCACTCGGCTGGATCGCGATCGTCGGTGGATCGGTCGCTGCGGCCCTCGCCCTCGTCCAACTGGCCTCCCTCGCGGGAGGGGCTCTCACCGCGCTGGTCGGCCTCTCGGCGGATGGCGGAACGTCGGCCGGGCGCTGGGCGGCATCGGTCTACCTCGTCTACGTCTCCATCGCCCCGCGCGATCTCGCCGCCCACGCTCTGCGGGTCGTCGCCGCGCTGCGGGTCGATGGGCTTCCCGCGGGAAGGAAGGCCGTGTCCATGATCGTCGGTCGCGACGTGGAAAACCTCGACGAGGCGGCACTGCTCCGCGCGACGGTCGAGAGCGTCGCGGAGAGCACCGTGGACGGCGTCTGCGCGCCCTTGTTTTGGGCCCTTGTCCTCGGACCGGCCGGAGCCATCGCCTATCGCGCCGCCAACACCCTGGATTCGCTCTGGGGGCACAGGGACGAGCGCCGAATCCTCTTCGGTCGGGTGGCCGCCCGCGCCGATGACCTCCTGTCCTGGATCCCTGCCCGGCTTTCCTTCGGAGCCTGCCTGCTTGCGGCAGCCCTTCTCGCCCCCCTGTCGCGCGGGAAAATCGACGCGGGCGCCGCCGCAAACCTCGGTTGGAGAGACAGGAGAAAGCACGAGAGTCCCAACGCCGCCTGGCTCGAGGCTGCCTTTGCCGGGGCCCTCGGCCTCGCCCTCGGTGGACCGGCCTGGTACGGGGGAGAGCTGATCGACAAGCCTGTCCTCGGCGAGGCAAGGCGGCCGATCGAAAGAGCCGATGTGAAAAGGGCGGTCTTCCTCATGTACGCCACCACCCTGGTCTTTGTCGCGCTCGGATTATTGGCGCACGAGGGGATGCGCATCCTGTAGCAGGCGCCGAAGGCGCCCAGTCCGCGCCCGTCAGACGGGCGTTGCCTACATGAAGTCCCTGAGCGATTCGTCGATGCCCTTCCGCGTCTCGAACCACCAGGAGAGGGCAGCCTCGGACGGGTCGGCGTCGAAGGCCGCTATCCAGCGCGCGAGCTCGGGGCTCGCGTCGCCTTCGACGTCCCGTCGGCGCCGGAGGAAGGTCGAGACGAGTTCGACATCGGCGGCGCTCTCCCAATAGACCGCGGCGTTCCTCGAGTTGATGCGGCTCGCCGCCACGGAAACGGCGGCGAGATACTCATCCTTCAGGCCGTAGACTGAGCCCACAGCCTCGGCCATCATCTCCTCGCCCCAGGCGCGATGGAAGCGGCAGAGTCCCGCGTTGTCCATCCCGAGCTCCTTCTCGAGCCTCTTGGCGCAGGCCCTCCCCAGTTCGCGAGGGGGCAGGAACTCAGGCCCATAGTGCATGTAATACTTGCCCATGATGGCCATGGGCGCGAGGACCCCGGGCGTCCAGTACTGGTTCGGCACCATCCAGCCCTTGCGTCCGTTGGCCGTGTAGACGAAGCGATCGAGGATCCTCGTGCCGCGCATCTTGCGGACGCGGCGGGCCCACTTGCGGGGCCCCTCGGAGAGATCGAGGATGCCGCGGCGCGCGAGGATCGAGGAGATCAGTTCGAGGGCGAGCTCGGCGTTGTGCCGGGAATCCCCTGCCGCGTCGAAATCCGCCTGGCCCGGACCGTCGATCCAGCGCGGCTTCCGCGTGACCCCGAGATCCCCCTCCGAGAGTTCTCCCCGATCGAGGAGGTCCATGAGCCAGGCCAGGAGCCCTCCCAGGGAGATCGCGTCGAAGCCCGCCGCGTCGGAGACGCGATTGACGGCCTCCGCCGCCCGCTGGTCGAAGATCCCGATGAGGGGACCGAGGGCCTGGTAGGGCTCGTAGTCCTTCTTGAATTCGCCCCTGAGCTTCTTGCAGACCGCCGCGCAGGGCTCGCCGCAGGTAGCCTGGCTCCTGGTCGCGATCGTCTCCTCATTGAACTGCCGGAGATAGTGTCCGAGGATGAGGCGCTCGTGGAGGGCCGATCGCTCGCCCTCCGTCCAGGCACAGGTCCGGTAGTTGAAGGCTATGAGGCGGCCGCCTATCGATGCGTAGTTGACGCCGAAGGTTCCGCCCGTCTCGAACTTGGGATCGAAGCGGTATTTCGTCGTCGCCTCGAAGTCCTTGACGGCGAGCTTCTGCTTGTACTTTTCCGCCAGGCCCGCCGAGGCGCCGACCAGGGAACTTCCGCGCCTTTCCCGCTTCGCTGATCCGAGGAAGGCGGAAAGGTTGGACGCCACTCCGCCGCCCATGTAGACCGTCGGGCCCTCCCTTCCGAGACTCGCCCCGCCGCCGATGCCGATCGCCCCCGCCACAAACTTGATCAGTATTGGTTTTATCGGCACATAGCCGAGCTCCTTCCAGTAAGCGGCCTTGAGCTGCGGTATGCCGCTCCCGGCGGCCTCGGGGGCGAGTTTGTTCAGGAGGAGGCCGACGGCGAGGGAGGACGTCATGACGGTGATGAAGCTGGCGAGGAGGAACCAGGGAGGCGGAAGGGTGGCGAAGACGCCGAAGGTTGCGGCGAAGATGGCGTTGACCGAGACGAGGAAAGCGACGGCGGACAGGGCGGCGGCGATGCTCAGTATGGTGGTCTGGAGGATTCCCCGAGTGTCTTCGGAAAGCCGTCGAAGGCGGCGAACCGCGTCCTTGAGGTAGGACCAGGCCGATTTTCCCCAACCATGGCCGGAACTCAGACGGATCCCCCGATATGGCGTCGTGCCCCCGCGGGGACAGGCCCCGATCCGCCGTCGCCCATCACGGAAACGATTCCGGGTGCAGTTTCCGCGCGATCTGCAGGAGCCCCGTCGTCGCGCGGGGAGATCCCCGCGTCGTCAACGCGGCATCGACAAAGCCCACATTGGGCGGGAAGTTCCACTGCAGTTCGAGGATTTCTCCAGGCATGCGCCCGTCGAGCCCCAACTCGCCCACCGAATAAGGAACCAGGATGATCTGGGGCTCGCCTGCCACTATCGAGTTCCAATCCACGACCGCCGTGGCCTCGTCGATTTCCCAAAAGACGTTGGTCCCCCCTGCGGCTTCGATCATCGCCTGAGCCATGGATTTCGAGCCATAGACGACAGGGACATCGTTGCTCGTCAACCACACGACCCGCGGACGACGATCCGAGGGGAGGGAATCCGTGACGAGCCTCGTCCGCTTCACGGTTTCGGTGATGGTGGAAGCGATCTTGATGGCCGCATCCGTCTTCTCCACGAGAATCCCGATGTTCATGACAGCACGCGCGAGCGCGACGAAATCCTGGGGATCCCAGACGAAGACGGGGACCTGGAACCTGTTCCAGAAAAGTGGTCGGCTGCGATACAGACCACCCTCGACGACGAGCAGGTCGGATTTCATGTCATGAAGATCGAAGGCGAGCTCCGCGCTGTCGGCTCCGAGGGTCAGTGATTTCAAGGCTCGGGCCTCATCGGGATAGTCGCAGTCCGAGGAGGTGGCAACGATGCCCGACCCGGCTCCCATGGCGAAAAGAGCCTCGGTCGCACCGGGAGAGAACGAGACGACCCGGACGGCGGGAGTCGTCAGCACCAGCCGATTCCCGAGCGAGTCGACGGCCGAGAGCGCGGACGCCTGTCCCGCGGCAGTGCCCGGCGAGACAAGTGCGAACAGCAATAGGGCGAGTCCGAACTCCACGGGACCGGGCACTCTTCTTCCAAAGCCAGAGTAAAGGGACATCGCGCGTCCTCGTATGAAAGTTGGAACAAAGGACGCGGACTGGCGGAAAAGGAGCGACCGCCAGCCCGCTGGAAACCTTGCTTGCCGGCGCCGTTGATGATGGTGGTGTTGTCCTTGTCGACCTTGACGGTCTTCGCGGTGCCGAGCTGGTTGAGGGCGGTGTTCTCGAGCTTGAGGCCGAGCTCCTCGGTGATGACTTCTCCGCCGGTGAGGACGGCGACGTCTTCGAGCATGGCTCTATTCATCAAGAGGGGGAGCACCGGGCTAGACGTGGCGCTTCGCGCACCCTGATCTACGCGGCTCCCCCTGCCTCCGAAGTCCTCGACGCTTCGCGCCTCCGGGCTTCTCCGGCACCCCCACTCCTTATTCCCGATTCCTGGCAAAAGATGCAAGCGCCAGCGGTAGTCCAGTGCGTGTTGTATGTATGTCTTCGGTCAATACGCCATCGCCGGTCTCGGCGCCTTCCTCCATTCCATCCACGTACCATCCTCATGGCCGGAGCGACCTCCAAAGGCTTTTCCACGAGCGCTTCCCCGCATTCGAAGCCGTCTATGAGGAGAAGTACTCAGCCGACTTCGGCAGGTTTCGCCTTCCGCTGATTTCTGGCGCGGCAGAGGCCTTCGATGCCTGCGGGGACTGGGAGAACGGGATCGCCCGCATCCGCTGCCCGGACTGCGGCTTTGACTACTTCCGGCCCTTCTCCTGCAAGTCCTTCTTCCTCTGCCCCTCCTGCGGCCAGAAACGGACCATCCTCCTCGGGGAGTACCTGGCCGACGACCTGCTCCTCCGGCTGCCGCATCGACAGTTCGTGTGGACGATTCCCAAGGCCCTGCGAGGCTTCCTCAAGCGCGACCGCTCGCTGTTCGCTACAGTCGGGAAGCTGATCTATTCCCTGATCGCCGAGTATTACACCGAAGCCGCTGGCAGGCCCTTGGTCACCGGTATGGTATCCAGTCATCAGACTTTCGGGGAGTTCGCCACATTCCATCCCCACTGGCACACTATCGTTCTTGAGGGTGGATTCGATAGCCACGACCGCTTCTTCTTCATCCCGATCGGTACCAACGACTCGCTCCAGGAGCTCTGGCGCCGTCGGGTAATCGGGTACTTCCTGAAACAGGGTCTTCTCGATGAGACATTGGCCAAGTCCATGCTCGGCTGGCAGCATTCGGGCTTTTCAGTGGAAGCGGGGACACTGATTTACGACGACGACGCCCGGCAGTCGCTTTCCCAGTACATTGTCCGCGCTCCTGTCGGCCTTGAGAAGTTCACGTGGGATCAGCGGGAAGATACGATTTCATGGAAGGCAGCCGAGAAGGGGCACTGGAGAGGCGAAGTCCGGCATTTCGACAGCCTTGACTTCATCGCCCAAGTCACCCTCCACATCCCGCCCAAGGGGAAGCATCTGATCAGACGATACGGAGTCTACTCATCCCGGGGGCGAGGCACCTGGAAGGAAAGGCCGGCCTTGAAGACCAGGGCGCCGGAGCGTTGGTACGGACACGCTCAGGGCCCCGCTGGCGAACCGGGATCGGTCGAGGAGGACACCGCCGCAGGCGAGGCGGTCGAGGTCGGTGCCACTGCACGAAAGAAGGCGTGGGCTCGCCTCCTGGCGAAGGTCTACGAGGTGGACCCCTTCCTCTGCCCTGAGTGCGGAGGGAAGATGGCTGTGATCGCGGTGATCCAGAATCCTGCGGAGATCAGGGGCATCATCGCCTGTCTTGCAGGAAAGGGGAGGGGGCCGCCGCAATAGGCGAAGTCCAGTTCACTATCCCGGCCCCCTGCTGCGGGAAAGCGCGGCTCTGGTTCAGCTATCATGCCCACGGTGGCGCGGTTGACGGCCAGAATCTCAGGGAGTAGCCTGTCTGTGGATGGGACGTGAGGGCTTGGAGAATGGAGATGGTGGGGGAATCGGGCGATTTTGAGACCACGATAGGCTGTGTGTGATCTGGTGTTCGGAGCCCGAGCGGCGAATCGGGCTTCGAAGGGCGGTTTGGGCGGCGCGGACGTGGTTGCAAGGCAGACGGGCGGCTATAACTTTTACTATCACT
>DATKVK010000068.1:0-37316 GCA_035530095.1 Rectinemataceae bacterium | reverse complement strand
TTGATGAGGATCTGGACGTCCTGGACGGTGGGGAAGGAGGTGGCGGTATAGACGATCTGCTTGAGCTGGCCGGCGTAGCCTTCGATGCCGTAGTGGTTGTACATGAAGGCCTCGTTGAAATTGACATAGGCGGTCGAGCCGTGCACTTCGACACCGAGGAGCTTCGTCCCCAGGGGCACGAGGGTCATGAGGTGTTCGCGCAACTCCTCCGTCGTCGGCCCCTCGAGGAGAGACTCGAGCGCGTCGGTGAGCGGGGAATCGGAGACAGCGAGGTTGCGCTTCACTTCCTGGCGCACGATGACACCGTCGTTTTCTATGCGGATGAAGTACAGCGCGGTCGGCCGAGTCCTCGTCGCGGCGATGCCGCTTCCCTGCTGGCTATTCCGGACTCCGCCTTGGGGGAGAGAGGAGGCGCCCGCTCCGGGCGTGGCAGGAGCGCCGCCGGAACTGCCGGAGGCGCCCGGCCGCCCTGCGGGCTGCGGGGCGGGCGTCGGAGTCGTTTGGGGCTGCGGCGCCTGAGTGACGGCTCCCCCACCCGGCGCGGCCGGGGCAGTCGCGCCTCCGGCTGCGGGGGAGGCGGCGCCGGAGGGCGCGGAGCCGCTCGGAGCCGTCGGCGAAGCGGCCGTCGGCGAAGCGGCCGTCGGCGAAAGCGCCGGGACGGAAGGAGCCGCGGGGGGAGCGCCGGTGCCGTGCTGCGTGCCCACGATATCCTGGAAATTGGTGCTGCCTATCGTCTGGCGGATCTTGCCGAGGTTTAGAAGGAATAGGAAGAGTATAACCACGAGCGCCGCCAGCACGAGAAGACAGCCGGGACTTCCGCCCCGCCCTCGCCTTCCGCCGCTCGATCGTCTGCCGCTTGCCATATCGCGTCATGATATGGATCGGCAGGACTCAGGTCAATGATTAACGGACGGGGCTATTTCGGGCGCGAAAGCGTCCTGATATCGCGCTCGGGATCGGGATCGCGGCCCGGCTCCAGCAGCGCGGCCTGGTGCGCTCCTGGGTTGTGGAACTGGACGTAGCGTCCGTGCGCGCGGAGGGCGTAGCGCCCCTCCACGGGGCGATGTCCCCCGAACCAGAGCGCGCCTTTCGCGCCCGGGCCCTTCTCTCCCGCGGTCGGCGCGCCGAGCAAGGCTTCCAGCGAACGCTCGACCGAGCCCTCTTCTGCGCCGTCGTTCGGAGTCCAGATGAGGCCGTACACCACGTCGGGCCGTCTGCGATACTCGATCACGTCGCTCGGCGCCAGAGCGAAGGCGGGCTCGCCGTGGCTCGCCACGAAGTTCGACCCGACGGCGAGCACGGGGTACTCGAGCTCGACCTGACGCAGCCGGGCTCGGAGTTCCGGGCCGTAGGCGAGATCGAACCAGGCGGTGACCATCTCGCCCTCGGCGGCGAACTTGTAGAAGGGCCGGTCTCCGCGCTCTTCGTCGTTCGAGATATTGTCGTGGTTGCCCTTGATGAAGTGGAAGAAACCCGGGAAGGCCGCCTTGGCGGCGAGGACAATGCGCAGGGAGCTCAGGGCGAGGGCCATCTCCTCGTCCATCCAGCGGTGGCCGGCGTAGCCGCCCAGGTACTCGCGCAGCGCGCGCTCCCATCGCCGCGGGGCGCCCTCCCACTCGGTGTGGAAAAGGTCGCCCAGGCAGAGCAGCGTGGCCCTGCCCTCGCCGAGCAGGCGGGCCAGGGGAGCGCCGAAGGGCGCGTCGGACGGCCCTTCCCAGGCCAAGGTTTCGGCCAGCAGCGAAGGCCGGGCGTGGATGTCGGGGAGGAGGACAGTCGGCAGGGGGGGAAGGCGGAGGAGGCCTCCCGGCTCCCCGGACGAGTCGCGGGGACGCAGCCCGGGCGCCTCGGAGCGGAGCGCGGCGTAGGCGCCCTCAATGAGGTCGCGCAACGCGGCCTTCGAGGGAAGGGAAGGCCGCGCCGCCAGGGCCGCGGCCTGCGCGAGGATACGCTCTGCGAGGATACGCTCTGCGAGGATACGCTCGGCTGGCGTGCCCGCGGGAGCGGGGGTTCCGGCCGCCGCTCCGGTTTTCGCCCGGCCGAAGAGCCTCGCCATGGCCTAATCGCTCTCCGACTCCAGCTGCGCGAGCCAGTTCTTGGCCGCGGGGTCGCCGGGGTCGATCTCCAGGGCCGTGCGGAAGAATCCGGCCGCCTCGTCCCGTCGGCCCTGTTTCAGGGCTATGGCGCCCAGGTTCGAGATGATCTTGATGTTCTCGGGCTCGACGCGAAGGGCCTTTTCGAGAGCCTTCCGCGCCTCGTGTATCTGCCCCAGCTCGACGAGGCAGATCGACAGCTCGTTGAGCGCGTCGATGCCTTCGGCTCCGAGCGCCACGGCCTTCTCGAAAGCGGCCTTGCCCTCCTCCCAAAGCCCGAGGCGGCGGTTCGCCCAGCCCACCAGGAACCAGCCGTTCCAGACCTCCGGGTGCCGTTCGAGGAACTCGGCCGCCTTCTCGAGGCCCTTCCGTTCCTCGCCCAGCCTGATGAAGTCATAGGCTTCCTTGAAGAGATTGTCGAGGTAGCCGTGCTCGCCGAGCTTCTGGGCGATCTCCCGGGCGCGGGCTTTTTTCTCCTCGTCGTCTCCTATCTTGATATAGGTCTCGAACAGCGAGGCGGCCCGTTCGAAGTTGCGCCGGCGCATGAAGAAGAAAGCGGCGTTGAAGAAAGCCGGAGCGAAGGGAGGTTCCATGGCGAGCAGGCGTTTGTAGGCGTCGAAGGCGCGCTCGTCCATCTCCTCGGCCAGAGCCTCCCGGTCCGACTCGGTGTAGGCCGCGGCCCGATCCTCCGAGAGAATGGCCAGATCGAGCAGGGGCTCGGGGGCGGCGGGGAAGAGCCCGGCGAGAGCGCGGAAAATCTCCTCCGCTATCTCCCAATCGCGCGCCTGCGCCTTGGCGATGCCCGCCTGGGAGAGTTCCACGAGGATATCGGGTTTGACCGCCTTCACGAAGCCGCGGTAGTAGTCGGCGTGCTCATGCGCGGGATTCCAGGCCAGGAGCCGCAGCATGCCGGCCACCACCGCCTCGGCCGTGAGCCGCCGCGGATCGAAGCGCTCAGACTCGACGCCGATCTCCACGGGAAGCGGGATGGAGGGATCGGGCGCGAAGGAACCTATGTCGCGGGTGAGCGCATTGGGCAGCTCGATGAACACCAGACGCTTGAGAGCGGCATCGCCGGGCCGGGACGCCTCGTCCTCCGAATCGGTGCCGCTGGAAGTATAATCCACGTGAATGACCCTCCTAGGGGATTTTGAAGCCTTCGGGAGGCTCGGCGCCCTCCGGGACGGAGGGCCGCCCGGGCTCCTCGCTCCGGCTCTGGCGCACCTGGCTCAGGAAATCGTTGACATGCATCTTGTAGGTCATGGGAATCGCGTGCTCGTCGAACTTGATCGCGATGGCGGTGAGGTCCTTCCGGCCCTCGACATCCTCGTAGCGCACGATGACGCCCTTGAGCTCGAGCGACTCCCGAGGCTCGTCCATCTCGACCTTGATCGTGCATTCCTTGCCGACGAGGAACTTCGCGATGCCGACGATGATGGCCTTGCAGCCCGAAAAGGAGAGGTCGCGCAGGATGCATTTGCGCGGCACGCCCTGGACGAAGACGAAGGTGTCCTTCGAGACGAGCCCGATCCGGCGCATCGCATCGGGAGAGAGGAGGATGCGGTCGTCCCTCCGCCGCGTCGAGTTGATGTTCGCATCGAGCACCCGCCCGAGAATCTCTATGAAATCGTCGGGGGGACGCTGCGTGAACAGGATATTCACGAACTGCAGATCCCCGCCCGATTGGACGTACGGCGACATGCCCGCGATCCTCGCCGAAATGAAGAAACTCATGGGTTCGGGCTTGTCGGGGTTCTTGAAGCTGAAGCGCAAAGAGACGAGGTTGTTCGCCTTCTTGACCTTGTCCATGAAGGCCTGCTTGGAGCTCGCCACCACCTTCGCCCCGTCGAAGGAGGCGGAGTAGATGACACAGGGCCATTGTTCGCCGACACACTTCAGGAAAACCCCGCGCGGATCGAGGCCCGTGGTCTTGATGATTTCCTTCGTGTAGGTGATTTCTATGCTTTTATAGAGATCGTACCATTTCCCGATCTGCTGGCTCGTGGTGATGGACATAGGCCTTCATCGATAATAGGCCATCCCCACCCTTTGGTCAACGACGGCCGGCTCGGCTACTCTTTCCAGGGGAAGATCATGCCCTTGAGGGTTCGCTTGCCGACCAGCTCGCTGTCCTCGGCGACGAGTTCGTCCCAGGGCACGGCTCGGCGCCGGGCGCCGGGGTTCCGCTCGAGCCAGTCGTACTTGTACAGCCTGAGCCGAACGGCCTCGTCCAGGGCGAGGGCGATTCCGGCCAAGCCTGGTATGAGGAAGGCCAAAAAACCCGACAGCGCCAGCGAGACGGCGTTGTACAGGGCCAGAAAAACGGAAAAGAGGGGGTTGTCGAAGAAGAGGACGAAGCTCTTGCGGATATTCTTCACGAAGCCGCCGCCCAGCCGCGAACGCAGGGGAAGGTAGTACTGGAGCGAGAGCAGAGCCGTGAGACCGAACCAGAAGAGGACTCCCGCGGCGAGGGCGCCCGCGAGGCCGCCATGGCTCAGGTAGAAGGGCAGGCCGATCGAGACGAGGAGCCACAGGACGGACAGAATCGCTCCCAGCTGCAGCCCGGGCCCGATGGAGGATCTCAGCGCCGCGGGGATATCGGTCACCTTCACCGAATGGAAGTCGGCGACCTCTTTCAAAGCGTAGACGCACGCCGACCACCATATTGCCCCTGCCGCGACGGCGAGCAGGGCGGCGGCGGCGGAAATGGGCGCCGGGGCATGAATCACCGCCGGGAAAAGCAGCCCGATCGCCGCGAGCGCGACGAAAACGACATTCTGCAGGACCAGGGTGAAGAGGTTGTCCCACCCGTCGAAGAAGGTCTTTTTAAAGAAAAAGCCTATCATATAGTGCGGTATACCGCATCCTTGACAAGATAGCAAGCATGCCCCTATGGTTGCGCTGGAGCCGCAAACGCCCCTGGAGCCGGAGCCGCAGCGATGTCGGGCTCGCGGATCGGCTCTCCGAGGTGCAGACGACTATCTTTCACATCAGAGGTACTACATTGGAAGATCAGTACCGTTTCCCGCTCGAAAATTTCATGCCCCGTGAGAAATTCGAGCGGATCAAGGAGTTTGCGCGCGACAAGGAGACGCCTTGCCTCGTCATCGACCTCGACGTCATCAGGTCCAAGTACGAGGAACTCCGCGCGCATCTGCCCTTCGCCAAGATCTACTATGCGGTCAAGGCCAATCCCAACGACGAAGTGGTCGCGCTCCTGCGCGATCTCGGCTCCAACTTCGACGTTGCGACCCGGTGGGAACTCGACCAGCTCCTCCGCCTGGGGGTGAGTCCCGACCGCATGAGCTTCGGCAATACCATAAAAAAAGAACGGGACATCGCCTATTTCTACGAGAAGGGCGTACGGCTCTTCGTCACCGATTCCATGACCGACGTCGACAAGATCTCGCGGGCCGCCCCCGGCTCCAAGGTGTTCTTCCGCCTCCTCACCGAAGGCCTGGGCGCCGACTGGCCCCTTTCCAAGAAGTTCGGATCCCACCCCGATCTTGCCCGACAGCTCATCAAGACGGCGATCCGCTTCGGCCTCCAGCCCTACGGCATCTCCTTCCACCCCGGTTCCCAGCAGCGCGACGTGGGCGCCTGGTCCTCGGCCCTCACCTCGGTGGGCCAGCTCTTCAGCTGGGCCAAGGAGGAGCTCCACGCCGACCTCAAGATGATCAACATGGGTGGCGGCTTCCCCGCGAACTATGTCGAGCCGACCGACTCGATCGGGCAGTACGCCGAGGACATCCACCGCTTCCTCGACTACAGCTTCTCGGACGGCTGGCCGGAGGAGATCATCATCGAACCGGGCCGGTCCATGGCCGGCGACTCCGGCGTCATCGTCGCCGAAGTCGTCAACATCGCCAAGAAATCGGTGCACGAACGCTACCCCTGGGTCTTCCTCGACATCGGCAAGTTCGGAGGCCTCATCGAGACCCTCGACGAAGCCATCAAGTATCCGATCTACTTCGAGGGTTCGGGGAAGCCGGTCGAGATCATCATCGCCGGACCCACCTGCGACTCGATGGATATCCTGTACGAGAAATGGACCTACACGATGCCCGACAAGACCAAGATCGGCGAGCGCGTGTACATCCTCACCACCGGCGCCTACACGCAGAGCTATTCCTCGGTCTACTTCAACGGCTTCCCGCCGCTCAAGTCGTACATCCTCAAATAGGCGTGGCGGGGCTGCGCCGAAAGGTACGGCCCCGCATTCAAAAGCTCCCGCGCCGTTCCCGATTATCCTCATTGCGCCTAGCGAACGGGGTCGGTCCAGGAAGTCACGAGGAGGAGCCGATAGCCCATGTCGTTGAGGAGCAGCCGGATCCTCCGCGCCTCGGCAGGCTGCAGATCGGGGAAGACCACGCGGTAGTGCCCCTGGACCTTCTCGATCGAGGGCGAGAGCCCCGAGTTCCGCAGCCTAGTCACCGTGTCCCCGGCGTTGGCCTCGGAGGCATAGGAGGCGACCTGGATGCGGACGTGCTCGACGCCGCCCGTGACGGAGGCGCCTCCCGGACTCCCGTACGCGAAGCCGCCTGCGGCAGCGCCCGTTGAGCCGGTGTCAGGCGGCGGCGGCCGTCCGTCCATGCCCCCGCCCTTCCAGGCGAGCGCCTCCTCGGGAGGGATAATGGAGCAGGAGACGCGAGCCGTCCCGGTGGGGATCATGCCGATGAGGCGGGCCGCCGCCTTGGAGAGGTCGATCACCCGCCCCCGAGCGAAGGGGCCTCGATCGTCGATGCGCACGACCACGCTTGAGCCGTTGTCGAGATTCCGGACGAGGACGAGGGTGCCGAAGGGCAGGCTGCGATGAGCGGCGGTGAGCTTGTTCGGGTCGTAGATCTCGCCGCTGGAGGTGACGCGGCCCGCGAACTCGGGGCCGTACCAGCTGGCCGTGCCCGAGAAGCTGCCTGAGTCGGCCGGGGCAGCCGGGGCAGTCGGAGCAGTCGGGGGCGCGCCTCCCGGGTCGCCGCCCCGCCATCCGGCCGACTGCGCCGCCGCGCCGCCGACCGCGACGAGCGCGGCCGCGAGGGCCAGGGCTCGCCCGAGCGTCCCCCGCCGCGATCGACGCGTTGGGCGAAACGAAGAGCGTCCGGACATTTCCTAGCGTCCGGCGTCCTCGAGGGCGACGGCCGCGGCCGCGATCTCGCGGTAGAGCTCGGCGATGCCGCCCTCCTCGACGCTCGAGAAGGCCACGCGCAGGTAGCGGTCCTGCATGGAGATGGTGCCGATGCCGCGCTCCTCGAGCAGCTTCACGCGCAGCGCCTCGGCCGAGATGCCGCGGCACTCGAAGCTCATGAAGTAGCCCGAATTGAAGGGCAAAGCCCGGAGGCTGGCCGGCATGCCACCCGAAGAGACGGCTTTCTTGGCCTCGCGGAAGCGCCCCTCGAGCAGCTCGCGATAGCGCCGCTTCTGGGCCTCGTAGCCTGGCGAGTCGAGGGCCTTGAGGAAGATGTTCTGCGCCGGGGCGGACGAACTCGATACCGAGGAGCGAACCACGCCCATAAGCTTCTTGACGAGGGCCTCCTGCCGCGCTTCGGACAGGTCCTTGCCGGCGAAGGTGACGAAACCCAGCCGAAAACCCCAGACATAGTCCTCTTTCGTGGGGCCGTCGGCCTTGACCGTGAGAATCCGCGGATGGGCGTCGGTCAGGCGGGCGAAGATCGACTCGCCCAAAAGATTCCGCTCGTACTGCAGGCCGAAGTAGGCGTCGTCGGCGATGACGAGGATGTCCGTGCCCTTCTCGGCCTCGGCCACCAGGGCTGAGACGATGGCCTCGGCCTCGGTCTCGGTGGGCGAATACCCCGTGGGATTGTTGGGAAAGTTGAGGATGCACACCGCCTTCCCGCGCTTGGCCCCCGCCTCGGCCAGGCGCTCGGCCATACCCGCGACATTGAAACCCAAAGCTCCGCCCGCGCCCCCGGCGGCAAAGACCGGGAAGGTCAGGCCCGTCGCCTGCTTGCGCTCCTCGACGATGAGACGGTAGTTAGGCCAATGCAGGTCGGGCAGCACGACAGCGTCGCCCTCGTCGAGAAAAAGATCGGCGAGATAGGATACGGCCGCGGTGAGCCCCGGCACCACGACGGGCAGGGAGTAGGACCGGGAGGCGAGCGAGGGATTCTTGCGGGCGAGTTCGAGCTTCCATCGTTGCCTGAGCTCGGCCACGCCGCCGGTGGAGGCATAGGCGACGGCCTCCGAGGCCGACAGTCCCGGCAGCGCGGCGCGCACCGCGTCCAGAATCATGGGCTCTCCCCCCTCGTAGGCCATGCCGATCGTAGCGTTGAAACGCTTCGCCTTGACTCCCGCTTCGGCGCTCTGCGTGAGAATGCCCTTGGGGAAGTACATGCGTCTTCCCAAGCCAGAAAGCAGCCGCCCCGCGGCGCTGCCGTCCAAAACCTTGTTCGCCTCTTCGGCCAATGCGTTCATGTGTCCCTCTCCCTTTCCGTGTGGCAACGGTAAACGCCGAATAAAGTACTGTCAAGCCGCGGAGCCGGTTCCGCCGGCGCTGGACGCAAGCGCCGCGCTGACAGTATACAGGTCCATCATGATACACAGCTTCGAAGACAGGATTCCCCGCGTGCACCGCTCGGCCTACGTCGCTTGGAACGCGGAGGTCGTGGGCGAGGTAGAACTCGGCGAGGATAGTTCAGTCTGGTATGCGGCCGTGCTCCGCGGCGATGTCGCGGGGATACGCATAGGCAAATCGAGCAACGTCCAGGACGGCTGCGTGATCCACGTCGATCGCGACGTCCCCTGCGTCGTCGGCGAGGGCGTCACCCTGGGGCACCGCGCCGTCCTCCACGGCTGCACCGTGGGGGACTGGGCCATGGTAGGCATGGGCGCCGTGATCCTCAACGGGGCGGTCATCGGCGCCGGGAGCATAGTCGGAGCGGCCGCGCTCGTCACGCAGGGCAAGACATTCCCGCCGCGCTCGCTCATCATGGGCAGCCCGGCGCGCTTCGTCCGCGAGCTTCGGGAAGAGGAGGTCGCCGATCTTCGCGAGCATGCTCTCGCCTATGTCGAGTTGGCTCGCCGCGCGGGAAGCCTCACGAAAATCGTCGAACCGCAAAGCCGGTCCTAGCCTGCCCGAAGGCGAAGGCCGGCGAATGCTCCGCCTTAACCTTCAACTATCAACAGTCTTCATGACACTACCGATATATTCAGGGGGAGCTTCCCGCCGTCACCGACACACCTAGGCCCTCCCCAAGGAGCGAGATCGTGAGGCAATTCACCATCAAGTCGGAATCCGCGGCCGATCGCGACCCTTCCATTCTCGAACTCATCGGCGAAACCGAAGGGGGCTATCTCGTGCGCATCGTGCATCGGCACGAGGACTGGGAGGACGTGCAGGAAGATTTTCTGAGCCACGAACTCTTCGATACTTGCCTTCGCACGGGATACATCGCCGAGTTGTCGGCCTAGAAAGCTTTCTCGCCGCGGCAGCCGGGCCGACGTCCGGAAAGGGCCGCGCGTCGCGGCAGTCTAAGGAGCGGTCTGTTCGGCTGCGCTCTGCGCCGGCGCCTCGACACGGACCGCCGTGGCGGCGATTTCGAGCCGGTTCCGCGCCCTCGCCGCGGCCTGGGCCGAGGCGTCCAGGCGCCAGCGCAGGGTCTCGGAAGCGAGGCGCGCGTTGGCCCGCTCGAGGGCGCGAGTCGCGCGATCCTTGTCGATCTCCTCGTCCCACTCGGCCGCGTCGACGAAGATGTCGAGCCGCCCCTTCTTCACCCTCGCGAAGCCTTCGGTCAGGGCCGCTTTCCTGGTCAGCCCATCCGTTCGGAGCCGCAGGAGCCCTATGCGCACCGGCATGACGCAGGCTTCGTGCATATCGAGAATCTCGATCTCGCCGTCGTGAGTCACGAAGGCCGCCGACTCGGCCTGCCCCACGTACAACCGTCGATGAGGGGTCAGTATCTCGCAGTGGAATTTCGCCATACAGCGCCTTACTGGTTCTTCGCCCGCTCGCGAACTTCGTCGATAGTCCCGGCCATGTAGAAGGCCTGCTCGGGAATGTCGTCGCAATGGCCTTCGATGATCTCCTTGAAGCCCTTCACCGTGTCGGCGAGCGCGACGTAGCGGCCCGGTATGCCGGTGAACTGCTCGGCGACGTGGAAGGGCTGGGAGAAAAAGCGCTCGATCTTGCGCGCCCGGTAGACGGTGAGCTTGTCCTCCGGGCCGAGCTCGTCCATGCCCAGGATCGCGATGATGTCCTGGAGCTCCTGGTAGCGCTGCAGGATTTCCTGGACCTTGCGCGCCACGGCGTTGTGCTCCTCGCCCACGACGCGCGGGTCGAGGATGCGCGAGGAGGAGGCCAGGGGGTCGACCGCCGGATAGATGCCCTTCTCGACGATGCGCCGCGAGAGGACCGTGGTCGCGTCGAGGTGGGTGAAGGTGGTCGCCGGCGCGGGGTCGGTGAGGTCGTCGGCCGGCACGTAGACGGCCTGGACCGAAGTGATCGAGCCCTTGCGAGTGGACGTTATGCGCTCCTGGAGCGCGCCCAGCTCGTTGGCGAGGGTGGGCTGGTAGCCGACCGCGCTGGGAATGCGCCCCAGGAGGGCCGAGACCTCGCTGCCCGCCTGGATGAAGCGGAAAATGTTGTCGATGAAGAGGAGGACGTCCTGGCCCAGCCCGTCGCGGAACTCCTCGGCCATGGTGAGCCCGGAGAGGGCGACGCGCATGCGCGCCCCGGGCGGCTCGTTCATCTGCCCGAACACCAGGGCGGTGTTCTTGATGACCCCGGATTCGTTCATCTCGTGCCAGAGGTCGTTGCCCTCGCGGCTGCGCTCGCCGACGCCGGCGAAGACCGAATAGCCGGAGTGCTCCGCCGCGATGTTGCGGATGAGCTCCATGATGATGACCGTCTTCCCGACGCCCGCGCCGCCGAAGAGGCCTATCTTGCCGCCTTTGGCGTAGGGGGCTATGAGGTCGATGACCTTGATTCCCGTCTCGAGGATCTCGGTGCTCGTGCGTTGATCCTCGAGCGTCGGCGCGTCGCGGTGGATCGGCGATAGCCGCGCGGTGACCGGGGGGCCGCCGTCGATCGGCCGGCCGGCCAGGTCGAACATGCGGCCGAGCACTTCCTTGCCCACCGGCACGGACAGGGGCGCTCCCGTGCCCCGCGCCTTGAGGCCGCGGGCCAGGCCCTCCGTCGCTTCCATGGCGATGCAGCGGGCGATGCCGTCGCCCATGTGCAGAAGGCACTCGGCGAGAACCTTCCCGCCGTCCTGCCTATCGATCTCGACGGCATCGAGGATGGCCGGCATGGCTCCCCCTTCGAACCGCATATCGAGGATGGGCCCCGTCACCCGTACGACTGTTCCGATGCACTCGGCCATATATACCCCTTAATCTTCCAGGGCGGCGGCCCCGGCGACGATCTCCGACACTTCGCTCGTGATCGCGGCCTGGCGCGCCCGGTTGTAGACAAGCTGGAGCCGAGCGAGCATATCGTCGGCGTTCTTCGATGCTGAGTCCATGGCGGTCATGCGCGCGGCCTGCTCGCTCGCGAAGGCTTGCACGAGGGCGCCGTAGACGATTCCCTTGAGATAATGCGGGACGAGAACGTCGAAAAGCGCCTCTTCGTCCGGTTCGTAACTGTAGACGGTGTCCTCGGGCGAGCGCTTCGCCGGCGCGGAGATGGCCTCGACGTCGAGGGGGAGCAGCGTGATCATCTCGGGCTCGAGCTTGACCGTGGAATGCATGCGCGTGAAGATCACGCGGAAGTCGTCGATCCCGCCGGAGATGAACTGCGACACGGCGAAGGCCGCGATCTCGCTCGCCTCGTAGAAGGTCGGCTCCTTGGTGGAGACGGCGAAATCCTCCATCAGGCGGTAGTCCTTCTCGATGAAATAGCGCTTGCCCACGGCTCCGAGCAGGAGGAGGATGGAGCCCCGGGGGCAATTCTCCTCCGCGAAGCGGATGACGGAATGGTTGTAGCCTCCGGCGAGTCCCTTGTCGGCCGTGATGACGAGGGTGGCCACGTGCCGGTCGGCCTTGCGCTCGCGCCGGTCGAACCACTTCTGGCCGTTGCCGCCGGCATGGGCCTCGATCTCGCGGATGGCCCCGCGGACGGCCTCGAAGTAGGGAAGCGTCTCGTCCAGGCGGCGCCGCGCCTTGCGCAGCTTCGCGGTCGAGATGAGCTTCATCGCGCTCGTCACCTGCAGCGACTGGCGGACGCTCTTCATCCGGTTTCGGATGTCGCGCATCGTCTCCACGTCAGCCGGCCCTCTGGTGGCTTCTGAACTCGTCCAGCGCCTCGCGGAGCTCCTTCTCGGCGTCGGCGCCGAGCTCCCCGGTCTTCTGCAGGCCGTCGAGGAGGGCTTGGTGCCTGTACCTGAGGCTCTGCATGAGCTGATCCAGGCCGGAGCGGATGTCTTCCACCTTGACCTCCGAGAGGAAGCCGTTGATCGCCGCGTAGAGCACGGCTATCTCCTGGGCCAGGGGCATGGGTGCGTACTGCGGCTGCTTCAGCACCTCCACCAGGCGTTTGCCGTGCGCCAGGCGCTCCTGCGTCGCCTTGTCGAGGTCCGAGCCGAACTGCGCGAACACGGCGAGCTCGCGGTACTGGGCGAGGTCCAGCCTGAGGCGGCCCGCGATCTTGCGGATGGCCTTGGACTGGGCGGCGCCGCCGACTCGCGAGACGGACAGACCGACATCGACGGCCGGCCGGACGCCCGAGAAGAAGAGCTCGCTCTGGAGGAAGATCTGGCCGTCGGTGATCGAAATGACGTTAGTCGGAATGTAGGCGGAGATGTCGCCGCCCTGGGTCTCGACGATGGGCAGGGCCGTGATCGAGCCGCCGCCGTTCTCGGGCGACAGGCGCGCCGCGCGCTCGAGGAGCCGCGAGTGGAGGTAGAAGACGTCGCCGGGATAGGCCTCGCGCCCCGGCGGCCTCCGGAGAAGCAGGGACAGGGCGCGGTAGGCCACGGCGTGCTTGGACAGGTCGTCGTACACCACGAGCACGTCCTTGCCTTGATCCATGAAAAACTCCGCGATGGAGCAGGCGGCGTAGGGGGTGAGATACTGGAGGGCCGCGCTGTCGGCGGCGGTGGCCGCCACGACGATGGTGTACGAGAGGGCGTCGTAGCGCCGGAGCGTCTCGACTATCTGCGCGACGGTGGAGGCCTTCTGGCCGATCGCCGCGTAGACGCAGAGCACCCCCTGGCCCTTCTGGTTGATGATGGTGTCGATCGCCACGGCGGTCTTGCCGGTCTGTCGGTCGCCGATGATGAGCTCGCGCTGCCCGCGGCCGATGGGGACCATGGCGTCCAGCGCGAGGATGCCGGTCTGCAGGGGAACGGAGACGCCCTTGCGCGCGATGACCGAGGGGGCGCGGCGCTCGATGAGCATCAGGCGCTCGCTCTTCACGGGGCCGGCGCCGTCCAGGGGGACGCCCAGCGGGTCCACGACGCGGCCGATGAAGTCCGGACCGGCGGGAACCTCGGCGACACGGCCGGTGCGCCGGACGGTCTCGCCTTCGCGGACCTTGTCCTGGCCGGAGAAGAGCACGCAGCCGACGTCGTCCTCGTCCAGGTTGAGGGCCATGCCGACTCCGCCCGTCTCGAACTCGAGCAGCTCGCCGTACGAGCATGAGTCGAGGCCGTAGACGCGGGCGATGCCGTCGCCCGCCTGCACGACGGTGCCGACCTCATCGCGCTCGAGCCGGTCTTCGGCCGCCGCGAGCCGCTCGCGGAGTATGCCGGTCACTTCATCAGGTCGTTGGGGCATGTAGGTCATCCTTCCCTTCGCCCGTCCCCCGGGGACCGGACCCCAGAGGAAGGACCAGTCGCCTCTTGAGCCGCTCGAGGCGGCCGGCGATGGAGTAGTCTATTCGGACCGAGCCCGAACGCAGGCGGTAGCCGGCGATGAGCTCGGGCAGTATGCGTACGGTGGAGACGGTGGCGCGGGCGCCCGTGGATCTGGACCAGGCCTCGCTTATCCTTCCGATCGTGGCGGAGTCGGGTTCGCGCGCGGCCTCGACGAGGAGGCGGGCCACGCCCTCTTCCTCGTCGACGATGCGCCTGAACACGGCGGCGAGGGCGGGAATGAGGGAGCAGCGCTCCTTGTCGACCAGGAGGCCGCAGAATCGCGAGAACACCTCGTCTTTTTCGCCTAACGCGCTCGAAAGGAAGTCCTTCTTGGACGGCTTGGGAATGGCGGGATCGAGGAGGTAGTCGCCCACCCGCTTTTCCTCCGCCAAGGCCCGCGTTATGCCGTCGAGGGCGTCGGCGTAGGCCTTTCGCCGCTCGGGGCTACTGGCGGCGATGGAAAGCGCGCGGGCCCAGGCTCTGCGCCGGTCAGGCACGACCTGCCTCCAGTTCGCGCACGAGCGCCTCGGCGGAGCGCGCATCCTCGGCCCGGGCCTCCCGGCCCACGAGTCGCGCGGCGATGTCGGCGGCCAAGGCGGCGATCTCCGCGGACAGCGCCTGTCGGGCCTTCTCGTGCTCGCGGGCGGCGGCCTCCTCGCCTCGGCGCCGGGCGGCGGCGGCCTCGGCCTGGGCGGCCTCGACGATAGATTTGGCCTCGGCCTTGGCGCGCTCCTCGCCTTCCTTGACCAGCCGCTCGGCCTCGGAGTCGGCCTCGGCCAGGAGGCTGTCGTATCGCTTCGCCATCTCCTCCGCCTTGCTCTTGGTCATCGCCGCATCGGCGAGCTCGCCCTTCACCTTGCTGGCGCGGGACTCCATGAAGTTGGTCACAGGTTTCCAGAGAAAGCGCCTGAAGACGAGAAAGAGGACGGCGAAATTGATGATGGTAATGAAGAAGCTTACGCCGAAATTGAGCACGAGCCTAACCCTCCGAAAGTCTCTTTGAAGAGCTTGCCTACTTGAAGAGCAGGAGAAGCGCCACGACGAGACCGTAGATGGAGGTGGCCTCGGCGAGCGCTATGCCCATGATGAAGACGCCCATGATCTTGCCGGAGGCTTCCGGCTGCCGGGCGATCGCCTCGGAAGTCTTGCCGGTGGCGAAGCCGACGCCGATGCCTCCGCCTATGACTCCGATGGCGGCCAGGCCGGCTCCGATCAATGCTGCGAAATGAACGTCCATGATTCCTCCCTATTCGATAGCCTCGGCGATATAGATCGTCGAGAGAAATGAGAATACGACCGCCTGGATGAGGCCGTCGAAAAGATCGAAGTAGAGCGAGAAAATCGGCGGCATGATCATCGGCATGATCGCCTCGATGAGCTGCATGAGGATGAAGGCGGCGAGCATGTTGCCGAAGAGCCGCATCGCGAGCGAGAAGGGCTTGATGATGTACTCGAGAAGATTGAAGGGGAGCATGAGGGGCACGGGCGTGACCAGGCTCTTCAGGAAGCCGACCGGGTTCCTGACCCGCAGGCTCGAGGCTATGGAGACGAGGATGACGACCACCGCGAAGGCCGCGGTGATGTTGATGTCCCGCGTGAGCGGCTTGATGGCGAAGGGCGCCTCGTGCCCGAAGCCGCCGACCGGGCTTACGATCGGAGCCAGGTTGGCGATGAGCAGGAAGGTGAAGATGGAGCCGAGGAAGGCCGCGTACTCCCTCCAATGGTGCCCGAGGTTGTCCTCGGCGGTCTTGTTGATGAAGCCTATGAAGGCCTCGAGAAGCACCTGCGGCTTGGAAGGAATCTCTTTGAGCCGCCTCGTCGAGACCAGGCCCAGGAGGAAAATCACCGCGATGACGATCCAGGAAGCGAGAATCGTTTCCGAGATCGGGACGGAATAGCCGAAGAGATGCAGGGTGAAGACGGTCTTGATCGCGATCGCTTCGGTGATCCTTTGGCCTATCGAGACCGGGACTGCTGCCTGGTTCATTGCGCGACTCCTCTCTCGCGGCGGGCCCGCGCAAGGGCCCGGACTCCGGCGACCGCGGTCATCGCCGTGACGAGCAGCGGGCCGACGAAGGCGGCCCCTGCCGCCCAGGGCAGGAAGGCCCGGGCTACGCGGGACACCGCCACGATGACCACGGCGAGGGCCACGAAGGAAAACAGCCAGAGCGCCCCGTCGATCACGACGGCGAAGGGCCGGTGATGGCCTATCGACGAGACGAAGCCGGCGAGCGCGACGTAGCGCAGGAGCGCGACCACCGAAACGGCAAACACCGCCGCCGCGGCCTTATAGGAGACGAGGAAGGCCGCCAGGCAGAGCAGGAGATGGCCGAGCGGGAGAACTGTCAGGGAAGATCGTGGAACCGCCGATCCGATCCAGGTGGTGATTCCCTTTTCAAGAAGACCCTCGTTCATGAATCCGCCTCTATGCGGCGCCGTTCTCCAGGCCGCGAAGGGGCGGAGAAGAAGCGTCGCTTGAGATTCCCTCTAAGCACGGATACACCATACCGGAGAACCTTACAGACTAGCTCAGCCGAAAGCTGCTACTACGAAACCGGAATAAATGCGCGGTCAATCGGTAAAATACCCACTTTTGAAAATTGATTCAATGGGTAATTCCTGGCGGGCAGGGGTCCGCCGCGCTTCCGGGAATCACTCAGCCTTGGAACGAGGCGCGCCAGGCAGCCTTCAATCGGTTTTGAAGAAAAAATCGTCCTTGAAGTATTTGGTGAGGATATCCGTCGAGAGTTTCTCGTTCTTCTCGATCCGCAGGAAGGTCTCCTCGAGAAAGCCCTTGATGAGGTAGTACGCGGCGAGCATGAAGAATTCGGACAATTCGTCGCAGGTTTCCAATAGAGCGTACATGCGCGACGCGCCTTCCACCACCGTATTATCGACCAGGTGCTCCCGCACCGCCTTTCTATCCAAACGCATGGAAAAGGTCAGCTCGGAAAGCGGTATGCCTTGGGCGCAGTATTCCTTGCCCATCATAACGAAGAACGCCCCCATGATGTCCTTGTCGACGCTGCCGTCGAACCATCCGGCCAGCACATGCAGGACCGATTCGTGCACGGACAAAAGCTCGCTTTCGCTGATCTGGTTCAGGCCCTTGAGATGCTTCGCTTCCCGGATCTTGGAAATCCAACGACGGCCGATATCGGGCGCCGCGCCCGCGAGGATGTCTTCTAGGCTGTTGAGCATCATAGGCTTCTACCTCCCGGTTGAAGTGGCGATACCGGCCAGGCGACTGGTCTCAAAGCGGCCAGTTCACCATACGCCAGACGGACGAGCTTGTCAAACACATGGCCGGGCGGTGTTCCGACGCCGATCCCGCACTTTTCTTTCGGCGGACCTTTCCGTTAGAATGATTTCGTCCAGGGGAATAAAACCGCTTTCGGATTCGAGGGATCCTCGAGAGGCATCCCGGTCCGGGCGTATCCGCCGAACGCGCCGTCTTGCCGTTTCAAGGAGTCGATCATGCCGGAAAACAAGGAAAGCCGCGGCCGATTCGCCGCGAAGACCGCCCGCAAGACCCTTGCCGAGCTCTATGGCGCATCCCGGGCCGAATCGGCTGTCATCCGCTACGAGCGGCTCGCGGAGCAGGTCTCCCGCGACCTCGCACAGGGCCTCGCGCGCGACACCGCGTCCGGCGGCCCCGTGTCCGACGGCGAGCTCCGCTTCTACTCGGCGCCGGGCAGGACCGAGCTCGGCGGCAACCACACCGACCACAACCGGGGCCGCGTGCTCTGCGCCGCGGTAAGACTCGACGCGGTGGCCTGCCTGTCCCCGCGCTCCGACGGCCGCGTCCGGCTGTTCTCCGAAGGCTACCCGCGGCCCATCGAGGTCGACCTCTCCAAGCTCGAGCCGCGCGCCGACGAGCGGGGCACGACCGAGGCGCTCATCCGCGGCGTGGCCCGCGCGCTCGCCGACCGGGGCCTCGCGCCGCGCGGATTCTCGGGACGGATGCACTCGCTCGTGCTCCCGGGTTCGGGGCTGTCGAGCTCGGCTGCGATCGAGGTCCTCCTCGGCACGGCCATGGCCGACATGGCGGGGGCGGAGATCTCGCCCCTCGACATAGCGAAGATCGGGCAGTTCGCGGAGAACGTCTATTTCGGCAAGCCCTGCGGCCTCATGGACCAGGCCGCCAGCGCCGTCGGCGGCGTGGTCGCCATCGACTTCGCCGACCCCTCCGACCCCGAGCTGAGGCGGATCGACTACGACTTCGAGGCCGAGGGCTACGCCCTGGTGGTGGTGAACACGGGCGGCAGCCACGCCGACCTCACCGCGGATTACGCCGCGATCCCGGCCGAGATGCGTTCGGTAGCGGGGCTTTTCGGCGCCTCCGAGCTGCGCGGCCTCGATGCCGAGCGCATAGTCGCGCGGGGGCCAGAAATCCGCTCGAGCTGCGGGGACCGCGCCTTTCTCCGCGCCCTGCACTTCCTGGGCGACAACGAGCGCGTCGTCCGCATGGCCGAGGCCCTCGAGGCCGACGATCTCGGCGCCTATCTCAAGCTGGTCAAGAAATCCGGCGACTCGTCGTGGCGCCTCCTGCAGAATCTCTATTCTTCCGAAAATCCGAGCGAGCAGGGGCTCCCGGTAGCCCTCGCCCTGAGCGCCGACTTCATCGGCAAGAAGGGGGCGTGGCGCGTGCATGGCGGCGGTTTCGCCGGGACCATCCAGGCCTACCTGCCGAAGAAGCTCCTCCCGGGCTATGTCGAGCTCATGGAACGCTACTTCGGCTCGGGCTGCGTCATCCCCCTCGCCGTGCGCAGACGCGGCGCGCTTCGGGTGCTCTAAAGGCGCGCGGCATGGACGCCCTCGAACGATCCATCGACGCCCTGCTCGATTCCTACGCGCGCGAGGGAGGGGTCAACCACGCCGTCGGCTCGAACCTGCCCAGCAGGGAGGCGGTCGTGTCGGCCCTCGCCGACATCCAGACCCTCGTTTTCCCGGGCTTCCGGGAAGACCAGAGCATCGACGACGAGAACATAGCCTTCGTCGCCGGCGAACTCGCGCATCGCGCCGCCAAGGTGCTCGCCCGCGAGACGCGCAAGAGCCTCGACTACGGGCGCAGGACGGCCGGAGAGGCGAGTTGCCCCGCGGCCTGCGACATCGAAGCGCGCGAGCTCGTGCTCGCCTTCTTCGAGGCCCTCCCCGGGATCCGCTCGCTCGTGATGGAGGACGTCGGCGCGGCCTTCCGCGGCGATCCCGCGGCCAAGACGATCGAGGAGGTCATCCTCGCCTATCCCGGGCTCGATGCCGTGGTCGCGCACCGCATAGCCCATTTCTTCTGGACCAGCGGGCTTCCCCTCATTCCGCGCATGATGAGCGAGTACATCCACGGGAAGACGGGCATAGACATCCACCCGGGGGCCAGCATCGGCAAGCGCTTCTTCATCGACCACGGCACCGGGGTCGTGATCGGCGAGACCTCCGTCATCGGCGACGACGTGAAGCTGTACCAGGGAGTGACCATCGGCGCGCTCTCCGTGCGCAAGGAGGAAGGCGACGTCAAGCGCCATCCCACCATCGAAGACGAGGTGACGATCTACTCGGGCGCGACCATCCTGGGCGGCCGCACCGTGGTCGGGCGCGGCTCGGTCATAGGCGGCAACGTGTGGCTGACGCATTCCGTGCCCCCCTACTCCCGCGTATACCTGCCCGAAGGCGACTCGGCCCGGATCGAGACGCGATTCATGGACCAGGGCGCCAGCATCTAGCCGACGCGCGGGCGGCGCGGCTACGGATGGCGCGTTGCACGATATCCGTATATGGGGGCTCGCGCCGGCTCGGCGAAGCCCCGCTTGAAAAGCCGGGCCCGCGGGCTACAATATGAAGCATGCGCGAAAGCCGCGCAGGAGGACTAACCGTGAAATCTCAGGACAAGCAAAAGGGCGAGGAAAAGAAGAAACCCCAGAAGACGCTCAAGGAAAAACGCGCCGAGAAGAAAGCCAAGAAGGATTCGAAGGGCGGCGAGGAATAGGCCGGCAGCCTTCCTATCGGAACATCGTGACCGGCCCCTCTCGCGGGCCGGAACGGATGCCCTCCAGATAGCTCTCCTCTTCGCGCTCCACGGAGGCGACCAGCTGGCCGGCCAGACGCTTCAAGAGCACGCGGCCGGTGCGGGGAAAGAAGAAGATCTTCCTCGCCTGGCGGCCGCCGATATCCGAGGCGAGCACGGGGATGGATTCCTTGCGGAGATATTCGAAGGCGAAGTCCACGTTGCTGCGCGGGATCCTTCCGGCCGCCCCCTCGGGCAGCCGCAGCACGGAGCCGCCGCCGAACACCTTGGCCGCCATGGAGGACCTTCGGAGTCCCAGCTTCATGAGTTCGTTGATGAGCAATTCCATCGCGTACATGCCGTAGCGTGCGTTGGGATCGACGACGAGAGCGCCCTTTTCCATCACGCCGGGCAGCATGAAGTGGTTGAGTCCGCCGATGCCCGACGAGGTGTCGAAGAGGCCTACGGCCACGCAGGAGCCCAGCACGGTCGAAACGATCTCGTCCTCGCGCGTCGCGTAGAACTCCCCCGGATGGATGGTGACGACGTGCTGCTCGAACTGCGAAAGCTTATGCCAGAACAAATCCGGCGACCTCCGGCGGCGTCAGAATAAGGTGATCTCTCCCGCGTCGCTCCCGGCCTCGACGGCGAACTTGCCTATGGCTCCCGCCGCCTTCTTATGCGTGAAAATGGTGAAGCGCTCCACCATGCGGCGCAGCCGCTCGCCGTGCTCTCCCGAGATCGCGGCGCCCGACTCGTAGTTGAGCTCGCCGAGAAGACCGGCCAGGTCGGCGCGAATCGAGCCGAGCAGGGAGGCGAGTTCGCCTATCCCGGCAAGCTCGTGCCGGACCTCGCCCAGGTGCCTGATGAAATCCGGGGTGTAGAGCGTAAAGGCCCCGATCTGCACCTCCACCGAATTGCAGGCCCTGACGAAGCCGTCGGCGTCCGACTCGATCTTGCCGAGAGCGGCGGCGAGGCTCTCCGCCGAAGCCTCGTCCTCGGCTGAGTAGCCGGCTATGGCTCCGATGGCGACCTTGATGAACTCCTTCGTCATTCCCAGCGCCCCGCCCACGTCCGATTCGATGCGGTCGGTGAGCTCGATCATGCCCCGGACCGTCGTGGCCACGTTCTGCAGCGAGCTCGTCTTGGCGACCTCTATCCTCGAGGCGACGACGATGGTCTGGAATCGCGAGAGGAGCGCCGATATGCCCTTGAAACTTTTATCGAGCAGCCGGACCTGGTCGGAGAGGCGGCGAGCCGCGACGATCACGCCGCGCTTGAGCGAGAGGTAGCGCGAGGAGCCCTCCGAGAGCCGGTTCGTATCGACGCAGGAAGCCCTGATGGCCCCGGCGAGATATTCGGCGCGACGGCTTTCGCAGCTGTCCACGATGGAACGGACGGACTCCATGTCGCGGTTGAAGGACTCGGCGCCGGAGCCGAGTTTGTCGCTTACGTCGTCGAGCAGCTCGCGGGAGAGATCGATCACCGCCGCCACGAAGCCGGAGTCGCCGTCGGAGACGGCGGCGTCCTCGGCCTCGCGCAGCGAGATGGCGACGTGCTGCAGCGACTGGCGGAGTATGTCCTGCAGCTGGATATCCCGCATAACCTTCGTCACCGGCTCGCTCACCCGCCGGGCCTCCGCGAGGAGCCCGGCGAAGAAGTCCGCGGCCGCAACGACGTCCCGCTCGATCTCGCCGAAGCCCCTGGTCACCGTCTCGTCGAGGGAGGCGAAATAATCGCTGCGGAACGCGTCGAGTTCCGCGAGTCCGGAGCGGAGACGGGTGAAGGACTCGAGCAGGGAGCGTCCGATCCCGGTCACCGAATCGGTCAGCGCGATGGTGCTGCCCGAGAGACGCTTGAGCTCGTCCGTGATCACCGAGAAGGCCCTGCCCTCGTTGCCGGACTTGAGAGCCGCGGTCATCGCGTTGAGCGAAATGATTTCCATCTCCTCGGAGTCGGCTCGGACCCGGGCGATGACCTCGTCGAGCGACCCGAGGCGCTCCATGCTGTCGTTGATGCGTCCGAGAAAGGCCGAGTCGCGGTCGTGGAGGGAGCGGAAGAAGGCCCCGGAATCGACCCGCCGAGCGCCCTGCGCCACCGAGCCGTTCGACAGTACGGAGCGGATGTCCGCGAGCGAGCGCTCGGCGATATCGGCGCTCTTGGCCATTTCGGAGGATAGCAGCGGAAACAGACGTCCGAGGGCCAGGTAGGCCTGCTCGCTTTCCCGTTCGATGCGACCGGTCGATTCGATAAGAGCGGCGATGCGATCGGCAATCTTTTCAGGCATCGCTTCTACTATAGACGAAGCGGCAGGCTCCCCGCAAGGACGGCGCCCGGCGAAGTCCCGGAGCCGTCCCGCGGATCACCACGGAAAGTCCGAGTTCAGGCCTTTTCGTCCCACTTGACGGGGAGGATGGAAAGCTCGGTGTCCCGATCGAAGAAGCGCGCCTTTTCCATGACCGGGGCGAAGGACACGTCGTCGCCGATCTTGAACATGTGGTGGGGCGGAACCTTGGCCACGAGGGGCTGGGTACCCGTGGTGCCCCAGACGTGGATTTCGGCGCCGAGGGGTTCGACGACGGTGACCTTGGCCTTGATCACCCCGCTACCCTGGTGATCGGCGTAGGGCAGGTCCTCGGGGCGGATGCCGAAGGACACTTCCTTGCCGATGTAGGACTTGAGCAGCGCGGAGTGCTCCGCGGCGGGATAGAGCTTGAAGGCGGCTTCCTCCACGAAGATCCTGCCGCCTTCCTCGCCGACCTTGACCGTGAGGAAGTTCATGGGCGGCGAACCGATGAAGCCGGCGACGAACTTGTTGATGGGCTGATTGTAGAGATACAGAGGGCTGCCGATCTGCTGGACCTTGCCGTCGCGCATGACCACGATCTTGTCGCCCATGGTCATGGCCTCGACCTGGTCGTGGGTGACGTAGATCATGGTGGCCTTGAGCCGGTCGTGCAGCTCGATGAGCTCGGCGCGCATCTGGACGCGGAGCTTGGCGTCCAGGTTGGACAAAGGCTCGTCGAAAAGGAAGACCTTGGGGTTGCGGACGATGGCGCGGCCGACCGCGACGCGCTGCCTCTGGCCGCCCGAAAGCTGCTTGGGCCTGCGGTCGAGGAGCTTTTCGATGTCGAGGATGCGGGCGGCTTCCTTGACGCGGCTCTCGATCTCGGCCTTGGGCAGCTTGCGGATCTTGAGACCGAAGGCCATGTTCTCGTAGACGGTCATGTGGGGATACAGGGCGTAGTTCTGGAACACCATCGCGATGTCGCGGTCTTTGGGCGGGACGTCGTTCACCATCTTGCCGTCGATGAAGAGCTCGCCCTCGGTGATGTCCTCGAGGCCCGCGATCATGCGCAGGGTCGTGGACTTGCCGCAGCCCGAAGGACCGACGAATACGACGAATTCCTTGTCGTCGATGACGATGTTGGCGTCGTCCACCGCGCGTACGTTGCCTTCGTACACTTTGCCCAGCTTCTTGAGTTCTACCTTGGCCATTGAAAGCCTCCCTATGGGGTTATGTTAGTGAGAACGAGTATAGCCGCTGATCTTGGATCGGTCAAACGCGAATTCCATCGACTCCCCGGCGGGCCGGCGGCATTTCGGCCGGTAAAACGGACTTTGCCCTACAGCGAGCTCGTCCAGGCGTACAGGAGTATCCCGAAGGCCACCGCCGCGTTGAGCGAGCCCTTGGCCCCTGCCATCGGAATGGAGACCTTGCCGAGGGAGCAGAGCCGGAGAGCCTCGGGGGACACGCCCAGCTCCTCCGAGCCCACCACAACGGTCCCTTCGGCCGGAAACGCGAAGTCCCCAGCCGGCGTGCCGCCCAACTCGAGGGCGAACAACGGTCCCCAGGCGGCCAGCTCCTCGAGGCTCCCGCGCCGCCAGGGAACCATGTCCACGGCTCCCATGGCGCTGCGGGCGGCGCGCGGGTGGCGCGGATCGGCGGCCAGGGGCGAGAGCAGCAGCTCTTCGACGCCGAAAGCGTCGGCCGTCCGGAAAATAGCCCCGATATTGAAGGGAGAGCGCAGGTCCTCGAGGTAGACGCGCAGGCCGCGCCGGACCCGGCGCCGGGCCGGGTCGGGCATCCCCGTGCGCGGGTCCAGGAGGTCCCAGTCGGCCGGCGCCTGGCCCGTCGCCGTCAGGAGGGCGTGCCGCAAAGCGTCCACCGCCCGGAGCAGGGCGCCGCCTTCCGCGCTCGAGCGCGACAGGGCGCCGGCGGCCGCCTCCACCGCGGCGGAGCCGGGCGGCGCGGCTACGCCGAGCGGTGCGGCTGCGCCGGGCGGCGCGGCCGCCGGGCCGAAGCCTCGTTCCAGGCTGGCATCCTCGCCGACGAGGGCGCCGAGCCGCCGCGCGTAGGCAGCGGCGGCCTCGAGGTCCACCCCGCCCCTCAAAAGACCGCGCTCGAGCTCGCCCAAGACCAGGGCGGCCTTGCGCATCCGGTGCCGCGGCGAGAGTTTGGCGAGCTTTTCGACGGGTATCATGGCAAGCGGCGGAGGCGAAAGGCTTTAGAAGGCCGTCTTCATGAAATCGAAGACATCGTCCACCGACACGGCCCGGGGCAGGTAATTCATGAAATCGAGTTCGCGGGCGTCGCGGGCCGCGTCGACCAGGCGGTCCAGGGAGAGATCGAAATCCTTGAGCCGCGAGGGGATTTTGAGCTGCCCGAGCCTGGTGCGGAGCCACTCGACCACCTTGGCGGCGGCATCGGCGTCGCTCAGCTGGGACAGGTCCTCGCCGAAAAGCGCCGCGAGCTTGGCTATCTTCTCCAGCCGGCTTTTCATGGCGGATTCCATGGAATACGGCAAGACAATCGCGGCGAGGCTCGCCTTGGGCACAGGCCAACGGGCGTTCACCGCCAGGGCGACCGCCGTGCCTATGCCGGGAGCGCTCATCCCTATGCCGAGCGAGGAGAGAAACGAGCCCTTCCAGGTCTCGAAACGGGCGGCGGGATCGTCCGGCCGGGCTATGAGGCCGTCGAGCCCGGCAGCCAGGGAAACGACCGCCTTTTCGAGCAGCAGATCGCTCATGAAGGAGGACTTCGAGGAGACGTAGGCTTCGACGGCGCCCAAGAGGCCGTCTATGGCGCAGGCGGCTCCTACCTTGGGGGAGAGTGTGGCCGAAAGCATGGGATCGATGAGCACAGCCTCGGGCGAAGCGGAGGACGCGCGCAGCATCCGGACACGGCGGTCGCGCCCGTCGGGAAGGACGATGCATTTCTCGGTCATGAAGCCGTGCCGGAGCGACGTGGGTATCTCGATGAGGGGGAGTCGCTCGGCCGTGAGCTTCGCGCCGTCCAGGAATGCGTCCATGTCGAGGTCGGAGGCGGCGAGAGCGGCCGTGCAGCGGGCGATCATGAGCGTCTTGATGCCGCCGATCCCGATAACCAGGGGGGCTCGGGCGCCCTTCGCGAGCCGCAGGGCGTCCTCGGCCGTCCGCGTGGTCGCCCGCTCCGGAATCTCGTCGAATACGAGCACCTGGATCTCGCGCTCCTCGAGCAGACCGCGGATTCGATCGATGACCTTGGATTCGTACAGGAGGGGATCGGCCACGAGAAGCGCGCGGGATCGGCCCGCCCCCGCCAGGTCGGCGGCGAGCAGGGGCAGCCGCAGAAGCGCGTCCGAGCCGAACCAGACGCGCGGGCCGATGTGGAAGTAAAAATCGGGCACGGTCGATCCTCCACGTTTGGGCTGCACCGCCGGCCCGGGAAACGCTCGAACTCGTTCCGTCCGAGACCTGGGCGCGGGCTGCCGCAATTAAAAAGGCGGAAGTCCTGCTCCCGCCCCTGCATCTACGCTTGCGCAGCCTGCCGCCGCGCCCCTCGATCAGACCTTGCCGAAAAGCTGATCGATGATCTTGTCTGCCGTGAGGGAAAGGACCGCGTCGTCGATGTAGCCGGGCTGGTCCATCTTGGCCTTGAGCTCGGCCACACGGTCGGCCCTCACCTCGGGCGCCCCCTTGGCTATCTCCGAGGCGCGGAAAAGATCCGCCTTGAAGGATGCGTCGTGGGAAATCGAGATGGAGTCGCCCTTGCCGGCCCGATCCGCCCTTCCCCCTTGGACGGGCTTCATGGGGTCTCGAATGGGATCCATGGAGTTAAGGCGATCTATGGTCATCTCGCTCCCCTGCCTTTCACCAGAATTATCGGCGGTGATCTAAGAATAGTTTACGCCAATTCCGCCGCGGCGACAAGCACCGAAAACTCGCCGCGGCGCTCGGACTCGCCGGAAAAGCGCGAAAGCAGCTCGGCGGCCGTGCCGACCACGAATTCCTCGTGCAGCTTGGTGATCTCCCGCCCGACGCAGACCCTCCTGCCCGGGTCGATCCCGGCGATGTCGGCCAGGAGCCTGTCGATGCGATGCGGGGACTCGTAGAGCACGAAGGACTCGTCCCTCGCCATCAATTCGGCCACCCGAGAGCGTCTGCGCCCGTTCTTGGGCGAGGGGAAGCCGTCGAAAAGGAAGGAACGGCCTCCGATCCCGGCGGCGCTCACGAGGGCGGCGAAAGCGCTCGGCCCCGGCAGGGGCGTCACCTCGTGCCCGGCCTCGCGGGCACGCCGCGCCAGGAGCGAACCGGGGTCCGAAAGCCCCGGCGTGCCGGCGTCCGAGCAGTAGGCCACCGTCTTGCCTTCGGCGAGGAGAGCCAAGACGCGCGCCGCACCCCGCTCCTCGTCGTTCGCGTGGCAGGAGACGAGGGGTTTCCTGATTTCGAAGTGCGTGAGGAGCTTGAGCGTATGGCGCGTGTCCTCGCAGGCCACGGCGTCGGCCTGGCGCAGCGTCTCGAGGGCGCGAATCGTGATGTCGCCCAGATTTCCGATCGGGGTCGCGACGAGGCACAGTCTTCCCATGAAAACCAGTATGGAGCGCCGGAGAGGGAGGGTCAACGACCTCCTACCCGAAAGCGATCGGGGCGGCTATACTCCTTCGATGGATTTCGCGATCGCGGTGCTCGTAGCCGCCGCCTTGCTCGCCGCCGCCTTCGCCGTCCTGCGCGAAAGCCGGGCCGCGATACGGCGCTCCGGTTCGCGCCGATCCGCCCGGCCGGTCGCACAGGGTTCGGGGCTTCGGCTCGGCGGCACGAACCCCGGCGGAGGGCGCCGCGAGACGCGGGCCGGGGCCTGCCCGATCTGCCAGAGCCCGCTCGGGCCGGGCGAACGGATCAAGTCGGACGTGAGTTCCGCGACGAGCTCAGGCGGAAAAGACCGGCTCATGCGGATATTCGGGTGCCCGCACTGCTGGCCGCCCCGAGCCGAGATGCCGAGGGCCTGCCCCGTGTGCGGGCGCGAGCTCGTCTCCGAGGGCTATGTGATGGCGAGATATTTCGAGCGGCCCGACCGCAAACATGTACATGTACTCGGCTGTCTCGAGTGCAGAGGCGGGCGGAGGTAATGCGTATGGATGGAACGAGGATGAGGAGATACATCTTCATCGGGGTTTTCCTGATTCTCCTCGGGCTGGTGCTCAGGCTCTTCTACCCCTTCATGACCATATTCATCTGGTCGGGCATACTCTACGCGATCCTCTCGCCGCTGCAGTCCTTCATCCTGCGCCATCTCGGCGAGCGGGGGAAAAGGGCCGGCGCGCGGCGCTTCGTCTCCTTTCTCCTCGCGATCGGCGGAGTCCTCGCGGTGCTTCTCCCCCTCACCTACCTGGCGATCAGCCTGGCCCACCAGATCATCGAGCTCAGCCGGACCATCCGCGTGAACATGCTCGCCGATCCATCCATGCTCGACCTCTCCCCCATGAGCCCGATAGGCGGATTCGTCTTCAACCTCACCGACGGCCTCGTCGATCTGTCGCACGTCAAATTGGGGCAGGAGATCTCCGAGCTGCTCTACGGCTCCGGGAACAAGCTCCTGGGACTGTCGGGAGTCTTCCTGCAGAAGACCTTCTCGACCCTGCTCGGCATCGTATTCCTCGCCATAACCCTCTACTTCCTGCTTATGGACGGGCGGCAGCTCATGAGGATCCTCGTCGGCGCCATACCCATCGAGCGGGACTACACGGTCCTCTTCATCACCAAGCTCCAGTCGAGCGCCAAGGACCTGGCCCGCGGCTACGTCCTCGTGATGGTCATCATCGCCACGGTGATGTCCATCGTGTACACCGTCTTCAGGATCAAGGCCGCGCTGCTGTTCGGCGTCATCACCGCCCTGTCCACCTTCGTCCCCGTGGCCGGACCCGCCCTCGCGCTGCTGCCTATAGCCGCGATCAAGGCATTCTCCTCGGGCATCGTGCCGGCAGTGATCCTCCTCGGCGTCGGCATCGCGGTCGTGACCGTCACCGATTCGGTGCTCAGGCCCCTCCTGCTCAAGGATCGGCTCGAGATGCACCCCTTGCTCATCCTCTTCTCGATCCTGGGCGGCATCGAAGTCTTCGGATTCAACGGCGTCGTCCTCGGGCCGCTCATCCTCATCCTCTTCTTCACGAGCGTCGGACTCTATCACGAGGTCTACGGCGTCGCGGACAGCGAAGACGATGAGGATGAAAAAAAATGAACGCGAAGCGCGCAAGCGGTTTGCATTCGCTCTTTATGCTGGCCGCTCGCCGAGACCCAGCTCCTCGAGGTAGGAGTCCTGGATTTGCAGGTTGCCGGCGGTGCGGCCGAGCTTGCGGTCGGGCCGGATGGCGCCGTGGAAGTCCGAGCCGGCGCTGATCCTGAAGCCGCGCTCGCGGCCCATGCGCTCGAGCCGCCGGCATTGGCCGATCTTGGCCGCGGGATGGTAGGCCTCGATGCCGTCGATGCGGAGCTCCTTCCACTCGTCCATGATCGAGGTCAGCCGTCCCCAGGACACGAACAGCGAGAGGGGATGCGCGACGATGACCCGCCCCCCGGCCTCGCGGATCAGGCGCATGGCCTGGGCGAGCTCGAGGCAGTCCTTGGCCTCGTAGAAGGGCCGTCCCTTGCCGAGGTAGCGGTCGAAGGCTTCCTGGCGCGTGCGGACGGCCTTGTGCCGCACGAGCAGGCCCGCGATGTGCGGGCGGCCGATCCTGCCCCCGCCCGCGAGTTCGCGCAACTCGTCCATGTCGACGCTGATGCCCGCCCCGCTCAGGCGCGAGAGGATGCGCTCGTTGCGATCCTCGCGCGCGCGGCCCAGGCCGACGAGAGCCGCCCCGAGCTCGCCGTCGAGGCGCTCCAGGCCGAGCCCCAGGAGATGGAATTCGCCGGGCTCGAAGGCTATCTCGAGCTCCACGCCGCGGATGAGCCTGAGGCCGCGCTCGCGGGCCGCGGCCTCGGCCTCGGGAATGCCGGCGACCGTGTCGTGATCGGTGAGGGCGAGCGCGGACAGGCCGGTCTCGGCGGCGAGCGCGACGAGCTGGGCGGGAGCGCAGCTCCCGTCGCTGGCGGTGGAATGGCTGTGCAGATCTATCACGCGGACTCCGGTGCGGCTGCGGACTGCGCTTCGGCCGCGGGCCCCCCGTCGAAGCGGAGCGCTCCGCGGGAACCGAAGAGCTCGATCGGGAGGCGCGGCCCCTCCGCGAAAGCGGACTCGAGCGCGAGGCCCAGGATCCTCGCAAGGCGGAGCATCTCGGCGTCGTCCAGGGCGCGGCACTCGCCGCCCGAGGCCGGCCGCGCGAGGGTGTAGAGCTGGATCGAGGAAAGGCGCGCGCCCGAGCGGCGCAGCTCCGCTATGGTCCGGGCGTAGGCGGCCATCTCCCCGTCTCCGGGCGGCACGCCCTCCACCTCGCAGAGCATGGTTTGCACGACGAGGGGCCGTTTCGCCGCGTACACCCGCAGCCCTTCGACGACGTCGGCCAAGCGGTACGGGGAGCGGGACATGCGCTCGAAGGCCGCCTGGGTGCCGCCGTCGAGCTTGGCCCAGACTTCGAAGCCCAGGTCCTGGACGCGGCCCAGGAGGCCCCGGCCCCGCTCGGAGAGGAACCCCGTCGAGTTGGTGATGAGGACCAGCCTGGCTCCGCCGAGGAGCTCGGGCTCCCGACCGCGCGCGGCGGCGCAGAGGGCGGCAGCCTCTTCGAGAAGAGGCGAGAGGCTGGGCTCCCCGTTGCCCGATATGCAGATGTCGCGGACGGTCTCGGGCGCCCAGGAGGCCGCCCAGCCTTCGTCCAGGAACTCGCCTAACTCGGCCTCGAACCGGGCGAGGGAGAAGGGCCTGGCCTCGGGGAAGGGAAAGACTTCGCAGTAGGGGCAATCGAAATTGCAGGTCTTGAGGTCGGGGAAGAGATTCACGCCGACCGAGAGGCCGCCGGAACGGCGCGAGATCACGGGATAGACGAGACGCCCCGCCTCGCGGTCGAGACGGTGCTCGGAGACCTCCGCGGCGTTCCGACGCTCGAATTTCATGAAGCGATACTAGCCCCGCGCGGCCGCGAGGGACAAGGGCCGGCGCGCATCTCACCGACAAAATGGGAATTGCCTTCGTCCCTAATGATGGGGCCCCGCCTTCGAAAAAGCGGGGAGGCGACGGTCCTCGGCCCCTTCGGGGCCTGCGGAGTGCCGCCCCCTCGCTTTTTCGGGCGCCCCATCCTTTGGTCAAAGATAATCCCCACCATGGCATGAAAGCTGCGTCGGCCCGTCTCCCCTGTAACATGAAGGAAAATGCAAGATTGAGGTATTCCAGTTGCTCGGTATTGTATTTTTATGCACGCCGGCCTCGCCGCGGAGCGCGATCCGGCTTGACAGGGTTCGGGGCGGGCCGGGATACTTTGCCCGATGCGGGCGCCGCGGCAGCCCTGCGCCGCTTGGGGGCGGGGTACGCGAACACCACCCGACGATGGAGGCAGCAGTTATGCGACAGACAGCGGTGACGAGCGCCGAGGCGCCCAAGGCCCTCGGCCCCTATTCCCAGGCAGTATCGATCGGCGACCTCGTGTTCTGCTCGGGGCAGCTCGGCCTCGACCCGATCAGCGGCGAACTCGTCTCCGGCGTGGCCGCCCAGGCCGAGCGCTCCATGCGCAACCTGGCGGCCGTGCTCGAGGCCGCGGGCTCGGGCCTCGACCGCATCGTCAAGACGACCATCTTCCTCGCGAACATGGGCGACTTCGCCGCGGTCAACGAGGTCTACGGCTCCTTCTTCTCGGGAGCCTATCCCGCCAGGTCGACGGTCCAGGTCGCGGGCCTGCCCAAAGGCGGCCTCGTCGAGATCGAGGCCGTCGCCCTGGGCGGCTCCCGCTAGCGGGTCACGAACCGCCCTTGCCGAGGGCGAAGCTCACGATGAGGACGGCGAGGACCACGGCGGTGATCGCCACGTAGCGCCAGTCGCGCTCCATGGCGAAGGCGACGATGGAGACGGCCACGCGCGAGACGGGCGTCAGGATGATGAGCATGAGCCCCAGGGATATGACCGCGAGCGGGTCGAGCCTGGCGACGCCGGAGAAAACCGAGGCGAAGGTGTGCGGGAAGGCCAGGGCCGAGGCGATGCCGCCGTCCATGCCGCTCGCGCCGCGCATGACCAGCAGGATGAGGCCTATGACGATGACGCCCGCGCTGATGAGGACGCCCGAACGGAGCACGACGCTCACCATGAGCTCGGTGGCGCGGGCGGGGTCCTCGTCGGCCAGGGCGGCCTTCGCGCGGTCCTCTTCCGTTTCTCGCGTCTCTTTCTTCATGGGCTTTCCTTTCACAGCGAGATATTGAACCCGCGCAGCAGCATCTGGATGGCGATTATGGCGAGGACCACGAAGAAGATGATGCGGATGCTCGCGCCGGCGAGACGGGCCAGGAGACGGGTCCCCACGAGCGAGCCGGCCAGCACGCCGAGCGCCACGGGAGCGGCGATGAGCGGGTCGATGTCGCCGCGCAGGAAGTAGATGCCGGCGCTGGCGGCGGCCGTGACCCCGATCATGAAGTTGCTCGTGGCGGTCGAGGCCTTCATGGGCATGCCCATGGCCGTATCCAGGGCCACCACCTTGAAGACGCCCGAGCCGATGCCCAGGAGCCCCGAGGCTAGCCCGGCGAAATACATGATTCCCGCGCCGGCCGGCACATGGTGAAGGTCGTAGCTGATTTCGCGCTTCGCCGCCGGATCGTAGTAGGTGCTCGAGAAGCCGAGCTTGGCCGCCAGCGGATCGGGCGGAAGGCTTTCGGCCTGATCCTTGCCGTGAGGGCGGAGCCGCCAGCCCAGCTCGAGGGCGATCTTCTTGCCCATCGGGTAGAGGGAGTACAACAGCACGAGGGCGAAGACCACGTAGAGCGCCGAACCCTTGACGACCCCGGCGAGGAAGGCCCCGCATACGGCGCCGATGCTGGTGAGAATTTCGAGGAACATGCCGACGCGGATGTTGGACAGGCGGTCCTTGACGTAGGTGGCCGCCGAGCCGCTCGAGGTGGCGATGATCGAGACGATCGATGCGCCGGCCGCGATGCGGAAATCGACGTGCAGGAAGAGGGTGAGCGCGGGAATGACGATGATGCCGCCGCCGAGCCCCAAAAGGGACCCGATTACTCCCGCGACGACGGAAACCGCCAGAATGACCAGGAATTGAACAAGTAGATGTGTCATGTGAGGATCCAAGCCTAGCACCGGAGCGGCCGTCTGTACAAGGTACCGACCGGAATGGCGGACCGAAGATCAACGGCCGACCGGGAGGACGCCCCCGCCCGGAAGGGGAGCTATGCGGGGAATGCCGTCCCCGCCGAGCGTGTAGACGACGCTCTGGAAGGGCTGCAGGTCAGGCGGCGCGGCGCTCGCCGCGCGCGAGCGGACGAGGAGCCCGGCCGCGGCCTCCGCCCGGGCGGGGGGCTCGCCGGAGACGAAGCCCGGGCCGGGCCCGAGCGGCGCGATGCGCGAAAGCAGGGCCTCCGCGAGGCCGCGGGGCCGCGGCAGCAGATACGGAGCCGCCGCGCCCCCGGCTATGCCCACGACGCGGTAGAGGCGCCGGTCGATGGAGCCGCTGGCCGGGAACAGCGAGAGGAAGGCGAGCGGACCGCGCAGCTCGATGGTCTCGGCGACGATGGAGGCCTCCGGCAGCGGAAGCTCGACGAGGCGGGTCTCCGCCGCCCCCCGCTCGAACAGGCGGAGCTCGCCCCGATAGATCGGAGCGGCCTGGCCGGCCGTTACCGAAAGGGGCAGGAGCCGCGCGATTTCGCTCCCGTCCGCGTACGGCGAGTAGGGCGATGCCAGGATTCTGAGGATGAGCGCCGATGCGGCAAAAAGGGCGAGGGCGGCAGCCGTGCCAGCGCGCGGCCAGAGCCCGGCCGCCAGCCCCGCCGCCCCCAGGGCCGCGGCCCAGGCGCAGAGCGCCGGCGCGGCGAAACTGGCCTTGGGCGGCAGCACGAGCAAGGCCGCGAAAGCCAGGATGCCCAGGCTGGCAAAAGCGCCTGCTCGCGCAAGGCGGCCCGAGCCTGGGCCGGCTTCCGGGGACGGCCGCGGTGCGCCCCCGCGCGCACGGAAGCGCATCAGGTATGAGCGCACGACACCGAGCGCCTGTCCCGCGGCTAGCCCCGCGCAGAGCGCAGCCAGGGCTGTCCAGAGGAAGGGACTCGCCTCGACGCCCTGACTCGGCACACGTCTCTCCTAGAACCCGTATACCGCGGCGTATTTCCCGTTCAGGTAGGCCACGAAGTGCCGCGCGTCCAAGGGAGCGCCCGTGGCGCGTTCGACCAGCTCGCCCGGGAGGTAGGCCGCGCCGGGTCGGTGCACATGCTCGCGCAGCCAGGCCAGCGCCGCGGCGTGATTGCCCGCCTCGACCTCGCGATCGATGGCTGGGATGGACGCTTTCATGGCCGTCCAGAACTGCGAGGCGTAGAGGTTGCCGAGCGCGTAGCTCGGGAAGTAGCCGAAGGAGCCCATGGACCAGTGGATATCCTGGAGGCAGCCGCGGGCGTCGTCGGGCGGCACGAGGCCGAGCAGCTCCTTCATCTTGGCGTTCCAGGCCTCGGGAACATCCTTCACCGCGAGCGTGCCCGCGATGAGCCGACTCTCGAGCTCGAAGCGCAGGATGACGTGGAGGGCGTAGGTCACCTCGTCGGCCTCGGTGCGGATGAGCGAAGGCTCGACCTTGTTCACCCCCCGGAAGAAGGCGTCGAGCCCCACCCCGTCGAGGCAGCCGCCCGTCAGCCGGACGAGCCTGTCGTACTTGAGTTTCCAGAAGCCGAGGGAGCGCCCGACCAGATTCTCCCAGAGCCGCGACTGCGACTCGTGCACCGCCATCGAGGCGGCCTCGGAGAGCCGCGTCCGGACGAAGGCCGGGCCGGGGTCGATGCCGAGTTCGTACAACGCGTGCCCCGTCTCGTGGATGGTGGAGAAGATACTCGAAGGGAAGTAATTCTCGATATAGCGCGTCGTGATGCGCACATCGTCGCGGCCGAGCGTCGTGGTGAAGGGATGGGCGGTCGTGTCGAGCCTGCCCCGCGAACGGTCGTAGGCGAGGACGTCCATGAGCCAGGCGCTCAGCTCGGCCTGGCGGGCGGCGGGGCAGTTCCGATGGAGCGCCGAGTCGTCGACCTGGGGCCGCCCGCGGATCTTGTCGAGCAGGGAACTCAGGTCGGAGCGGAGGGAGGAGAACACCGCGGCGACGGACTCCTCGGTGCTGCCGGGCTCGTAGAGGTCCAGGAGGACGTCGTAGGGCCGGCGGTCGGGGCCCAGGCAGGAGGCGACGCGCCGGCTCAGCCCGACCATCTTCTCGAGGTGCGGTGCGAAGGCCGAGAAGTCGCTGCGCCGCCGCGCCTCGGCCCAGGCCGCCTGCGACAGACTGATAGCGCGGGCCAGCTCGGCGACGAGCTCGGCCGGGAGCTTCGTGGCCTTGTCGTATTCGCGGCGCGCGACGCGCAGGTAGGCGCGCTCCATCGGACCGAGGGCCGCCGCGCCGAGCGGGGTCTCCGTCGTCGAGCCGAGCCGGGCCAGCAGCTCCCCGATCTCCGGACTCGTCGCCTTCTCGTGCTCCAGCGTCTGGATGAGCGCGAGCTGCTCGGAGCGCTCCTCAATGCCCGCGGAAGGCAGAAAGGCCTCCTGATCCCAGCCCAGCAAAGCCCCGATGTGCGCAACGAGGCAGCGCCCGCGGTCCAGCTCGGCGAGCCGCGCGAGGTCCTTGTTCATCGCTTCTCCTGATCGTTCCCGATTGAACGCTTCCGGATCCTAGCATCCGCGGCCCCGATCGGCAAGGCATGCATAGTGTTCCGAACCTCATGGACGCTACCTTTTGCATCGGGCTCCGGCATGATACCGTAGCGCCGTGTTCCTGCGCGAACTGGGCCAGTCGGTCACCGTCCTGAGCGGGGTCGGGCGCTCCATAGCCGAGCGTCTGGCCCGCCTCGGCGCGTCCACGGTGGCCGATCTCCTGCTTCGCTACCCGCGCGACTACGACGACCGCTCCAGCTTCGTCCCCCTCGCCTCCTTCGCCTCGGCCGAGCGCGTGCACACGATAGCCGAGGTCGTCGACCACGAGTGGTTCGGCTTCGCCCGCATGCGCACGCTCAAGATCCGGATCCGCGACGAGTCGGGTACGGCCATCCTCGTCTGCTTCAATCGCCCCTTCCTCGAGCAGAGCCTCCCCATCGGCGCCCGCGCGGTCGTCACGGGCAAGTTCCAGTACCGCTACGGCGACATCCAGTCGAGCTCCTTCGAGGCCGAGCGCCTCGAGGGCGAGTCGGCCGGCGCCTCCGCCATCCTGCCCGTCTATCCGCTCACCGAGGGCCTCCAGCAGGGACAGATGCGCCGCCTGGTCAAGCGCGCCCTGGCCGAGTACGGCGCTCGGGTCGAAGAGGAGCTGCCCGCTCGGCTGCGCGAGCGGCACGGCATCCTGCCCAAGCGCGAGGCGCTCGCCTCGGTGCACTTCCCCGAGGACCGCGAGCGCCTCGAGGAGGCGCGCCGGAGTCTTATCTTCGAGGAACTCTTCTATTTTCAGATCGCGGTGGCCCGCCGGGCCATGCGCCGGCGCGCGGCCGAGGTGCCGCGGCCGCCGGTGCTCGGCCTCCTCAAGTCGCGCCTCGTCGAGCGGCTCCCCTTCGAGCTCACCGCCGACCAGGTGAAGGCCTCCGAGGAGATCGCCCGCGACATGGGCGGGAGCCGGCCGATGTCGCGGCTCCTGCAGGGCGACGTGGGCTCGGGCAAGACGCTGGTCGCCTTCCTCGCCTGCCTCGACGCGATCGAGGCGGGAGGCCAGGCGGCCTTCATGGCGCCCACCGAGCTGCTCGCCCGCCAGCACGCCGCCACCGCCGCCCGGCTCCTCGAGCCGCTGGGCGTCCGGCTCGCCTTCCTGAGCGGCAACGTCGAGGACGCGGCGCGCCCGCCCCTCCTCGCGGCCCTGCGCGAGGGCCGGATCGATCTCGTCCTGGGCACCCAGGCCCTCTTCTCGGAGGAGGTCGAGTACCGCCGCCTCTCCCTGGCGGTGGTCGACGAGCAGCATCGCTTCGGCGTCCTGCAGCGCCTGGCCCTCGGGCGCAAGGGCTCCCTCCCCGACCTCCTCATGATGACCGCGACCCCGATACCGCGGACCCTGGCGCTCACCGTCTTCGGCGACCTCGAGGTGTCGACGATCCGGACCATGCCGCCGGGGCGCAAGAGCGTGGTCACCCACCTGACCAAGGTCGGGAACGAGGGCAAGGTCTACGAGTTCGTGCGCGGCCTCCTGGCCGCGGGGAGGCAGGCCTATTTCGTCTACCCGCTCATCGGGGAGTCCGAGCGCCTCGAGCTCAAGAACGCCGAGGCCATGGCCGAGCATCTGCGCTCGGAGGTCTACCCCGAGTTCCCCCTCGGTCTCATCCACTCGAGGCTGAAGGACGAGGAAAAGCGGCGCGCGATGGACGATTTCGTCGCGGGGAGGACGAGGATTCTCGTGGCCACGAGCGTGGTCGAGGTGGGAGTCGACGTGCCGAACGCCGCCGCGATGGTCGTGGAGCACGCCGAGCGCTTCGGCCTGGCGGCCCTGCACCAGCTGCGCGGGCGGGTAGGACGGGGTTCGGATCAATCGTACTGCTTTCTCGTCTACGCCGACGGCCTTACGGCCGACGCCAAGGCCCGACTCAAGGCCATGCTCGCGAGCACCGACGGTTTCGCCCTGGCCGAGGAGGACCTGCGCATCCGCGGGCCGGGCGAGCTCGCCGGGACGGCACAGTCGGGCTACCTGCGGCTCACGATAGCCGACCCCGTCCGCGACGCCCGCATTCTCGAGACGGCGCGCGCCGAGGCCTTCGCGACGATCGAGGCCGACCCCGCCCTGCTATCGGCCGACAACGCGGTGCTGCGCGAGGTGCTCGAGCGCGCCAATCCCTTCGCCGACGCCCCCGTCGGGCACGGCTAGCCGGAAAAGCCCGCGGCTTTCATCGGCGAGGCGGATGCTCGGCCTAGGCCCGCCTTTTCTTTCCGGAAGCGGCCGCGGCTTTGGCCGCGGGACGCCCCTGGGCTGCCGGGCGACTCTTGGCCGCGCCCTTGGAGGCTGCCGGCGCGGAGGCAGCCGGCTTCTTCGCGGCTGCGCCGGAGGAAGCGCGAACCGCGGCCGGCTTGCCCGCGGCCAGCTTGCC
>DATKVK010000067.1:0-33411 GCA_035530095.1 Rectinemataceae bacterium | reverse complement strand
CTGGCGCGAACCGCCGGATCAGACGCAGCGCCGGAGCGGGGCCGTCCGAGGCCTGGCCGTCGCGGCGGTGCTGCTCGCCCTCGTCATTGTCGCGGGCACGGTTTTCGCCTATGCCACGGGCTCGCGGCAGCGCAGGCTCGCGAGCGAGGCCGCCGCGGCCCAGGCGCGCGGTTCGGGCCTTCCTGCGGGACAGGCGACGTTCACGGGCATCGGCACTTTGCGCGCCGCCACGATCGACGCCAAGCCTGCCATCGTGATCGCGACCATAGCCTTCCCCTACGACGGCACGGACCGCGCCTTCAGGGAAGAGCTCATCCGCAAGGCTCCCGCCTTGAAGGAGGCGGCCGTGCAGTGGTTCTCGCGGCGGACGGCCGCCGAGCTGGCGCCGGCCTACGAGGGCCGCGTCAAGTCCGCGTTGCGCGACACCTTCAACGGCCTCCTGTCTCTGGGCAAGGTGAGCCAGATCTGGCTGAGCGACTTCTCCGTGGTGCAGTAGCGGGTCGGGCCAATAGCGAAGGGAAGGCCAACCGCAAAGGCGCCGAGGAGCAGAGGGAAGGGGCGACGAAGGAGAGAGTGCCGGGAGTCGCAGGCGGTGCGGCGTCGGCGCTACGTCCATCAATGCGTCCGGCCGCGCGGAGCAGCCTGGGCTGCCTGAGCCTGTTACGCTTTCGCGTAACCTTGAAGGCCGACAGGACCGGCCCCGCGAAGTCGCTTGAAAGTCCGGAAGACGAGAGTTCAGCGCTTGGCCGCCTCGGCCCAGCTCCGGTAGAGGTAGCGCTTGATCTTCCTCGACGAGGTCTTTTCGAACTCGGCCTCGCGTACCTGGAAGTCGATCACTTTCTTGTAGGGAGGGAGCGTGCGGTTGACGCGCTCGATCTCTTCCTTGATGAACGCTCGCACAGCCGCGGCATCGGCGGCCGCCTTCGATCCGCGCCTGGCGGCTATGGCTTCGAGGTCGGGCACGACGACCGCGGCCACCGTCTCGGCCTGATCGGGCTTGCCCTCAGCCGCGGGCTTGCCGAGCACGAGAATTTCCTTGACTACGGGCGAACCCTCGAACTTGGCCTCGATCTCCTCGGGGTAGATGTTCTTGCCGCCCGCCGTGACGATGATGCTCTTGCTCCTGCCCGTGATGAACACGAAGCCGCGAGCGTCGACGTAGCCGAGATCGCCCGTGCGCAGCCAGCCGTCGGCGGTGAGGGCCGAAGCGCTCGCCTCCGGATCGCGCCAGTAGCCCAGCATGAGCGAGGGCGAGCGGACCTGGATTTCGCCCACGCCGTCGGCGCCCGCGTCGGCGATGCGCAGCTCGGTGCGGCGGACGGGGAAGCCGGCGGAGCGGTGGTCGCGGCGCTCGGGGCTGTTGGTGGAAATCAAGGGGCCGTTCTCGCTCATGCCGTAGCCCTGCACGATCGAGAAGCCGAATTCGTCGTAGACCGCCGCGGTGGCCGCGCTCAAGGGGCCTCCTCCGGCGACGAGGAGGCGGAGGCTTCCGAGCCCCGTTTGCGCGCGCACGAAGGACAGGAGCGAGATGCCGAGGCCCGGGCTGCCGAGCGAGAGCCCCAGGCGCGAGAGGGCGAGCAAGGCGCCGACGAAGAATCGCAGGGGCGCAGGCTTGGAGGCCACGCCCTGGACGAGCGCCCGGGCGAGCTTGTCGTAGAGCAGGGGCACCGCGATCATCACGCTCCCGAGCGAGTCGCGCACATCGTCGACGATGACCTTGCCCACGACCTTCTCGCAGATCGTGACCGAGGCGCCGATCGAGAGCGGCGAGAGGAGGCTGCAGGTGGTGGGGTAGGTGTGGTGGAGGGGCAGCACGCACATGAAGACGTCGCGCTCGTCGATGGGCAGGGCCTGCCGCGCCGCGTCGATGTTCGCGATGATGCCGCCGTGGCTCAGCACGACGCCCTTGGGCCTTCCCGTGGGCCCGAGGTGAAGATGATCGAGGCCGGAGAGTCCGCGCTCATCGACGCGGGGAGCGGAGGGCGGCCTGCGGAGCTCCCCTCGGCGACGGCCTCCTCCCACGAGGCGACTGCGATGCCGGGGCCGCCGGCCGCGGCGCGCGCCGAGCCGAGGACGACCGCGGCCTTGAGCGAAGGAACTCCCTTCGCGAGGGTATCCATGCCTTCGGCGAGCTTGGCCGACACGACGAGAGCCGCGGCCTCCGAGGCCGCGAGTATCGCGGCGGCCTCGGCAGTGTCGGCCAACGCGTCGATCGGGACGGCGACCATGCCGTAGGCGACGATGCCGAGGTACGCGGCCGCCCACTCGGGCTGGTTCTCCGACCAGAGGGCCACGCGGTCGCCTTGGCCCGCTCTGCGGCCGCGCAGATGGGCCGCCACGGCGGCGGCTTCGGCGGCGAGGCGCGCGTAGCTCCACTCCTCGAAGCTCTGGACGCCGGCGCGTCCGTCCGGCCGGCGATCGCGTCCGGGCGCCGCCGCGCCCGCATGAACTCCGCGGGCGCGGTAGCGCAGGGCCGTGCGGCCGGCGTACAAGCGCTCGATCTCGCTCAGGAATACGCCGAAGGTGGGCCACTCGAGGTCGGGGGGAGCCGGGACGCGCCTCACGAAGCCTCCCGCCCCGGGGAGGCCGGATCGGCGGCGAGCGCGTCCAGGAAGGCGCGGAGATTCTCGGTCGAGACGCCCGGCGGCATGCCGCCCGCGCAGGAAGGAATGAGGCCGCCGCGGCCGGCGTTGGCAGCCCTCTGGGTGCGGACGGCCTTCGCGACCTCGGCGGGCGGAAGGGCCGCCAGCACGTCGCGCGGCGGCACCGAGCCGAGGACGGTGAGGCGGCCCGCGGTCATGTCCAGTATTTCATCGACGGACCTTTGGATGCCGGGGTTGTAGAGATTGATGCCCGCGGCCGGGTAGTGCTTGGCGGAGGAGAGGCAGTCCGCGTCGTTGTGGAAGAGCTTGACGCTGGCCCGGGGCGTGTACAGTTCGGTGAGGTAGGGCAGGCCGAACTCCAGGAAGTCCTCCTCACCCAGGAACCCGACGATATCGTCGAGCAGCATTATGCCGTCTATGCTCGGGAAGCGCTCCCGCTGGAGAGCGTGCCAGCGGAGCAGGAAGTCGGTGACCTTGCGCAAAAGCTTATGGGAGAGCTCGGGCTCGGTGCGCAGGGCGACGAGAAATTCGGTGGTGCCGAGCAGGAATGACGCTACGTTCAAGGGGCCGCGCGAGACCGAAAAGCGGATCCGGTGGCCGATGGCTTCCATGCGTCCACGAGCCCACTCGAGCCTTTTGAGCACGAAGGGCAGAAGGCCGTCTGCGGCCGGGTCGGGATCGGGGAGACGATCGACCTCCTCGATGCCCGTCATGACCGGGTGGGCGAAGGGGAAGTCCTTCTCGCTGAAGCTGCAGCGCGCGCCGAAGGCCGAAGGCTCGGTGCACATGCCGTACTCGACCCAGAAACCCGGAAGGAAGATCGCATCGGGGAAGGCCTCGACCGCCTTGCGGTTGGCCTCGAACCAGAGATCGGCGTGGGCGAAATAGTCCAGGATCGAGATGCCCGCCCAGCCGGGCAGCCAGGGGCTGTCGATGATGAAGGCCGCCGTCGGCGAGTTCGGGGGCAAGCCTCGCCCGCCCACCGCAGAACAGAGCAGCTTCCATTGTGGATCGGTCATCGCAGTGTTTTCTCCTTGTATAGACAGACGATCCTAGCGCGTCCAAGAGTACGAGGCAAGGGCGAGGCCGGGGCCTCGGGCTCAGGCATCCTGTTTCGGACTGGACACTCGGAGCCTTCGGCCCGCCATTGCACTGATGGCGCATCTGGGGACCCCGATGGTAAAACTGCGATGAGGGAGAACGCGATGAACGACGATGACTACAAGCTGCTGAAAATGGCGATACGGCGGGCCCGCGATTCGCGAGCCGAAGGCAATCATCCCTTCGGCGCCGTGCTCGCGGATGCCGAAGGCCATAGGCTCCTGGATGCCGGGAACACCGTGTCGACCGAAGGCGACTGCACGGGACACGCGGAAACCAACCTGGTGCGCCTCGCTTCCAAGACCTACGACAGCGAGTTCCTGAAATCATGCACGCTCTATTCGAGCGCCGAACCCTGCGCCATGTGCTCCGGTGCCATCTACTGGTCCGGAATCGGTCGCGTGGTCTACGCGATTTCCGAAAAGAATTTGAAGGAATTGACCGGCGATGACCCGAAAAACCCCACACTCGATCTTCCCTGCCGCGAGGTGTTTTCGCGAGGTCGGCGAAACGTCGTCGTGGAGGGACCTTTTGAGATCAAGGAGGCATTCGAGGTCCATGATGGCTTCTGGGGCGAATGAATAGCCGAAGTCCGTCTTCGAGCGCCAGGCGGCATCGTTGACGTTTGAAAGGTCGACTTCGCTGGGACAGTCGTGCGGAGCGCCGCCGAGGGCGTCGCTCCGCGAGCCGCGAGGAATGGGTTGTATGCGCGCTAGAAGCGCGCGGCGGCTACCATGGCATTCAATCATCCGCTTTCCGCACGATCTGGAGATGCAGCTCGTCGAGTTGTTTTTGGTCGACTTCGCTGGGGCAGTCGTCCATGGGGGAGACCGCGAAGCTGTTTTTGGGGAAGGCGATGACTTCCTTGATCGAGGTTTCGCCGGCCATGAGCATGACGAGGCGGTCGAGGCCGGGCGCTATGCCGCCGTGGGGGGGCGGGCCGTACTTGAAGGCCTCGGTGAGGAAGCCGAACTTCTTCTGGCCCTCTTCCTCCGAGAAGCCGACGATCTTGAAGATCCGCTTCTGGAGTTCGGGATCGTGGATGCGGATGGAGCCCGAGGCCAGCTCGAAGCCGTTCATGACGAGGTCGTAGAGGTCGCCCTTGACCGAGCCCGGATCGGACTCGAGGGTCGGGTGGTACTTCTCCTGGGGCATCGTGAACATGTGGTGGGCGGTGTCCCACTTGTTCTCGTCCTCGTTCCATTCGAACATGGGGAAGTCGACGATCCAGGCGAACTCGAATCGCTTCGCGGAAGCCTCGGGGTGGCGCGAGGGGTCGTAGAGGCCGAGGTCTTTGCCGAGCTTGGAGCGGACCGCGCCGAGGGATTGGCAGGCGACCTTTTTCTTCGAGTCGGCGACCATGAGGACGAGGTCGCCCGCCTTGGCGCCGAGCGCCGAGATGAGTTCGGCCTCGAGGCCGGCGAAGAATTTGGAGGCTCCGCCTTCGAGCCTGGGCGCGCCGCCGGCCTCGCCGGCCGGGGCCACTTTCATCCAGGCCATGCCCTTGGCGCGGTAGATCTTGGCCGTGGCCTCGAGCTCCTCGATCTGCTTGCGCGAGTAGTCGGCCTTGCCGGGCACGACGAGGGCCTTCACGGCGCCGCCTTCCTGGGTGACGCCCTTGGCCGCCGCCGCGGCCTTGCGCGCCTCGCCCTCGGCGAGGGCGTCCTTGAAGGCCTGGAAGCCGCTGCGGAGGGCGAGCGCGCCGATGTCTTGCATTTCCATCGCGAAGCGGAGGTCGGGCTTGTCGGTGCCGTAGAGCTCCAGGGCCTCGTCGTAGGAGAGGCGGCGGAAGCGGGCGGGCAGCTCGACGCCGAGCGTCTTCTTGAAGACGTAGCCCATCATGCCCTCGACGAGCTCGAGGATGTCGTCGCGCTTGACGAAGGACATCTCGATGTCGATCTGCGTGAACTCGGGCTGCCGGTCGCCGCGGGCGTCCTCGTCGCGGTAGCAGCGCGCGATCTGGAAGTACTTGTCCAGGCCGCTGACCATGAGGATCTGCTTGTACAGCTGGGGCGACTGGGGGAGGGCGTAGAACTTGCCGGGATAGAGGCGCGAAGGGACGAGGTAGTCGCGGGCGCCTTCCGGGGTGGACTTGATGAAGGTGGGCGTCTCGATTTCGTAGAAGCCCTGGCCGGCGAGGTGCTCGCGCACGGCGAGAGCCACCTCGTGCCGCAGGGCGAGCCGGCGCTGCATGGCGAAGGAGCGCAGGTCGAGGTAGCGGTACTTGAGGCGCAGCTCTTCCTTGGCGTCGCTCTCCTCGTCGATCATGAAAGGCAGGGTCTCGCAGCGGCTCAGGATCTGGATCGAGTCGGCGACCACCTCGATCTCGCCTGTGGGCATATCGGCGTTGACCATGGAGTCGGGGCGCGCGCGCACGCGGCCGGCGACGGACACGCAGTACTCGAACTTGAGTTCGTCGGCGGCTTTCCTGAGCGTCTCGTCCGCGTCCGCGTCGACCACGACCTGGGTGATGCCGTAACGATCGCGGAGATTGACGAAGGAGATGCCGCCGTGGTCGCGCCGGCGGTGGACCCAGCCGTTGAGGACGACGGTCGTGCCCGCGTCGACTTTGCGGAGTGCTCCGCAGGTGCAGCTGCGTTTCTGGTATTCCATGGGCCGCATTGTACCCGAGCCGTGCGGGATGCGGCAACCTGGCGGTGCGGCGGGAACGCCGCGTATTCTTGTCGCGGGGCCTTCCGCGCGATACATTTAGGCCGCGTGATCGCGCTCCGGCCGGCGAAGGCCCCGCGGCGCGGAAAACGGCGAGGAGCGACACGTGCGGCCGAGGACCATGCGGACGGACCACCTTCTGGTGGAGCTCAGAAACAGCATCATTCTCCAGAACCTCAGCCGGCGCGAGCTCAAGCGCTTCGCCGCCATCTGCGAATTGCGCGACTACGAGCCGGGCGAGCTCTTGGTCGAGCAGGACTCGGTCGGCGCCGATCTGCATCTCCTCCTCGAGGGGACGGTGGACATCATCGTCCACGGCAAGGAGCGCGAGTCGATCAAGGTGAGCGAGGTGCGCCGGGGCGATGTCTTCGGCGAGGCCTCGATCTTCTCGGATCTGCCGCGCACCGCCAGCGCCGCGGCGCGCGTGCCCTGTCTCGTCGCCGCGATCCCGCGCGACCGGCTTTTCGCCTACTGCGACCGCAATCCGCGCGCCGGGCTCAAGCTTTTCACCTTCGTCATCTTCAGCCTCCTGAAGCGCCTGCAGACGACGAGCCGCGAGCTGGCCCAGGAGCGCGAGGCCGTGATCAGCCGCGACGACCTCGACCGCATGCTCGGGCGCATCCCCAAGTCCCTCGAGGACATACTCGGCACTCCCGGACGTTGGGCGACCTAGGCCGATCCGGGCGGACTGGGCACGGTTTCGGTCCGGCGCGCATTCCCGTGCCAATACTGCACAATCCATCTTCGTTTCCGCAACGAGATTTCCCGACGCTCCCGCCCGCCCTGGACTATACTTGATGGAGGGAGGAGCGACGGAGCTCGCCGCCGATCCGAGCGAGGCGGTCCGACCCCTCTCCGCGGCCCCTTGCGGGCGGGAGGTGCACTATGGCCGTGATCACGTTTTCGCGCGAGTTCGGTTCCGGAGGCGGGAAGATGGCCGAGGGCGTGGCCAGGGAACTGGGCTACCACTTCGTCGACAAGCATTCGATCGGCAAGATCATGGCGTCCTACGGGCTGGTCACCTTCTCCGAGGAGTACGAAAGCACCCTCGGATTCTGGGCGACCTTCGACGGGAGGATCAAGGAAATGTTCGGGATGCTCGACCGCGTGACGCGCTCGATCGCCCGGCACGGGAACGCCGTGATACTCGGGCGGGGCAGCTTCGCGGTGCTTTGCGGCTTCTCCGACGTGCTCAACGTGCGCATCAAGGCGCCCTTCGACATGCGCGTCGGCCGCATCATGGCCGAGAACTCCGTGGCGGAACGCTCTCGGGCCGAGCTCATGGTGCGGGAGGGCGACCGGATCCGGAGCTCCTTCGTCCAGTCGATGTACGGCCTGCGCTGGGATGCGAGCTCTTCCTTCGACCTCGTCGTCGATCTGGGGAAGCTCTCGCCCGAGGCCGCCTCGGCATTCATCGTCGGCGCCGCGAAGAGCCTCGAGAAGAGCCTGCCCGCCGGGCCGCGGGCGCGCGACATCGAGCCGGACAGGACCCTCGATCAGACGGTGGCCGAGGCGCTCGGCTGCGGCCTGACGCACTCATAGCCGGGACAGCGCCTCGGCCTCCGCGAGGCTCGGCATGGCGCTCTGCGCGCCTTCCCGCGTGGTCGAGAGGGCGCCCACGGCGTTGGCGAACCGTATGGCCTCGGCTAGCGAGGCGCCTCGGCCGAGGGCGAACGCGAGCCCCGCGTTGAACGAATCGCCCGCCGCGACCGTGTCCACGACCTTGACCTTGAAGCCGGGAATCCTCGCGCAGCCGTCGCTTTCCGCGAGAAAGGCGCCGCGGCCGCCCGCCTTGATGACCGCCGACCGGATCCCGCGCGCGACGAGAGCCGCCCCCGCGCGAGCGATGCCTTCGTCGGTCTCGGTATCCTCGCCGGTCAGGATGTGCGCCTCGGTCTCGTTCGGCGTGACGATCGACACGAGGGGGTACAGCTCGCTCGGCAGCTCGCGCGCGGGCGCGGGATCGAGCAGGACGCGGGCTCCCGCGCGGGCCGCGATGCGCGCCGCCGCGATCACCGATTCGATGGGAATCTCGAGCTGCAGGAGCAGGATGTCGCAGCCTTCGATGATTTCCCGCTTGGATTCGACATAGTCCGGCGTCACGCGGTCGTTCGCCCCGGCGACCACGATGATGTGGTTTTCGCCGGTGACGGTGACCTCGATGCTGGCGGTCCCCGTCGACACGCCGGGCACCCGGGCCAGGCCGCTCATGCCGACGCCGAGGCCGGAGAGCACTTCCTCGTAGCGATGGCCGAGGACCTCGTCGCCGACGGCGCCGACCATCTCGACTTTCGCTCCCAGCTTGGCCAGGGCCACCGCCTGGTTCGCTCCCTTGCCTCCGGGGAATATCGTGAACGAAGAGCCGCGCATCGTCTCGCCGGGGCGGAGAAAGCGCTCCATCCTGGTGACCATGTCCATGTTGAGGCTGCCTACGATACAGAACCTGTTCATACCCGGTCGTTTCCTTTCGCCCTCAATATTGCGCCTTCGCCCGATAGATGCTATCCTCGACACTTCCTACCGATCCTTCGGGCCAGGGAAGGCAGCGTGGCCAGATTAGTACTTTCGGCATTCGTTGGACGCCTGCGATCCGCCGCGGACGCCCTGACCTTCAACGAGAACATCAGATCCACCACGGCCGCGATAAACCGGCTATCCGCGAAAAAACTCGACCAGAGTCACTTCTTCTTCGACGGGCACGTCAGCGGCATCAAGAACCTCGTCTACAACAAAGCCATCGACATGGCCCTGCTGTATCGGGCGATCTGCTCCCAGAACCGTTCGATCCGACTCGTGGCGCTCGCGCGCCTGCGCGACGAGGCTCTCAACTACCAGGGCCTGGAGATGCCCTACAATACTCGACGTATCTTGATAGCGCTCATCAAGGAGACCGTCAAGTCCGGAGACGAACTTCTGCGCCAGCGCCGGTACATCGCCGCCTTCCGGCACGCGCTTTCTGGCCGCGCCTATGTCGTGAGGACCATGCTCGACGAGCTGGGCCTGGCCGAGGTTCCGGAGTCCGGCCGGAGCGCCTCCGCCGTCCGCGCCGCGGGCTGGGACGACCATGTCTACGACAATGCCGGACCGGGCCGCAAGACCCCGGCCCAGCTCGTGCTCGACGCCTACATCAAGGGGCTGTCCCGGCTCACCATCGTCTATGAGGATTTCCTCGAACCGGAAGCCCTGACCGAGGCGCTGGAGGCCGGGCGCATCATGGGAATCAGCGTGACCCTGGGCCTCGAATGCCTCGTCCAGACGAAGCAGAAGCGCAGGCTCTACCACGTCCTCCTGCTCGAAGGATGCGCCGGCCCGGAAGAGCTGAAGTCCCTCCTCGGCTCTCCGGCCTTCGTCCGGCTCCGCAGGCTCGTCGAATCGAACTACGACGAGTACGATCGCGTCTACGCCGAGCTCGTCCACGAGTTCAACCATCGCTCCCTTCCGGCCATCAACTATGGTTTCCACACCACCGCGGGGGAGCTCAAGAGCCTCTCGGTCGAGAGCCTCCGGGCCCAGGCCAAGGGACGGCGCATCTTCCACGCCCATCTCGGACAGCTGCTGCAACGGAGGCTCGCGAAGCTGCGCGACCAGCGCGCCGCGATCGACCCCGAAGCCGAGCGGCTCGACGAGCTCGGCGCCGCGGAGTTGCGCAAGCGCTACTTCGATCCGCTGTACGGCGACATCCTCGCCCGCGGGGAGTTCGTCAAGGCCGAGAAACTCTACGCGGCGGTCCGCGAGGTCGAGAAGGAGCGCGGCGGCCGGGCCGTGCGCGCGGCCTTCACGCGGCCGCTCACGAACGGGCTCGAGTACTGTCTGAGGCATCTCTTGACCCACGCCGGGGACCTGGACGCCTTGGAAGTGTGGAACAACAGGGTCAGGCGGGAGGGCTACGAGGAAGACGCGCGCTTCCTCGAGAGCCTGCGGCGGGCCCTGAACGAAGGCGACGCCGCCGCGGCGCGGCGCCTCCTCGAAGCGCGGGCGATCGACGGCGTGCCGGACGAGGACCTGGCCGCCGCGGCCGAGCGCTACCGCCGCTCGCCCCTGGAAGCCCGCATAGGCAGCAATTCCGACGGCTACAACCACCTGGCGCCGGGAATGGGCTTCCTTCCGCGGCGCGCCCTGCGCAACTGGCGCGCCCTGTTGCGCAGCAACCGCTCCGCTCCGCTGCCGATCACCATGCCCATTCCCGGCATCCGCGTCCGCCCTACGGAGAGCCCCATCCTGCCGCTCGGAAAGAACCGGGCCGCCGCCTCCCGCGGACGGCTCGGCGAGGCTCCCCGCGCCGTGGTCTTCGTCTGGCGCGATCTCAATCCGGCCATACGCGATTCCCTGCGCATGGCGATAGGCGCCGCGCTCGCTCTGCTCATCGGCCGGGCCCTCTCGGGGCTCACCGGCTTCCCGCCTTCGTTCGGGCTGTTCTCGGTCTTCTGGTTCTTCGCGATCACCTATGTGCGCAATTTCATCGTGGACCAGACCGCCAATCACGGACTTCATCCCACGCGCTGGCGCTGGGCTTCCTTCGACGCCACCAACGGCGCCAACTCGGTGTTCTTCAGCCTGCTGTCGATCCCGCTCCTGAGGATCGTGGAGCAGGTCTTCGACAATCTGGCCTTCGGCAGCCCCGGCGTATCGGCCAGCATGGGCGGCATCGGTCTGCGGGTCCTCCGTTTCGTCCTGCTGGCCGTGGTCAACGGCGTCTACATGTACGGCCACAACTCGATGCGCGGCTTCACCGCTCCCGTCAAGCGCGCCAATTTCCTGCGCAGCGTCTTCGCCTTCCCCCTCGCCGTCGCCTTTTCCTATCTCAACCCCTGGGGAGGGGCTATATCAGGCGCCCTCATCAGCAAGGTGGCCTCGGACATTATCGGCGGTCTCACGGAGATGACGTTCAAGATCCTCAAGGAGTCGCGGCGGGCGAGACAGCTGTACGCAGTCCTCCTGCCCTTGCTGAGGGAGCGGGGCGGCAGCAAGCGGCAGAAGTATCTGCAGCGCATAGCCATTCTCGATATCCTCTACGTCTGGGGCAACAGCCCGCGCGGGAAGGAGGCCCTGCGCAGGGCGGTCCTCGCGGACCCGGCCTCCGAGGAGCTGTGGGATCGGCTGGAGACTCCGGTGCGCAGGTACGAGACCTTCGTGCGGCTCATCACGGACAAGACCTCGTGGCGCAAGCCGCAACGGATCAAGCTCGAGTTCCTGCGCCTGGCCGCCGCCTTCAGCTACTGGCTCGAGCGCAATAGGCCGCCCGAGCCGGCGAGCCCGGAGCGGCAGGATCGGCAGGATCGGCAGGATCGGCCTTCGCACGGGGCTGGGCTTGACGGCAAGGGCCAATCGGGAAAGCGGTCTCGGGGGATGAGCCCCGGCGCGGTTGCCGCCGGCGCGTCTTCGGCAGGTCCGGGAAAATGAAAGAGGGGCTGCCGCTTGGACAGCCCCATTGGTGTCGCGAATCCTGTGGACGCCACAACCGATAGCGGCCCGCCCAGGTTTCGGCTAGCTCGGACGGGTGGCATCCCGAGTCATCAACAGTCTTCGTAATACCATGGGACAGCCCGCTAGGGCGTCTCCTCCTCGTCCTCCATGGCAGCCGCTACGACAGGCTCGGCCCCCGGCTTGGCGAAGGTGCAGGCCTCGGGCGAGAAGGAGAGGGTGACCGCCTCGCCGACGGCGGGCAGCTTGAGGAGCGGATCGTTGAAGCCGTCCATGAAGACCTCCGTGTCGCCCACGCGCACGACGAGGCGCACGATGGAACCGAGAAGCTTCTGGCTCGCCACGCGTCCGCCCAGGCGATTGGGCCCCGACGTGCCGAGCGACAGGGCCTCGGGCCGCACCCGGAGGCGCAGCTCCTCGCCCGCCTGCGCGTCGAGCGGATGGCCCGCATCGACGGATTGCCCTTCGACGCTGACGATGCCCGCCGCCGGGTCGATCACCTTGGCGCCGAGGAGGTTCTGCGTGCCGATGAAGGCGGCGACGTAGGGGGTCGCGGGGCGGTTGTAGATCTCGAAGGGCGCGCCGATCTGCTCGATGAGGCCTTCGCGCATGACCGCGACGCGGTCCGAGATCGACAGCGCCTCCTCCTGGTCGTGCGTGACGTAGATCGTCGTGATGCCGAGCTTCTGCTGGATCGCGCGGATGTCGTCGCGGAGCTTGACGCGGATCTTGGCGTCGAGAGCCGAGAGCGGCTCGTCGAGGAGGAGGGCCTGGGGCTGGATGGCTATGGCCCTCGCCAGGGCCACGCGCTGCTGCTGCCCGCCGGAGAGCTGGTGGGGGTAGCGCTGGGCGAACTCCTCCATGTGGATCAGTTCGAGCATCTCGTCGACGCGTTTTTCGACCTCGGCCCCGTGCTTGCCGGCTATCCTGAGTCCGAAGCCTATGTTGCGCCTGACGCTCATGTTCGGGAAGAGCGCGTAGTTCTGGAAGACCATGCCGAGGTTCCGGCGGTTGGGCGGCACGCGGGACACGTCCTTCCCGCCGACGAGTATGCTCCCGTCGGTGGGCGTCTCGAAGCCCGCGATCATGCGCAAGGTGGTGGTCTTGCCGCAGCCGGAGCCGCCCAGCAGCGAGACGAACTCGCCTTTTTCCACGTAGAGCGAGAGGCCGCGCACCACCGTGTTCCGGCCGAAACTTTTGACTACCTCGTGCAGTTCGAGAAACGCCATGATAAAAACTCCTAGTGCGTGCCGCCGAGGTTCGAGCGCTGAGCGGGCGCTCCGCGGCTGACCGCTTGAATGATGCCGATGGAGCCCCAGGTGAGGGCGAAGCTCAGAATCGCGAGAGCCGCGGGCTCGTAGGCCAGGTTGCGCCCGACGAGGGCCATGTAGGGTCCGAAGGCGGGCCAGGCCAGGAGCACGGCCAGAGTGAGCTCTCCGATGACGATGGCGAAGGTGAGGAACACGGCCGACAGGAGCGCGGTGCGCAGGTTGGGCAGTATCACCTTGAAAATCGTGCTCAGCCAGCCCGAGCCGAGGCTCTGCGCCGCCTCGGTCAGGCCGCGCAGATCCATGGCGCGCAGGCCCGCGTCCACCGAGCGGTAGATGTAGGGAAAGGCGATGATCACGTAGCCGGCCACGAGGAGCAGAGGCGTCTGCACGAGCGCCAGGGGCGGCCTCGAGTAGCTGCGGATGAGCCCGAAGGCCAGGATGACCGGCGGGATCACGAAGGGCAGGAGGGCGAAGACGTCGATGATCGGCTTGGCCTTGGGCACTCGCAGGTGGACCCAGATGGCCGTGGGCACGATGAGCGCCAGTCCGACCAGGACCGTGAAGATCGCCATCTCGAGCGAGAAGCTGAAGGTCTTCAGGAACTGGGGGTCGGCGAAGACGTGCTGGTAGGCCACGAAGGAGAGTACGCCCTTCTTGCCGCGCAGCGAGAAGAGGAAGCTCGAAAGCAGCGGTATGAAGAAGTACAGGATGCCGATCACGAACCAGAGCCAGGAGAATACCTTGCGCGAGCGGTTTTTCATTGCTTGACCCACTTCGAGCTGAGCTTCTGCAGCCAGGTATAGACGATGATGCTGACCGCCATGACGATCACCATGCCGAAGGCGAGCGCGTAGCCGAGGCTCTGGTCGTGCAGGACATTGCCTCGTATCTGGGCGCCGATGAGGATCGGGACCAGGTTGATGAAGCCGCCGGTGAGCGAGTAGGCGGTGGCATAGGCGCCGAAGGCATTGCCGAACAGGAGAATAAAGGCGGCGAGAAGCGAGGGCAGGAGCACGGGAATGCCGACGCGCAGCCAATACTGCAGGGGCGAGGCGCCGAGATTCTCCGATGCTTCGCGCCACTCCTTCTTCATGCCGTCGAGGGCGGGCTCGATTATGAGGACCATGAGCGGTATCTGGAAATAGGTGTAGGTGAGGGACAGCCCCCAGAAGCTGTAGAGATTGAAGCCCTTGTCGTAGAGGTTGATGCCGAAGACGGTCCTCAGGAGGACGGTGAGGAGGCCCATTCGGCCGAGGGTGGCTATGAAGGCGAAGGCGAGCGGCACGCCCGCGAAGTTGGAGGCGACGCCGGAAAACGTCGACATGAAGGAGCGCAGGGGTTTGGGGAGCCCGCCTAGGGTTATGGCGTAGGCTATGAGAAAGCCGAGAACGCCTCCCAGCAAGGCCGTCGTGGCGCTGACCTGGATGGTGATGGAGTAGGAATCCAGGATGTTGGGAGCGAACAGGTGGGCGAAGTTGAGGAACGTGAACTTTCCGGCCGAGTCCTGGAAGCTGCCCACGAGGATCGAGCTGGCCGGGACCAGCATGAAGGCCAGGACGAAGAGGAAAAAGGGCAGGAGGCCCAGCCAGGCCCCCAGGCCCCTCAGTCCGGGGCCTTTTACATGAGCAGAGAGAGGGCGCGTGGCCCCGGGCGCCCCATGGCGCCCGGCACGCGTCCTCTCCCGCCCTTCTTGCGAAGGTAGAGACGACATCGGTTTACTGCTTCTGGACGTTGACGTTGACGACCTTGTCCCAGCCGTCGACGATGGCCTTCGTCTCGACCTGCTGTTCCTCGAGGCTGGGGAAGACCACCTTGGCGTAGGCGGAGGCCGGCGGCAGCTTGGCGGCCAGGTCCGCGGGCACGACGCCGCGTTTGGCCAGGTCGGCGTAGCGGATGGGGTGTCCGTAGCCCTTGAGCCAGATGAGCTGGCCTTCGTCCGAGTAGAGGAACTCTTCCCAGAGCCGGGCGGCGTTCGGGTGCGGGGCGTAGGCGCTGATGCCCTGGATGTAGATGCCCGCCACGACGCCTGAGGCCGGGATCACGACCGAAATGTTGGGGTTGCCCGCGAGCTTGTCCTTGTCGGCGAGGGCGTTGTAGTCCCAGACGACGGTGATGGGGGTCTCGCCCGAGGCGACGGTGCCCGTGACGGCGATGAGCGGCACGAAATTGCCGACCTTGTTGAGCTTGTCGAAGAACTTGAGGCCGGGGGTGATGTTCCTGAGGCTGCCGCCCTGGCTGAGGGCCGCCGCGACCACGGTCATTTGGGCCTGGCTGGAGATGCGGGGGTCGCCGGAGAGGGCGAACTGGCCCTTGTACTCGGGCTTGAGCAGGTCGGACCAATCCTTCGGGATATCCTTGATGATGTCGCTGTTGACCTCGAAGGCGAGGGCGCCGTAATAGTCGCCGTACCAGTAGCCCCTGGAATCCTTGACGTTGGCGGGGATGGTGTTCCAGGCCTGGACCTTGTAGGGCGCGAGGAGCCCTTCCTTGACCGCCGAAGGGCCGAAGCTGAGGCCGACATCGATGACGTCGGGAGCCTGGGGACCCATGTTGCCCTTGTTGGCCTTGATGGCCTCGATCTCCTCGGCCGAGGAGCCGTCGGGATTGAGTTCGTTGATCTGGATGCCGTACTTGTCGTGGAAGCGCTGGATCATCTCACCGTAGTTGACCCAACTATGGGGGAGGGCGATGACCGTGAGCTGCCCTTCCTTCTGGGCGGCCGCGATGAGGGCGTTCATGTCCGTGGTATGGGTCGATTGGGCGACGACATAGAACCCGGCGATGGCGATCAAGACGAGGAAGATACCTAGGCGTTTCATTCTGCCTCCTTAGTGACCTGTCGCCCGGCGAGCCGGGCGTAAAGTGATTATACGATGCACCCACTAGAAAGGAAACACGAAACAGTTAAAAACCGGTTAATGCGCGGCCCGGGCCCGGCCTTCGGATCGGAGCCTGCGCCGCTTACATGGAAGAGAGCACGCGTCGGAGGACGCTGTCCAGCAGGCTTTCGTCGACCGTCCCGCCGAGCCGCTGCATGACGGCGGCTTTGGCCCGGCGATAGAGCTCCTCGTCGAAAGCCGGGCGGCCCTGCGCGGTTCGGCCGCTCGCCGGGGCCGGCGGCGCCGAAGCTGCGGGCGAGGCGGCCGTCGCGGGTATGGCCGTCGCGGGCGGCGCCGGAATCGGCTGCGCCGAATCGGCCGCCTGCGGAGCCGGGATGAGGCGGATGCCCGCGGCGCGGAGCCGTTCGCGGGCGGCGTCGGTTATGGTGACGGTAGGATGGACGACGAGGCGCCGCGGGGCGCGCGCCACCAGCTCGTCGATGTCGAAGGTGGTGAGGATGAGCCGCGCTCCCTTCTCCGCCGCGAGTTCGATCTGCTCGGCAGCATCGCCGCCCGCCGCGCCCGGCCCGGGAGCCGAAGTCGCGGCCGAAGCGGGCGGCATCCCCGGCGCGGCTCCCCGCGCGGCGAGAAAGTCCCGCGCCGCGGGGGTGAAACGCGTGCCCGGCGGGAACTCGGGCAGACTGCCCCGCCCGTTCCGCCACGCCTCGCGCAGTTCCTCTTCCGTCACTACCATGCTAGCGGCCTTCCACTCCCTCCAGGGCCTCGAGCGCGTTGACCGCCGCGTCGCGGGCCTGGACGATCTCCGACTCGCTCCCCGAAAGCCACATGCGGCCGAAGCGGCCGAGCGCGGAGATGTGGATGAGCTTGATCGCCGCTCCCTTCTCGGCCTCGTTGGCCGCGAAGTTCACGTAGGCCGCGGGCGCGCACTCGAGCACGAGCATCGTCTCGCCGGGCACCAGCATGGAGCCGCGCCGGAAGCGGTTGATGAGCTGGGCCTGGTAGGGATCCACGTTGGTGATCACCTGGACCGAGGCGATGAAGGGCTTGATGCGCCCCGACTGCTGGAGCGCGAGCCGATCGAGGACCACCCGGCCGGCCTCGAGCACCTCGGCCTGGGAGTGGGAGTGCAGCTCGAACATGCCGAACTCGCGCTCGACGATCTGCGCACCGGGCTTGGCCTCGGTGGCCTTGACCGCGATGTCCACGAGGCGGAAGACCTCGTTGCCGGGAGCGACCTCGATATAGAGGGCTGCCATGCCGGTGGTGGGAAGGTCGCCCTGGGTGATCGTGCCGACGAAAGCCGCGAACTGCGGCTGCATGCGATCGAGGTAGGAATATACGCGCAGCTGGAAACCGTCGCCCATGGCTTCCTAGGCCTCGTGCCGGCCGCCGATGGACCCCTTGGTTTTCTTGGGCAGAATAATCTCCACCGAGGGATCGGGGCGCGGTATCACGTGCGCGGACACGAGCTCTCCGACGCGCTTGGCGGCGGCGGCGCCGGCGTCGGTCGCCGATTTCACGGCTCCGACGTCGCCGCGGACCATGACGGTGACGTATCCGCCGCCGACGTACTCGGAACCGATCAGAGCCACGTTGGCCGCCTTGACCATCGCGTCCGCGGCTTCGATCGCGCCCACGAGACCCTTGGTCTCGATCATCCCGAGGGCGATAAGCGATAGCTCAGCCATGTCAACCTCCGAAACAAAACTGGTTTATTGTACGCGGCCGGAAGCCAGGTCCGCAAGCACGCGTCTGACGATTGTTTCCACGCGATCGGCATCGGCCGAGCGGAGCGGGGGCGCCGAGGCCGCGCCCGGCTTTCCCCCCGCGAGAGCCTCGGCCGGCGGAGCGCGCAGGCCCCAGGCGAGGTTCTTGACCGAGAAGAGGTGGCGGACGCCGATGTTGTCGCCCGTGATGGCGCCGCCGACTCCGCCCGGGCCCAGGGTCATGCTGGGCGGCAGGCCCGTCGTCATGCCCACGGCTCCGAGCGAGCTCATCGTGTTGACGACGATGCGGTGCACGGGTTTCTTGAGGCCGAAGGCCATGATGACCTTCTCGTCCTTCGCGTGGATCGCGAGCGAGTGACCCACGCCCCCGAAATGGATGAGGTCCATGCAGATATCGCAGCCGGCTTCCCAGCCCTCGGCCTCGTACCAGCCGAGGACGGTCGTCAGCTTTTCGCGGGAAAGCGGCTCCTCGGGGCCGACGGCCGCGAGGCGGGCGACGAGGATGCGCGCGCTCCCGGGAACCTCGAAGCCCGTCATGCGGGCGAGGACCTGGGGCGAGCGGCCCACGGTCCGGGGGTCGATGGCGCCGTCGGGGCGGAAAAGCGCGCGGCCGAGGGCCTCGGCCTGGGCGCTCGTGACGAAGTGCGCGCCCTCGGCGGCCATGAGGCGGGCGAATTCCTCGGCCACGGGCTTGTCCACGACGGCCGCCTGCTCCGTGGCGCAGATCACCGAGTGATCGAAGGCCTTGCTCGCCACGAGGTAGCGCGCGGCCTCGGCGAGGTCGGCGCTGCGGTCGACGTAGCAGGGGACGTTGCCGGGGCCCACGCCGTAGGCCGGCTTGCCCACGGAATGGGCGGCCTTCACCATGGCGCTGCCGCCGGTGGCCAGGATGAGGGAGACGTCGCGGTGGCGCATGAGCTCGTTCGTGCCCTGCATCGAGGGCCGGGACATGCAGCCGACGAGGCCCGCGGGGGCGCCCGCTCGCTCGGCCGCCCGGGCCATGACGCGCGCGGCCTCGAGGGTGCAGCGGGCGGCCGAGGGATGCGGCGAGATGACGATGGCGTCGCGCGCCTTGACGGAGATCATGCTCTTGAAGAAGGCGGTCGAGGTGGGGTTCGTGCTGGGTATGAGGGCCGCGACGACACCCATGGGCCAGGCGATGCGCAGGATGCGCCGCTCCTCGTCGCGCTCGATCACGCCGACCGTTTTGACGTCGCGCAACGTGTCCCAGAGGAGGCCGGAGCAGAGCCGGTTCTTGAGGGTCTTGTGGGCGGCGACCCCGTAGCCCGTCTCCTCGACGGCGAGCGCGCCCAGGCGCTCGGCCTCCGCCGCCCCCGCCTCCGCCATGGCGGCGCAGACGCGGTCGACCTCCTCCTGCGTGGCCTCGGCCCAGGCCTCCTGCGCTTTCTTCGCGGCCTTCGCGAGATCGCGGGCTTCCTGGACCGAGACGAGGTCGGCATCGAATTCGGGCATGGCTTTCCTCCCTTGCCTTCGCTAGTACCGGATCGGCCGGCGCGCCACGTCCAGCACGGTTTCCTGGAACGCCTGGGCGGCGGCCTCGCAGGCCGACTCCTCGCCCGTGAGCATGGCGCCCATATAGTTGGTCTCGGAGGGCGGCGCGGTGTAGGACGCGATCTCGACCGCGGCGGCCTTGAGCGCCGCGTCGAGGCCGAGGCTGCCTTCGAGAGGCGGCGCCACGAGATAGGCGACACTGGAGCCCGGGCTCAGGCCTCCGAGCTTCGACAGGTAGCTCCCCGTCCGCGGGACGACGTGCGGGAAGAAGGCTATGCGGTCCTCCGGGTCGGCCGAATACCAGAGCGCCCGCGTTTCGAGGTAGCTCAGCGCCGCGTCGAGCCCCGATCGCAGCTCGGCGGGATCGGGACCGGCGAGCATGGCTATGATCTCGCCCGAGAGCCTGCCCGAGGAGTGGCGCGCTCCCGCATAGAAGGAGCGGGCGTAGACGACCTCCACGTCGGCCATCTTCGTGGCTTCGTCGATCGAGACGTAGAGCGCGTCGTCGTTGTCCGCGGTGATGAGGCCCAGGCTGCGCCGCCCGGGCCCGAGCCCCAGGACTTTCGCGTAGCCCTCGGAGACCCGGGGAATGATGCGGACGGCCAGCGCCTTCGCGGGCAGGGGATCGAGCAGTCCCATCATTCCCCCTGGAGCCGGAGCTTCACGCCCGAGGCCCCGCGCTCGATCATCTTCTGGGCGAGGCGCAGGGCATAGGCCCCGGCTTCCAGCGGATTGGTGCCGCCGCCGTCGTAGATGTTGCAGATGACGTCCCGGTCCGCGTCGGTATGGCCTGTGCGCGGCCTGTAGGCCATGTAGGCGCTCATCGAATCGGCGCGGCCCAGGCCCGGGCGCTCGCCTATGAGGAGGATGAGGACCCTGGGTTCGAGCAGGTCGCCGATGTCGTTCATCACGCCGACGCGGCAGCGCCGGATGAAAAAGGGAGTTCCCATCCCGAGTCCGGCGGCCTCGCAGCCCGCGCGGATGACGGGGAAGATCTTGCGCAGGTTGGCCTCGATCGCCCGGGCCGAAAGCCCGTCGCCCACGCAGAGCTGGATGTCCGGCTTCTTGACGCAGCGCTCGGCTATCGTCTTGGCCGCCTCCTCGCCGAGGCGCCGTCCGAGGTCGGGCCTGAGGAGGTATTCGTCGAGCCCGCCCTCGACCCTCGTCTGCACGGCGAAGAGGCCGAACTCCTCCAGGAGGGCGGGGTCGACATCCCGCCCCAGGGCGTCCTTGGAAACGGCGAGATCGCTCCGGAAGACCAGGTAGTCCCGGGTGCGGAGCCGGGGCCCGGCCCGGCCCCCGCCGAGGCGGGCGCTCGTGCTCGCGACCAGGGCCGCGAGCCCCTCGGGGTCGACCGCGTTCCTCAGGCCCGGCGAGCGGCGCCGGGCCTGATCGCCCAGGTCGCCCAGGTCCAGCTCGATCGCGGCCCTCTCGGCGGGAGGCGCGTTGTGCGCTCGCGAAGCCGCGGCGGCCGGCTGAGCCGGCGCGGTCGCCGCGGCGCCCGGGGCGGCCGATGCCGGCCGATTCGGCGCGGCCGTGCCGGGCGCGGCCGTGCCGGGCGCCGCCGCAGGCCTTGTCGGCGCCGAGGGCGCCGCCCCGGCGGTCGCCGCCGCCGGCGCTTCGAGTTCGCGCACCAGGGCGTCGATCAATGCCTGAAAGCTTTTATCGTCCATCGCCGCCTCACCGTGAGAGGAAGAAGCTGGGGTCGCCCGCGGCGGCGGTGAGCCGCCCGTCCTTCATGAGGCCGACCGATTCGAGCCAGAGCGCGAACTCCGGGGCCGGCCGCAAGCGGAAAAGCCCGCGCAGGGTGGCCGTATCGTGGAACGAAGTGGACTGGTAGGAGAGCATGGAGTCGTCGGCCATGGGCACGCCCATGAAATAGTTGCAGCCGGCGGCCGTGAGGAGGACGGCGAGGTTCTCGGAGCTGTTCTGGTCGGTCTGGGCGTGGTTCGTGTAGCAGACGTCGCAGCCCATCGACAGGCCCGAGAGCTTGCCCATGAAGTGGTCCTCGAGTCCGGCGCGGTGGATCTGCGCCGTGTCGTAGAGGTACTCCGGGCCGATGAAGCCGACGACGGTGTTGACGATGAAGGGCGAGTAGCGCCGGGCCAGGCCGTAGTTGCGCGCCTCGAGGGTGAGCTGGTCCCAGCCGTTGTGCGCGTCGGCCGAGAGGGCCGAGCCCTGCCCGGTCTCGAAGTACATGTAGTCGGGGCCGCCCGCGTAGCCGTGGCGCCGGGCGAGAGCCGCGGCCTCGTCGAGCATGCCCACCGAGATGCCGAAGGACTCGTTGCCCTTCTGCGAGCCGCAGATCGACTGGAACACGAGTCCCACCGGCGAGCCCGATTGGAGGCAGCGCATCTGCGTGGTCACGTGGGCGAGCACGCAGGTCTGGGTCGGGATCTCCCAGGTCTTCACGATGTCGTAGGACAGGTCGAGGATGCGGGCCACCGAGGCGTAGCTGTCGTCGGAGGGGTTGATGCCGATCACCGCGTCGCCGCAGCCGAAGGAGAGGCCTTCGTAGATGGCGGCCCGCACGCCCTCGGGCGAGTCGGTGGGGTGGTTGGGCTGGAGACGGTTCGACAGGGTGCCGGGAAGGCCGATCGTGTTGGCGCAGTGCCGCACGACGCGGATCTTGCTCGCCGCGTACACCAGGTCGAGGTTGGACATGAGCTTCGTGACGGCGGCGATCATCTCGGAGCTCAGCCCCGTCGAGACGCGCGCTATGGCGTCCCCGCCGATAGCGTCGTCGAGGATCCATTCGCGCAGCTGGCCGACCGTCCAGCCGGCTATCTCGGCGTAGACCCGCTCGTTGAGCGAGTCGAGGATGACCCGCGTGACCTCGTCCCTATCGTAGGGAACCGCGGGCTCCTCGCGCAGGGCTCTCAAGGGCAGCTCGGCCAGGACGGCCTTGGCCGCCGCCCGCTCGGCGCCGCTCCGGGCGGCGAGGCCCGCGAGACGGTCGCCGGACTTTTCCTCGTTGGCCGCGCCCATGAGTACGCGGAGATCGGGGAACTCGTAGGTGGCGCCGAAAAGCTTGGTCCGTAGCAGCATCTGGTTACCGGGCCTTCAATGATAGAAGATCAGGGTCTTTACGACCAGGGGTACGACGCGCCCGTCCATGAGGGGGGAGCCGATGTCGATATAGTCTCCCTCCTCGATGCCGACCTGGTCGATGACCAGGAGCGGGCGGGCTCCGGAACGGGCCTTGATGGTCTGGCCGAGGGCCTGGGCGTAGTCGTGCTTGATGATGACGAGGAGGGGTTTCCCCTCCGGGAGTCCGGAGGCGAAATCCGCGAGCGCGTTCCCGAGGGCTTCGAGCCGCTCGAAGTCGAGGCCGGCCTCGAGGGGCAGGGATATGGCGTAGGTCGAGTTCTCCGCCGAAAGGTCCCAGCGCCGGAGAGCCGCGGCGACGGCGGCCGCGAGTCCTTCGGGCGCCGGGGGCGCGGCCTCGGGCCAGGGCTTCAGGACGGGCACGTTCTTCAGGGGCAGGATGGACTGGTCGGCCCAGATCGTCGAGCCCGAGAGCGCGAGGGTCTGCGAGCTCGCGCCGAGCACGGTCGCCCGCTGCGTCTCCTCCGGCCGCAGTATCTGGTGGCGCCCGAGCTCCGCGTTCCGCCGGAGGCTCTCGGCGAGCAGGGGGCCGATGTCGCCGTGGCGCGCCACATCCTCCACCGAGCCGAGGGGCAGGGGCTCGTAGAAGTAGTAGCCGATGCCGCCCGAGAACATGAGGCTCGCCTTCCCGGCCGGCTCGGGCAGGGGCGGGGTCTGGTAGAGGCGCTCGGCCAGGGCCGAGGTCCCGCCCCGCGCGAGGAGGACCGCCAGCTCGGCCATCGCGTCGGTGACGCGGCGAAGGTCGGCCAGGGCGGGCCGATCGCCCGGCCGGAGCGAGAGCCCGACGGCGGCGAGCACGGCCTTGCCCGCCCCGGTCACCGCGCGCACGCGGCCGCCTTCCAGCTCGATCACGCGGCCGCCGAAGTTCATCGCGGCCGAGGATCTCAGCTCGCCCGAACGGAAGGCGGCCGCGTTGGCGCTGCCGCCGCCGATGTCGAGGTTGACGACCGTCGAAAAATGCCGCCGCGAATGGGCCGCCGCGCCCGAGCCTCGGCCCGCGATCATGCCCTCGACGTTGGGCCCCGCCACCGTGACCACGAAGTCGCCCGCGAGATCGGCTATGGCCGCCAGCACCGCGTCGGCGTTTCCGGTGCGGGCCGTCTCTCCCGTGATGATCACCGCCCCCGACTCGACCTGACTCGGTTCGATGCCCGCGGCCGCGTATTCCGCTCGCAGGAAATCGGCGAGGCGGGCCGCGTCTATCGTCTCGGCGTCGAGAAGCGGCGTGAAGACGATGTCGCTCATGTAGAGCACCGTGCGGTCGGCTATGTCGAGGCGGGGGATCTGGCCGGCCCGGGCTATCGCCACGAGCCCGAGCTCGCTGAACACGAGCTGCGTGGTCGTGGTGCCGATGTCCACTCCCACGCTCACGATGCGGCGCTCGGATTCCACGGAATCAGCTCTTGATGAAGGTCGTCTGCCCCTCGACCTGGAGCGAGTCGATGACCGCGATCACCACCGCGTCGACCGGAAGGTCGAGGGTGAAGTCGGTATGGCGGGCCGAACTGCCTTCGGTGATGACGACGAGGTCGCCGGTGCCCGCGTCGACCGTATCCACGGCGACGAAGGGTTCGCCTCGCAGCTCGCCCTCCATGTCCGTCTCCCGGGCCAGGAGCAGTTTCCGGCCGTGGAGCTTTTCGTTTTTCATGGTGGCGACGGCCGTGCCGACGATTCGGGCGATTCGCATACGGATACCTCGGATGAATGACTGAATTCATTCCATTATGGGGCCATCGCGGCCATCGGGCAAGTGGAAGCTCGGCGAAGATGGTATCTTTGAGGCCGAATCCTTTAAGATAGGAATCTCGCTCGGGGAGGCCTTTCGGCATTCCCACCTCGTCCGTCTCTCAAGGAGGCCAGCATGAAAGCGCCGCTCGCAGCTCCCCTCGTCCTCGGCTTCGTCCTCGCGTCGTTCCCGGGCTTCGCGCAGTCCTCGGCCGCAGTCCAGCCCCAGCGCGTGCTCTCTCAGGCTCTCGTCGACAAGTTCATCGCCGATATGCCCGCCATCTCCAAGGAGTTCAACGCGCTCGCCGCCGAGCCCCAGACCGAGGCCGGCTCCCAGGACTCGTCCGCGGCGAGCTCCGGTTCCTTGGGCGATTTCATGGATCAGATGGTCAACAACGCCAAGGCGAATGCCATCCTGCAGCGCCACGGCTGGGGCTCTTCCTTCTGGAGAGTCTACAGCGCCGTCACCACGGGCTATTTCCTCAGCATGATGGACGAGGCCTACGCCCAGTCCAAGGAGCCGACGATGAAGCAGTACGCGGACCAGTACCGGGCCGCCGTCAATCCGGCGGACGCCGCCCTCGTCGCCAGGAACAGGGCTCGGCTGCAGCCGATCTTCGGCGGCATGGGCGGGGAATAGGCTCAGCGAAAGCCCAGAGGCCGGGCCTTGGCCACGCGTATCGCGTCGGCCGGGCAGACCTCGTGGCAGCAGTAGCAGCGTATGCAGGCGCTATAGTCCACGCGGACCGAGCGCCCGGCCTTGGTTCCCGTATCGGCCGCGAGACTCAGCGCCTTGCCGGGGCAGATCTCCACGCAGGCGCCGCAGGCTATGCACTTGGAGCGCGAGAAGAAGGGCCGGCCCACGAAAAGATTCCGGAGCGCGGGAGGCATGCGGACTCGGCTCGTCGCCTCGCGGGGTACCTGCTTCCAGTCGGCGATGCGCAGGCTCTCAGGCTTCGCGCCGCGCACTTCGATCTCGTCGTCCGAGGCGATCCACAAACCCCGCGTCATCGCGTCGGCGAGATTGGCGACCAGGTCGGGGTCGAGGCCGATGATTCCGCAGGCCACGCGGTCGAGGGCCAGCGGATCGCGCGAGGCGAGGACGGCCCCGATCGGCCGCGGGTAGCCGGCCCCGGGGCCGGGCCCCTCCATGCCGACGACGGCGTCCATGATGGAGAAGTCGCTCCGCAGGGCGACGTTGAGGTCCGTGATCATCTGGCCGAAGCGCCGGCGCTCCGGGAAGCGCAGGTGGAACTGGGGTTTCTGGAGGCCGGGCACGCAGCCGAAGAGGTTCTTCATGGCGCCCGTGAAGTACATGAGGGTGTGGTTCTTGAGCTTGGGCAGGGAGATGAGGACGTCCGCCTCGACCGCGGCCTTGGCGATCGTGAAGTTCTTGACCACCCGGCCGCCGGGATTTTCCACCTGGACGCCTTCGTTGAAGTCGACCCAGAGCGCGCCTTCCTCCTCGGCGACCCGGGAAAGCCCGCTTTTGCGGAAGGCGGCCGAGCCCAGCTGGAAGCCGGGCGACTCGCCTACGAGGATCCTGGCCGCGCCTTTTGATTTCGCATAACGTATGGCCGCGCGCAGGACCGTGGGGTGCGTCGTCACGGCCTCGGCCGGGTCGGCCGCCTTGAGGATGTTGGGCTTGAGGAGGACGCTCTTGCCCTTCAGGCCGGGGAAGTCGGCGGACTCGCAGGCCTCGCGGACGGCGGCCTCGACGGCGGCTTCATCGTAGTCGGGACAGCGGACCAGGGATACGGCGGCTTTCATGCGTGCGATGGTATACGCTTGCCATTCCCATGGCAAGTCTATCTCGACGGTCGGGTGTGCTATAGACGCTTAAGAAATTTGAAATGTCAAGGCGATGGAAAGCCGGGTATTCCCCATCGTATACTCGCTTCCGTGCGGCACCCCCCTTCCAAGGATCAGCAGTCCCTCCTTTCCTATCTCGGGCCCTACGTCCGCGTCTACGCCAAGCCCTTTCTCCTCGCCGTGCTCTTCCTGTCCGCCGAGGCTGCCTGCGATCTTCTGCAGCCCACGATCATGGCCAAGGTGATCGACTCGGGCGTCGCCCAGCGGAACGTGCACACGGTGCTGGCCCTGGGCGGACTCATGCTCCTCGTCACGCTCCTGGGCGCGCTCGCCGCCTCGGGCCGGAACATCATCTCCAGCCGGGTCTCCCAGAGCTTCGGGGCCGATCTGCGCGGTTCCCTCTACGCCAAGGTGCAGTCCTTCGGCTTCGACGACCTGGACCGCTTCGACGCGGCCTCGATCGTCACGAGGCTGACGAACGACGTCACCCAGGTCCAGGCCTTCGTCAACGGCACCATGCGCATCTTCGTCAAGGCGCCGCTGCTCGCCGCGGGGGGCATCGTGATGGCCATCCTCCTCAACGCCCGCATGGCGCCCGTGCTCGGCGTCGTGGTGCCGCTCGTCGCCGTCCTCATCCTCGTGAACGTCCGCACGGGCTATCCCTTCTTCCGCAGGATCCAGGCGGCCATCGACCGGGTGAACGGCGTGATGCGGGAGTACCTCGCCGGCGTGCGCGTCGTGAAGGCCTTCAACCGCTTCGACTACGAAACCGGGCGCTTCGCCGCCGCGAACCGCGAGCTCGCCGACACGACGACGAAGGTCATGCGCGTCATGGCGATTTTCTCGCCGGCGATCTCGCTCACGGTGAACGCGGGCATCGTGGCCGTGCTCTGGATCGGCGGCTACCGCGTGTCCCGGGGCGGCATGCTCGTCGGCGAGGTCGTGGCCTTCGTGAACTACATGACCCAGATCCTCGCCTCGCTCATGATGATCTCCTTCATTTTCACCATGTTCGCCAGGGCGCGCGCCTCGGCCGAGCGCATCGGCGAGGTGATGCTCCTCGCGCCTCCGCCCCGCCCCCGGCCGGCCGGCCCGGAGGAGACCGAGAGCCGAATCCGCCGGCCGGCCGCGTCGGGCGGCGGCATGTCGCTCCGCTTCGAGCGGCTCTCCTTCGCCTACGGCGCCTCGGACGAGTACGTGCTCCACGACATAGACTTCTCCTGCGAGGCCGGCCGGACCCTCGGGGTCATCGGCTCCACGGGCTCGGGCAAGACGAGCCTCGTCAATCTCATCGCGCGGTTCTACGAGCCGAGACAGGGGCGCATTCTCGTCGACGGGATAGATGCCGCGTCCCTCGACCCCGCCGAGCTGAGGTCGCGCATCGCGCTCGTGCCGCAGAAGACCTTCCTGTTCTCGGGCGGCATCGAGGACAACATCCGCTGGGGCAGGGACGGCGCGACGAAGGAGGAGGTCGAGGCCGCGGCCTCGGCCGCCCAGGCCCACCGGTTCATCTCGCTCTTCCCCGAGGGCTATCGCACCGTGCTGGGTCAGGGCGGGGTGAATCTCTCGGGCGGTCAGAAACAGCGCATAGCCATAGCGCGGGCAATAGTCAGGCGGCCCGACCTCCTCATCCTCGACGACTCGACGAGCGCCGTCGACGCGGTCACCGAGGCGGCGATCCGCCGGGCGCTGCGCGAGCTCTCGACCGCCATGACGACGATCGTCGTCGCCCAGCGCATCTCCTCCGTGCTGGAGGCCGACCGCATCCTCGTCCTCGACGACGGCGAGCTGGTGGGCTTCGGGTCTCATGACGAGCTTTTGGCGGGCTGCGAGGTGTACCGGGACATCTACGAGTCCCAGATCGGCGGAGGCTCCCATGGCTGAGCGAACAGCCGAGGCGCCCGCGCCCCTGAGCGCGCTCGGCGCGGGCCGGGGCCCCGGAGGCGGCGCGCGCTGGCTCCAGGGCGGGGCCAAGGCCAAGGACGCGCGGGGCACCCTGCGCAGGCTCTGGCGATACTTCGGCGCCCAGAGGCGCTCGCTCGTGGCAGTGCTCGTCCTCGTCCTGGCCGACGGCTGCTTCGTCCTGGCCGGGCCCTGGCTCATAGGCAGGGCCATCGACGCCATGACGGGGAAGGTGGACTTCGGCGCCCTGGAGGCCGCGGTGATCGCCCTGCTCTCGGCCTTCGCCATGGACGCCGCGGTCAGCCTGGGCCAGCTGCGCATCATGGCGGGGACCTCCCAGCGCATCGTATTCAGCCTGAGGCGCGCCCTCTTCGGCAAGCTGCAGCGCCTGCCCGTGGCCTTCTTCGATTCGCGGAGCCACGGCGATCTCATGAGCCGCCTGGCCAACGACATCGACAACATCTCGGGCACGATCTCGCAGTCCACCACCCAGCTCATGTCGACGGTCATCACCATCGGCGGCTCCCTCGCGATGATGCTCATCCTGAGTCCCGCGCTCACTCTCGCCGCCCTCGTCACCCTGCCCCTGGTGCTCATCCTCACGCGGACGATCTCGCGCAGGACGCGCGTGCTGTTCAAGGAGCAGCAGGCGATGCTCGGAGCGCTCAACGGCCACATCGAGGAGAGCGTGTCGGGCATCCAGGTGGTGAAGGCCTTCGGCCGAGAGGGAGCCTCGATCGAGCGCTTTTCCGAGCTCAACGCGGACCTGCGCGAGGTGGGCACGAAGGCGCAGATCTGGTCGGGCTTCATCATGCCCCTCATGAACGTCATCAACAACGTAGGCTTCGCCGCGGTGGCCCTCGTGGGCGGCGTCCTGGCCGTGCGCGGAGCGGTCACCGTGGGCATCATCGCGAGCTTCATCGGCTACTCGCGGCAGTTCGCGCGGCCCTTGAACGACCTCGCCAACATCTACAACACCCTGCAGACGGCCGTGGCGGGAGCCGAGCGCGTCTTCGAGATCCTCGACGAGGGCGAGGAGCCGCCCGACCGGATCGACGCGATCGACCTGGACCGGCCGCGCGGCGACGTCGTCTTCGAGCGGGTCGAGTTCGGCTATCGTCCCGACGTCGCGGTGCTCAAGGACATAGACTTCTCCGCCCCCGCGGGGAGCGTGACCGCCCTGGTCGGCCCGACGGGCGCCGGCAAGACCACCATCGTCAACCTCGTGGCGCGCTTCTACGACCCCAGCGCGGGCCGCATCCTGATCGACGGCGTCGACCTGCGCTCCTACACGCGCGACAGCCTCAGGCGCTGCTTCGGCATCGTCCTCCAGGACACCTACCTCTTCTCCGGCTCCATCAGGGACAACATCCTCTACGGCAAGAGCGACGCCGACGAGAGCGAGATGATCCGCGCCTCGAAGATGGCCAACGCCGATCACTTCGTCAGGCGCATGAGCCGCGGCTACGACAGCCCGCTGACCGAGTCGGGCACGAACCTGAGCGAGGGGCAGCGCCAGCTGCTCGCGATAGCGCGGGCCATCCTCACCGATCCGGCTATCCTCATCCTCGACGAGGCCACCAGCAGCGTCGACACACGCACCGAGCTCCATATCCAGGAGGCCATGCTCCGCCTCATGGAGGGCCGCACGAGCTTCATCATCGCGCACCGCCTGTCCACGATCCGCGACGCCGACCGCATCATGGTCGTCGACGGGGGCCGGATCGTCGAGTCGGGCGACCACGAGAGCCTCCTCGCCTCGGGCGGCGTCTACGCGAAGATGTACCTGAGCCAGACGGGTAGGTAGGAGTGGCGGCCGGTCCTCACTCCGCGAGAACGCGCCCGAGGAAACCGAGCAAGCCTTCGGGGTTTACGACCTCCGTATCTTCCCTGATCGGCCAACCTTCCAAAGGAAGGATGGGCGATCAGATCAGGGAATTCGGCCGCCCCCCAGAGAGCATGAAGCATGCCCGAATCCCTGATGTACACTTTAGGAGCCTTGACAAGCCGTTTGCCGAGGTTGGCCTGGCGAGAAGGCAAAATCCTGATATGGAATAGACCGGCCATGAGGTCGAGATATTGACGTACCGTGTGGCCTGACACCCCGAGGGAGCTTCCGAGTCCGGAGAAATTTGCGATCTGACCGTGCTGATGGGCAAGCATGCGCAGAAATCGGAATAAAGTCTCCGGCGGAACGCGGGATCCGAGATTGGGGACATCCCGCTCCACGATCGCCCGGATAAAGGCCTCCCGCCATGCGAAGGAAACGCTCCGCGAAGCGGCCAGCAGACTTTCCGGAAACCCACCCCTCAACCAAAGAGAGGTCCGAGAAGGACTACGGCCGGAAAGGATGCGAGGTCATCCTTTATTTTGGCTGCCAGATTGCGACTGAACAAACTGTGCATATAGGAAGTCTATCTTCCGATTTGCATAGTTGCAAGCCTGCCGGCCGAAGCGAGGTGCCGCAAGACACGGCAGCATTTAGCGGAGCCTTCCTTGATTGTTCCTTGATACAGGTTTAGACTTAAATCATGGAAACGACAGTAACCACGAAAAATATGATATCCATACCCCAGGCTCTGGCCAAGAGATTGGGAATACGGCCGGGCTGGAAGCTCGATTGGCGCGAAGGGGAAAACCCCGACGAAATACTCGTCCGTGTGATCCCCGATCGGGCGGAGAGCGCCCGTCGCCTTCTGGGCCGCGGCAAGGCGCTGTCCCCCGAGCGCGACGCCGTCGCCGAACTTGTCTCCGAACGTGAAAACGAGAGCTGAGGAAGATGGCCGCATACCTACTCGATACCTCGGCTCTGCTCGCCCATTATCGCGGGGAGGCGGGGGCCGACCAGGTCCAGGAGATACTCCTCGACGACTCCGCAGAGGTTTATATAGCCAGTCCCTCCATCGCCGAGTTCGCGCGGAGGGCATACAGTATCGGCGCCGATGCGGCCGGCGCACGGGAGGTTTCGCTCGCCTATGCCGGCTTGGCCGCACGCGTAATCCCCGTGGACACTGCCGTCGCCATTCGCGCCTTCGAGATCGCTCTGGGCGCTTCCTCCCGCCTGCCGCTCATCGATGCCCTCATCGCCGCCTGCGCCTCGACCGTCGAGGCTATCCTCGTCCATCGCGACGAGCACTTCGAGGCGCTCCCGAGTTCCACGCCCGAGAGGCTCATGCTCTCCGAAGGCTAGGGCCGGAATCCCGTCAAAATCGAGATCGTTGAGCGTATTTTTCAATCGGCTGGGCATACCGCAGGCGTCAAGGCTATACTGGAGGCATGGCGCGAATGGGCGAACCCGCACGAAAACTGGATAGGCCATATACCTATGCGGACTATCTCACCTGGCCCGAAGGGGAGCGTTGGGAGCTGATAGGGGGAGTGGCCTATAACATGTCAGCGGCGCCGACCAGGCGACATCAGGCTATCCTAGGCCTGCTCTACTTCCGAATCCGCTCCCATCTCGAAGGCAGGACGTGCAAAGTCTATATGTCCCCTTTCGACGTGCTTCTGCCCGAACCCGATGAGCCTGCCGACGGGGATGTCTCCAATGTGGTCGAGCCGGACATCGTGGTGCAGTGCGATGAGACAAAACTTACGAAGTCCGGCGGCCGGGGGGCCCCCGATCTCATCTTCGAAATTCTCTCGCCATCGACCCACATGAAGGACCTCCGCGAAAAGTTCGATCTTTACGAGCGCATGGGAGTCCGCGAGTATTGGGTGATCGACCCCCAGGGCGAGTGGCTGAACCGCTTCGTTCGCGCGCAGGATGGACGCTACGGCGAGGCCGAGTCCCGCGATCTCTCGTTCGCGAAAGGCCCGATCTCGTCGCTCGTACTCGACGGCTTCAGTATCGACCCTTCGGAGATCTTTTCGGCGGAGTAGGCGGCGAAAAGGCCCTTGTCGGGAATAGAATCCAGCTGAAACCGAGCCTGACCTTCCCTCCCACAGCGACTCCGGCGGGTCTCGAAAGAACAACCGCGGAGTCGCCGTGGCGCTGGGAAGAACGGAAAATCGACCGCCTTACAAGTTGACGAGCATGCCCAGCTTGAGCGTGATGCCCGGCATGGGGTAGCCGTAGATCACCTGGTACTGCTGGTCGAGGAGGTTGTCGACGTCGAAGGTAAGCTTGGTGCCCTGGGCGACCTGGAAGGAGCTGCGGAGGCCGAGGAGGAAGACGGCAGGCAGGGTCTGGGTCTGGGTCGTGGAAACGGCGTCGGTGTGGCTGCTCACGTAGCGCGCGGCTAGGCCTGCGGTGGTCTGGCCGAAAGTGAAGTCGGCCGAGGCCGTGAGCGTATGCTGCGAATAGCTCGTCAAGACAGGCGCATTCCAGATCGAGTCGCCGCCCGATAGGTCGACGGGGTAGACGAATTCGTAGCCGGCGGAGAGCGTGGCGGGGCCGATAGCGTAGCTGGCGCTCAAGGAGGCGCCGGGGATGAAGACCCTGTCGAGATTGATTTCTGTTTGGCTCATTGCATATGGCAAAGGATCAAAATACGTTGTGTAGATGGTGATCATATCTTCGATGTAGCGAGCTTTGACGGAGGCAGAGCAGCTCAGTCTTCCGTTCTTGAAATCCGCTCCGAGCTCGCCCGAGTAGGCCGTCTCCGGCTTAAGGTCGGGGTTGCCTTGGTAGGTGTAGCTCCATGCAGGGTCATAGTAGTAATCGTAGAGGTCCTCGAAGGTCGGCGCCCTGAAGGAGCGTCCGCCCGAGAGCCGTAGGTCGAGTGTCTCGTTCGCCTGGTACACCGCCCCGAGCATCTCGGAAAGCCCGGCGGTGTAGGTGCTGTCCCAGTCATAGCGCAGCGAGGGTGTCAGCTTGAGCCGGTCGCCGACCATGACCGTAGGCTCGGCATAGGCGCCGAGGGAGAGGCGGGTCGGCTGTCCCGCCGTCCGCGTGGCGAAATCCGGGCTGTCGCCGGCATCGAATCGGGCGTTCGCACCGCCGGCCAGACTCACCGCGGAAGAGAGCGCGTACTCGCTCCTGAGATCGAGCCCCCCGCTGGCGACTTGGTAATAATCGGTCGCGCCTGAGATCGTGGAATCGGTCCGGGTGAACGATCCGTGCCCGAGCGCGTCGAGGCTCAGCAAGCCGCCCGCCAGGGCATCGCTCGACCATCCGAGACTGCCGCGGAGAGCGGTGTCGAGCTCCTGATCATGAGAAGAGAGCCAGGGGAGCGATCCGGGAGTGCCCGCTTCCTGGTGCGAGCCCATGAACGTGGCCGCGAGGCGCCCGCCTGCAAGCGGCAAGCCGAGCGACGCGCTGCCCCCGGCATTCCAGTACTGGGCGTTGGAGCGGAGAGAGGTCGTTCCGGCGTCCGAATAGTCGTAGGCATTGGAGCCGCGCTCTGCCTGGGCCGAGACCGCCAGGTCCGCGAGGCCGATTTTCGTTCCCGAGTCCATGGTGAACTTCTGCCCGTCCACCAGGCTCGAAGCGCCGCCGAGGCCGAGGGCCGTTGGGTAGGCGGTGTTGGTCACGCCCAGATTGAGCCTTTGCTCGCCGGATTTTTTGGTGGTGATGACGATGACGCCGCCCACCGCGTCGGCGCCGTAGGCCGCGCTGGCCCCGCCCTGGAGCACTTCGATCTTGGCTATGCTCGCCGCGGGAATCTGGTTGAGGTCCGGGGCACCATTGAGGGAGCTGTTGAGCCGCACCCCGTCCATGATGACGAGGACTTGATTGGAATGAGAGGCGCCCATGCTGACCTGCGCCGAGGCGCCG
>DATKVK010000066.1:0-62207 GCA_035530095.1 Rectinemataceae bacterium | reverse complement strand
GCGCCCGGCGCGGCGCCCGGCGCGGCGCGGCGCCGGCCGCCGCCCAGGCTCGCCTCGACGCCGCGGCCCGAGACACCGCCGTAGAGGGCGTAGTCGACCACCGCCTTCGACGAGATCGCGGCTAGCTTGTTCCGCAGCGCGGCGAGGTCGGTCACCGGCGGCAGGGAGGTGCAGGGCATGTCGATCACGGTCGTGACCCCGCCCTTGGCCGCCTCCATCGTGCCGTGGAGGAAGTCCTCGCGCTGCGTGAAGCCGGGCTCGTCGAAGTGGACATGCGGGTCTATGGCGCCGGGGAGCACCAGGAGCCCCGAGGCGTCGACGACTTCCTCGCCCGCCTCGGGCGCGAGACTGTCACCGCTCGGGTCGTCGGAGGCGAGGACGATGTCGGCTATCCTCTCGCCGGCCACGCGCAGCGAGGCGCGGACGAAATCCTGCCTGCCGGGCAGGGCCGCGAGGCCGTTGCGGACGATCATGGCCGCACTCCTTGGATGTAGTCCAGGACCTTCTCGGGCGTCAGGGGCAGGTCGTAGAGGCCCCGGTCCTCCTCGCCAGCGGCGCGGCGCGCGGCGCCGAGCGCATCCAGCACGGCGAAGTATCCCGCCATGCCGTACAGCAGCGGCGGCTCGCCTATGGCCTTCGAGCGCATGACCGCCTTGGGATTGGGCGCGTCCTTCAGGAACTCGATCTCCATGGAGGGCATGAAATGTACGTCGGGCAGCTTGTAGGTCGAGAGCGTGTCCGACATGAGCGAGCCCCGCTCGTCGTAGCGCAGGTCCTCGAGCAGCGACCAGCCGAGCCCCTGGGCGAAGGCGCCTTCGATCTGTCCCCGGTCGACGGCCGGGTCGAGGCTTTCGCCCGCGTCGTGGACGATGAAGGCCCGGTCGAGCCGGTACGAGCCGCGGAGCACGTCGACGGTGGCGGTCACCGCGGCGCAGCCGTAGACGTGGTAGGCGAAGGGGCTGCCGCGCTCGGCCTTCATGTCGTAGCTGAGGCCGGGCGTGGCGTAGAAGCCGTGGGCGGACAGGTCGACGCGATTGAGGTGCGCCTGGTCCACGAGCTTGTCCCAGCCGAGCTCGGTGAGCTCGCAGCCGCGCATGACGCTGCCGTTCTCGATGCGCAGATCGACGGCGTCCGCCCCGAGCATCCCGGCGGCGACCTTGAGCAGCCGGCCGCGGATCTCCTCGCAGGCGGCCAGGGCTGCCATGCCGTTGATGTCGGAACCCGTGCTCGCGGCGGTCGGGTAGGTGTTGGCCACGGTGCTCGTGCGCGTCGCCTCGACCTTGACGCGCGACTCGCCCACGCCGAGGCTGCGCGCCACGACGACCTGGATCTTGCGCGCGACCTGCTGGCCCATCTCGGTGGCGCCCGTGGCCACCGACACGGAGCCGTCGCGGTAGACGTGCACGAGGGCCCCGCCCTGGTTCATGACGAACTTCGTGAAGGAAATCCCGAAGGCTATCGGCAGGATGGCCGCGCCCCGCTTTTCGAGGCGGTGGGACGCGTTGAACGACTCCATTTCCCGCCTGAGTTCCTTCCAGCGCGAGGTCTCGAGCGCCCGGTCCACGCAGCGTTCGGCGCGGCAGAGCTCGGCGCTCTGGCCGTAGTGGAACGAGTCGCCCTCGCGCAGGAGATTCCGGCGGCGCAGCTCGATCGGGTCCCAGCCGCCCTGCCGGGCCGCCGCGTCCATGGCGCACTCCATCACGAAGACGCCCTGGGGCGCGCCGAAGCCGCGGAAGGCGGTGAAGGGCGGCAGGTTGGTGCGGCAGGAGTAGCCGGTCACGCGCACGTTGGGCACGCGGTAGGCGTTCGTGGCGTGGAAGAGCGTGCGCGAGAGGATGGCGGGCGAGAGGTCGCAGCAGGCGCCCGAGTTCTGGTAGTAGTCGGCCTCGAAGGCGAGGATCTTGCCCTCGGCGTCGAGCCCGATCCTGAAGTCGCTCGAGTAGGGGTGCCGCTTGCCGGTCCAGCGCATGTCCTCGCGCCGGCCCAGGTAGACCTTCACGGTCTTGCCCGTGAGGGCGGCGCCGAGGGCCGCGAGCGCCGCCCACTGGGCGCCCTGCTCTTCCTTCCCGCCGAAGGCTCCGCCCATGCGCCTGGTCTCGACTTCGATGTCGTTCATCTCGCGGCCGAGCACGCGGGCCACGGCGTGCTGCACTCCCGTCGGGGACTGGGTGCCCGAGAGGACGAAGATGCGGCTGCCTTCGCGGGGTTCGGCCACGGCGCCCTGGGTCTCGAGGTAGACGTGCTCCTGGCCGCCCGAATCGACCCGTCCCTTGACGACGACCGCGCAGCGGCCGAAGGCCGACTCGGGATCGCCCATCTTCATGGTGCGCGGGGGGATGACGAAGCGCTTGCGGCGCGGATCGGAGTCGGCCAGGTCGGAGGGGGAGGGCGGCAGCGGATCGTGGCCGCCCCGGGCCTCGCGCGATGCGATCTCGGCCACCTCGCGCGCGTCCAGGACCGGCGGCAGCTCCTCGAAGCTGATCTTCACGAGCTCGGCGGCGCGCCGGGCCAGGGAGCGGTCAGCGCCCAGGACGAGGGCGAGGCACTGCCCCTGGTATTCCCATTCGTCGCCGACGAGCAGGGGGCTGTCGGCCACGTCCTCGCCCAGCTCGTTCACGCCGGGGATGTCGGCCGCGGTGAACACCCGCACCGAGGGGTCCAGGGCCAGGGCGGCCGAGACGTCGATGCCGAGAAGCCGCCCGCGCGCGCAGGGGGAAACCTTGGGCGTCGCGAAGAGGGAGCCGCGCGGCTCGGGCAGATCGTCCAGGTAGCGGGTGGCGCCGGCCACGTTGAGTTCGGATTCGCGTATCGCGTTCATGGCAGCAGCTCCTCCTCGAGATGAGCCTCGGGGAAGCATCGGATGAAGTGCGCGAGCACGAGACGCTCGAGCACGCGTCTTCGATAGTCGGCCGAGCCGCGCACGTCGCCGATCGGGCTCACCTCGGTCACCGCCATGGCCGCGGCCTCCCTGACCAGGGCAGCCTCGGGCTTCTTGCCCGAGAGGAAGGCCGAGGTCTTTTCCAGAAGGAGGGGCGTGGGCGCCACGCCGCCCGCCGAGATGCGCGCGCTCGAAATCCTGCCGCCCTCCAGCTCGAAGGCGCAGGCGGTATTGACCGCCGCAATGTCGAGATTGGCCCGCTTGGAAGCCTTTTCGAAGTTGAAGCGCCGCTCCCGGCCGGCGATCGGCAGAGCGAAGTAGGCTATGAATTCGCCCGGCCCGAGGTCGAGGCGCTTGTAGCCGAGAAAGAGCCGCTCGAGCCGGAGCTCGCGGCGCGAGCCGTCCGCGGCCTCGAGTCCGGCCGAGGCGCCGAGAGCCAGGAGCATGGAGCTGAGGTCGGCCACGGGCGAGGCGTTCGCGACATTGCCGCCCAAGGTCGCGCGATTGCGCACGAGTATGCTCGCCAGCTTGGATTCGTGGCCCTCGATGCCCGGAACGGCGGCGCGGACCTCGGGGTCGGCGAAGAAGTCGGTCCAGCTGAGGGCGGCTCCGACCTCAAGCCTCTCGGAGCCGTCCACGACGAGGCGCTTGACCTGCCGCAGCTCGGCCTTTCGGTCGACGAGGCTTAAGCGAGGATACTCGCCGCCCGCAGCGTCGCGCAGGGCCTCGGGATCGGGATTGCGGACGAAGAAGTCCGTGCCCCCGCCGAGAGACAGGGCGGCGGCTCCCGCGCCCTCCTGGGCGGCCGCCGCGCCGCTCGCCCCGATCGAGCCCGCGGCGCCTTCGAGCAGCTCCCCGCGGAGAAAAGCCCCCAGCGAGGGCGGCACGACCTGGGCCGCCTCGAGGGCGGCCACGCGCTGCCTGAAGTCTGCAGGCAGGCCGGCGAAGCGCTCGATCAGCCGCTCGGCGGCGCGAACTATGGCCGCGTAGCCCGTGCAGCGGCAGAGATTGCCCTCGACGGCGGCCACGGCTCCCTCGACGGTCAAGGGCGGACCGGCCAGGAGGAAGGAGGTCAGCGCCACGACGAAGCCGGGCGAACAGAAGCCGCATTGGCTGGCGTTCTCGCCCAGAATGGCCTGCATGACCGGGTTGATGCCGTCGCTCGAGGCGGAGGAAAGTCCCTCGATGGTCACGATGTGGCTGCCCTCGGCCTCGCCGAGCGCGAGAAGGCAGGAGGGAACCGCGCGATAGCGTTCGCCCCCCGGCAGTCTCTCGCCGAGCAGCACGGCGCAGGCGCCGCAGTCTCCTTCGCGGCAGCCTTCCTTGGTGCCCGGCAGCTCCAGTTCCTTGCGTATGAAATCCAGAGCCAGCGAGCCCGCCCATGCTTCGGTCTCGACGATGCGCTCATTGATCAGAAATCGCAGTTTTCTCGTCATTGTCTCCACACGACATCCTTTCCGGGTCCTAGGAATGGAGCAGCCCTACCTGGAGCTCGAAGCCTTCCTCCCCGCGGTACCATTCCCGGATGAGCAGCAGAGGGCGCCTGAGCGAATCGTGGTAGCGGCCTTCCACGCGCAGCAAGGGAGCCCCCTCATTCGTGTCCAGGCGTCTGGCCAGGTCTCCGTCGGCCAGGGCGGCCATGAAACGGATTTCGCCTTCTTTCGCCTTGCGCTCGTGATAGAGTTCGAGAAAGTGCTGCGAGGGCAGCTCCCCTTCCGAGCGCGGGATGTTGGGCGCGAGGCCTTCGAGGTCGATCAGGCTCTCGATCAATCCGATCGGGCGCTCGTCGGCGAACAGCAATCTGCGGATGGCGAAAAGATTCGATCCTGCGGCGAGAGCCAGCTTGGCGCTCTCCTCCGCGGTCGCGGCGCGGGGCCCCATCTCGAAGACTTGCAGGGAGGGCTTCCTGCCGCTCTGGAGAATCTGCCGCTCTATGTCCCAGTCCTTGCCCGTGCGCAGGGTGAGCTGAAAGGAGCGGAGGCAGCTGTAGGTGCCGTCGCCGTGGCGGCGGCGAATGTAGCCTTCGGCCGCCAGGCTGGCCAGGGCGCTGCGCAGCGAGCTGCGGCTGATCTGCAGCTCTTCGGCGAGCTGGGCTTCGGAGGGCATGCGCTGATCGGGCGGATAGATTCCCCGGCGTATGCGCTCGCGCAGGATATCGGTGGCCTGGTCTGCGACCGGCTTGGAACGGATGACGGAGATCGAATCGGCCATACGAAAAGATCACCACCTTTAACGACTTGGCAGTCGTCATACCAATTATAACACGACCTTGCGCGTCGCGCAAGGAAAATTACGCCGTTCGGCAATCACACGCCGGTGTTGCGAAGCGTGCGGACGGCACAGCCTATGGCTTGTCCTGCGCTCTAGTCCGCGAAGAGATCGATGGGCGAGAAGCGATCGACATCGATGAGGCCCTTGTCGGTGATCTTGAGGCGCGGGATCACGGGCAGGGCCATGAACGAGAGGGTCATGAGGGGGGTGCTGTTCGAGAGCCCTTCGCGGATGAATAGCTCCTCGAAGGCGCGCAGGCGCTCGACCACGAAAAGGGCGTCGCGGTCGCTCATGAGGCCCGCCACGGGAAGGGGCAGGTCGAGGATCACCTCGTCGCCTATGGCGAACACGAGGCCTCCCTTCATCTTGTTGAGGTGGCGGGCCGCCTTGAATATGGAGCGGTCGTCCACGCCGGCGACGATCATGTTGTGCGAATCGTGGCTGACGGTGCCCCCCACCGCGCCGCGCTTCAGGCCCAGGCCCGAGATGAAGCCCTTGCCGATATTGCCCGAGCCCGTGTGCCGCTCGATGACGAAGATCTTGACGATGTCGCGGCCGGTATCCGAGATGCAGAGTCCCTCCTCGACCTTGGGCGCGACGAGAAGCTCGTCCGTGATGATGGAGCCCTGCTTGGCCCCGATGACCCGGATGCGCCGCTCTCCGCCCGCGGGCAGGGGAATGCGGAAGTCCTCTTCGGTGAGCCACTTCACGTTGACCGAGTCGCGGGCCGGCGGACGGGCCGCGGGGGACTCGACCACCAGCCGGCCGTCCTCGGCCACAAGAAGGCCGTCCTTGAAGACCATCTTGGCCCGGAAGTCGGCCAAGGACTCGAAGACAACGAAGTCGGCCTTGAAGCCCGGGGCCACGGCCCCCGAGCCGGGGATGTTGAACCAGCGGGCTGGGTTGGCGCAGGCTATGCGGAAGGCGTCCAGGGGAGCGACACCCCCCGCGAGGAGAAGGCGGAGAGCGTGGTCCATGTGCCCCTCGTCGACGAGATCGTTCGGGTGCCGGTCGTCCGAGCAGATGAGGAAGCGGGCGGCGGTCTCCGGCGTGATGGCCGGAAGGAGCTTGCGCAGGTCCTTGGCCGTCGAGGCCTCGCGCAGCATGATGTACATGCCCTTGCCCAGCTTCTCCAGGGCCTCGGCGGGGGTGGTGCACTCGTGATCCGAGCCGATGCCCGCGGCGATGTAGGCCGAGAGCGCCCCGCCGGAGAGGCCGGGGGCGTGGCCGTCGACGCTTTTGCCCGCGTCGCGGAAGAGGGCGATCTTGTCCAGCAGGTGCTGGTCCTTGTAGAGGACGCCGGGGTAGTTCATCACCTCGCCCAGGCCGAGCACCCGCGGCTCGCGCAGGAAGGGGTACATGTCCGAGGCGTAGAGAGCCGCCCCCGCCGTGTCGAAGCCCGTCGCGGGCACGCAGGAAGGGACCATGAAATACACGTCTATGGGGAGGTTCTCGCTCGAGGCGAGCATGTAGCGCATGCCGTCGTAGCCGAGGACGTTGGCGATCTCGTGCGGGTCGGCCACGACCGCCGTGGTGCCCATCGGGGCGACGATGCGCGCGTACTCGGGCGGGGAGAGCATCGAGGACTCGATGTGGACGTGGGAGTCGACGAGGCCGGGGGCGAGGAACATGCCCTTGAGGTCGAGGGTGCGGTCGGCGCGCAGGCCGTCGTCGACGCCCGCCACGCGCCCGCGCCGGATCGAGACGGTGACGTTCTTGCGGATCTCGCCGCGCAGAAGGTCGAGGAGGCTGCAGTTGGCGAGATTGAGGTCGCAGGGCACGGCGCCCCGCGCCGCGTCTATCAAGTCCGAACCGGTCATTGCGTCTCCCTTGTCCGATCAGTTAAGCGCGGCGAAGGGAGAATGTCAAACCGATTTTGCGGACTGCGGCTCACCTGCTCCGGAGCGCCACGTCGGTCCAGAGGTTCGCCGAGCCGCAGTTCGGGATGGACTGGACCTTGCCGAGCCAGCTCTCGGCCTCGGCCTTGATCGAATAAGGGCCCACCCGGACGCGATACCAGCTCGTGCCGGCAAGGTTCTTGACGGTGATGAGCGAGGCTATGCCCTTGTTCGCCAGCTCGTGCTTCAGTCCATCGGCCCGGTCCCGGCTCGTGAAGCTCGCGGCCTGGATCCAGTATTCGGTCACGCGCCGGGGGGCGGCCGCCTTGGCTCGCTCTCGGTACGAGGCTTCTTGCGCGGAGCCGCCGCGGGCCGTCGCGACGCGGGCCGCCGCGACGCGTTCGCCGCCCTGCCGCACCGAGGCGCTCGGCCGCGGAGCCTCCGCGCTCGGCTGGGCCGCCGCCTGGCTCTGGCCGCCGAGGCTTCCCTGGGCCGCGGCGAGCGAGGCCTCGGGTCCCGCCGAGGCGCCGCCGCCCGATGCCGTGGCCGAGCCCGCCTGCTGCCCGGCGGCGCCCGGGGTCCCGCCGAGACTGGCGGGCTTGTCGCCGTAGACCACGATCACGTTGCCGCCCGGATTGCTTTGGTCCGAGGGCGGGGGGGGCGGCGGCGTCATGAGAAAGTCCTGGGGATCGGCGGCCTTGGGAGCCGCGGTGTTGCCCACGCTGGCGGGCGCCGAGAGGCTTCCCCCGGTCTTCTTGGGCGCGAATAGGAAGAACCCCGTCGCCGCGAGAACGAGGACGAATATGGTGACCGACAGGGCGATCCAGAGCAGCTTCTTGCGTTCCGCGGACATCGTAAAGACCCTCCCAGAGCCGCTTTGCCCCGCGCCGGGGCGCGGGGACTGGCGACTCTCATCTTGCTACTCTATCGGCAAAGTCGGGAGGTCGATCAAGTGATTTCTAGTCCTTCTCGAAGGGCGTCCCCAGGGCTGCGGGCGGCGTGACGTTCATCGCCCGCAGCACCTTGCTCAGGTCTCGCCGCACCGATTCGGGCATGCGCGCCAGCGTGCGCTCGACCCAGTCGGCCTGGCCGATGTTGACGAGGAGGAGGGTGAGTATCATGAGGGGGAAGGGGGCCACCTGGAGTACCTGCGAGGGCACGCCGGGAAGGCTGGGCTGGAGCACCAGGCCGAACCACTGGAGGAAGGCGAAGAGGTAGGCTCCCAGGGCAGCGCGGAAGGGACTCCAGCCGCCGAAGATCGTGATGGCGAGCACGATCCAGCCTATGCCGTCGAGGCCCGAGATCGTGCCCTTCCAGCCGGCCTTGACCGAGAGCGAGTAGATCGGGCCGGCCAGGCCCGCCACGGCCCCTCCAAGCGCGGCGTAGAAGTAGCGGAGCCGCCCTACGTTCGCCCCGCGCACGTAGGCTGCCGCGGGCTTTTCGCCTATGCCGCGGAGCATGAGACCAGGCCTCGTCCGGAAGATGAAGAACCAGGCCAGGAAGATGAGGATGAAGCTCAGGTAGGTCATCGGGTCCTGGGTGAAGAGGAGGGGGCCGAGCAGGGGCAGGCGCTCCAGCCCCGGAATGGGCAGGAGGGAGACCCGCGGTCCCATCTGGCCCATGATCGGGTTGCCGAGGAAATAGGAGAGGTCGCGGCAGAGGAGGGCGAGCACGAAGCCCACCGCCACCTGCGACTGCTTGAGCGTGATGCTCGAGAAGGCCACGACCGTGGCGACCAGGGCGCCGATCCCGGCTCCCGCGAGGAAGCCCAGGACGAGGCTGTGGGTCGAAAGGCTCACCGCGAATCCGCCCATGGCGCTCAGGAGGATGGTGCCGTTCATGGAGAGGTTGATGATGCCCGCCCGCTCGGAGATCGTCTCTCCGGTGACGCCGAAAATGACGGGACCCGCCGCCGCGAGCACTCCGGCCAGACTGCGCAGTACTTCGTTTTCGGTCATGACGCCACCTGCGATTTCTTGAGTACGCGCTGCCTGAGGCCTTGGCCCAGGAGCACGAAGAGGACCAGGGTGCCCTGGAGCACCCCCGCGAGCGAGGAGTCCAGCCTGAGGACGATCGGCAGCTGGATCGAGCCTACGTTGAGTGCGGCGAAGAAGAGGGCCACGGGGGCCGCGAAGGCTGCCTTGTAGTTGATGAGCATGGCCACCATCAGGCCGAGGTAGCCGTAGCCCGAGGAGATCGAGGGGATGAGCCGGTGATAGACCGCGGTGACCTGGACCGCCCCCGCGACGCCCGCGAAGAGGCCGCAGAGCGCGAAGCTGGCCATCATGTGCTGCCAGGTCGGGATGCCGAGGATGTAGGCGGCCTTCGCGTTCTTGCCCACCGCCTTGAGCCTCAGGCCGAAGTAGGTGCCCTGGATCATCAGGTAGACGATGACGATCGCCGCGACGGCTATGATCACCGTCGGCACGCTCAGCATGGACTGGGGCGTGACGGTGGGCATCCAGAGCCTCTGGTCGAAGGGCAGGGTGCCCGACATCGAGGCCACGCCGGGGCGCTTCCAGGGCCCGAAGATGAGCCAGATGTTGAGCGCGGTGGCCACGAAGTTGAGCCCCAGGCCGCCGAAGATCTCGTTGACGCCGCCGAAGGTCTTGAGGGCCCCGGCGAGCATGGCCCAGAGCGAGCCTCCCGCCATGCCGGCGACGAAGGCCAGGATGAGGACCAGGGTCGGGCTCATGCCGCTCGAGCCGTAGACGCGGAGCGCCCAGGTCGCGAAGATGCCGCCCAGGATGATCTGCCCCTCGATGCCGATGTTCCAGAGTCCCACCGTGAAGGTCAGGAGGAGGCCCGAGGTGACGAGCAGCAGGGGCACCCAGGCGACGAGGACGTTCGAGGTCACGTCCCAGCTGCCGAAGGCGCCCTGGACGATGTTGACGAAGGCGGCCAGCGGCGGGGCTTTGGCCGCGATGAGCACCACCGTGGTGACGAGGAGGGCCAGGACCACCGCCCCGATCTGGAACAGGACCCTCCGCGCGGGCGTGTCACGCATTGGCCGCCTCCTTGGGCAGATTCTCCCAGAGCTTGCCGCCGATGAGGGCGCCGAGCCGCTCGACCGAGAGACTCTCGGCGCGCAGCGGGGGCGACACCTGTCCCGCGAAGAACACGAGGACGCGATCGCTGTACTGGAGGATTTCGTCCAGGTCGGACGAGATGAAGACAATCGCCGTGCCTTGGTCGCAGCGCTCCTTGAGCTTGCTCCAGATGTAGATGGTCGACTCGATGTCCAGGCCGCGCGTGGGGTGCTCGACCAGGATGAGCGAGAGCTGCCGTCGCATGAGCGCCAGGAGGGCGCGCTGCTGGTTCCCGCCGGAAAGGGCCTCGACGACGCTCTCCGGCGTACCCTTGATGTTGAAGAGCGAAATTCGCTCCCGCGCCAGGGCTTCGGCCTTTTTCCGGTCTATGAAGAAGCCGCCCAGGCCTTCGGACAGGACGAAATGCTCGGTGAGCGTGAGTCCGGGCACCAGCCCCTGCTCCAGGCGAGCCGCCGGCAGGTAGGCCACGCCCCGTTTCTTGAAATCGAGGTGGGAGCGGCCGGTCATGTCGCGCTCGTCCTCGTCGAGGCAGAAGGAGCCGCCCACGGGCTGGGTCAGGCCCGCGCAGGCTCCGAGGAAGAGCGACTGGCCCGAGCCTTCCATGCCGGCGAGGCCTATCACCTCGCCCGCGCGGACGTTGAGATCGACTCCGCGGATCTGGAGACGCACGCCCTCGATCGAAACCGACTTGACCGACAGGACCTTCCCTCCCGGCCGGGCGGTTTTCTTCGGGGCCAAGGGCACTTCCTTGCCGAACATCATCTCGACAAGCCGCTGGGTGTCGAAGGGAGGCTCGGCGCCGCCGACGAGCTCGCCCTGGCGGAGGACGGCCGCCTCGGTGCAGAGGAACTCGACGTCCTCGAGCTTGTGGGAAACGAACAGTACGGTCATTCCCTCCGCCGCGAGTTTTTTGAGTGTGGCGAAGAGCTTCTCTTTCTGCGGAAGACTGATGCCCGTCGTGGGCTCGTCGAAGATGAGGATCCGGGCGCCCAGCCACAATAGCCGGAGAATCTCCAGCTGCTGGCGCTCGCCGACGGTCAGGGAGTCGACATAGGCCTCGGGATCGAGCGCGAAGCCGAATTGCCCGGCCAGCTCGCGGAACTCGCGCGCCGCTTTCCGGTGATTGGGAAAGAGGCCGCCTTCGCGTCCCAGGATGAAGTCGTCCAGAAGCCTCATGGGAGGGAAGTCGAGGGGGTCCTGGTGGAGCATTCCGATGCCGTGCCGGATGGCGTCGGCAGGGGAGTGTATCTGGACCGCCTTCCCGTCGAGCAGGATTTCGCCCGAGTCGGGCGTATAGAAGCCGGAGAGTATCTTCATCAGGGTGCTCTTCCCGGCGCCGTTCTCCCCCAGAATGCCCTGGATGCTGGCGGGGGGGATCTTCAGCGAGATCGCCGCGTTGGCGCGGACCTTGCCGAACGTCTTATTGATATCGCGCAACTCGACCAGCATTCGCTCTTCCTTTCGCTGACCTCAAGTTCGAGATTGCAGGGCGATTTCGGTGATGGCGGTTGGGGAAAGAGCCCGGGCGGAATCCAGGGCGCGGCCAACCTACCGCGCAGGAAAGAACCGCAGAGGCGCCGGGGCGGGGTGGGCCAGGGCGTGCGAGACGCGACTATACCCTCCCGGGCGAGCATTCAGCTTCCTCGCCCGGCGCCTTTGCGCCTGTTTTCTCGATTGTCCGCCGTGCGGGCGCGGCAGCCAGGTCCGCGGCCAGGGATCGGATCCATGGCGCGGACCTGAAGCCGGAGCGCCGCTTACTTCGAGACGCTCTGCCCTTCCATCCCCTTCAGGAGCTGGGGCAGGTACCAGATCTGCTGGTCGGTGGCCTTCTGGCCCTTCTTCAGGTACTCTTTCCCGTCCTGGAGGTAGAGCGGGCCTTCCCAGAGATCGAGACCCTTGGCCATCTGGCCGACGAAGCGGTCCACGTCCTCGGAGACTTCCTTGGTGAGGGTGCCCTTGTTGAAGCCCACGGCCGACTTATCGGGGTCGTTGATGTTCTTCCAGTACGGGCCGTTCCACTCGAAGTGGTTCACCCAGGTGCCGTCCATGGCGGCCTTGGCCGCGTTCACGTAGGCGGGGCCCCAGTTGAAGTAGGGCACGCCGAGCGAGACGCCCTTGCCCTCTTCGATGGCGTTCTTGTAGTCGTAGGGGATGGCCCAGACCTTCTTGCCCTGGGCGCTGAACTTCGCGGCCTCGGCCACCGCCTCGGTGGTGTCGATGCCGGAGATCACGACGTCGTAGCCGGAGTTGAAGAAGTCGTCGGCGACCTGGGTGGGATCGGAGGTGACGCCGGGAATGTTGAACCAGAAGCCGATCCAGGTGACCTTGAACTTGAGGGAGTCGGCGCTTCTGTGGCGATAGTGGACCCAGGCGTAGCGGGCGCCGAGGTAGGCCGAGGCGGCCAGGCGGCGGGTCTCGTCGTTGATGAGCGGCCCGAGGAAGCCGATCTTCCCGGTCTTGGTGGTCATGGCGGCGGCGAAACCGGCGACCATCTTCATGTACTCGACCTTGCCCATGATGTTGATCATGTTGGGCATGGGCTGGTAGTTCTTGCCGTCCTTCCACTGCTGATCGCCGGAGGTGAGGATGACGAAGATGTCCGGATGGGCCTTGGCGAACTTGATGGCCTCGTCGGTCATGTCGTCGGAGCTGAAGATGACCATCTTCGCGCCCTGAGCGACCAGGCTTTCGCCCAGCTGGGACACGGTCGTACCGGGTCGGTCGGCCGAGTTCGCCTTGTCGATGTAGACGAGCTTCGTGCCGGGCACCTTGGCGAGGACGTACTGAAGGCCGTCGTAGTTGGCCTGGCTCCAGCCGTGGTCGTTGTAGGGGCCGACCATGACGAGGCCGATCGTGAGATTCGGCCCCGCGGCGGGCGGGGCACTCTGAGCGAAGACGCCAACGGCGGCCGTCAGAGTGAGCAGCAGGACGAGCACCATCGTTTTCCGCATAGTCCTTCTCCTTAAGTCCGTGCTCAGGTGTCGCTGCGTCCGGAGGCGCTGGCGGATATGGCACGGCTTTCTGTCGAATTTGGATTATAACCCAGATTCGTAGGACGACAAGCCTTTTTTTGAGGCGATCCAAAACTAGCGCTTCAGGCTCCGCTGTCGGGCGGCTGCTCGGGGATCAAAGACGGGAAAAGAACTTAGCTCAGCTCCAGTCTGCCCAAGGGGAGTCGCGCGGCCCTCTCCCGGGCCTCGGAAAGCCCCCGCTCGAGGGCCGACTCCAGCTCTTCCCGGCTGCCGCGGTTGTCCACGAAGACCACGGGACGGCCTGTCGAGGCCCGGCGCCGCCACAGGCCCCGCTGGCGCTCGATTCTGCGCAGGGCGACCGGGAGAGCGGCCCCGTCCCGCGCCTGGGCCCGCTTCAGGCGCAGCGCCAGGGGGGCGCGAAGCTCGATGATCGCGTCGCAGAGCGCGGCCTGGGGCGCGACATAGAGGAGGGCCGCGTTCAGACAGACGAGCGGCTCCCGGCCATCGCCGGAGGCCTTGGCCGCGAGCTCGGCCAAAAGCTCGTCGATCATGCGCACAGCCAGGGGATGGACTATGGCTTCCTGGTCGGCCAGGGCCCGCTTGTCCGCAAAGACGATGGCCGCCAGCGCCTTCCGGTCCACCTTCCCGTCGGCGCCGAGGATCGAGGCTCCGAAGCGCGCTGCGATGGCATCCGCGGCCCGGTCGATGGCCGCGTGGCCGAGCTTGTCTACGTCGATGCAGTTCCAGCCCCGGCCTTCGAGGATGGCCGCGGCGGCGTTCTTGCCGGCGCAGTAGCCGCCGGTCAGTCCGAGCAGCATGGCTAGTGCAAGTCTCCCCAGCGCTTGCCGGTCTCCACGCTCACGCGCAGGGGAAGGCTCAGCCCGGCCGCCGCCTCCATCTCGGCCTTGACGAGGGCGGCCACGGCCGAGGCCTCGGCTTCCGGAGCCTCGACGATCAGCTCGTCGTGGACCTGCAGCAGGAGCTGCGCCCGGGGATGGGCGGCGCGCAGGGCCGAGTCGACGCGGAGCATGGCGAGCTTGACGATGTCTGCGGCGCTGCCCTGGATGGGCGTGTTGACGGCGACGCGCTCGGCCGCCTGCTTCTCGGTCTTGTTGCCCGAGTTGATGGCGAGGATGGGCCGCCTGCGGCCGAGCATGGTCGTGGAATAGCCCGTGCGCTCGGTCTCCTCGACCGTACGCCTGATGAATTCGAGGACGCCCGCGTAGGTCGTGAAGTAGGCGTCGATGAAGCTCTGCGCCTCGCCGCGCGGGATGCCGAGCTCGTTCGAGAGCCGGAAGGCGCTCATGCCGTAGATGACGCCGAAGTTGATGGTCTTGGCCGCGCGCCGCTGCTCGGGGCTGACCTCGGCCTCGGACACGCCGAACAGCAGGGCCGCCGTGCGGCGGTGCACGTCGACGCCCTCCTTGAAGGCCGCGAGGAGCCCCGGATCCTGCGAAAGGTGGGCGAGGACGACGAGCTCGATCTGGGAATAGTCGGCGGACACGAGGAGATTCCCCGGCTCGGCCGAGAAGGCGGCCCTGATCCTGCGCCCCTCCTCCTCGCGGATCGGGATGTTCTGCAGGTTGGGGTCGCGGCTGGAGAGCCTGCCGGTGGCCGCGCCCGTCTGGCTGTAGTGCGTGTGGATGCGGCTCTCCTTCTCGGCGAGGGTCGCGAGCGACTCGACATAGGTGCTCTTGAGCTTGGCCAGGGCCCGGTGCCTCAGGATCTGCGCCGGCACGGGATCCAGGGGCGCGAGCTCCTCGAGCACCGAGGTGTCGGTGGAGAAGCCCGTCTTGGTCTTCTTGCCGTGGGGCAGCTTGCGGTCGATGAACAGGACCTCCTGGAGCTGCTTGGTCGAGGCTATGTTGAACTCCTTGCCGCAGAGCTTCCAGATGCTCTCCTGGATCGATTCGAGCTCGGCGTCGAGCTCGACCCCGTAGGCCCGCAGCTCGGCGGCCTCGACGCGGATGCCCCGCTCCTCCATGGCGGCGAGGATGGGCAGGAGGGGCATTTCCACTTCGCGATAGAGCTTGGTCAGGCCGGCCGCATCGAGCTCCGGCTCCATGAGGAGGTGGAGGCGCAGGGTGAGGTCGGCGTCCTCGGCCGCGTAGGCCGTGGCGCGTTCCAGGGGCACCATGGCGAAGGTCGCGCCCTTGGGCACGACCTCGTCGAACTCTATGCCGCGGTAGCCGAGCCGGCGCTCCGAGAGGGCGCCCAGGGCGAGGGAGGGGGCCTCGGCGTCGAGGAGCCAGGCGGCTACCAGGGTGTCGCGGAGCGTGCAGCGCATCGGGGCGCCGAAGCGCCGCATGATGTGGTGGTCGAACTTGACGTTGTGCCCCACGAGGATGGCGCCGGCGGAGAAGAGCCGTCCGAGCTGGGCGCGAGCGGCTTCGGCGCTCACGCAGGGCGAGTCGGGAGAGGAGAGCGGCACGTAGCAGGCCCGTCGCGGCTCGCAGGAGAGCGAAAAGCCGATCGGAGCGGCCGAGAGCTCGTCGAGGCCGTCGGTCTCGCAGTCGAAGGCGAAGGTCCCGGCCGCGAGGCAGCGGTCCACCCAGGCGGCGAGAGCCGCCTCGTCGGTGACGCTCTCGTAGCTGCCTGGGCCGAGGAGCTCGGGCGGGGCGGGCTTCGACGGCCCGCGGCCCGCGGCGGCTCCGCCCGCCGCTCCGCCCGATCGCCCCGCCGCGGGAGCCGTTTCGCCTCCCTGGACGGCCGCGGGTCCGGCGGCTGCGGCCGCGAACAGATCTTCACCGGCCGCGTTCGCCCTCGACACCAGGCTCTTCATGCCCTCGCGGAGGAAGATGGGATTGGCGGCGGCCCGGTCGAGGCCGTCGAGGTTGAGTTCGTCGAGATCGGCGCAGCCCAGGGGCGCCTGCACGTCGAGCGTGATGAGGCTCCGCGACAGCATGGCGCTCTCCCTGCCGGCCTCGAGCTTCGCGCGGAGCGAATCGGGCTTGACCTCGGCCAGGCGAGCGTAGATCGCGTCGAGGCTCCCGAACTCGGTGAGGAGCTTCAGGGCGGTCTTGTCGCCTATCCCCGCCACGCCGGGCACGTTGTCGGAGGCGTCGCCCGTGAGGGAGAGGTAGTCCAGGATGCGCTCCGGGGGCACTCCCCACTCGGCGGCCACGTCCTCGGCGCCGTAGGGGCGATAGGCGAAACTCGAATCGGGGCGGAGCGCCTTCACCGTGCCGCCGACGAGCTGGAGGAGGTCCTTGTCGCCCGAGACCACCCAGCACTCCCTGTCCTCGGCCCGGCAGCGGGTGGCGGCCGCGGCTATGAGATCGTCGGCCTCCCAGCCCTCGGCGCGGAGCATGGGCACCTTGAGCGCCGCGAGTCCCTCCTCCACGAGAGGGATCTGGGCGTGGAGGTCCTCGGGGGTCTTTTGCCTCGTGGCCTTGTACTCGGGATACATCTCGTGGCGGAAGGTCTTGGCCCGGGAATCGAAGACTGCGGCGAAGGCCCCGGGGTTCCGTCCGTCGAAGAGCGCGAAAAGGAAACGGAAGAAACCGAAGGCCGCCGAGACGTTGGCGCCGGATGGATTGCGCAAGGGGCGGTTCATCAGGGCGAAATAGGATCTGTAGATGATGGCGTAGGAATCCAGAAGGTAGAGCGGCCGTTTCATATATGACAGAATAGAGGCAAAACGCCCGTCCAGCAAGGAGGGTGCTTTCGGCTTCGGGCTAGCCTTCTATGTTGAGCAGCCCGCCCTCTCCGCCAGAAGCGTAGACGGACCTGCGGCCAGCGAGGGGGTTGCGGAATCCGGCTATCTCCCCGCGGAGAATCTCCATCCGCTGCTTGAGGAGGCGGCGGTTCTCCGCGTTGCGCGCGGAGACCTCGGTCTTGAGTCCGACCAGGGCGCTTTTCATGCCGTTGACGTCTTCGACGCCGGCGGAAGGGTAGGCCGCCTTGTACAGGTCCTCGAGCGGGTCGATGACTTTCTGGAAGGTGAAGATCTCGGAGACTATCTGCGATTCGAGATCGACGTGGGCGACGAGCTTGTCCACGTCGCCCGACTCGATGTCCGTCTTCTCGTGGTCGAGTATGACGAGGTAGCGCTCGAATTTCTCGCGCTGCTGGGCGAGCAGTTCCCTGAATCTCCGCAGCACGGCGACGCGATGCTCGAGGCCTTCCGTATTTCCGCGTTCGGCCGCGGCGCCGGGATAGTTGCCCATCGTCGCGCCTAGCCCGCTATGTTGACGCCCATGGAGGCCGCGGGGCCGCTCTGCGTCTTGCTCGCGGCTTCCGCCCAGGCCGAGCGCAGTTCGGCGAGCATGGCCCTGACCGCCTTGACGCGCGTGACGTCCTTGGCGATGTTCGCTTCGAGTATCTCGTGGCCGAACCACACGTACAGCGAGAAGAGGTTCTGGGCGATGTCGCCGCCCGCTTCGAAATCGAGCGAGGCCATGAGCTCGGTGACGATGTCCTGGGTCTTGCCGAGGGCGGCGTTGATGCGCTCGATGCTCTCCGGCCCGGGTTTGCCTTCCTCTCCGAGCAGGTTCACCGCGATGTCGCACTGCTTGACTGCCTCGTCGTAGAGCATCACGAGGAGCTGTCCGGGGCTCGCTGTCTTGACCCGAGTTTCACGATACGCGGCAAGCGGATTGGCGTTCATTCCTGTCTACCCCTCCCCAACGGTCTGACTCGATTTTCGGCCGATCGGGCGGCGTCCTTGATCGGAAAGAGCATTCCGCTAGTCGTCGGATACGACGCCCGTGGCGACCCAGGTCTCGATGCGCTGGTAGGCCGCGTTGATCTGCGCCGAGATCTCGGTGGAGCGGCGCAGCTGCTCGGGCGTGGCCGAGTTCCTGTCGGGATGATTCTGCATGAGAAGCTTCTTGTAGGCCGACTTCACCTGCGGGAAGGGCGCGCCGTAGGCCAGCCCGAGGGTCCTGTAGGCCGCCGCGAGCTTGGGATTCGGCCCCGGGCTCGGTCCCGGGCGGAATTGGGCACCGGAACGGCTCTGCGCGTATTCCTCGCGGCGGGCTCTTTCCCGGGACTCCCGGCGCTCGCGTTCCTCCGTGGCCGTGCGGCTGGAGTTCAGAAAATCGTCGAGCTCGTCCATCGCCGAGTCGAAATCGGGATCGCCCGAACGGCGGCCGGCGCTCGCCCCGAGGCTTTCCCCCGTCCCGGCCACCCAGGACTTGAATAGTCGTTCGAATCTGTCGAAAATCTGGTCCACGATTTCCTCTTCCGCCACCATACTGTAGCCGAACGGATCGATCGTATCAACATAGCGAGGACGGTGCATGAGCGTCACTCCCCGTGTCGTCGTCGTGGGCGGCATCAACATGGATATCCAGGGTCGAAGCGCGGCCGTCTTCCGGCCGGGCGACTCGAACCCCGGCGCCTCCTCGATGAGTCCCGGCGGCGTGGGGCGGAACATAGCCGAAAACCTCGTGCGCCTGGGCCTCGACGTGGAGCTCTTGACCGTCCTCGGCGGCGACACGCTGTCGCGCGAGCTGGAAGCCTCCTGCGATCGCCTGGGCATAGGGCTCTCCGCCGCCCTCAGGCTGCCGGGCGAGACCGCTTCCCAGTACATTTGCCTCCTCGACGCTGACGGCAGCCTCCTGGGCGCGGTGGCCGCCATGGACGGCTTCGACCTGCTCGGGCCCCGGGTCCTGGCCGAGCGGGCCGGCTTACTGGACGACGCAGCCCTCATCGTCGTCGACGCCAACATCCCGGCCTCGGCCATAGGCTGGCTCGCGGAGCGCTACGGAGATCGGACCCGGAGCGGCGGCCGCCCGGCCCTCGTCCTCGACACGGTTTCGGCGGCCAAGGCCGCCCGGGCCAAGCCCTTCCTAGGCTCCTTCGCCTTCGCCAAGCCCAACCGCGCCGAGGCTTCGGTCCTCGCGGGCCTGGATATCCCGGCCTCAGCGGCGGCCGGCCCGGCCGCTCAGGCCGGCCCGGCCGCCGCCACCGGCGCCCGAGCTGTCGCCGAGGCTGGCCTCGGCGCCGTCGACACCGACGGCGCCGAGGCCAAGCTCGGCACAACCGACGCGCCGCTCGGCGCCGCCGATCCGCGGGCCCTCGCCGGCCGACTGCGGAGCGCCGGGCTCCGCGAAGTCTTCATCTCCCTCGGGGAAGAGGGGATGTACTACGAGGGACTCGACCCGGCGGGCGCGGAGCGGCGCGGCTTCGTGCGGCGCGGCTTCGTGCGGCCGCCGCGGCCCCTTCCCGCCGGCCTCGAGCCGGTCAATGTCTCGGGCGCGGGCGACGCGGCCTGCGCGGCCCTGGCCTGGGGCTACCTGCGCGGCGATCCGCCCGAAGAGCGGGCGCGCCGCGCCCTCGCGGCCGCCATGGCCACTGCCGCCTCGATGCTCACCGTGAGTCCCGATCTCGCGCCGGACCGTCTCATCGAACTTGCCAAAGGAGTAGCCCATGAACCAGTACCTTGACCTTTCGCCGGAGGTGGCCGCCGCCCTGCGCGAGAAGCGGCCCGTCGTCGCCCTCGAATCGACGATCATCTCCCACGGCATGCCCTATCCGCAGAACGTCGAGACTGCGCTCCGCGTCGAGGAGGCGGTCCGCCGCGCCGGCGCCGTGCCGGCCACCGTCGCCGTCCTGGGCGGCAGGCTTCGCGCGGGCCTCGAAGGCGCCCAGATCGAGGCGCTCGGCCGCGCCGGGCTGTCCGTCGCCAAGGCGAGCCGCCGCGACCTGCCTCGCCTCGTCGCCGAGGGCCGCGACGGCGCGACCACCGTGGCCGCCACCATGATCGTCGCCGCCCTCGCCGGCATCCGCGTCTTCGCCACCGGCGGCATCGGCGGCGTGCACCGCGGCGCCGAGCGCAGCTGGGACGTGTCTGCCGACCTCGAGGAGCTCGCCGCCACCGAGGTGACGGTCGTCTGCGCCGGGGCCAAGGCCATCCTCGACCTGCCCATGACCCTGGAGTATCTGGAAACCAAGGGCGTGCCCGTCGTCGGCTACGGCACGGACGAGCTGCCCGCCTTCTACACGAGCTCCTCGGGCCTGCGCCTGGAAGAGCGGGCCGACAGCCCCGAGTACGTCGCTCGCCTCATGAAGGCCAAGTGGGGACTCGGCCTCGGCGGCGGCATCGTCGTCGCCAATCCCGTGCCCGAGCGCTACTCGATGGAGAAGTCGCGCATCGACGCGGCCATCGAGCGGGCTCTCGCTGCGGCGGCGGCCGAGAAGGTGCACGGCAAGGAGGTGACGCCCTTCCTCCTCGCCAAGGTGAAGGAGCTGACCGGCGGCGACAGCCTCGAGGCGAACATCGCCCTGGTGCTCAACAACGCCGAGCTGGCCGCCCGCATCGCCGCGGCCTTCGCCGCGCTCCGCGGGTGAATCAGGGCCGGCGGGCCTCGACGGCGTTTCCGAGGCTCCTGATGGCCGCCGCGCAGGCCTCGGAGGCCGCGGAGAAGGCTCCCCGGTCGAGGCTGTCGATGGCGGCCTTCTCCTCGCCGGCCCGGATGAGGTCCAGCACCTCTCCCACGACCTCGTGGAAGCGGCGATGCTCGTCCCGGAGCGCCTCGAACTCCGGCAGGTCGGCGAACCGGCTTCCCTCGGCTTTCATCCACTCGCCGAGCTCGCACTTGTCGTCGGCCGCGGCCGTGCCGCGGTCGAGGGTGCCGCCGTTGCTGAGGCTGACGAGGAGCCGCGCCTTCCAGTTGACGTGGGCGCGCAGGGCCCGGTCCACGATGCTCGACTCGCCGCCGCGCCTCATGTCGGCGGCCGTCTCGCCCAGCCGGAAATACGAGGCCATTTCGAGGGAGTGCGCGGATTGGCGGGAGAGCAGCGACGCGGTCGAGGAAAGCTCCTCCGCGGCCGCGGCGTTCTGCTGGATGACCTGGTCGAGCTGGGACAAGGCCGCGTTGATCTGCGCCGCGCCCGAGTCCTGCTCGCGGCTCGCGGCGACGATCTCCTGCACCAGGGCGGCCGTCCGGCCTATCGCCGGCACGATCTGGCCTATGATCGCCCTCGTGTTCTCCGCCGCCGCGACGGTGCGCGACGAGAGCTGCGAGATCTCCCCGGCCGCCGCCTGACTCCGCTCCGATAGCCTGCGGACCTCGCTGGCCACGACCGCGAAGCCTCTGCCGGCCTCTCCCGCCCGCGCCGCTTCGATGGCGGCGTTGAGCGCGAGCAGATTGGTCTGCCGGGCTATCTCCTCGACGATGCCGATCCTGGCGGCGATCTCCTTCATCGCCTCGACCGCCTCCCCGACCACGGCTCCGCCTTGCTCGGCCCGTTCCGAGGCGTTCCTGGCGATCTCCTCGGTGGCCGCGGCGTTCTCGGCGTTCTGCCGGATGTTCGAAGCCATTTCCTCCATGGAACTCGCGAGCTCTTCCATCGATGCAGCCTGCTCCGAGGCTCCCTGGCTCAGGGCCTCGGCCGCCCGGGAGACTTGATCCGAGCCCGCGGCCGCGTCGCCGGAGGCATCCTGGACTGCGCCGATCAGATCCCTCAGGCGGACCCGGAGTTCTCCGACGGCCTTGGCGATGCCCGTGGCGGAGGCGGCCACCTTTTCCGCCAGCGTGAGATCCCCGCGGGCGAGCGACTCGGCCTCGGCCCCGATGCGCAGGGGCTCTCCGCCGACCGAGCGGAGGACGCCCCGCGTGATCGCGAAGCCCAAGGCGGTGGAGAGGAGGATTCCGGCCGCGACGATGAAGAGCATGGAGAAGACCGCCGAGGAAGCGAGGCGGCTGGTATCGGCGGTGAGGCCGCGCGCCGAGTCCGAGGTCGCGGAATTGATCCGGAGCAGGAGCGGATCGATCGCGTCCGCGCCGCGCTGCAGCTCGCCGCCGAGCAGGGCGGCGCCGCGCTCCACGTCTCTCCGCAGGGACAAGGACAGGAGCGGCTCGGCGTTCGCGAGGAAATCCGCGAGATTCGCCTTGAGCGAGCCGAAGGCCTCGGCGTTGGCGATCGCGACGCCGCCCGAGCCGAAAGTTTCGAGGGCCTGCGTCATATCGCTCGCCAGGAGACGGCACTTTTCCGCTTCCTGGCGAGCCTCCGCATCCGTCACGACGACGAGCGCGATCCTGTGGAGGTGGAGCCTGATGCGCTGGAAGCGGTCGTTGATGGTGACGAGCTGGTCGAGGGGGGCGACCGCGCCGGAGTACAGGGACGCGTTCGCCCGCGAAACCTGTCCGAGCCGGACGACCCCGAGCAGCCCCACGATGACCGAAACGAGAGCCGCAGCGACGAAGGCGAGCGAGAGCTGGGTGCGCAGCTTCATATACCTACCTCCCATGGCGAAAGGCGGCCTGGCGCGAATCCTTCTCCGGGCGGCAGCCTCGCCGCGAAATCGCCGCTACCTAAGTCTAGGTCGGCGCACGCTCCTTTACAAGGAAGGCCCGGCCCGCGGCGGGCGGCCGCGCCACTCGCCTTTTCACGCGGGCCCCGCTGTGCTAGGATCGCGGACACGATGGCACGCACGAAATCTCAGGACTACGACGAATCCAAGATCAAGACCTTGAGCTCGCTCGAACACATCAGGCTGCGCACGGGCATGTACATTGGCCGCCTCGGCGACGGCTCCAATCCCGACGACGGCATCTACGTTCTCCTCAAGGAAGTCATCGACAACTCCGTCGACGAGTTCATCATGGGCGCCGGAGAGAGGATCGCCGTCACGATCGCGGAGCCGGCGGGCGGCGCGGACTGGCTCGTCTCGATCCGCGACCGCGGGCGGGGAATCCCCCTGGGCAAGGTCGTCGAGGCCGTGTCAGTCATCAACACGGGAGCCAAGTACAACGACGAGGTCTTCCAGTTCTCCGTCGGCCTCAACGGCGTGGGCACCAAGGCGGTCAACGCCCTCTCGTCGCGCTTCCGCGTCGTCGCCTACCGCGAGGGGCGTTTTTTCGAGGCGGTTTTCGAGAAGGGCGTGCTCCGCTCCAAGCGCGAGGGCGAAGCCCGGCGGGAAGGCACGGGCACCCTGGTCGAGTTCACGCCCGACCGCGAGATCTTCGGCGACTACTCCTTCAACCCCGAGTTCGTCGAGAAACGCATCTGGAACTACGCCTACCTCAACTCCGGGCTCGTCCTCGCCCTCAACGGCACCGACTACTCCTCGAAGAACGGCCTGTACGACCTGCTGTACTCCGAGGTCGGCGACGCCACGTTGTACGACATAGGATACTGGCGGGGCGACAAGATCGAGTTCGCCTTCACCCACACCAACGACTACGGCGAGGAGTACTTCTCCTTCGTGAACGGCCAGTACACCTCCGACGGCGGCTCGCACCTCTCGGCCTTCCGCGAGGGCTTCCTCAAGTCGGTGAACGAGTTCTTCCAGACCCAGTACAAGGGCGAGGACATCCGCGAGGGCGTGGCGGCCGCGGTGTCGGTTAAGCTCAAGAACCCGGTGTTCGAGAGCCAGACGAAGAACAAGCTCGGCAACACCGACCTCAAGCCCTGGATCCTCCAGGAGGTGAAGCGAGGCGTCGACGAGTTCCTGCGCAAGAATCCCCAGGCGGCCAAGCGCCTCCAGGAGAAGATCGCCGCGAACGAGAAGCTCCGCACCGAACTCAACATCGTCAAGAAGGAGGCCAAGGAGGCCGCCCGCAAGATCGAGCTCAGGATACCGAACCTGAAGGACTGCAAGCTCCATCTCGGCGACGGTCCCAAGGGCGAGGAGTCCACGATCTTCCTCACCGAGGGCCTCTCGGCCGCCGGCTCGATGGTGAGTTCGCGCAACGTCTACACCCAGGCCATCTTCAGCCTCCGCGGCAAGCCCGAGAACATGCACGCGCGCAAGCGCACCGCCATCTACAAGAACGAGGAACTCTACAACATGATGATGGCGCTCGGCATCGAGAACGACATCGACGGACTGCGCTACGGCAAGATCGTGGTGGCCACCGACGCCGACTACGACGGCTTCCACATCCGCAACCTCCTCTTGACCTTCTTCCTCACCTTCTTCGAGGAGCTCATCGTGCAGGGCCGCGTCTACATCCTCGAGACGCCGCTGTTCCGCGTGCGCACGAAGAAGGAGACGCGCTACTCCTACTCCGCCAAGGAGCGCGACGAGGCGGTGAAGGCCCTCGGCCAGGGCTCCGAGGTCACCCGCTTCAAGGGCCTCGGGGAGATCAGCCCGAGCGAGTTCGGGCAGTTCATCGGCGAGGACATGCGTCTCGTGCGGGTGGACGTGCAGACGCTCAAGGCCGTGCCCGAAGTGCTCGAGTTCTACATGGGCAAGAACACGCCGCAGCGCCGCGAGTACATCATGCAGAACCTAGTGACCGACCTGTAAGGAACCGAGCATGGCATACGTCAAGAAGATCTTCGACCAGAATTACCTCTACTACGCCTCCTATGTCATCAAGGACCGGGCGATCCCCGACCTCGAAGACGGCCTCAAGCCCGTCCAGCGGCGCATCCTGCACTCGCTCTTCGAGCTGGACGACGGCAAGTTCCACAAGGTCGCGAACGTGGTCGGGCACTGCATGAAGTACCACCCCCACGGCGACCAGTCCATCTACTCGGCCCTCGTCGTGCTCGCCAACAAGGAACTGTTCATCGACAAGCAGGGCAACTTCGGCAACATCGCCACCGGCGACGAGGCCTCGGCCGCGCGCTACATCGAATGCCGCGCCAGGCCGCTGGCGCGCGAGCTGCTGTACAATCCCAAGATCACGGACTATGCCGAGTCCTACGACGGGCGCAACAAGGAGCCGATCGTCTTCCCGGCCAAGATCCCCGTCGTCCTGGCCCTGGGCGCCGAGGGCATCGCGGTCGGCATGAGCACGAAGATCCTGCCCCACAATCCGGTCGAGGTCATCCGCGCAGAGATCGCGGCGCTCAAGGGCAAGAAGTTCAAGCTCGAGCCCGACTTCCCCACGGGCGGCCTCTGCGACGCCTCGGCCTACGCCGACGGAGCCGGCAAGGTGCGGGTGCGGGCCAAGCTCGACCTCTCCGACGAGAAGCGCATAGTCATCCGCGAGCTGCCTTTCGGCAGCACGACCGACAGCCTCATCTCGAGCGTCGAATCTGCGGCCAAGGCGGGCAGGATCAAGATCGCCTCGATCTCCGACTTCACCACCGACAAGGTCGAGATCGAGATCAAGCTGCAGCGGGGCGTGTACGCCAAGGACATCGTCGACGCCCTCTACGCGTTCACCGAGTGCGAGCAATCGATATCGTGCAACCTTCTCGTCATCAAGGACGAAATGCCCGTCGTCACGACCGTCGGCGAGGTCGTGAGGCACCACGCCGCGCGCCTCCTCGACATCCTGAAGCGCGAGCTCGAACTCGAGGTCGGCGAGCTCCTCGACGAGCTGCACGCGCGCACCCTGGAGCGGATCTTCATCGAGGAGCGGGTCTACAAGGGCATCGAGAAGATGAAGACCCAGGAGAGCGTGCGCACGGCGGTGCTGGCGGGGCTGGAGGGCTTCAAGAAGGAGATCAGGCGCCAGGTGACCGACGAGGACGTCGAGCGCCTCCTCAAGATTCCCATCCGCCGGATATCCCTGTACGACATCAACCGCGCCAAGGATGAGATGGACGCCATCAAGGCCAAGCTCGCCCAGGCGCGCAAGCACCTGGCCGCCCTCGTAGACTACGCGATATCGTTCCTGGAGCAGGTGGCGGGCAAGCTCGCGAAGGATTGGCCGCGCAAGACCGAACTGGCCTCCTTCTCGCAGGTCGACGTCAAGGAAGCGGCCCGCCGCGACCTGCCGCTGCGCTACGACCAGGCGAGCGGCTACCTGGGCACCGCCGTCTCCGGCGGCGAGACGCTCTTCACCGTCTCGTCCTACGACAAGATCCTCGTCATACGCCGCAACGGGGTCTACACCGCCCTCACCGTGCCCGAAAAGCTTTTCGTCGACCAGGGCATGCTCTACTGCGGATCGGCGGACAAGGAAGAGCTCGCCAAGACGCTCTTCACCATCGTCTACAAGGACGCCGGGAGCGGCTTCGCCCACATCAAGCGTTGCCGCATCGAGACCTACGTCACGAACCGCGACTACATGCTCATTCCGGACGGGGCGCAGATACTCTTCTTCACGACCCAGGGCGAGGCCGAGTTCACCCTCAAGTACGCTCCCAAGCCCCGCATGAAAATCAAGGAAGAGTCTTTCAAGGCGGGCGATTTCGAGGAGAAGGGGCTCAAGGCCCAGGGCGTCCGCCTGGCCGCCAAGGAGTCGCTCTCCGTCCTGCCGGGACGCACCGCCGCCGGCTCGCGGGCAGCCGCCGCCCGCGACACCGAGTTGTTCGACGCCAAGGCGGACCGTACGGGCTCCCAGTCCCGGCTCAAGAAGGCTGGAGCTAAGGGCAGGCAGGAGAGCAAGACTCCTCCCCGCGGGCTCAAGGCCCGGGCCGAGGACCTGGTGCGCACGGGCGGCGCGGCGAAGGCCGCCCCGAAAACCAGGGCCGCGTCTTCGGCCAAGGCCGGAACGGAGAAAAACGCCGCGGCGAGAAAAGGCGCCGCATCCAAGACCAGGAAGGCATCGACGAAAAAGAGCTAGCGCTTCTGCCTGCCTTTTCATAGCACTACCGAGGAGAGGCGCGCAGATGCGTGGCCTTGCTCCGGCATGGCATCGATCTCGCCTTTTTGCCCGAATTCGGATATAATGCTTGCATGTCTGCCTCATTCCTGTCGATAGTTGTCGCCGAGGAGTCAAGGTGAAGCAGCTTCACCTGAGTCCCGAGCAGAGGCGCTACCTCGTCGAGCGCTACGGCTTCGACGAGCGCGAACTCGATCTCCTCCTCGGCGATTTGTGGTCCTTCACGAGCGAAGATCCCGAAGCCTACGTGACGAGACGGCACCGCGAACTGCAGCGCGAGGGCTGGCCCAACGAGGCGATCTTCAAGCGCGTGGCGGAGGAACTGGGCTCGGGGCGCTTCGCGTCGCCCGGCCGTACGATCCGCCAGATCCGGCGGATGATCTACGGTTAGGGAGAGGCCGAGCGCGGCTTCCTACGGCTATCGATCGGAAAGGCAGGCAATCATGTGCGGAATCATCGGCTACACGGGGCCCCGCAAGGCCCTCCCCATCCTCATGCAGGGCCTCAGGCTCCTCGAATACCGCGGCTACGACTCCTCCGGCGTCGCCCTCGCCGGCGAGGGGGGCATCAGGACCTTCAAGAAGGCCGGCAAGCTGGAGAAGCTCGAAGAGGCGCTCCCCGCCAGCTCGGCGGCCAAGGCGGGCATCGGCCACACGCGATGGGCGACGCACGGGGTCGTCTCCGACGAGAACGCCCACCCGCACCAGGGACCGGCCGGGAAGGTGGCCGTGGTACACAACGGCATCGTCGACAACTGGGTCGAGCTCAAGCGCGAGCTCGAAGCCCAGGGCGCGGTCTTCGCGAGCGGCACGGACTCCGAGGTCATAGCCCACCTGGTGGAGCGCCAGCTCAAGGATCGCGAGCCGGCCGAGGCGGTGGCGGCCGCCTTGTCGGAGATCGAGGGCACCTACGGCATCGCCTGCGTCTTCGCCGACAAGCCCGGCCTCATCGTGGCCGCGCGCAACGGGAGCCCCCTCGCCGTGGGCATCGGCGACGGCGAGACCTTCGTCGCCTCGGACCCTTCGGCCTTCAGCGCCCACACGCGCCAGGCGGTCTTCCTCCACGACGGCGAGCTCGTGCTGCTCGAGCCCAAGCGCTGGGAGACGAGGACGCTGCGCGGCGAGAAGGTCGACAAGCGCCCCGAGACGATACCCGAGAGCGTGGGACAGGCCGACAAGGGCGTGCATCCCGACTTTTTCCTCAAGGAAGTGTACGAGCAGCCCCAGGCCGTCTCCCGCGCCCTGGGCAACGGAGGACGCCTCGTGCGCGATTTCGGGGCGGCCAAGCTGGGCGGCCTCGACCTCGAGCCCCGCGATCTGCACAGCATCTCCGAGGTCGTGTTCATCGCCATGGGCTCGGCCCTCCACGCCGCCATGGTCGGCAAGGCGATGGTGGAGGCCTGGGCGCGCATTCCGGCCCGGGCCGAGGACGCGAGCGAGTACCGCTCCGGCGTGCCGCTCGTGAAGTCCGACGCCCTCTACGTCGCCGTGAGCCAGTCGGGCGAGACGGCGGACACGATAGCCGCCATCAAGGAGATCCAGGTCAAGGGCGGCCGGACGATCGGCATCGTCAACGCCGTAGGCTCGACCCTGGCGCGGCTCTGCGGCTCGGGCGCCTACGTCCACGCCGGGCCCGAACTCTCGGTCGCAGCCTCGAAGTCCTACACCTCGCAGATCGTCGCCTGCGCCCTCCTGGCGCTATCGCTCGGCCGGGCGCGCCACCTTTCGCTCGCCGAGGGGCGCGAGCTCGTGGACCAGCTGGCCGCGCTTCCGGAGAAGCTCGAGGCTGCCCTGGTCCTGCGGCCGCGGATGGAGGAGATCGCCCGATCGCTCAAGGGAGCCTCCAGCGTCATGTTCCTGGGCCGCGGCTTCATGCTTCCCGCGGCCATGGAAGGAGCGCTCAAGCTGAAAGAGCTCTCCTATATCCACGCCGAGGGCTTCTCCGGCGGAGCCCTCAAGCACGGCCCCCTGGCCCTCGTCGGCCCCGAGGTGCCCACCTTCGCCCTCCTGGCCGCGGGCGAGTGCTTCGGCAAGACCCTCTCGAACATGTCCGAAGTGCGGGCGCGCGGGGGCAGGGTGATCGCCATCGTCAACGGCGAGGAGGCGCGCGCGCGCGAGGCGGCCGACGAGGTCGTCGTCGTGCCGTCCAGCATCGAGGCCCTGGCCCCAGTCATCGAGGCCGTGCCACTCCAGCTCCTGGCCCGCGCGGCCGCGAGCGAGCTCGGACGGGACGTGGATCGCCCGCGCAACCTCGCCAAGAGCGTCACCACGGAGTAGACCGATCCCGAGCGGCACACCCTGGGGAACCGTGCATTTCCGACCGCGCCGCTCTTGACTTTTTCGCGCGCGCAGGATATTTATACTCTGCTTTCGCAAGAGAGCGATCCCCTGTAGCTCAGCTGGCAGAGCAAGTGGCTGTTAACCACTGGGTCCCTGGTTCGAACCCGGGCGGGGGAGCCTAAAAAACCGCGATCACCGCAAGGTGGTCGCGGTTTTTTATTCTTCGCCCGGGTTCGAAGGGTTCGAGCGCGGAGCGAGAGCGCCGGAAGCGCGACAGGAGGTCGCGCGCCAGCGAGAACCCCGGCCCGGAGCGGCGAGGCAGGAAGCCGAACCGCGCAGGGCGAACCCGGTGGGACAGCATGGGAGCCAAGAAGAAGTATCCGGAACCGTATCGCCGGTCGGACAGCAAGATCTACTACTTCATCTACCTTGGAAAGGATGGCAGGCGCCGCAAGGTGTGCACCGGCCTCACGGCCAAGGAGGAGACCCGGCACTTCATCCGCTACCGCCAGGAGGGAAAGGGCATCGGCCTCAATCACCTCAGCCAGTGCCGCTCCCTCCTCGACAAGCACGTCATCGAGGACCCGGCCTTCTCCCGACTCGCCATGAACAAGATCAAGCGAGGCGATCTCCTCGACCTCCGGCGCAGGCTCCAGGAGGGAGGCTTGGGCGTCAACTCCCTCAACAAGTGCATCTCCACGGTCAAGACGATCCTCTCCGAGGCCTGCTTTCGTGGGGACATCGAGAACAATCCGGGCTCCATGGTGGGGAACATCAAGTACGAGCGCCAGGAGCGCGGCGTACTCAACCCCGAGGAGGTCGGCAGCTTCCTCGCCTTCCTGGGCGAGCGCACCGAGCGGATCAAGGCCGAAGCGCGGGATGCGGCGCCGATCAAGAAGGGCGCCAAGGAATCCCGCCGCTCCCTGGACGCGCCACAGGCCGTCCTTGACGAGGCTCTCATCGCCGTCCTTTCCTGCTCAGGCATGAGGGCGGGGGAGCTCCGCCTTCCGCTGGTCGTCGGTGGACCTCAAGACCGGCCGGTGCAAGATTATCGAGGCGGACAAGGGCAAGTGTGGCATAGGCAAGCCCAAGTGGGGCAACGAGAGAGATCGTCCTGGCCAAGCTCGCCCTGGACCGCCTCAAGGCCATGCTCAGCCGCTTCCTTGAGCGCACTCAGGAGCTCATGACCGGCCACAAGCCCTCACCGCCCATCCCGGTGGTCGACACCTACGACCCGTCCGTCCTCAACATGGATATCCCGCCAGATGCGATTCTCGGGGCCATAGGCGCGTTCTACTACGAGCGGAGGCGACCTGGCGGCCGAGTCTCCATGAGTCTGCTCTTCCATGGCCTACCAGGCACCGGCAAGACGGAGTTCGCCCGCTATCTCGCCGAGACCCTCGACCGGGAACTCATTCAGCGCCGGGACTCGGACTTCCTCTCGATATGGGTCGGCGGAACCGACTACTGTGTTGCTCCTACATGCGGCTTTGCAAGTTATCCGATTCATGGGAGGTCCTGCTTCCCGATAGCGCGAAGTACGTGACTACCGGCTCTATGAACTTTAGTTCCGCGTCGCCTGGAGGAAATCCAGGAGAGTCTTCAGCCTCGTGATCTTAACTTCAATTCAGCTGCTTAGCGCGTCCCTCGATGCCCTCAAATATCGGGTCGGAGATCGCGCTTGGGAAGTCCGATGGCAAGCTCCGCGAGACCTCCCGTATCGCCTTGGGTATCCCTCGCGCCAAGCGCTCCATCGTCGCTTCGATGTAGCCTTCGATGCCGGAGAGACGCGCGGTTTCCCTGAGGTGGCGCGGACTGATTTTCGCCCACTCATAGTGGCGATTCTTGCCCTTGAAGGCCATCGCCAACTTCAGCTTCTCCGGGTGGATCAATCCCGTGCCATGACCGAGCACGGGGTAGGCAGACATGATGTCGTATAGGGGTGTCAAACGGAACCGGCCACCGCGCTCGATGAAGACCGAGTAGTTCTTCGCGTGCCCATCGGGCGCGGCGAGGAGCCAGAACAGGATCTGGGCGGTGAAGAAAGTTTCGCGATCCTTCGCGGATTCTTGGGAGCCCAAGAGGATGCGCATTATGGCTTCGATTCCCGGGCCTCCGTCCGATTCATACTTGCCGGTCGGAGGCGTGCCGGTGATCTGGCAGAAGTCTTCCTGCGGCATCCGCAGGATCCGGTTTCCGCTTTCCGCCCTTCGCCGGTCGAAGCGCTCCACGACAAGGGCGGTTACGTCTTCGAAGCGTGCGATTTCGCACTTGGTCACATCCAGCCCCAACGCGGCGACGATCTTCGCGCAGAGCCATTCGTTTTCCACGGAGCCGGTCATGTCGAGTCCGAGGCCGCCAATCCTCCCGAGAGGGAGCTTGAGGATGTGGGTCGTCGGTGTCGAGCCGTGAGGGACGAGCCAGCCGCCCTCATGCCGAAGCAAAGCGGTTTTCTCCTGAGCTCCGGCCAGGGAGATGCGGAATTCCTCGTCGGTCCTGTTTCCGCCCGACCCTGTGGCGGTCAAGCCCTTCAGGATGGCCGCGGTCTCGTGCTCGTCGATCGGCCGTCCTTCGATGCGATCGAAGGGGGAGGGCTCTTCGTCCTCGGGCAGGAGCTGGATGGCGCCGACGCAGTCCCTTCCAATGAAGGACAATAGGTCGAAGGCCGAGAGGGAGGCCGCGCCGTAGCGGCTCCGGATCCTCTGGCGGATCTCGCTCGAATCCGGGAGGAGATTGTCGAAGTATGAGGCCACGGCCTCGCCGCGATACCTATACCCAGGTTCGGCGAGGGGGATGGAGAGCGAGATGGGCCTGGCCTGGGGGTGGAGGAGCCAGGACTCCTCATAGCGGAATTCATGATCGCCACGCGCGGCGAGGGACCAGGTGCCGACTCGGATCTCGTTGAGCCAGACCCCGAGGGCTCGTCGCTGGGAGGGCCTGGCCATGCTCACCACTCCTCGTTAGGAGGTAATCCGGCCTTTTTTCCGGCGTCGTCGGTTTCCTTCGGGACAAGCACCAGTTCCAACCCGAGGGCCGAGAGCAGCTTCATGAGGCTGTCGATAGTCGCGGAGCCGGGATGGTTTTCCAGGGCCGAGATCGTCTTGGGGAGGAGCCCCACCAACGCGCCCGCGCCGTCCTGGCTCAGGCCTCGTGCTTTTCGGGCGCTCCTCAGGGCATGGGAGAGCTGACTTTGGGTGGAGACGAGGTACTTCATGGGACCGCCTGCCTTATCTCGATGACTTATACCCGGCAAGGTATAATCTAGGATAATACCCCATCGGGGATAAGTCAAGAAGATACCCGATGGGGTATGAAGTCGCGTGGGATAGATTTCGCACTTCGGAGCCTTTCAGGAGAGTACTATGGGAGAAGCGTTCGAGAGCATCATGCGCGGCCTCGGCGAGGTTAAGGCGCATCGCGAGGGCAAGCTCACGCTCACGAATACGGCGATCGAGATAGCGCCGCTCCCCGTCTATGATGCGAAGGCAGGTCGCTCCGATGCTCCTGTAACCGCCAAGCACAGTGTCACGGATAGAGACCGGCAAGAGCGCTAAGGATGAGGCCCCTAAAGAGACGGTTTGATAGTGATTCGCCTAACGGAGTTTCCCTCCTCCGGCGGTCGCGCCGCATTATCATAACAATGCTGTTAATCTCCTCTGAGACTGGACTCAAATTGGACTCAGATTTCCAAATTTGAGTCCAATCCAGGTGCAGCCAGGTGAAAATAGCGGTTTTTATTCTTCGCGGCGCTTCCGGAATTCTGGTGTACTAGTAATATCCGAAATCCAGGCCCCCGAAGTGGAATAAGATGGCCATCCGGAATCGCTTTCTATTCCTGATTCCCCAGAAATATGAGCGGATCATCTTGCCGACCTTGGTACCAGGGCATTTTGCAAGAGCTACCCAAACCTGCGAGCTGGAAGTGCTTGGAAGTTAGGCTCCGCTGGCATTTTCCGCTGGCATTATTATTTCAAATGAAATTATAATTGACAAGATCGTAATGATATTGCTATGATTCGTTCGATGATCTTCGATATCCAGAGGTTTTCCACGCACGACGGGCCGGGCATACGGACGGTCGTCTTTTTCAAGGGCTGCCCTCTTGCCTGCGCATGGTGTGAAAACCCGGAAAGTCAGTCCTTCAGGCCGGAACTGCTCTATACCAGATCCCAGTGTATCGGCTGCAAATCCTGTCTGCAGGCCGGCGGCGGAGCGATGAAGAGCGCCCCCGACGGCGGGGTCGCGGTCGAGCGGGATGTCGAGCCGCCTGCCTCTCTCGCTTCCGTCTGCCCGGCGAAGGCGCTCCGCAGAGCGGGCAGCGAGGCGTCGGTCGCCGAGATCATGGCCGAGGTCCGGAAGGATCGGGATTTCTATGCCAAGTCGGGCGGCGGCCTCACGCTTTCCGGCGGAGAGCCCCTCGCGCAGATCGACCTGGCCGAGGAGCTTCTTGCGGCCGCCCGGGGCGAGGGCTTCGATATCGCGATCGAGACCTGCCTGGCCGTCGGCCGGAAGGCTGTCGAGCGGGTCGCCGATTTGCCGCTTCACTGGCTCGCCGACCTGAAGCATGTCGAGCCCGAGGCCTTCCGCCGGGGAACGGGCGGCGAGGCCTCCCTCGTCCTGGAGAATCTGCGGTATCTCGCCGAGCGGGGCGCCGACCTGACTCTCCGCGTGCCGGTGGTGCCCCGCTTCAACGGCGACGAGGCATCCATGCGCGGCATCCTGGAGTTCGCCGCCGCCCTGCCGAACCCCGCCGCCCTGTCGAACCCCGCCGCCCTGTCGAACCCCGCCCCCGCGGGACCGGCCATCGGAACGGCGCCGGTCGCCGGACGCCACCTCCATCTCCTGCCCTACCACGATCTCGCGGCCGGCAAGTACGCCGCCCTCGGCCGAGAGTATCCTTATCCGCCCGGCATGAGGCTCGAGCCAGGATTCATCGAGACCTGCGCCGAGCTGGGGCGGTCCTTCGGTTTGGATATTTCCGTAGGAGGCTGATATGAACGAACGACTCGCGCGGCTCAAGGACGAGCTGCTCTCGGCCGTGCCGACGCTCTGCACCGAGCGGGCGCGGATCTACACCCGGGTCTATCGGGAGGGCGAGGCCTTGCCCGTGGTCCGCAAGCGCGCCTTCGCGCTCCGCCGGACCCTCGAGGACTGCTCGATCTACATAGGCGAGGGAGAGCTGATCGTCGGCAATACCGCTTCGAGGCCCAAGGCCGCGGCCATATTCCCGGAGTATTCCGTGAATTGGCTCCTGAACGAGATCGACGGCATCGACGACCGTCCCGCCGAGTCCTACGCCGCCACCGAGGCGCAGAAGGCCGAGATCAAGGAGCTCTGCGCCTGGTGGAAGGGGCGGACGCTCCAGGATCGGGCCGAGGCCAACTTCTCCCCCGCGCTCAAGGCCATCAACGATTCCGGCATTGTCCATGCCGAGGGGAACATGACCACCGGCGACGGGCATGTCGCCGCGAACATGTTCCGCGTGCTCGAACTCGGGATCGGCGGCTACGCGGCCTATGTCGGGCGCATGAACGCCGCCCTCGACCCGACTCGCTACGAGGACCTCAAGAAGCGGCAGCTGTATCTGGCCATGCTCGACGCCCTGGAAGGCATGGCGACCTGGATCCGCAGGTACGAGGCCGAGGCGCGCCGCCAGGCCGCCTCCTGCGCCGATCCGGTGAGGAAGGCCGAGCTCGGACAGATCGCCCTGACCTGCGCGGCGGTCGCCGAGAGCCCGCCCGCGACGTTCCGCGAAGCGCTCCAGCTCACGCTCTTCGTCCAGCTCGTCCTCCAGATCGAGTCGAACGGCCACTCGGTCTCGCTGGGGCGGCTGGACCAGTACCTCTATCCCTTCTACAAGAAGGACGCGGACGCCGGCCGCATCGCCCCCGAGGCTGCGAAGGAGCTGCTTTCCTGCACCTGGCTCAAGCTGCTGGCGGTCAAGAAGGTCCGCTCCTGGTCCCACACGCGCTTCTCCGCGGGAGGGCCCCTGTACCAGAACGTGACGATCGGCGGCCTCACCCGGGAGGGCCGGGACGCGGTCAACGAGCTCTCCTTCCTCATCCTCGAGTCGGTCGGCGACATGAAGCTCACCCAGCCGAACCTCTCCGTCCGGTACCACAGGGGCATGTCGAAGGAGTTCCTGGCGGCTACGATCGAGGTGATCCGCAAGGGCTTCGGCATGCCGGCCTTCAACAACGACGAGATCGTCGTGCCGGGCATGCTCAAGCTCGGCGTGAGCCTGGAGGACGCGCGCGACTACTCGGCCATCGGCTGCATCGAAGTGGCGGTGCCGGGCAAGTGGGGCTACCGCACCACGGGCATGAGCTTCCTCAACCTGATGCGCGTCTTCCTGGCGACCCTGAACGGCGGGAAGGACACCAAGACCGGACAGACCTTCCACGGCGGCACCGGAACCCTCGAATCCTTCAAGGACTTCGACGGGCTGATGGCCGCCTGGAAGGACCAGCTCGCCTACTACGCGGGAGCCTCGGTGGGCATCGACGTCGCCATCGACTCGGCCCTCGAAGAGCTCGTGCCCGACATCCTCTGCTCCACCTTCACGGACGACTGCGTGGCCCGCGGCAAGCACCTGAAAGAGGGTGGGGCGGTCTACGACTGGGTTTCCGGCCTCCAGGTCGGGATCGCGAATCTCGGCAACTCCCTGGCCGCGATCAGGAAGTTCGTCTTCGACGAGCGCAGCGTCGCTCCCACGGAGCTCATGGCCGCCCTGGAGTCGGACTTCGCCGGTCCCTCAGGCGAGCTCCTCAGGCTCAGGCTTCTCAATCAGGCGCCCAAGTACGGCAACGACGAGGACTACGTCGACGAGCTGGTGGTCGAGGCCTACGGGGCCTACGTCGGCGAGATGGCCAGGTACCGCAACACGCGGTACGGGCGCGGCCCCGTGGGCGGCGGCTACTACCCCGGCACTTCCAGCATTTCGTCCAACGTGCCCTCGGGCTCGGTCGTGCCGGCCACCCCGGACGGGCGCAAGGCCTGGACGCCGCTGGCCGAGGGCTGCTCGCCCACCCAGGGCACGGACACTCACGGGCCCACGGCCGTCTTCAAGTCGATCGCGAAGCTCCCGACTATGGACATCTTCGGAGGCGTGCTCCTGAACCAGAAGCTGACGCCCCAGATGCTCACGGGCGAGGCCCAGCGCGACAAGCTGATCGCCCTCCTCAGGGCCTTCTTCGACGAGCTTCGGGGCTGGCACGTCCAGTACAACATCGTCTCGCGCGAGACGCTCCTCGACGCCAAGAAGCATCCGGCGAAGCACCGGGACCTGGTCGTGCGGGTGGCCGGCTATTCGGCCTACTTCAACGACCTCGCCGAAGAGACCCAGGACGATATCATCGCCCGGACCGAGCAGGTGCTGTGATGGCCGCGGGATCCGGCCGCTATCGGATCGGCGTGGACCTCGGGGGGACCAAGCTCGCGGTCGGGGTGGTGGACTCGGGCGGGAAGATAGTCGGGGAGGCGGTGACCTACGACCACAAGGGTCTGGGCGAGGAGGAGGTGCTGCGCCGCATCGAGCGGAACGTCGACGACGCTCTCGCCGCGGCCGGCGTCGCGCGCTCCGACGTCAAGGGCGTCGGCGTCCTCTTCCCCGGCCACATCCGCTGGCCCGAGGGCGTGACCCTCACCTCCTCCAACCTGGCGGGCTTCAAGGACTTTCCGCTCCGCGAGCGGACGGAGGCCCTGCTCGGCCTACCCTGCCTGGCTGACAACGACGCCAATGCCCAGACCCTGGGCGAGTTCCGCTACGGGGCGGGCGTCGGGATCGACCCCATGGTCTTCGTGACGGTGTCCACAGGGATCGGCGGGGGCATCATCATAGACGGCAAGCCCTACCGCGGCTTCACCGGGACGGCCGGCGAGTTCGGCCACATGATCGTCGACGCCTCGGGCGGCCAGCGCTGCACCTGCGGGAATGAGGGCTGCCTCATGGGCGCGGCCTCCGGCCTGGCGATCCCCGAGGCGGCCAGGCGCACGGCGGACAAGCTGGCCGCGGCCGGCTCCTGCGCCGACCTCCCCGCGGGCTGCGAGGACTACTCCGCGCTCGACGGAGCCCTGCTGGCCTCGGGCTGCGCCGACGGCAACGAGCTCTGCCGGGCCGTGGTGGAGGAGTTCGCGCGGTACCTCGGCATCGGCATGTACAATATCTTCCAAATGCTCAATCCGGGGGCGATCGTGCTGGGGGGCGGACTCCTGAATCTGCCCGAGTTCTTCTTCGAGACCGCGGTCGAAACCTGCTACGCTCTCGCGGGCGGCATGATGTACGACCGGATGGAGATCAAGCGGGGGCTCCTCGGCGTGAGGGCCGGGGTGCTCGGGGCCGCCTCGCTCTTCGAGGCCTGAGCGCGGCTCAGCTTATGACTCTGACTCCCGAAGCCTCGAGATGCCGTCTGGACTCGTCCGGAATGCCCGGATCCGTCACCACGCCGGCGATGAGCGAGAGATCGGAACAGATGGTGGCCGCGTGCGAGACGCCGAACTTCGAGGAGTCGGTGAGTATCCAGGCCTTCGCGCCGCACTCGGCCCCGCGCCCGAGGATGGCGCGCGTCACCTCGGCCCGCGCGATGTCGTTCAGCATGAACCCGTCGGCGATCGTGAAGCCCGAGACGCCGAAGAACGACTTCGAGAAGCCCACCGACCGTATCGCTTCGCAGACCGCCGGCCCCACCAGGCTCTCGCTTTCCTCCTGGTAAAGCCCGCCGAGCACGATCACGCGCACCTTCGAACCGCGGAAGGAGCGGGCGATGAAGAGATTCGAGGTGATCACCGTCAGTCCCGGCACGTTCTTGATCCGCCGGGCGAACATGGCGATGGCCGAGCCCGCCTCGAGGATCACGGTGTCGCCCATTTCCACCAAGCCGGCCGCCTTGTCCGCGATGGCCTGCTTCTCGGAATAATGGACATGCATGCGGAAGGGGATATCGTCGCCGTCGTAGATGCGCGCCTCGCCGTGGAATCGTCGGACTATGCCCTGGCGTTCGAGCTCGTCGAGGCTTTTCCGGATCGAAACCTCCGAGACCTTGAGCTCGGCGGCGAGCTCGGCGACCCGGGAGCTTCCCGCCCTGAGCACCGAGTCCCGCACCGCGTTTATGATATCCAGGTTGCCGAGCTTTCCGCGGCCGCGGGGCTTGCCCTTCGGATCGGCATTTTTCATGCGTCGACCCGGACTGCGGCGCCCGGGGCCCCGGCCCGCTTGCCGCTCCGGCTCCCCAAGGCAGCTATCCGAGCGAAGGGCATCGTGGCGGAGAAGGTTTTTTGATTCTTTGCGGCAAGGGCGATGTGCAACTCGGCACGGTTCAAGAGTCTACCTCCACTTCCCTGGATCCGGAGTCGCGGATGGATCGTGACACTAAGGCTAGGATACCGGGGAAACCATCTTTGTCAAGATATCCTTCGAATGAAATTATGTAAGTATCGGATAAAATAAAATGCGAAAAATTTCCGGCGCCTTCCCTGGATGACGGGCTCTCGGGGAATATCGCAAGCCCTCGGATGCGAGCACTCGGGCTGAACGGAGCGAAGGTTCGGAGATCGGCATGTGCGAAAAGGCCGGAATGGGATAGACTCTGCGCATGCTGACCGAGGCCGCGAAACAGGAGGTGCTGCGCTTTCTGCGGGAGGCTGGCACGGGAAGCATATCCCTCAAATTCTGCGAACGCTTCGACGAGAAGAGCAAGATCTGGAATCTGAAGGAGCACTCGCATCCCTACCTCGAGCTCATCTATTTCATCGAAGGCAAGGCGAGCGTGGCTACGGGGGGAGACACCCTCGACGTGGCTCTCTTCGATCTGCTGGTCTATCCTCCCGGGGTCGCGCATCGCGAGATACTCGACTCGACGAGCCGCCAGGAGATCGTCTGCCTCTGGCTCGAGCTCGACTGCCGAGCCTCCCTCCCGTTTTCCTTCAAGCTGAGCGACGGCGACGGCGAGCTCGGCTGGCTCTGCCAGAGCGCCCACAAGAACCACCTTCGTCGCGAGGAGCGCTTCCTCGAGCTCGAGGAGCACCTTCTCAGGTCGCTCCTGCTTTTCATGGAGCGGAAGCTCGCGCTCACCGGCCCCACGAGGAGCGCGGCGCTCGACCGCTGCCGGGCCTTCATCGACGAGCACTGCACCGAGAACTTCGACGTGGAGCGGCTCGCGCGGCTGGCCTACGTCACTCCGTCCTATCTGTCCCGCCTGTTCAGGAAGCACCTCGGCACCACGCCGATGCGCTACCGCAACGCCGCACGCATCGAGAAAGCGAAGCATCTCCTGCTCATAAAATCCGCCTCGGTGGAGGAGATCGCGGACGCCCTCGGCTTCGAGGACACGAAGTATTTCAGCCAACTCTTCAAGAGCCTCACTTCGCTCACCCCGACCCAGTTCCGAAGGAAGTACCGGGCTCCCGGTTCGGGCTAGTCCGGTTCCGCGAGTCCCGGGATTTGGCGCTATTCCTCAAACGCGGATGAAAGTGTATATTTCGCCCAAGGTATCCGATGGCGTCCCAATCCGATGTCGCCAAATTGGCGAACGTTTCGTTCATGACCGTATCGCGGGTGGTCAACGGAGACCCGCGGGTGAAGCCCGAGACGCGCGAGCGGGTCCAGCGCGCGATCGAGGAGCTGAACTATTACCCCAACGCGATCGCCCGCGCCTTGAATCGGCAGAGGACGATGACGATCGGGCTGATCCTGCAGAAACTGGAGTACGTACTCTCGGAGCCGTATATCTCCCATCTCATCTACCATATCGAAAAGGCGCTCATTCCCCACGACTACGACATGCTGGTCGTCTCGGGCGAGCATCGGAACGGCCGCGACTTGACCCTCCTGTTCAAGCAGAAGAAGGTGGACGGCGTCATCATCCTGGGTTCGCAAATAGACGATCCGCGAATCGCGGCCCTCTCCGCGGATCGCAGCCCCTCGGTGCTCCTGCACGCCCACAGCGACCTTCCCTTCGTCAGCTGCGTGGACGTCGACAATTATTCTATAATCGAGTATTTCATCGACTATTTGGCCGCGCTCGGGCATCGGAGAATCGCGTTCATCGGCGGAGACTCGTCGGTGCTGGACGCGTATCAGCGCCTGGACGCCTATGAGGCCTGCATGGCGAAACGATGCCTGCCGCTCGAGAAGGATCTGGTGTTCCGCGGCAACTGGTCGTCCGGCTCCGGATACGAGGCCTTCCTGCATTTCGACAAACTCCGTCCCAGGCCGAGCGCCGTCATCGCGTCGAACGACCACATGGCCATCGGTTTCCTCAAAGCGGCCTACGAGCATCAGGTACGCATTCCCGAAGATCTGTCGCTGGTCGGCATAGACGATATCGAGATGGCGGCGTTCACCACTCCCAAACTCACCACTATGCGACAGCCCATGCAAACCATCGCGTCGGCCGCGGTCGAGACGCTTATAGGCGCGATGGAGGACCGGGATAAACCGGCCTCGCACATTATTCTTGAGGCTGAACCTATCATACGGGACTCCTGCGGCCCTAATCCCACAGTCTGAACCACGCTGCGGAGAGAACCGTCCCTCCTGTCAGGTGAACCATAATCAGCTTGACAGATACCGATTTGGTGCTACTCTAGACAATAATGTTTGCGTAAACAATTGTATGTTTGCGTTAGCAATTCTAATATCCGAGGGGATTTACATGTCTCATAAAACGAGAGTTCTGCTGGTAGGCGAGACCTGGTTCGTACTCAGAATGCACATCAAGGGCTTCGACATGGTACCGCTGGGCGGGTACGAGAATTTCGCCGTGTGGTTTTTGGACGCCCTGAAGGTCTTCGACGACGTCGAAGTGACTCATATGCCCAACCATGTGGCGCTGACCGAGTTCCCCAAGACCGTGGAGGCGATGAACGCCTACGACGCCATCATCTTCAGCGATACGGGGAAGAACACCATACAGCTGTACCCGGACATGTTCACGGTTCCCATGGGGCCCGACAGGCTGGATACGCTCCGCGATTACGTCGCCCAAGGGCGGGGTTTCTGCATGGGCGGCGGATGGAACTGCTTCGAGGGCATCAGGGGCATTCCCGGGTATCACGACACGCAGGTCGAGAGAATCCTGCCGGTGAATATGCTGCCCTACGACGACCGGGTGGAGAAGCCCCAGGGCGTCCGGCCTGTCATGACGGACACGAAGCACCCCCTCTTGAAAGGGATCGGCGGCGAGTGGCCGCTCTTCCTCGGGTACAACAAGGTCTCCGCCAAACCGGAAGCCCAGGTGCTGGCGACCATCGACGGGAATCCCTTCATCGCGTTAGGCGAATTCGAGAAAGGCCGCACCATGGCGTTCACCTCGGATCTGTCCAAGCACTGGGGGACGGCTTTCATCGGATGGGAGCACTACGGCGCTTTCTGGCGGAACGCCGTGAAATGGCTGGCCGGTCATGAACTGTGATGTGCCTTGTTCAGCCTTTCTGAAGGGCATCGAGCCGGAAGATGGCTTCGGGCCATCGCCCGGCTGAGAGTGCCGCCTTTCCTGTCCGGGCAGTTCAGTTCTGCCACCCTCTCAGTGCAGTTTTCGCCCTTTCGGATTCTCCAAAGCATACTATCCTGCCTTCAAGAGGCTTGCGCCGAGGCTCGTGGCTAGATGTGGTCGTGCCGAGTCGCGACGTGGGCTGTATGCTTGAAGAAAAGCACTGTAGAGATATGCGTTAGGCAATTTGATTTTGAATGAAATTATCTTGCCAACTTTGGCCAATGGTGTATAATGCGAAAAGATTGCATATGAAACAACGTTGTTGTTTCAATGTAGGTTCATTTTGATGGAGGTGCAGGATGGCGAGAATCAGGAAAGCAGTGATCATCGGGCTTGTGCTACTAGTCGTGGCGGCTTTCGGAGCGAGCGCTCAAGCCAAGGTGAAGGCGGCATTCATCTGCCAGAACATGGCCAACGAATCTCAGGCCTTTTCCGAAAAACAGTTCGTCAAGTATGGTCCGGAGTATGGCCTCGACGTGTACACCTTCGACGCCAAGGGCGACAGCCAGGTCGAGTCCCAGCTCGTCATGAACTGCATCGCGCAGAAGTTCAAGGTCATCTTCCTGAACCCGAACGACATCAACGCCATCGTCCCCAGCCTCATGCAGGCCAAGCGGGCTGGTTTGATCGTGGGAATGTTCTCCTCGGACCTGTCTCCCGCGAATCAGAAGTACCGCGATTTCTATGCCGGCTCTAACGACGTTTTCGCCGGAAAGCAGGCCGCCGAGGCCTTCATGAAGCATTTCCCGAACGGAGCGAAGATCGTCGAGATCGGCGGTCAGGCCGGCCACGACGCCCAGATCAAGCGCCACGACGGCTTCCATTCCGTCATCGATAGCTCCAACATCAAGGTCATCGACTACAAGGCCTGCCAGCAGTGGTCGACCGAACAGGCCATGGCCATCATGGAAGACGACATCGTCAAGTACGGCCACGAGATCCAGGGCGTGTTCGTCCATTGGGACAACGGTGCCACCGGCGTCATCCAGGCCGCGAAGGCCGCCGACCTGAAGGGGCTCTACATCATCGGCATCGACGGCAACCGCGCGGGCTACAACCAGGTCCTCTCCGGCGAGCAGGCCGTCAGCATCTCCCAGGATTTCGTCGCCATGGCGAAGAAGGACATGGAGCTTGCCCAGAAGGTCGTGAAGGGCCAGCAGGTCGACCCCATCAACTACATTCCGCTCAATGTCATAGACAAGAGCACTATCAAGAACTTCCCGGTGCCCCAGTGGTAAGATCTGCGTAGCGCGCGAATAGGGCGCGAAGGCTCGTTTCGCTTACGGCGGGGCGAGCCTTCTCTTTCAATTAATTCAGAGGATGGGATCATGGATAGTGGCGGCTCGGAAGTCATTCTGTCGATCAAGGACGTATGCAAGTCTTTCCCGGGAGTGAAGGCCCTGGACAAGGTTTCTATCGATGTCAAGCGTGCCATGGTGCACGGTATCGTCGGGGAAAACGGAGCGGGGAAGTCGACCCTCATGAAGATTCTCTCCGGCGTGTACGAGAAGGACAGCGGAACCGTCGTCTTCGACGGGCAGCAGATCGAGCATACGACACCGCAGCAGTCCATGCAGCGCGGGCTGGCGATAATCTACCAGGAGCTCAACCTGGTCAACACGATGAGCGTGGGCGAGAACGTCTTGCTCGGCCGCTTCAGGGAGATGAAGGGCATGCGCGGCACCCACGCCAGGGCCCGGGAGCTTCTGGACCGCATCGGCAGCAAGATCGGCACCACGCGCCTGGTCTCCGAGCTGAGCGTATCGGAAAAGCAGATGGTGGAGATCGCCAAGGCCCTCTCCTTCGAATCGAAGCTCATCATCATGGACGAGCCGAGCTCGAGCCTCACCGCGGAGGAGATGGGCGAGCTCGTCAAGATCATCCGGCAGCTCAAGGACCAGGGGATCTCCATCATCTACATCAGCCACAAGCTGGACGAGATCTTCGAGTTCTGCGACAACGTGAGCGTCATGCGCGACGGCCGCGTCATCGACACGAAACCCAAGAGCGAGTACACGCGGAACGAGCTCATCATGCAGATGGTCGGGCGCGAGATCGAGAACGAGTACCCCGAGCGCCCGCAGCGCGTCGGAGAGGTCTTGATGGAGGTCCACTCCATAAACACGCGCAAGCTGCACGATGTCTCCTTCTCGCTCCGCAAGGGCGAGATACTGGGGTTCGTGGGGCTGGTAGGCGCCGGCCGGACCGAGATAGTCCGCGCGCTCTTCGGCGCCGACAAGGTCAGAGGGCACCAGGTATCGATCGAGGGGAAGCCGACTCCCATCCGCAATCCGCGCGACGCCATAGGCGCCGGATTCGGCTTCATCCCCGAGGACCGCAAACTCCAGGGACTCGTGCTCCCGTTCTCCGTGGAGTCGAACATATCCATGGCCAGCTTCAGGAAGTTCACGAGGCTCGGATTCATCCGCAAGTCCGTCGAGAAGGAGATCGGCACGAGGCAGGTCAAGGCCCTGTCCGTCAAGACACCCTCGACCAAGGTGCCGGTCGTCAATCTCTCGGGCGGCAATCAGCAGAAGTGCATCGTCGGACGCTGGCTGGAGATCTCGCCGAGTATCTTGATCATGGACGAGCCGACCAAGGGCATCGACGTCGGCGCAAAGTACGAGATCTACATGCTGATGAAGGAGATCGCCGAGCGCGGCGGGGCGATCATCCTCATTTCCTCCGAACTCCCCGAGGTGTTGAACATGAGCAACAGGGTTTTGACGGTCTTCGAGGGCAGGATCACCGGGGAGTTCGACCCCAAGGTGACCTCGGCGGACAAGATAATGAGCGCGGCGCTGGGTTTCGATGGAGCATGCTCATGACCGCGCAAGGGACGAATTCCGCGATCCGGGTCGGCGCTTCCATTCTTCGGGACTACCTCGTGCTCGTGATGATCGCGGCCCTTGTCGCGCTCACGGCCTTGATCGAGCCTAAGTTCCTCTCGCCCGAGAACCTGACCAACATCATGTTCCAGTTCGGGCCCCTCATGATGGTGGCGCTCGGGACTACCTTCGTGATCATCGGCGGCTTCATCGACCTGTCGATAGCGGGCACGATCAACCTGGTGGCCGTGGTCACCATCTCGCTCATCCAGCCCATGGGGCAGGTGCCGGCCCTTCTCACCGGATTGGCGATCGGCACCGTCTGCGGCGCCTTGAACAGCGTCCTCATCCTGAGCTCGGGCGCGCTCACCCAGGCCGAAGCCCTCTTCATGACCTTCGGCCTCAGCACCGTCTACTCCGCGATCGCGCTCCTGTACAGCCACGGCTCCACGATGCACTTCTGGGACATCACGGCGAGCAAGTCCGTCTTCCAGGCGATCGGCAGCGGGAGCCTGGGCTTCCTGTCCTGGTCTTTCGTGATCTTCCTCATCTCCTTGGCCGCGCTGTGGGTCTTCCAGGAGATGACCGCCGAGGGCCGGGCCGTCCGGCTCACCGGCGGCAACAAGACGGCCGCGCGGCTCGCCGGCGTCCGGATCTCGCGGTCCATAGTCGTGATCTACGCGATCGGCGGCTTCATGGCCGCCCTGGGCGCCATCGTGCTCTTTTCGCGCGTGACGACGGCGTCTCCGGTCATCGGCGTAGGATACGAGACCAACGCGATCCTCGCAGTCGTCGTCGGCGGCACGACCCTGAAGGGGGGCAAGGGCAGCGTCTTGCGAACCGTGATGGGCGTCCTCTTGGTAGTCCTCATGTCCAACTGCCTCAATCTCCTGGGGGTGTCTACCTATCTCCAAGTCGTGGCAGAGGGAGCGATCCTGACCTTCGCGATCTGGCTCGACAATCGCAAGCACATGTAGGAGATTCGGCAATGAACGGTACAGGAAAAGGCGCTACGCTCTACAAGATACTCACCAAGCAGAAGGCTCTCATAGCCATCCTGGTAATGCTCATTGGCATGCTTTTCTCGCACAGCAATTTCTACTCGGCATTCAATCTGCTGCAGATGCTCAGCTCGACATCGATTCTCCTCATTCTCGCCTTCGGCGTAACCCTGACCATCATCGCGGGCGGCTGCGACCTCTCGATCGGCGGCATCATGGTCGTGGCCGGGATAGTGTCCATCAAGCTGATGAACGCCGGCATGCCGATGGGCCTCGCGATCTTCTTCGCCGTCCTCTTCGGCACGGTGGTCGGATTCGTCAATGGCTTCCTCGCTGTTCACCAGAAGACGGAGCCCTTCATCATCACGCTGGGCATCGGCCTTCTCTTGACGGGCGTCGCCCAGCAACTCACCAACGCGCACCCGGTTCCGGCGCAGAACCCCAATTTCATGATGATCGGCAACGGCTATTTCCACGGTGTGCCGAACCTCGTGATAATCATGCTCGTGCTTTTCGCCTTGACCTACTGGCTCATGCGCTACACGGAGTTCGGCCGCAATCTTTACGCGATCGGCGGCGACTATGAAGTCGCCCGCTATTCGGGTATCGACGTCATCACAACCAAGTGGCTCGCCTTCGTCATCAGCGGGACCATGGCCGCCTTGGCGGGCGTGCTGCTCTCATCCGAGCTGAATACGGGATCGGCGGTCTACGGCGAGACGACGGCCCTGGTGGTCAACTGCGGCGTCGTCGTCGGCGGCACCTCCTTCGCGGGCGGCATCGGCGGCATACCGCAGTCGGCGCTCGGCCTCCTGGTGTTCGGCCTGCTGAGCAACTCGATGAACATGCTGAACATCAGTTCATACTTCCAGATCATGCTCCAGGGCGCGGTCATCGTCGCGATCATCTGGATGGACAGCTACGCTCAGAAGCGGAGGCGAGAGGCCGTCTAGCCTTCGGGGCCGCCCATTCATCGGAGGAACCCCAGCGGCGCGGAGACACCGAGGAAAGACACATAGGAGAAGCGGGGGAAGGGTCGGGGCAGCGAAAGGGCCTTTCCCGCCGGGCGCTACGCTCCACGCCATCTCCCCCGATTTCCACCGCGTCTCCGCGCCTTCCCGCTTCTTCTCTCTCAAGTTCTTCTCGGTCTTCCGCTCGGCGCCAGGCAATCCTGGAGGGGGCAATGGAAATGGAAAAGGCGAAACTGGAAGCGATCAAGGCGCTGGAATGCCCGTCGCGGATCGGGATGCTCAAGCGACACATGCTCGAGGAGCCGCGCTACCTGTCGATCGAGCAGGCGAGCATCGTCACCGACTACTACCGGAAGCACCCGGACAAGCCGCGGAACATCCAGAGGGCGGAGTCCCTGGCCGAGACGATGCGGGCCATCCGGATCCGTATCGACCCCCTCGAGCCGATCGTCGGGAACCGCACCGCGGGCGTGCGCGCGGGCGTGGTCTCGCCCGAAGCCGGCATCTCCTGGGTCGATGCCGAGATCGAGAACCTGCCGAATCGGCCGCAGGACAAGTTCGATGTCCGCCCGGAGGATATCGAAACCTTCCGCCGCGACATCATGCCGTTCTGGCGGGGCAAGTCGCTCGAGGACCGGGTGAAGGAAACTCTCGGCGAGGAGATCGCCGCCATCGGCAAGGTAGCCAAGATCAACCAGACCGACCACGCCCAGGGCCACATCAGCCCCGATGTCGGTCGCTGGCTGGCTCTCGGCCCCGCGGGCATACGCGAGGACATCCTCTCGCGCATGCCGGGCGCTTCGCCGGCGGCGGCCGATTTTTACCGGGGCATGGTCATCGTGCTCGAAGGCGCGATGGACTTCATGCGCCGCTACGCGGCCCTGGCCGAACAGATGGCCGGCCGCGCGGAGTCGGCCGAGGAGCGAAGAGGCCTTCTCGATGTGGCGGATCGTTGCAGGAGACTCGCGGCCGAGCCCGCCGCCTCCTTCCACGACGCGATCCAGTCGCTCTGGTTCCTCTTCGTCCTCCTGCAGATGGAATCGAACGCGTCCTCGTTCTCGCCCGGCAGGGCGGACCAGTACCTGCTGCCGTACTATCGGCGGGACCTCGCCGCCGGCCTCGTCGACGAGGCGAGGGCCCTGGAGCTCATCGAGGCGCTCTGGCTCAAGTTCAACCAGATCGTCTACCTGCGCAACTCCAACAGCGCGAAGTACTTCGCCGGCTTTCCCATCGGCTTCAACATCGCCTGCGGCGGCCTGACGCCCGAGGGGCAGGACGCCTCGAACGAGCTCTCCTATCTCTTCCTCAAGGCCCAGGCCGACATAGGACTGCCCCAGCCCAACCTGTCGGCGCGCCTCTCGGAGCGGTCCTCGGAGGATTTCGTCCGGGAGTGCAGCCGGGTCATCGGCCTCGGCTCGGGCATGCCCCAGATCTTCAACGACGAGAGCATCATTCCGGCGCTCGAGGCGAAGGGCATATCCCGCGAGGATGCCATGAACTACGCCATCGTCGGCTGCGTGGAACTCTCTCCCCAGGGCAACAGCCTCGGCTGGAGCGACGCAGCCATGTTCAACATGGTCAAGGCTCTGGAGCTGACCCTCAACAACGGCGTATGCCTCCTCAGCGGCAAGCGCATCGGCCTCGACCTCGGCAACTTCGCCGACTACTCCGGCTACGAGGAGCTGGAGGACGCATTCCGGAGGCAGATGGATCATTTCGTCGACCGGATGATCGCCGCCTGCGACGCGGTGGATCGCCTGCACGCCGAGCTCCTGCCTTCCCCGCTGCTGTCCTCGGTCATCGACGGCTGCGCCGAAAAGGCCTCGGACGTCACCGCCGGCGGCGCCCGGTACAATCTCTCGGGCATCCAGGCCATCCAGCCGGCCAACGTGGCGGACTGCCTGGCCGTGGCGAAGCAGTGCGTCTACGAGGATGAAAGCCTGGGCGCCGGCGAGCTCCTCGCCGCCCTCAGGGCCGATTACGAAGGCGCCGAGGCTTTGCGCCAGCGGCTGATCAACAAGGTTCCCAAGTACGGCAACGACATCGAGTGGGTCGACTCCATCGCAGCCAAATGGGTGGGCTACTTCGCGGAAAAATTGACCGCGTACACGAATGCCCGCGGCGGCATCTACCATGCGGGGCTCTACACGGTCTCGGCCCACATCCCCATGGGGCAGAATGTCGGCGCCTCCCTCGACGGACGAAGGGCCAAGGACCCCCTGGCCGACGGCGGGATGTCCGCGATGTACGGGCGGGACCGCAACGGCCCGACCGCCTTGCTGCGCTCGGTTTCCCGGGTCGACGCCGCCGACGGCAGCAACGGCACCTTGCTGAACATGAAGTTCCTGCCGGAGTTCTTCCGCAGCGAGGAGGGCATCGCCAAATTCGCGAGCTTCCTGCGGACCTTCGTCCGGCTGCGCATCAACCATGTCCAGTTCAACGTGGTGCGCAAGGAAGACCTCCTGGCGGCCAAGGCCGATCCCGAGGCCTGGCGCAGCCTCACGGTGCGGGTCGCGGGATACACGGCCTATTTCACCGAACTGGCCAACGATCTCCAGGACGAGATCATCGCCAGGACGAGCTACGGCGAGATCTGACGGACGGGCTTGGGAGACACGCGATGGACGGGAACATCATCGACATCAGGCGCTTCACCCTCCACGACGGATACGGCATCCGCTCGACGGTCTTCCTGAAGGGCTGCGGACTGCGGTGCGCCTGGTGCCACAACCCGGAGGGCATCGAAAACGCCATAGGGCTGTGGTACCTGCCCGGCCAGTGCATTCATTGCCGCAGCTGCCTCGGAGCCTGTCCGGAGAATGCCTTGTCGGCCGGAGACGGAGACCAGCCGTCCATCCTGATCGATCGCCGGCGCTGCACCTTGTGCGGCCGATGCGTCGACGCCTGCCCGACGACCGCGCTGTCCTTCGACGGACGGCGCCTGTCCGGCGAGGCGGTAGCGGAGATCCTCCTGCGCGACCGGGAATTCTACCTTCAGTCGGGCGGAGGCATCACCATCTCCGGGGGAGATCCCTTGATCCAGCACCGCTTCGCCGCGGAAATCCTGGGCCGATGCCGGGCCGCGGGCGTGCACACGGCCATCGAGACCTGCCTGCAGGGATCCTGGGACATCATCGAGACTCTCCTGCCCCTGGTCGACCTGTTCATCGCGGACCTGAAGCTCGCCGATCCCCGGCTGCATCGGGAATACACCGGCCAGGACAACAGCCTCATCCGGGAAAACTATCATCGTCTGTCCGGCCTCGCGCCGGATATGCTGACGAGGATTCCCCTCATTCCACGGGTGACGGCCCTGCCCGAGAACATACGGGCCCTGGCCCGATTCATCGGAGACTGCCGACCCGGCGGGCGGGTCGAGCTCATCAACTTCAATCCTTTGGCGCCGAACAAATACCGGCTCATGAACCGCGACCAGGAGTTCTTTCGGGGCATGGCGCCGCTGGGCGCCGAAGAGCTCGCGAAGCTCCAGGCCATACTCGAAGCCGAGGGATTGACGACGGTCCGCGAGCACCGGACCTGAGCACGCGAAATGCATACGAGGAGGTTCACCGTGCTTCAGCAACTGATCGCGGATGCCGCGGCGGGGAAGCCAGTCTATATAACGCGCGTCCATGGGCATTTCGCCTCCCTGCCGCCGGAGCGGAGCGATCGGCTGGTCGTGGCCGTAGACCTGCTCGAATCGGAGGGCAGGAAGGCTTGGGAGCTGAAGATTCCCCGGCTCGACCGCTGCGCTCTCCGAGAGAAGGATTTCGTCCGCGACTATTTCTTCGCGGAGGTCTACAACATACTCTCGAGCATCGGCGGCCGCTCGATGACCATCTTCGCCGCCCGAGCCTCCGGCGAAGCCATCTCCCTGGCCCGAAGTCTGAACGAGGCCTTCTGCGTGGACAAACCGCACAGGGAGCGGAGCGGCTACGGTCGGGCGGTCAACGTGCTCGACCGGATGATGGCGGCGATCCTGCCCGGCGCGCCGCGATTCCGCTTCGCCGTCGACGAGCTGTCCGCCGCGCCGGAAGTCGCGGCCCCGCCTCGGAGCGCGGGCGACAGCCTCACCGCCTTCCGGCGCTGCGCCGCCGGTCTGGAGGGCAAGGCCTTCTGCGGCATCGACGTGGGGGGGACGGACATCAAGGCGGTCCTGGTCGACGACGGCCGCATCGTCGACTACAAGGAATACGACTGGTTCCCGGCCGGTTTCCTCCGCTCCCGCCAGCTGATCGACCCGATCCTGCTCATAGTGCGGCTCCTTCAGGCTCGGCTGTGGATCCATCGCGCGCCCCTCACCGAGGAGCGGCGCAAGGAATTGCTCGACAGGATCGCGACGGCCATGGACAAGGGGGCGGGCGATTCCGCCATGGAGCGGGCGCTGAACGGCATCAGGGCCGAGGGGCTCTACGAGGAGCCGCGCTTCGACGGAATTGGGCTTTGCTTCCCCGATGTCGTGGTCAGGAACAAGATCGTCGGCGGCGAGGTCTTCAAGACGCGGGGCATCCGCAACAATCCCGCCATCGATTACGAGTCCGATTTCGCCGAGCTCACCGATCTCGATCTGCGCCTGAAGGCGCGAGTGCGAGCCGGCGGGGCGGTGCGGATCATCAATGACGGGCCGATGGCGGCTTTCACCGCCGCGGTCGAGATCGCCGCTTCGCCCGAGGCGGAGGAAGTGGCCGATGGAGTGTTCGCCCATACTCTCGGCACCGAACTCGGCACCGGCTGGGTGACCGGGACGGGGGCCATTCCGGACATCCCCCTGGAGGTCTACAACTTCATCATCGACCTCGGCAGCTGGCCGGAGCGGGCCCACGAGCCCGACGACCTGCGGAGCCTCAACAATTTCAACACCGGCCTGCCGGGCACCCTGCAGAAATACTGCAGCCAGTCGGGGGTATTCCGGCTCGCCCTGAAATACTTCCCCGACGAGCGCCCGGATCTTTTCCGCGAGCTGCAGGACAAGGGCTTCGTGGTGGAACGCAGGGTCGGCACGTCGTCGGGCTGGTATGTCCCCACCGAGCCGGTCGACCTGCGGAAGGCCTTCCTCGAGCACATGATGGCGCTGCCCGACCGGGAGCGCGACGAGACCAACCGCAAGATCTGGCGCGAAATCGGCGAGTTCCTGGCCGTGACCTTCCTCGAGACCAGGCGGATCCTGGAGCCCGGCTCGGACGAAAGGTTCCTGTTCGGCCGCCTGGTCAAGAACCGCAGCTGCTTCGATTTGATGGCCGAAGGAGCGCGGAGCCTCAGCCCCGACAGCTCCTTCGTCGTGGCCGGGACCGGCATGGCCAACAGCTCCCTGATGAGGCAGCTCGAGCGGCATCCCGAGTTCACCGTCGCCCAGTTCGCCCAGGCCATCGGCGCCGTCCACTTCGTCAACGATCAGCGGAGGGCGGAGAGCGGCATCGCCGGGCGCCCGGATACGGGCGTCCGCAAAGGAGACTAGCATGAGAGAGCAGAATTACCTCGACAATCTGGTAGGCGTCTTCGGACACCCCGCGGCCGAGAATCCCGGCGTGGTCATTCAGGAAGCCGCCTTCCGCGACCTTGGGCTCGAGCGATGGCGCTTCCTCACCATAGACGTGGAGCCCGACAGGCTCGGCGACGCCATACTCGGCCTCAAGGCCATGAAATTCCGCGGCATCAACTGCACCATCCCGCACAAGATCGAGGTGCTCAAGTACATCGACAAGGTGGCGCCCAGCGCCAAATTGATCGGCGCGGTCAATACGATCATCAACGACGAAGGTCTGCTGACCGGCGAGAACACGGACGGCCAGGGCTTCATGATCGCCCTGGAAAACGCGGGTGTGGCCGCCAAAGGCAAGAATGTCGTGGTGCTCGGCGCCGGGGGCGCCGCCCGGGCCATCTGCGTCGAGCTCGCCCTGGCCGGCGCCCGGCACCTGACCATCGTCAACATCCCCAAGGACATGGCCTTGGGCGAGGGCCTCGTGACTATCCTCAAGGAGAATACCGAGGTCGAGGTCGACTACGTGCCCTGGGTGGACAAGTTCAGGATCCCCGCCGGCACCGACATCCTGGTCAACGCCACCTCGATCGGCCTGTATCCCAACGTCGACGACAAGCCGAACATCGACTACGACACGATAGCCGCGGATACGTACGTTCAGGACGTCATCCCGAATCCGGCTTTCACCCCCTTCCTGAGGGAGGCCGACAGGCGGGGCCTGCGCTGGCAGAGCGGCATGCAGATGCTGATCAACCAGGCTGCGCTCAACATCACCATGTGGACCGGGCTGAAGCCGAACAAGGACGTGATGCTGAAGGCCTTGGAAAAGGCCTTGTCCTGAAGGATCTCCGCCTCCGCGGGCTTCGCCGGGACATTCTCCCCGGAGATAGCGCAAGCTGGGCTTCGAAAGACCTTGCGTATCATGGCCCTTATGCCGAAGTAAGATAGTGTCGAAACTGGCTTCGGGCCTTTTCCGGCACCGTGAAGAGCCCGGCTCAGGCCGGGCCGGCGATTTCACGGACAGCGCTCAAGGAGGCGGGTAGTACGATGAGAGTGCGCACTTTTCTCGGCATCGGAGTTTTCATGCTCGTAGCGGCGGCGGGCCTGTCCGCCCAGGCGCAATCGCGGACTGCGCCGGTGAGTCTCGGCGTTTTCGTGGGCGCGGCCTTCCCCCAGGGCAACACGGCGACCTTCCCCGACGCCGACGCGACGATGAACTTCAACTGGGGCTTCTACGTCAACATTCCGCTCGTCCAGACCTTCGCGCTCACCCCTTCGGCCGAGCTCTACAAGCTGGGAAAGCAGAACGCCACCGACTTCGACATCGCCTTCAAGTTCATCGTTCCCCTGCAGACCTGGTCGTTCTACGCCGGCTTCTCGCCCGGGCTGACCGCGGGCAACGAGGTCATCGATCCGCATGTAGGGCTGCTCGCCGGCGCGGGCATGAACCTCGTCAGCAACATCGACGGTTTCGCGCAGGTCAAGTACGACTTCATCTTCGACGGATCCGAGAACCTGAAGGTCCTTCACGTCAACGCGGGCTTGATCTTCAACTTCTAGAGCCAATTTCAGAAATCGGTTATTTCTGAAATTGGCTTCGCATTTGCTCCGCTTTCTTCGAAAGCGTGCGCAAATGCGGCGGATTTCGGTAGCTCTTGCAAAATGCACCTGCATTTTGCAAGAGCCTCTCTTGGCTTCGGCTTCGCGGGCTCAAGGCACGACTTGCCCGCGAAGAATGCAGACGCATCGGAAGCTTCGTCGGCTAATGGGGGGCCCGTTCGCGCGGGCCTCCTTTCACGTCGCCCCGTCTTGGTCCCGGCCCTGCGCCTCGATCCGGCTCCTCTTCTTTCTCTTCGAGCGCAGTCTGCCGAGAGCGAGGAAGGCTGCGGGCAGGACGAGGCCGGCGGCCAGGCAGATCGCGAAGCTCAGCGGAGGGGACAGCCCCAGGCGCGGCGCCAGGGCCCTGTCCTCGAGCAGCATGCGCGCGGCGGTGAAGGAAATCGCCGCCGCGCCGATGTAGATCAGCCAGCGCGCCCGATCGATGAGCGCGGCGACGAAGCCCCCGGTGGTCATGAGCAGCGGCATGCTCACGAGCAGACCTACGACGAGGAGGGCGACGCTGCCTTTCGCGGCTCCCGCCACGGCGATGACGTTGTCCAGGCTCATGGTGAAGTCGGCGGCCACGATGTAGAAGATCGCCTGGCGCGGGCTCGTCGGCTTCCTGCCTTCGAGCGCGTCTTCCCCGCCCGGAGCCCCGATCCTGAGCAGCCGATAGGCGATCCAGACGAGCACGAGGCCCCCGGCCGCGGACAGGAAAGGAAGGCGCATGATCATGGCGGCGGCCGAGGTGAGGATCACGCGCAGGAGTATCGCGAGCGCCCCGCCGGCGATGATGACCCGGGTGCGCTTGCTCTTCGGCAGCGACGCGGCGGCCATGCCGATGACGATCGCGTTGTCGCCGGAGAGGGCTATGTCGATGAGCGTGATGTTGAGGAAGCCCAGCAGGAAATTCGCGTCGATCTGAGGTATCATTCCCCCGTCCATAAGGAAGGATAGCGTCCATGAGCATTTTGTCCATCGCCGTCGTGATCTTCGGCCTCATCCTTTTCGAGATCGTGTCCAGCATCGACAACGCGGTCATCAACGCCGAGGTGCTGGGCACGATGAGCGCGCGCGCGCGGCGCTGGTTCATCCGCTGGGGCATTTTCATCGCCGTCTTCGTCGTGCGCGGTCTTCTGCCTTGGCTCATCGTGTGGGCCGCGGCTCCCTCGCTCGGGCCCGTCCGCGCCCTGACCCTCGCGTTTTCGAGCGACCCGGCCGTCGCCGAGACCGTGGCCCGCACCGCGCCCTACCTGCTGACCGGCGGCGGGGTCTTCCTCGTCCTGCTGTTTCTCCACTGGCTCTTCCTCGAGCACAAGAACTACGGCCTGCCGGGCGAGCGCTTCCTGAGCTCGAAGGGCGTCTGGTTCTACGCCGCGGCCTCGGTCTTCCTCCTCGTCCAGGTGAGTCTCGACATCAAGATCGATCCCTACCTCGCGCTTGCGGCCGTCGTGGGCAGCACGGCCTTCTTCATCACCCACGGCTTCAAGCAGAACGCCGAGGCCCAGGAGGCCAGGCTGAAGGACTCGAGCTACTCCGATCTGGCCAAGCTCCTGTACCTCGAGGCCATCGACACCACCTTCTCGATAGACGGCGTCCTCGGCGCCTTCGCCTTCACGCTCTCGGTGCCCCTCATCCTCGTGGGCAACGGAGTCGGGGCCTTCGTGGTGCGGGCCATCACCGTGGGCAACATCGACAGGATCAAGTCCTATCCCTACCTGAAGAACGGCGCCATGTACTCCATCCTGGTCCTGGGCGCCGTGATGATAGCCGGCGGCGGAGGCCTGCATCTCCCGGAATGGCTTTCGCCGCTCACGACCTTCCTCATCGTGGGGGCGTTCTTCCTGAAATCGCGCAAGGCCGCGAAGCTAGCCTAGCGCAGCCTGCGGATCTCCTCCTGGACCAGCGCGTCGCAGCGCTCGTTGCCCTCCACGCCCGCGTGTCCCTTCACCCACAGGAACTTCGGCTTGACGCGGGAGGCGAGAGCGTCGAGCGCCTCCCAGAGCTCCTGGTTCTTCACGGGCTTCTTGTCCGCGGTGCGCCAGCCGTTGCGCTTCCAGTTCGCGATCCACGAGCCGATGCCGTTCTTGACGTACTGCGAGTCGGTGTGGACGAGGACCGCCGCGGGGCCGTCTGAGCCGGCGCCCGATGCGGCGGCCGAGCCAGCGGCCGATGCGGCGCCCGCGGACTCCTCGGCGCGGCGCAGGGCGGTCGAGCGGCGCTCGACGAGGGAAAGCGCCTCGATGACGGCCCTGAGTTCCATGCGGTTGTTGGTCGTGGCCTTCTCCCCGCCCGAGCCCTCGATCCGGTCTTTCCCGTCGCGGTAGACGAAGGCCCAGCCTCCCGGGCCGGGGTTTCCGGAGCAGCCTCCGTCGGTGTAGATCACGATGTCTTCCATGCGCCCCAGTATGCCGGTCCGCGGCGCAGGTAGTCAACGCGACGCGAGGCGCCCCTGTTAGTGAATCAGCGTCGTGAGGCCGGGCACGTAGGTGACCACGAGGAGCACGCCGATCTGCACGAGGAGATAGGGCCAGACTTCCTTGACCACCTCGGCGATGGGTTTCCTGAAGGCGTAGCTGGCGAGGAAGATGTTCATGCCGATGGTGGGCGTCAGGAAGCCGATGCAGAGGTTCATGATGAAGATGACGCCGAAGTGCACCGGCGCTATGCCGAAGGCCGCGCCGAGGGGAATGACGAAGGGCGAGACGACGAGTATGGCCGAGAAGATGTCCATGAGGCAGCCGACGAGGAGGAGGAAGAGGTTGAGCGCCGCGAGGAAGACTATCGGGCTCGTGACCCGCGCCTGGATCCACGAGGTGAAGGCCGCGGGCACGTTGGCGTCGGTGATGTAGTAGGAGAGGCCCCGGGCGGCGGCGATGACGATGAGGGTGCCGCCGATGATCGGGAGGGCGCGCTTGAGCACGCGGTAGAGCCCGCTCAGCGAGAGCTCGCGCTTCACGACCGACTCGACGATGGCGATGTAGAGCACGCTGAAGGCACCTATCTCCCGCAGACTCGCGAAGCCGGTGAAGAAGAGCAGGGCCGCGATGACCGGCACGAGGAGCTCGAGCGCGGCGGGCTTGAGGGATCGCAGCGCGGCGCGGGGATGGAAGCTGCGCCGATCGGTGGCGGAGCGCCGGGGCGCGGCGATGACGCCGGCCGCGGCCATCGCCGCGACCAGGAGAAAGCCGGGCAGGAGGGCGCCGCGGAAGAGGGCGGTGACGTCGAAGGACGAAGCGTCTCCGTACATGAACTGGGCGTTGATCCCGTAGACGATGACGACGGCGCTCGGCGGCAGCAGGAGGCCGATGTCGCCGCTCGCCGTGACGAGGCCGCGGGCGGCCCCTTCCCGGAAGCCCCCCGACTTGGACAGGACCCCCACGAGCAGGCCGCCGAGGGCCAGGATCGTGACTCCGTTCACGCCCGTGAAGGTGCTGAAAAAGGCGCAGGCGAGCACGGTGACGATGGCCTCGCCTCCGCGGATCCAGCCGAAGAACTCGCGGAAGACATCCACCAGGCGCTGCCCGGCGCCCGAATCCGCCAAAAGCAGTCCCGCTATGCCGAACAGCGGCAGCGCGGAAATTGAGGTGCTGCGCAGGAGGTTGTAGGCCTCGCTCGAGGCCAGCTCGATGTAGGAGCCTTGGCCCACGAAGAGTATGACGGCGATTCCGCCGAGCACGGTGAAGATGGGGGCGCCGAAGAGGGCCGCGGCCACGAGGAGGAGGGCGAGGGGAAGGGCGCCCGCGTGGACGAAGGCTTGCACCGTCGCGGTGAGGTTTTCGAGGAAGGCCGGCGCGGAGCCCGAGCTCGAAAGGGCTTGCGCGAGATTGCGCAGCGAGGAGACGGCCAGGAGCGTGCCGATGAGGAGTCCGAAGACGGCCGCGAGCATGGCGCCGCGGCGGGGCGCCGGCGGATCGAGCGCGGCGGGCGAAGCGTCCCTGTCATCGACGACGGGCCGGAGCGCGCGGTAGATCGTGAAGGCCGCCATGAGGAGGAAGCCCAGGGGCATGAAGGCCGCGAGGAGGCGGGTCGGAATGAGCCAGACCTTCGCGCTCGGATCGAAGCCCGTGAGGGCGAAGGAGGCCGCCGCCCAGAAGAGGCTCGTCTGGACGGCCACCGCGGCGGCCTGCGCCCCGGAGCCCATCACCCGTCGCCAGCCGCGCTCGGCGCGGCGGCCGAGCGCCAGGTGGCGCCGGTCGAGCGAGGAGAGCGAGGCGGCGAGGAAGGCGAGGACGAAGACCGCGTGGTCGACGATCGGCCCTTCCTGCAGTATGCCGTGCCAGAAGAGCCTCGAGAGAAAGAGGTCGATGAGGGGCAGGAGGACGATGACGGCTATCGAAACGATGGCGAGGATCTCTATGGGCCGTCGGGCCCAGGCCTCGAAGCGCCGACCCCTCACCGGCCGCTCCTCACCTGCTCGAGGGCCGAGTCGATGGCGGCGAGAATGTCGGGAGAGAACATCGACGCGATGATGCCCGAGGCGCGCTGCCGCATGAAGTCGTTCCACCTGCTATCCGAGTCGGCCGGCGCCTCGGGCATGGTCATGCCGTCCGAGAGCAGCGCGGCGATCGCCTGGTTCTCGATCGTTTCGCTGTCCGCGGCCATCTTTTCGGCCACCTGCTGCACATCCGCCTGAAGCCTGCCCCGAAGCTCCGCGGGAATCCGGTCCCAGCTCGAGCGGTTGAACACGATCGCCCCGATGAAGGGCGAGACGCGGAAGGAGCTCATGTAGGACACCTTGCCCTTGAACTGGGACCAGAGACTGGCCGTGAAGACCGGGCTCAGGTAGAACGCGTCCACCGCGTTGGAGTTGAGCTGCAGGAGGAGGGCGGAGAGGTCGCCCTTCACGGTGCGCACCCCCGCGCTTTCGAGCAATCGGGTCACCTTGGTGTCGTCGGGGTTGACCGACATGCGCATGCCCACGAGGTCTTCGGGGTAGACGATGGGCCGCTTGGAGAAGAAGCGCACCCAGCCGCCCTTGGCCACGGCGAGCACCACGTAGCGATCGCCGATCTTCTCCTTGATGAGGGGAACGATCGCGCGGAGCACGGCGTCGAACTCCCGGTCGTTCCTGATGAGGGTGGGCATGGACAGGGCGAGCGAGTCGGGGTAGAGCTGGGCGATGCCGTAGGTGGTGAGCAAGGCTCCGTCGATGCCGAAGCGCATCTTCTGGATGATATCCGACTCGTCGGAGACGCGGACGCTCTGCGGGAACACGATGCGCACGCTGCCGCCGGAGATGCGGTCGAAGTCGGCGGCGATGCGCCTGAGGCCCAGCTCCCAGGGGCTGTTGGTCGGGACATAGGCTGCCATGCGCAGCGTGATCGTCTGCGCCGAAAGCGGCGCCGCGAGAGTCGCCGCGAAAATCGCGGCGAGCAGGGCCGCGAGAGCGAGTCGGGGTGAGCGGATCATGTTTTATTCTCCCTTGCTCAGGCTGAAGTACGTGCCCGCGTCGGCGAGCAGGCGCCGCGCGCGGTCTTGGGCTAGGACGTTCGCGAGCCGCGAGTCCGGGTCGGCGTCGAGGTCGACGGCCAGCGCTCGCTCGAGCGCGGCCTTGAAGCCGGCGTAGTCGTCGTCGGGGATGCAGATCGAGGTGGCCCTCGAGACGAAGAGGGAGGCCGAGTGGCCCTTCGAGTAGGCGAGGGCCTTGGCGTAGGCCGCCTCGGCCTTGGCCCTGCTGCCGCCGAGATAGTCTGGCAGCGAGGCGTAGTAGGGGAAATACAGTTCGTAGATGGCGCCCTCGTCCCAGCCCGGGTTTAGGGCCGCGGCCCGGGCGAGCATCGCGGGCACGGCGCCGAGGTCGGCGGCCATCTGGAAGTCGAGCGGATTGAGCGCGTAGGCCGCCAGGATCGAGGCCGACGACCAGTAGAGCAGGGGCACGTCGGAGCGGCCGAAGCGCGCGGCCGCGGCGGCCTCCTTGGGCCCGCCGACCGCTGCCAGGAATCCGGGCGAGCGGCGTTCGAGCGCCGCGGACAGGAGGCGGAAGGCCCGGTGATAGAGGGCTCCGGCCCGGTGCGCGGCCTTCTCGTGCGCCTGGTACTGCTCCTCGGGGAGAAGCTCGGCCGGAGCCTCGATGAAGGCGCTGGCGTACAGGACATAGAGCGAGGCGGTCGAGACTATCTTGTCCTGGCTGTCCGGATCGGCGGCGAGGAGCATCTCGCTCACCTTCATGAAAGCGGGCAGGGCGTCGGCCGCCAGCTGCGGATCCTCTTCCCGCATGAACACCTGCTGGGAGTAGGAGGCCGCCCTGAGCACGGCGCAGGACGAGGGAAGGAGCAGGCCGAGCGCGAGCCCGAGGGATGCGGCGAACACTAGCGGTGGTTTCCTGACGGCGCCCATGGCGATACAGTATGACAGACCTCCCGGACTGTCGCAACTATATATGCGCCGCGAGCTCGGGGCGCCGCGAGCTCGGGGCGCCGCGAGCTCGCGGCGCTGCGATCGAAGGCCGCGGCGCCCCCCATCGCGGCGCATCCGGGTCCTTGTAGCTGCCCGCGCCCTGCGGATACACTCCCTTCGCCGTGTTCAAGCAATTCAGGAGTCTCCTCCCCTATTTGAAGGTCTACCGCGGCCGCTACGTCGCCGGCATGCTCTGTCTCGTCGTCGTCGACGCCTCCCAGCTCATCGTGCCCCAGATACTGAAGCGGGTGGTGAATCTCGTCTCCTCGGGCAGCTTCGCCCCGGACGAGGTCCTGCGGCTCGCCTTGGCCCTCCTGGGCGTGGCGGTCTGCATTTCGGCCGGCCGCTTCTTCTGGCGCTACTTCATCCACGGTTCGTCCCGGCGCATCGAGACCAGCCTGCGCGATTCCCTTTTTTCGCGGCTCATGGACCTCTCGGGGGGCTTCTACCAGAAGCAGAAGATAGGCGATCTCATGGCGAGGGCCACCAACGACATGGCGGCCATCAGGCAAGCCACGGGCATGGGCTTCGTCACCCTTTTCGACGGCCTCTTCATGTCGACGGGGATCCTGGCGGTCATGTTCGCGAGCGCGCCCAGGACCTCGCTCTTCACGGTGATTCCCCTGCCGCTCGTGACTCTCCTCATCGTACTCTTCGGCGGCATGGTGGGCCCCCGCTTCAAGCGCGTGCAGGAGATCTACTCCCGCCTCTCCGACATGGCGCAGGAGTCCCTGGCGGGCATTCGCGTGCTCAAGGCCTTCGTGGAGGAGGACAACTTCGCGCGCAAGTTCGCACTCGAGAACGACGCCTACCGCGGCGCCTCGCTCTCCCTGGTCAAGGTCTTCGGCTTCTTCTTCCCTTTCATCTCCTTCATCGCGGGCCTGACCACCGTCATCCTCCTCCTCGTCGGAGGGCGCGCGGTGCTCGACAACCGGCTCTCGGCCGGCGACATCGTCGCCATGCTCGCCTACCTCGAAATGCTCATCTGGCCCATGATGGGGGCCGGCTTCACGGTGAACACCCTGCAGCGAGGGGCGGCGAGCCTCGCTCGCGTCAACGAGATCCTCGAGGCCGAGCCGGAGATCGCCGCGCCCGCAGGCGCCTTCGCCGGCCCGGTCCGCGGCGATCTGGAGCTGCGCGCTCTTTCGTTCTCGTATCCCGACTCGCCGCGGCCCGCCCTGCGGGATATCTCCCTCCTCCTGCCGCGCGGCTCGACGCTGGGAATCCTCGGCCGCGTGGGTTCGGGCAAGTCGACGCTTCTGCGGCTCCTGCCGCGGCTTCTGGACCCTCCGCCGGGGACCGTGTTCATAGGCGGCCGGGACCTGCGCGACCGCGAGCTCGGCGCCCTGAGGAGGAGCTTCGGCTTCGTGCCCCAGGATTCCTTCCTCTTTTCCGACACGGTGGCCGGCAACGTGCGTTTCGGCGCCCCGGAGCTCTCCGAGGAGCGGTTCCGGCGGGTCGTTTCCGTCTCCGCGCTCGACCGCGACCTCGAGGCCTTCCCCGCCGGCTGGGACACCATGGTGGGCGAACGCGGGCTCACCCTCTCGGGCGGCCAGAAGCAGCGCGTGGCCATAGCCCGCGCCCTGGCCGTCGATCCCGAGATCCTTGTGCTCGACGACGCCCTCTCGGCCGTGGACGCCGAGACCGAGGAGCGGATCCTCTCGGCCCTCCTCGACGAGCGAAGGTCGAGGACCAACATCATTGTCTCGCACCGCGTGTCCACCCTCCGCCACGCCGATCTCATCGTCGTGCTCGAGGAAGGCGGAATCGCGCAACGCGGCAGCCACGAGGAGCTCCTCGCCGGCCGGGACGGCTTCTACGCCGAGATCGCGCGGCTGCAGGAACTCGAGGCGGGACTCGGGGCCGCCTCGCGCCCCGAAGGGAGTCCCTGACCGTGGCCGATTATTTCGAGACCGACGAAGTCACGCGCGGCTTCGACTCGCGCATCGTGCGGCGCATCCTCGGCTACCTCAGGCCCTACCGGCTCGCCGCGGCCCTCGTCCTCGCGAGCCTCGCGGTCGGCACCGCGGGCGAGCTGGCCCTGCCCGTGATCGTCCGGCGCGTCGTGGACCGCGCCCTCATGCCCGGCTGGTACGCGGTCGAGCCCGCCGCCGCCGCGACGAGCGCCGGACGGGCCCTGCTCGGCGGCGGGAAGTACCGCGAGCTCGCCGGCGAACTCTACCTGCCCTCGTCCCGCCTGGCTTCCCTGACCGGAGCCGAGCGCCGGGATCTGGAAGGCTCCGGCCTCCTCGACCCGGCGCCGCGCTACCTCTTCGCCGTGAATCCCGCGGACGCCGCGCAGGCGGCGGCCATGCGCGAGCGCGCCTCCGAGCTCGTCGTGGACGGCGGCTGGGCGGCGATCTCCGTCAAGGCTCTGCGCTCGCTTCCGGCGGCCTCGGCGCGCTCCTTCAGGCGGGCGGACGCCGCCTATCTCGACGCGAGCGCCCTCATCCTCGTCGCCGCCCTCCTCGTGACCCTCGTCGCCGCCTTCGTGCAGACCTTCTCGGCCAACCTCGTGGGCCAGAGGATCATGAAAGACCTGCGGATGGAGCTGTTCAGGCGGGTCACGACGCGCTCCCTGGCCTTCCTCTCGCGCCAGAGCGTGGGCCGCCTCGTGACGCGCATGACCAGCGACGTCGAGACGATCAACCAGTTCTTCACGGACGTGGTGGCCGCCTTCCTCAAGGACGCCTC
>DATKVK010000065.1:0-100149 GCA_035530095.1 Rectinemataceae bacterium | reverse complement strand
TGGGCGCGGGAGGCAGCTTGTCGACAATCGCGAGACTCGCAGCGATTGGAGACAAGCTGCTAACCGAAAGGTTTCCCCTCCCGCTCGTTTTTACCTGGGATGGAGCATACATCCCCCGGTCGACGTATGGTGTCGCCGTCGTTTGTATAGTGGTTTCCGCGGGCGAGCTCGGTCCAGTCGGCCACGGGGAGGCCGAGGTCGGTGTAGGGCGTGCCGTCGCCCTCGGCGCCGCGCTCGACGCTCTGGTCGGGGTGCCAGCTCTGGCGGGCGACGAGGGCGGCGGCGCTTCCTCCGGCATCGCCATCTCTCGCGCTGTCCTTGAATATCGATGCCCTTTGTTGTAACATTGTTGCCACGGAGGCTTGAATGCATACCCAGTTGAGGAAAATCGGCAATTCGAGGGGGGTCATCCTGCCGACGGCCTTGATCGCCGCCTGCGGCCTCGAAAGCGAAATCGATGTGCGCATCGAGGGGAGGACGATCGTCATCCAGGCGGCGGGAAAGCCTCGTGCGCATTGGTTCGATTCCTTCGTCGCCGAGAATGAAGAGGCCGATGCATGGGACGCGATTCCGCCGGACGAGGGGACCGAAGAATGGGTCTGGTAGGGCGGGGGGATGTCTGGTGGGTCGACCTGGACCCTGCCATCGGAACCGAAATCAACAAGACCCGGCCGGCGCTCGTGGTGTCGCCCGACGACATGAACGAAAAACTGCCGCGCGTCATCGTAGCGCCTCTCACCAGCAAGGGGCAGGCCCTCGGCTGCCGTCCCGAGCTCGTATTCCAAGGGAAGAGCGCTCGTATCCTGCTCGACCAGATTCGCTGCGTGGACAAGCGTCGGCTCGTCGGGAAAATCGGCAGCATCGATTCCGCCGTATGGCATGACACCCTTCTCGAAATGCTCGAATGAGACTACGGCGCGCCGGCTGAGGCGCTTCACCGGGGCGAGGCCGCAGGGGATACGGTCCTGGACCTCGGCGGTGTCGTCACGGGTCGAGGCGAGCTGCACTGAAGCTCCTCCTTTGGAAGGGTGGGCGCGGGAGGGGAACCTTTCTAAAAGGTTTCCCCTCCCGCTCGTTTTTACCTGGGACGAATCATACATCCCCAGCTCGACGTATGGTGTCGCCGTCGTTTGTGTAGTGGTTTTCCCGGGCGAGCTCGGACAGGGCGGCGACTTCCTCTTGCCAGCGCGTGCGCAGCTCGGGGGGCGAGAGGGGCTCGGCTTTGGCGCCGAAGGAGAGGATGCGGCCCAGGAGCTCGGCCTCTGGATGCGGATGGTGGCGCGGACGGTGTCGGGGCCCTCGGCGGTTCCGACCGAGTCCTGTTCGCGGAGGGGTTTGTCTATACAGGTGATCCGCTCGAACGGACTCATGAACTCGACCTTTTGTGCTGGGGGCTATTGCTTAGTGCTTATTGTACGATCAGTTTCCCGCCCGGGCAAGGGCACTGCGCGACAGGTTAGGTCGATACGATGTCGAGTATCGCCGCCTTCACTACCTCGACGGCCTCCAAGGCGGCTTTGGCATCGGCTTCTTCGAGAGGGATGTGGGAGGGGTAGCGGACGACGACGGAAAAATCGTTTAGATCCAAGGCCAGTTGATCTAAGAAGGCCAAGGACGGAACCGGGAGTGTGACTAAGTCGAGCAGGTAGGGAAGATCGTGGGTTTTCGGAATGTCCAGACCATATTTGGCGAGGACGGCTTTCATAAGCTTTTCCGCGGCTTGTTGGCAATGAAAGCAGATAACCTCGAGCGGAAGAGGTCGCATTTGAAGAAGGAAACGCGCGCTAGCCTCGTCCTGCCGCGCGAGATCGATCCATTCCTGAACCGGGTCGATGCTCAAAGAGAAATAGCTTCCTTTTCCAGTTTGCTTTCGAAACTTGCCCCTATCGCGAGGTAGGCAAGCCATTCTTCCCGGGAATACACCACTATGTCCATGGCGCCTTTATAGACTGGCCGCACCAGTTTGCGCGCCTTCCTCAGAACCTCGAGCTTCCTGGCGGGCAGCGTCTCGAAAAGCAGGCAGAGGTCGATGTCGCTCGCAGCTGTATCGGTTCCACGGGCGGCGGAGCCGAAAAGAAGAATCCTCTCGGGGTTCAGCCCCGCCCTGATTTCCGCCGCCGCCAGCCTCGCCTTTTCCTTGGATGATATGCCCATAGTCCAATTTTACATTGAGAGACTGCCGATGTCCATTCGGCGCGCCGAGGGCTCACGTTACGCCCCTGATCGATTTTTCCGTTTTTAGGCAAGGCTCGGCCAGGGGATCGCTCATCGGGTCGACCCGGGAGGGGAACCTTTCTAAAAGGTTTCCCCTCCCGCTCGTTTTTACCTGGTATGGATCATACATCCCCCGGTCGACGCAGAGTGTCGCCGTCGTTTGTGTAGTGGTTTTTCCGGGCGAGCTCGGAGAGGGCGGCGACTTCCTCTTGCCAGCGAGCGCGGAGCTCGGGGGGCGAGAGGGGCTCGGCTTTGGCGCCGAAGGAGAGGATGCGGCCCAGGAGCTCGGTCCAGTCGGCTACGGGGAGGCCGAGGTCGGTGTAGGGCGTGCCGTCGCTCTCGGCGCCGCGCTCGACGCTCTGGTCGGGGTGCCAGCTCTGGCGGGCGACGAGGGCGGCGGCGCTTCCGCGGATGCGGACGACGGCGCGGACGGTGTCGGCGCCCTTGAAGATGCCGAAGCCGGAGGCGAGGAAGGCCTCGACGGTCGCCGCGTCGCGGCCGGGCGGGGGAGGGGAGGTTGCGCGATCCTTGGATAGGGAGAGCCGCTCGACCCGCGAGAGGTGGAAGGTTCTCAGGGCGGAGCGCAGGAGGTCCCAGGCCACGAGGTACCAGCGGCCCGAGTAGTTGATGAGGCGCTCGGGCTCGATCGTGCGCTCGCTGCGCTCTCCCTTGGCGTCGACGTAATCGAGGTCGAGGCGGCGGCCCAGGACCATGGCCTGGCAGGCTATGGTGAAGTTCTCCATCGAGAGGCCTTCGGAGATCGGGAGCTCGTAGTGGATGCGCTCGGAGAGGGGGCGGTAGTCGCGCGCGACGTGCGACTCGAGCTCGGCCAGGAGTTCGCGGGTGACCACGGGTATGAGGTGCTCGTTCGAGGCGAGGCTGCGCGCGAGGGCGTAGAAAAGCAGGAGCTTCTCGTCGGCGAAGCGGAGGGTGTCGAAGGCCTGGGTGTAGCGGTAGACCTTGGCGGAGGGGTCGTACTCCACGGGGGCGTCGAGCCGGTCGCGCAGGTACTCGAGGTCGCGCAGGACCTGCCGGGGGCCCACTTCGAAGCGGCGCGCGACCTCGGCGGCCTTAAGCGGTCCGCGCTCGCGCAGGAGGCGGTCGATGTAGACGATGCGTTCGAGCTGGCTCATCAGGGCGGCCTTTTTATGCTGGGATATTCCTGCTGCGGACAGTGTGCGCTCGATGCGGGGGGAGGACAAGTGGCCGTTCCGAATCATCCGCTTTCCGCCCGCCGCGGGAAACGGCGGCCGAAGGTCGCGCCGGGAAGGCCGCGCGTGCCTGGCGCCTTTCCCTTTGTGAGCGGACTCAGGGCGCGGCTTTCATTCCAGCCAACGCGTCAGGTCTTCGGCATAGAGCCGAACCACATCCCTGTCCAGCCGAAGCGGGCAGTTCCGCTCCCCTCCCCGCTCCCCTCCACGGGGGCCTCCCCGGGGAAGGATGAGGCCCGCATCGATGAGGATGTTGATATGCCGGGAGATCGTGGACTTGGCGAATCCCATCTGAAGGGCCAAGTCCTTCTGGCTGAGATCCGTTCGCGAGAGCATGAGGAGGAGCCTCAGTCTGCTACGGTCGGAAAGGGCGAAGGCGATGCGCGAAAGCCGGTCCAGGCGATCGGGCTCCTGGCCGGCGCCCTGGAAGGGGAGGTCCCAGCAGAGGGCGAAGAGCTTGCGCTCCGCGGCGTCGGCTATGACCAGGTGGGGGAATCCGAAGAGGCTGATGCGGATCTCGAAGGCGGAGAGTTCTTCTCCGTTCCTGCGGGCTTCGTATTTTTTCTGAAGGATGAGGGTGTCGTCCTTGAAGGAGGCCCGGTCCGTGATGGCGAGGATGAGTTCCTGCAGGCCCCGCTCCCGAACGAGCTTTTTGCCGCTCCGGATTCGCTTCGCTATGAGCTCTTGGTGCCCGAGCACCTGGGGCGCGACGTAGTTGTGCCAGAAAAAAGCCAGGAAGGATTTGAGGATGGGAAGGTCGAGGTCGCGCGCGGCTGCCGACCAGTGGGCATCGTCCTCGAGGTAGGCTTCGACATGGCGAAGGTCGAAGGCCTCTTTCGCGGTGAAGGTCCCCTCGTCCACATACCGGTCCAGATTGAGATAGCCTCCCATGCGGCCGCGCATGGCCTCGAAGGTTTCCTTCTCCCGTGGACTCAGGTTCCGCATGATGCCGCGCGCCCATTCCAGATGCGCCGGATGGTGCTCCGGCGCGGCGAGGAGATCCAGGGCCAAGGACAGGTCGGCTAGAGGGTTGTAGCAGATCCGCAGCCGCTCGGCGAGAGCGTCGCTCCGCTCGATGTAGATCATGGCGCGAGTATACGCGCGGATTTCGGAGAATGTACATTCTCAGCCAAAGCTGAGAGTCCCGTCCCGCTTGCCGCGTTTCTCCGCCCGGTGGAGGATGGACCAGGCGAGCGCGGCGTAGGCGAGCGCCATGGCGAGGAGCCGGAGGCAGAGGCCCGGCAGCTCGGAGTAGAAGGAGGCCGACCAGGCGGCCCTGATCACGCCGATGGCCAGGGACAGGGGATACAGGGAGGCGACGAAGGCCAGCGCGTTCGGAAGCGCGGACAGGGGGAAGCGGGCGCCGGAGAGGAATTCGGCCGGCGTCTCGAAGAGGGCGTAGAGGAAGCGGGAATTGCGTCCCGAGAGGAATATCGAGCAGACCAAGGCTCCCCAGGGAAGACTGAAGGCGAAGACGACGGCGAAGGCCGTGAGCAGTCGGCCGACGGAAGGAAGGGCGAAACCGAAGAAGAGGGCCGAGCTCGCCATGAAGGCGGAAAAGCCGAGGAACACCGAAGGCAGGGCGCCGAGCACGGTTCCGAAGAGCCAGAGCCCTCGGTTCACGGGGCTTATGAAGACGGGCTCGAGGATTCCGTAGTCCCTGTCCATGGCGAGGTGCGAGCCCAGGTTCACGTATTCGAGGTAGAGGGCGAGAACGGCCATGCCCGAGCAGAGCCATGTCCGGAAATCCATGGCCCCGGTGAAGGGCAGCGCTCCCCTGAGGCCGTCGTAGAGCGGAGCATAGCTGAAGTACGCCGCCGCGGCCGTCAGGATGGGCCAGGTCGTCTGCTGGAGAAAAAAGGTCAGAGGGTTGAGGTGCATGGACTTCATGCTCCTGTGGACGTGGCGGTACAGAAAAAGGGGGAGTCTCCTCAGCATGGCGCCGTCTCCTTGCTCAGTTTGAGGATGGCTTCCTCGAGGCCGGGTTCCTCCTGGCGGTAGCCGAGTCCGAACGCTTGCAGCCGCTCCATGCCGCCCAGGAGCGCGTAGGCTCTGTCGCCGGGAACGAGGAATTCCCTTTGCCCGCCCCGCACCGCGACCTCCGTGGCGGCGCCGCCGATCAGGTCGGACAGTTCGGCGGGCAGCTCCTCGTCCGCGGGGTAGCTGAAGAGGTGACGGGTCCTGAGTCCCATCCGCTCGTAGAGTTCCTCGGGCCGGCCCTGGAAGATGAGTTTGCCGTGCTGCAGAATTCCCAGCCGCGGGCAGACCGCTTCGATCTCCTGCATGTAGTGGCTCGTGAGGATGATCGTCCCCTTCCGGGCGGCCGCCAGTTCGTTCTTGATGAAGCGCCGGATCTCGTGGGCCATTTCCACGTCCAGCCCCAGCGTCGGTTCGTCCAGGAGGAGGACGGAGGGATCGTTGATGAGGCCGCGGGCTATGGAAAGCCGCTGCTTCATCCCGCGGGAGTACTGTTCCACCCGCTGGCCGGCCGCCGCGCTGAGTCCCGTCAGGTCGAGGAGGAAGTCCACCCGCCGTTTCGTCTCGCGGTATCCCAGGCCGTACAGGGCCGCGAAGTAGCTGAGGTTCTCCCGTCCCGTCAGGCGGAAGTAGAGCATCCGGTCGCTGCCCGTGATCATGTTGATCCGCCGCCTGAGCGGCTTCTCGTCCTTCACGCTGTCCTTCCCTTCGATGAGGATGCGTCCGCTCGTCGGATGGAGGAGGGTGGCGATCATCTTGAGCGTGGTGCTCTTCCCCGCGCCGTTGACTCCCAGGAGGCCGAAGATCCCCGCGGGGATTTCAAGGCTGAGGGAGTCGACGGCCTTGTGCGGCGCGCGCTTCCCGAAAAGCCTCCTCGATTCATACACCTTGGTGACTTGTTCCAGGCTGATCATATCCGCTCCCTTCTTTAGGACAGGTAGTCTTCCAGCGCGCGGCGCTCGACGAATGGCAGAAGCAGGAAGCCCGCGGCGAGGAAGGCGACGCTCTTGAGCAGGGCGAGGGCGTAGAGCGGAGCCGAGACCGCGGCCTCCGCGCCCAGGCAGCCATGGCGCAGCAGCTCCACCCCGAGATGGAGCGGAAGCCATTCTCCGGGCAGCCGGAGATAAGGCGGCAGGACGTTCAGGGGGAAGAGGTAGCCCCCGAGGATGAGCAGCAGGGGCAGGAGGGTGTTCTGGATGAAGAAGGTGTCCTTGAGGAGTATCATCGCGAGGCTCGTCAGCAAGGCCAGGCCGTACAGCGTGGCGAAGAGCAGGATCGTCCCGCCGATGAGGGGGAGGAGGCTGAAGCGGTACTCGATCCCGAGCGGCAGGGACAGTCCCGCCGCGATCGCGATGTCCATGCCGGTCAGCATGAGCTGGTGGAGCTGATTCCCCCCGTAGTACTGCCAGCGGGGGAAGGGCGCGATGAGCACCGCCTCCAGGGTCCCTTCCCTTCGCTCGGTCATCAGGGTCCGCGAGACGTTGAGCAAGATTCCGCGGGTAGTGCCGTAGAGGGCCGCCCCGACCGTGATCCATCCCAGGTAGCGTCCCGGCGCGAGACCGAAGGCCGCTCCCGTCCGGCCTCCGTTGAGTCCGAACAGCACCGCGGCCGTCCCGACGCTGAGCAGGGTGAAGGCCACCCGGCTGATGATGAAATCCACGTACTCGCCCCGAAGGGAGGAGACGAGATTCTTCCACGCGACCCTGAATACCAGCATGTGAGCCCCTGGAGTTAGTTCGTCAATTAACGAACCAGTGATAGCCTGTGCCGCCGGGGGCTGTCAAGCGATGGAGGCGGGCGGGGGCGCTCGGGCGCCGGCCTTGCCGGGCGTGGCTACCTCATCACCACTGCCATGCCGTTGAAGGTGCGGAAGCCGGCGAGGAAGGAATCCCAGGAGACCCAGCCGGGACCGACGACGGGGTTGCGGTTGGAGCCGTTTCGCGCGCCGTCGAGCGGATCGAGCACGTAGACGCCTCGACCGCTCCAGCCCGTCACCAGGACGCAGTGCTCGTACACGCCGCTGGAGGGCGCCGGGTAGCCCACCAGCTTCCCGTCCCAGGCGCGCCAGCGCGCGAGGGGAGCCCAGCGCATGTGTCCCGCGCGATCGCCGACCCAGGCGATGACGGGGTGTCCGTCTTCGATGGCTTTCTCCAGTTCCGATCGCGTCAGGCCGCTCCCGTATCGCAGCACGGTTCCTCCGAAGCGGGCGGCGACGCGGGCTATGTTGGGCGCGTAGGTGCCGTATCCGGACGACGCGCCGTAGGCCGTGCTGATCGAGGCCGAGTCGGGATGGCCGACGAAGCTCGTGTCCGGATTCCCCCAGCGCAGGACCCTGCCCTTCGCGTCAAGGACGGGCGCCTTCAGGGATATGCCCTCCGCGCGCAGGAGCTCGTCCTGCGATGCCCGGATGCCTTCGTGGGCGAGCGCCATCTGGAGGGCCGCGGTTTCGCAATCCTCGGTGTAGCGCTGGCCGTGATAGGGCACGTCGGGCAGCAGGTGGACGGCGGAATCCCGCGGGACGGTCTGGGCGAAAAGCGACGAGGCCGCGGCCAGGAGAAGGACTAGTAGAGCGCGCATGCGAAACTCCTCGGTTGGAAACTCAATGAGCCGCCTGGGAATAGCGGACCGCCGGTTGACAAGGACGACACGCAATTGAGAATCTAGCGAGCGTGACGAACAAGGTAAAGCTGCGGTTCCGATGAGCATACGTCAGGCTGCGCCGTCTCGATCGGGCGATATCAGGATAGCGGTGCTCTATCCGGTTCTGGCGATCGCTCTCCTGTTCGTGCTCGTGAAGTACGTCGTCATTCCCCATAGTTTCGCCTTCCTCGACAGGCTTTCGATCACGATCCTGGCCATCACCGTCGAGGCTCTTCCGTTCCTCCTCATCGGGAGCCTCCTGTCGGCGGCGATCCACTTGTACGTCTCCGAGCGGACGATCGCGAGGATCATCCCGCGCAACAGCATCCTGGGCGTGCTGGCGGCCTCCCTGCTCGGCCTGGCGCTTCCGGTCTGCGACTGCGCGACGGTGCCGATAGTGCGGAGGCTCGTGGCGAAGGGGGTGCCGCTCCACGTGGCGGTCACCTTCATGCTCGCGGTGCCCATGATCAATCCTCTCGTGATTTTCTCCACCTGGTTCGCGTTCTACCAGTTTCCCGACTACATCTTCTACCGGATCGGATTCGGCCTCGCGTCGGCGATCGTCGTCGGGTTCATCGTCTCGTTTCTCGACAGGGACTCGCAGATCAAGCTGATCGAGCGCTGGCAGGAGGGCTCCGGCCATGAGCACCACGACCACGACCACGACCACCAAGGGAGGCGGCGGGGCCTGATCGGGCACGTGACGGCCGTCGCCGAGCACGCCGCGGAGGACTTTTTCGACATGGGACGCTACTTCGTCGTCGGCGTGGTCCTTTCGGCGATCGTACAATCGACGGTGCCGCGGGATTCGCTGTATGCGCTCGGGCACAATCCCCTCCTCGCCCTCGTGGTGATGGTCGCGGCCGCCTATCTCCTGTCCGTCTGCTCGCAGGCCGATGCCTTCATAGCCCGGGCCTTCATGAACCAGTTCAGCCAAGGCGCCATCATCGCCTTCCTCATCTTCGGGCCCATGATCGACCTCAAGAACACCCTCATGCTGTCGGTCGCGTTCAAGGCGCGGTTCATTCTCATCCTCATCGGGCTCATCGCGTGCGTGAGCATCCTTTCCGGCTATCTCGTCAATCTGAGGATACTGTAGATGCCTAGGGGCGCGATCGGGAGTCGGCCGCTCCATAGCGGACCGTCGATCAGGCGAGGGCTCTGGCTGGCGGCCCTCGTCGGCTATGCGGCGTATTTCGCGTATCTGCTCTTGTCCGGCGGCCTTTGGAATCTCGTCAGCCCGCGGATGACGGTGTTCGTGGCGATCGGATTCGCGATCCTGCTCCTCCTCATCGCCGTGCAGCTTCGAAGACTCGTCGTCGGCGGGCCGGGCGCGGCGTTGAAACCCGGGCTCTTCCTGTTCCTCGTGCCCTTCGCCTTCCTGCCCTTCGCTCTGAATGACAACCCCGCCGTACTCGCGATGAACGGCGGGATATCTCTCCGGGAGGGCGGGCCTCGCATCGATCTGACGACAAGGCTTCAGAAAGCCGTAAACCCTTTTCTTCCGGCCCCGAAACCGCCGCCTTCTCCGCCGAAGGGCGGGGCCGTGCCGCTGACAGGGCCGATAGTCCTCGACCAGAGCGACTACTACGCCGTGTACCAGGAGCTGTACGACAGCCCCGCCGCCTTCGCCGGCAGGACCATCGAGGCCTCGGGCTTCGTCTATCCCGAGCCGGGGCGCCGAGATTTCATCGTGGCCCGCGAGCTGATGTGGTGCTGCGCCGCCGACGCCGTGGGCATCGGCTTCGTGACGCATCCCGGCGCTTCGGCCCCGCCCGAGGGCTCAGCCTGGGTTTCGGTGCGAGGAATACTGGGTACCACGACCTACGCGGACCGCGGCACGGGGCTTTCGTCCATCGTGCCGATGATCCGGGTCGAGAGCATGGACCGGATGAAGGAACCGGATTTTGCGTTCGTCTATCCGAAATGAGGCCATGGGCATTCGGGCCCTCTGCATCCTCGGCGCGGCCGTGTCGCTCGGCTTGGCGCTTCCGGGCCCGGCGGCGGCCGCGCCGGCCCCGACGGCATCCTCTTCCGTATCGCTCGGCGCGGGGGGCGGCGCGGGGGGCGGCGCGGGGGATGCCGAGGACGAGACGCCGCTCATGCGCGCCGCCGCCGTAAATCCGGATCCCGCGGTCCTGCGGACCTTGCTCGCTGCGGGAGCCGGCATAGACGACTCGGACGTTTACGGCATGAACGCCCTGCTGTACGCCTCGCGATCCAATGCGCGGCCCGCGGTCCTGCGCACCCTCCTCGCCGCAGGGGCGGAGGTGAATCGACCCGACGCGGCGGGAGTGAGCGCGCTCATGATGGCGGCCCGTTCCTGCTCCGACGCCGAAGCCGTCCGGGTACTTCTAGGCGCGGGCGCCCGCGTCGGAGCGCGGAACCTCGACGGCAGGACCGCCCTCATGTACGGGGTGGAGAACCGCGACCCCGAGGTCGCCAAGCTCCTGCTCGCCGCCGGGGCGAGGGTGAACGAGTCCGACTCCACCGGCATGACGGCTCTCATGTACGCCGCCCGGAACCGCAACCCCGCCGTGGCCGGCGAGCTCTTGAGCAGCGGCGCCACGGTGAACGCCGCGAACTGCGCGGGGGTGACGCCGCTCATGATCGCGGCCGGGTGGAACGACAATCCCGATGTGCTGAAGGCCCTGCTCGACGCCGGCGCCGACGTGAACGCCCGGGACGCCGACGGCATGACGGCGCTCGTGTGCGCCGCGGACAGCGGCGCCGATCCGGCGATAGTGCGGATGCTGATCGCTCGGGGAGCCAGGATCGACGAGCGGTCGAACAGGGGATGGACAGCCCTCATGACCGCGGTCGACGAGAATCCCGATCTGCGGATGATCGAAGCCCTGATCCGGCTGGGGGCCGACATCGAGGCGAGGAACAGCTACGGCCAGACGCCGCTCATGTGGGCCGCAGCCGAGGCGACGAATCCGGCGGTGCTCAGGCTGCTGCTCGCGTCCGGAGCCAAGGTCGAGGACCGCGACGACGACGGACGGACGCCGCTCATGTGGGCGATCCTCTCGAACCCTGATCCGGAGATCGCGCGAACACTGATAGCCGCGGGCGCGGACATGGAAGACAAGGACAAGCGGGGCCTGACTCCGCTCATGCTCGCCACTTCTCAGCGCGGCCCCATCTGCGCGCCGGGATTCACCGCCCTGGATCCGAGCTCGCCCTTCAACGCCGCGGGCGCGGCAGCTCCCGCGGGCCGCGAGGTGCCGAAAGGCGCCCCGGACCTGAAAGATCCCGCTTCGCTCTACGTGAGCCTGGACAATCTCAGGATGCTGCTGAAGGCCGGCGCGAAGGTCGACGAGGTGGACGAGAAGGGACGAACGGCCCTCATCCTCGCCGCGGAGGGCAACTCGATCCCCTCGGTCGTCGACGCGCTCCTGGCCGGGGGCTCGGGAGTCGACGAGCGGGATGCCGAGGGCATGACCGCCTTGATGGCGGCCTGCAGATGGACGGAGAATCCCGACATCGTAGCTGCGCTGCTCGCGGCCGGCTCGGACGTTGCGATGCGGGATGAAGCCGGGAAGAGCGCGTTCGACTACGCCGGAGAGAACGCAGTCCTGAAGGGGAGCCGAATCATGGAGCAGCTGTCATGCCGGGACCGATGAACCATGGGTCCGCCCGATTCGCGGCGCTTCTCCTCTGCCTGCTTCTCCCCGTCGCGGCTTCGGCCCATCCCGCGCTCACCATTTCCTATCAAATGGACTTCAGGCTGGATTCGAGAGGACTCGCGGGAATCGGGGAGACCTGGCGCTTCGACGAAAAGCATTCCGCTCAGATTCTCGAGATGTTCGACTCCAACCACAATGGCGCCATAGACCCTTCCGAGCTTCCCGCCCTCGAGCGGGGCTATTTCGACAATCTCGCGCGGTACTCTTTCTTCACGACTGTCGTCGCCGACGGGAAGCCGGTCGCCGCGAAGGTCGCGAAGGAATTCGCCGCGGACTATCGGGACCATAGGATCTACTATCGATTCTTCCTTCCCCTCGAGATCCCGGCCTCGTCCCGAAAGCGCGAGGTAGACGTGACCGTTTGGGACCCGACCTACTTTACGGACATGGAGCCGGCGGGCGAGGCCGCGATCACCGTGCACAAGCCGCGGGATATCACGGTCCGAATCTACTCGGCCAACGACCATCGCCATTTTTACTCAATCGCCCCCGACGTGCGGCTCATCAAGAAGCCGCCCTTCTACCTTCAGATGCAGGTCCTGATATTCGGGAGATCGCGCTAGGCCGTCTCCTGGTCCGCGCCGGGCGAGAGCGTGGCCTCGGCGGCGAATCCCTCGGCCGAGGCTTCTTCGGGGCAGGCCGCCTCGAGTCCGGCTGCGAGCCCGGTCTCGAGGTTCTCGTCGGCGGGAGGCTCGGCCGGGCGTCGGCCGCGGCGGGCGTTGGCCATGAGGAGCTTGAGGCGGTTCAATTGGTTGACCTCGGAGGCTCCGGGGTCGAAGTCTATGGCCGCGACGGGGACGCTGGGATGGCGGCGCCGGAGCTCCTTGAGCATGCCCTTGCCGGTGACGTGGTTGGGCAGGCAGGCGAAGGGCTGGAGGCAGACGACGCCGGAGGAGCCCGAGTGGATGAGCTCGACCATCTCGGCGGTGAGGAACCAGCCTTCGCCGGTGGCGTTGCCGAGCTGCACGATGCCGTCGACGCCCTCCGCGAGTTCGTGGATCGTGGGCGGCGCCTCGAAGCGCTCGCTCCCCTTCAGCGCGGCCGCGAGCGGGGCGCGCAGGAGAGAAAGGAGGCCGATGCCGAGGCGCGCGTTGAACTCGCCCTTGAGGCTTCCGCCTAACTTGCGACGGCGGAAGATGCCGTTGTAGGTCGAGTACAGGAGGAAGTCGAAGAGGTCGGGCACGACGGCCTCGCCTCCCTCGGCCTCGATGGTCTCGACGATGTGCCCGTTGGCGTCGGGGTGGAACTTGACGAGGATCTCGCCCACCACGCCCACGCGGGGCCGGCGGGGTTCCTCGCGCAGGGGGAGCGTGTCGAAGTCGCGCACGATGGCCTTGAGCGCGCGCACGTAGGCGGGGATCGAGGGCCGCTCGAGGAGGGCCCTGCAGCGCTCGGACCAGGCGTCGACGAGGGCCTGGGCCGAGCCGGCCGCGGCCTCGTAGGGCCGGGTGCGGTACAGGCCGCGCATGAGGGCGTCGCCGTAGACCAGGGCCTGGAGGCCGCGCAGGAGGAAGGGGAGGCTCAGCTTGAAGCCGGGGTTGCGCTCGATCGAGGCCGCGTTGAGCGAAATCACGGGCACGCGCTCCAGGCCCGCGTCGGCCAGGGCCTTGCGGATGAAGGCGATGTAGTTCGAGGCCCGGCAGCCTCCGCCCGTCTGCGAGATCATGAGGGCGGTGCGGTCGGGGTCGTAGCGGCCCGAGCGCAGGGCCTCGACGAGCTGGCCGGTGACGAGGATGGAGGGGTAGCAGGCGTCGTTGTTGACCGAGCGCAGGCCCTCGTCCAGGGCGGCGGGGCCGGCCTCGGGCAGGATCTCCAGATTGTAGCCGGAGTGGCGGAACGCCGCCTCGATGATGCGGAAGTGGATGGGCGACATCTGGGGCGCGAGGATGGTGTAGTCCCGGCGCATCTCCTCGGTGAAGAGGGGCCGGGCCTTGAGCGGCGCGGGCTCTCGCGCCTTGACCGCGGCGGCCCGGCGCTCCTCGACCGCGGCGAGCAGCGAGCGCAGGCGTATGCGGGCCGCGCCGAGGTTGGCGTGCTCGTCGATCTTGATGCCGGTGTAGATCTTGCCCGTGCGGCCGAGGATCTCCTCGACCTGGTCGGCGGTGACGGCGTCGAGGCCGCAGCCGAAGGACACGAGCTGCACGAGATCGAGGTCGTCGCGGCGCGAGACGAAGGTGGCCGCGGCGTAGAGCCGCGAGTGGTAGGCCCACTGGTCGACGACGCGGAGCTTGCGCTCGACGAGACCCAGGTGGGCGATCGAGTCCTCCGAGAGGATGGCCATGCCCAGGCCCGTGACGATCGAGGGGATGCCGTGGTTGATCTCCGGGTCGATGTGGTAGGGCCGGCCCGCGAGCACGATGCCGTGTCCTCCCGTCTTTTCGATCCAGTCGATGGCGGCCTCGCCCCGCTCGCGCAGCTCGGCGCGGAAGGCCTCCTCCTCGGCGTAGGCAGCGGCGAGGGCGCGCTCGGCCTCCGCGCGATCCACGCCGAAGGGCGCGAGCTCCTGGGCGATGCGCGAGCGCATGGCCTCGGGGTCGGCGATGGGGAGGAAGGGATCGAGGTAGCGCACGCTGCCGTCGCGGAAGGCCTCGACGTTGTTGAGGAGGACCTCGGGATAGGAGGTGACGATGGGGCAGTTGAAGGTGTTGTCCGAGCCCTCGACGAAGCGCTCCTCGCGCGGCACGCAGGGGTAGAAGATGAAGTCCACCCCCCGCTCGACGAGGGAGACGATGTGGCCGTGCGCGATCTTGGCCGGATAGCAGGCCGACTCGGAGGGGATGGTGTCCATGCCGCGCTCGTAGACGGTCTTGGATGAGCGGGGCGAGAGCTCGACGCGGAAGCCCAGCTCGGTGAAGAGGGTGAACCAGAAGGGGTAGTTCTCGTAGAGGTTGAGCACGCGGGGGATGCCCACCGTGCCGCGGCCCTCGCGGCCCTTTTCGAGCGGCCGGTAGCGGAAGATCCGCTCGTACTTCCAGGCGTAGACGTCGGGCGGAGAGGCTCGCTTCGGCCGCGCCGCCGGCGCCGACGCCGCGGGCGCGGGCGCTTCCGGCGCCGCCGGGTCGATCGCGGGCGCCGCCGCGCCGGCCGCGGCGGCAAGGTCGCGCGGACTCGCCGAAGCGCGGGCGTCGGCCTCCGCCGCGGTTCCGGAGCCGGCCGCGGCCACCGCCAGGAGCTCGCCGCGCTCGCAGCGGTTGCCCGTGACGTAGATGCGCGGCGCCTCGCCCTCGAGGCCGTCGAATCTCGTCACGGTGAGGAGGCAGGCGTTGGCGCAGCCGGGGCAGCGCCGGGGCTCGCTGCGGTAGGAGAAGCTCTCGAGCTCCTCCTGGCCGAGGATCGACGAGACCCCGCCCGTTCTCCAGCGGCCGCGGGCGATGAGGGCCGCGCCGTAGGCTCCCATGAGGCCCGTCTCGGCGGGCCGCACGGGCTTGATGCCCGACACGAGCTCGAAGGCCCGCAGGACCGCGTCGCTCGCGAAGGTGCCGCCCTGGACCACGACCTTGCGGCCGACCGCCTCAGGGTTGCGCAGACGGATGACCTTCTGCAGGGCGTTGCGGATGACACTGTAGGCGAGGCCGGCCGAGATGTCGGCGGGGCTCGCGCCTTCCTTCTGCGCCTGCTTGACCCGCGAGTTCATGAACACCGTGCAGCGGCTGCCCAGGTCCACGGGGGCGGAGGACTCGAGGGCGACGGCCGCGAAGCCGGCGGCGCCGAAGTCGAGCGAGGAGGCGAAGGTCTCGAGGAAGGAGCCGCAGCCCGAGGAGCAGGCCTCGTTGAGCACGACCGAGGAGATGACCCCTTCCTTGACCTTGAGGAACTTCATGTCCTGGCCGCCTATGTCGAGCACGGCGTCCACGCCGGGCAGGAGCCGCTCGGCGGCCAGGCTGTGGGCCACGGTCTCGACCTCGCCCTCGTCGGCGCCGAGCGCGGAGCGCACGAGGCCCTCGCCGTAGCCCGTGGCGCAGGCGCGGCCGATCGCGGCGCCCTCGGGCAGGAGCCTGTAGGTGTCGCGCAACGCGGCGACGAGGACGGTGAGAGGGTGGCCGCCGTTCGGCGCGTAGAAGGAGTGCAGGAGCCGGCCGCCCGCGTCGATGAGGACGAGCTTCGAGGTGGTGGAGCCCGCGTCGAGGCCCAGGAAGAGGGGCTGCTTCGACGCCTCGCCCTCCGCGAGGCGGGGCAGGGCGGCGACCGCGTGGCGCGCGCGGAAGTCCTCGCGCGCGGCCTCGTCGGCGAAGAGCGGCGGAAGCCTCCGCTCTTCGCCGCCCGTGGGTTTCGACTCGCGCGCCATGGCTAGGAGGGCGTCGAGTGTCGTCCCGGGCCGGGCCGCGCGGGCGGCGTTTTCCTCGGCCGCGGCGAGGGCCGCGCCGAGGGCCACGAAGAGCCGGCCGTCGGCGGGCACGAGCATCTCCTCGGGCTTGAGCTTGAGGGTCTCGGCGAAGCGCCTGCGCAGCTCGGGCAGGAAGTGCAGGGGTCCGCCCAGGAAGGCGACGCGGCCGCGTATGGGCCGGCCGCAGGCGAGGCCCGAGATGGTCTGGTTGACGACGGCCTGGAGCACCGAGGCGGCGATGTCCTCGGCCCGCGCGCCCTCGTTGATGAGGGGCTGGATGTCGGCCTTGGCGAAGACTCCACAGCGGGCGGCGATGGGATACACGGTGCGGGCGCGCGCGGCCAGCTCGTCGACGCCCGCCGCGTCGACGCCGAGGAGGACGGCCATCTGATCGATGAAGGCGCCGGTGCCCCCGGCGCAGCTGCCGTTCATCCTCTGGTCGAGCTGCTCGCCGAAGTAGGTGATCTTGGCGTCCTCGCCGCCCAGCTCGACCGCGACGTCGGTGCCGGGCAGGTAGGTCTCGACCGCCCGGGAGCAGGCGATGACCTCCTGGACGAAGGGCAGTCCCAGGCGAGAGGCGACGCCGATGCCCGCCGAACCGGTGACCGCCGCTTCGTAGACGCAGTCGCCGCCGAGGGCCGAAGCCGCGTCGTCGAGCATGCGCGCCAAGGTGGAGCCTATGTCGGAGCGATGCCGTTCGTAGGTGCCGTGCAGAAGCCTGCCGCCTTCGTCGAGGGCGGCCAATTTCACCGTTGTCGAGCCGATGTCCACGCCGAGTCTGATGAGAGCCATTGGAAGGACAATACTACCGATAGAGCCCAAGCGACAAGGCGAAGCCGGCCTGCCGGCCGCTTGGCGGCTCTCGGCCGAGCCATAGGCAGACCGCATTTTGCTTTGTTCTTCACGGTGAACGAAAGCCAGGGCCGGCGCACATGGTGTGGTATTGCAGTGATTGTCCTCGTCCAAAGGATGGGGCGCCCGAAAAAGCGGGGGGACGACACTCCGCAGGCCCCGAGGGACCCAGGGCCCGAAGGGACCGAGGACCGTCGACCCCCCGCTATTTCGAAGGCGGGGCCCCATCATTAAAGACGAAGACAATCACCATCACAACGGTAGTATGTACGCCGGCCCTGAGGCTTCGCCGGAATGGCGCTGGAATCGATGGTTCCCGTCGTGCTAGGCTCGATCGCGGGGGGGAACAATGGCCGTAGAACGCAGTTTTTCCATGCTCAAGCCGGGAATAGTCCAGCGGCGTCTCGTGGGCGAGGTGATCACCCGTCTGGAGCGCAAGGGACTCCGCATCGTCGCCCTCAAGATGATGCGGATATCGCGGGAGCTCGCGGAGCGGCATTACGCCGAGCACCGCGGCAAGGACTTCTACGATCCCCTCATCCGCTACGTGACTTCGGGGCCCGTGGTGGCCATGGTGCTGGAGGCCGACGGGGCGGTGGCCGCCCTGCGCAGGCTCTGCGGCGCCACGAAGACCGACGAGGCTCTCGCCGGCACCATCCGCGGGGACTTCGCCAATCATACGAACCTCAATGTCATCCACGCCTCCGACTCGGCCCTGAGCGCCGAGCGGGAGATCTCGCTCTTCTTCTCCGACGCGGAGCTCAATGAATGGAAGGACGGCGAAGATGAGTGGATCTGAGCTCGCTCCGCCGCTCCGCGCCGCGCTCGCTCCGGGCGGTACGGAGAGCGGCGTCCCGGGCGGAGCCGCGGAGAGCGGTCTGCCGATCTGGGACCTCGACCCGATCTACCCCGGCTTCGATTCCGAAGAGTTCCGTCGCGCCAAGGACGAACTCGCCGCGCTCTCGGAGCTGTTCCTCGCCCATCTCGACGCCCCGCCGGCGGAGGATCCGGGCCCCTGGCTGCGGCGCGCCCTCGAGCTGGAAGACCGCTCGCTTTCGCTCTTCGAGACGCTCGGAAGCTACGCCTACGCTTCCTATTCCGTGGCCACGCGCGACCCCCGCGCCTTGGCCGAGATCAACGCGGTCGAGACGCTCGGCCTGCCCCTGAAGCGGGCCGCGGTGAAGTTCCGCAATGTCCTCGCCGCGAGGCGGGGCGAGGTCGAGGCCCTGATCGCCGCCGACGGAAGCCTGGAGCCCTTCGCCTTCCATCTGCGCGAGGAGCTGTTCTGGCAGTCGAGGCAGATGTCGCCCGAGCTGGAGGACCTGGCCGCCGATCTCTCGCGCTCCGGCGGCGATGCCTGGGGCCGGCTCCAGGAAGCGGTGTCGTCCAACGCGAGCGTGCTCTGGGACGCCGCCTCCGGCGCGCGCAGGACGGTCGTCGAGCTGCGCAACCTCGCCTACGATCCCGAGCGCTCGGTGCGCGAGAAGGCCTGGCGGCTCGAGCTCGACGCCTGGAAGGCGGCCGAGATACCCCTCGCCGCCGCGCTCAACGGCGTCAAAGGCTTCGCGCACAGCCTGGACTCCCGCCGCGGCTGGGACGAGCAGCTCGGCAAGTCGCTCCGCCAGGCCCGCATGACGCGCGAGTCGCTCGACGCGCTCCTGGGCGCCATGGAGAGCTCGCTGCCCACCTGGCGGCGCTATCTCCGGGCCAAGGCCCGCCTGCTCGGCCTGGAGACCTGCGCCTTCTACGACCTCTTCGCCCCCGTAGGCGGCGCCGCGGCCGGCGGCGCGGAAGGCGAGGCCGGGCGCAGGTACTCCTTCGACGAGGCCAAGGAGGTCGTCGTCGGGAAGTTCTCGGCCTTCGATCCCGACATGGGCTATTTCGCGCAACGCGCCTTCGAGAGCCGCTGGGTCGACGCCCGGCCGCGCGAGGGCAAGGTCGGCGGCGCCTACTGCATCGACTTCCCCGCCGCCAAGGCGGCCCGCGTGCTGTGCAACTTCGACGGCAGCTTCCCGGGCCTGTCCACGATGGCCCACGAGCTCGGCCACGCCTGGCACGCCGAGGTGATCCGCGGCCTGCCCTACGTCGCCACGCAGTACCCCATGACTCTCGCCGAGACGGCCTCCATCTTCGCCGAGACGATCGTGTTCGAGGACGCCGCGGCCCGCGCCTCGGAGGCCGAGCGGCTCGCCCTCCTCGAGCTCCACCTCCAGGACGCCTGCCAGGTCGTCGTCGACATCCTCTCGCGCTATCGCTTCGAGTCGAGCGTCTTCGAGCGCCGGGGCTCGGGCGAGCTCCCGCCCGGGGAGCTGTGCTCGCTCATGCTGGACGCGCAGAAGTCCGCCTACGGCGACGGCCTCGACCCCGAGCGCCTGCATCCCTACATGTGGGCGGCCAAGGGCCACTACTACTCGCCGGGACTCTCGTTCTACAACTTCCCCTACGCCTTCGGGCTGCTCTTCGGCGGCGCTCTCTATGCGCGTTACGCGAACGAAGGTCCGGCCTTCGCCGGAACCTACCGGGGCATCCTGCGCCGGACGGGTTCGGCGAGCGCGGTCGAGGTCGCCGCCGAGGCCGGCTTCGACATCGAGGGCCGCGCCTTCTGGGACCAGGGCCTGTCGCTGTTCGAGCGGCAGGTGGCCGAGTTCGAGCGGCTCGCCGGCGCGGGGAGGCCGTGATGGGCGAACGCATCGGAGTCATAGGCGCCGGGGCCTGGGGCACCGCCCTGGCGAAGGTGCTGGCCGAATGCGGCCACGAGGTGACGCTCTGGTGCCTCGAGAGCGAGCTCGCGCGCGCCATCGCCGAGAAGCGGGAGAACGACCGCTACCTTCCCGGCGTCACCCTTCCCCTCAACCTGAAACCCGAGACCGATCCCCTCGCCGCGGCCTCGGACAAGGACGTCGTGGTGCTGGCGGTGCCCTCGCCCTACCTCATGGGCGTCGTGCGGCGCATCCTTTCGGCGCCCAATCTCATGGACGGCGAGGCTCTCGTCGTCGTCGTCACCAAGGGCTTCATCCCCGATCCGCGCGGGCCGCGCCTCATCCTCGAGACGCTGGAGGACCGCCTGCCCGGCTCCTACCGCGACCAGACCGTCTACCTCTCGGGCCCGAGCCACGCCGAGGAGGTCTCGCGCGGCCGCATCACGGGCCTCGCCGCGGCGAGCCGCAACGGGCGCAACGCGATCCGCGTGCGCGAGCTGTTCCGGGGCGGCCGCGTGCTCGTCTTCCCCTCGCTCGACACGACGGGCGTGCAGGTCTGCGCCGCCGCGAAGAACGTGGTGGCCATAGGCTTCGGCATGCTCGACGCCCTGGCCGGCGGCTCCTCCCCCAGCCCGGAGTTCGGCGACAACACCGAGTCCCTCCTCCTCGCCGCGGGCCTCAACGAGATGCAGATGCTCGGCACCGCCCTCGGCGCGACCCACCCCGAGACCTTCACCTCCATCGCGGGCGTCGGGGACCTCGACGTCACCTGCCGCTCGGTCCACGGGCGCAACCGGCGCTTCGGCCGCGAGATCGTCGAGAAGGGAATCCTCCGGCCCTTCCGCGACCTCGACGACCTGCTCTCCCGCATCGGCGAGCTGGGCTACCTCCCCGAGGGCGCCGTGGCCTGCAAGCACGTCGCGGCCATCGCCGCCGAGCGCCGGCTCGAGCTGCCGATCATGGGCGGCGTCCACCGCATCCTCAACCGCGAGCTCGAGCCGCTCGAGTTCCTGGAAGGCTACCTCGCGAGCATGGGAGCGGCGCTGCAGGACTGAGGCGCCGCATAACGCGGCGCCGGTCCCGGCTAGTCGCGCGACTTCCCCGCGATCGAGCGTCGCTCCTTCGTGTAGCCGCGCATGCTCTTGTGGATGGCCTTCCAGCGATCCGCCTCCGCCCGGCGCGCCGCCGGGTCCTCGCGGGTCTTCAGGAAGGCGACTTCCCGGCGGAGCTTGTTCCAGCTCGCGTAGCGCCCGGGATCGATGTCGCCCGCCTCCAGGGCCGCCCTGACGGCGCAGCCGGGCTCGTTCTCGTGGCGGCAGTCCCGGAAGCGGCACCGCGATGCGCGCGCTTCGATCTCTTCGAAGACGGCGTCGACCGACTCCTCCTCGGCCCAGAGCTGAACCTCGCGCAGTCCGGGCGTGTCGATGACGAGGGCGCCGCCCGGCAGCCGGTAGAGCTGGCGATGGGTCGTGGTGTGCCTGCCCCGCTCGTCGTCGGCGCGGACCTCGCCCGTCGCCGCGAGGGGCCGGCCCGCCAGCGCGTTGAGCAGGGTGGACTTGCCCGCCCCCGAGGAGCCGAGGAGGACGATGGTCTTCCCCGGCGGCAGCATCCCGGCCAGAGAGTCCAGGCCGCGCCCCTCGGGCGCGCAGACCAGGGCCCGCTCCGTTCCGCCCGCCGTCGATGCGGCTTCCTCCAGCAGGGCCTCGGGATCTATCGCCAGATCGGCCTTGGTGATGACGACGACCGCGCGAACGCCCGCCTCCCCCGCGAGGGCGAGATAGCGCTCCAGCCGGCGAGGATTCCAGTCGCGGCCGGCCGCCATCACGACGAAGGCGCTGTCCACGTTGGCCGCGAGCACCTGGGCCTCCACCCTGTCCCGTCCCGTCTCTCCGGGCGCCTTGCGCACGAAGGCGCTGCGCCGCGGCAGGACGGCCGCGATCAAGGCAGGCCCCGAAGCGCCCGCCTCGGCCGCGCCGCCCGCAACTGCGCCCGCCTGCCGGAGAACGACCCAGTCGCCCACGGCGGGGAAATCGCCGCCGGTTGCCGCCTTGTTCATGAAAGCTCCGGAGGGCAGCGCTTCGGCCTCTGCGAGCCTGCCCGCCGCGTCGGCCCACAGCGCGGAGAATCTGCCCCGCTGAGCCTCGACGATCCGCGCAGGGACCTCGCCCGGCTCGGCCAGGGACGCGAAATCGCGCGCGAAACCCTCATCGAATCCGAAAGCAGCGAGAGCCTCGCTGTTCACCTGCCCGTTCTCCAGACCTATCTCGACGTGTCGCACGATGGATATTCCTTCTACCTGTCCTGTTCGCGGGAACCTTCGCCAGGCGAAGTCCCTGGAATTCCGCGCAGGCTCTTCACCGGTCGGCGGGAGATTGTCTGTCCCGAACGAACCGGGGCCGGCGCGGAACGCGGCGCGACGCGCAGCTCGGCCGCCATCGCGGACTATCTGCGATGGCGGACGGGCCGCGTCGTCCTCTGCGAGGTGATCGGGATGCGGAAAGGGGAGGAAGGCTGGGCACGGCGCCGGTCAGGCGCCGTCTCGACTGCTTTTCAATCCCTGCGAAGGGGAAGCTCGCGGTCCCGATCCCCTCGGACTGCCACAAGGGCCGAAGATGCGGTGTACTCGTTCATGGCGTCCTCCTGGGTGAATCGGGATCCTGGACTGAATAGTCCGGCGGGCCGTGGCGACCCGCCGCGCCGCCCCCGGAGGGAGTGGCGCAGTTCGAATATACCCGCACGCCCCGTTTTCTGTAAAGGGGACTACCGCGCGCGCTCGAGAGCGCAGGCGCTCAGCTTGAAGGGGGCGATCTTCGACGAGGGGTCGAGCTCGTCGCGCGTTAGGCGATTTACCAAGGCGTCCGGGAAGTGGAAGGGCATGAAGAGCTCCCCCTCGGCGACGCCCGGGTCGAGCCTGAGCTCCGTTTCGAGCGAGCCCCTGCGGGACCTGAGGCGCACCCGCTCGCCTTGGCCGAGGCCGAGGCGGGCGGCGTTGATCGGATTGACCAGCACGTAGGAGTCCTTCGCGAAGGCGCGGAGGCTCGGGCTGCGGAGGCTCAGCGTGGAGGAGTGGTACTGGTAGAGGATGCGGCCGGTGTTCAGGAGGAAGGGATACTCGGCGTCGGCGAGCTCGGTCTGCGCCTCGTAGTCGACGCTCACCAGGCGCGCCAGGCCGTCCGGAGTGTTGAAGCGCTCCAGGAAGAGGGTGGGCGTGCCCGGATGCCCGGGCGTGGGGCAGGGCCACTGGATCCCTTCCCGCTCGATGCGGTCGTAGGATATGCCCGCGAAGATCGGCGCCGCCTTCGCCACCTCGTCCCAGGTCGCCGACGCGTCGGGGTAGTGCGTTTCCGTGCCCCGGGGTCCGATCGGCCTTCCCATGCGCCGCGCCAGCTCCGCGATGATCCACGAGTCGGGCTTGGCCTCGCCGGGCGAGGGCAGGGCGCGCCGCAGCCTGAGCACCCGCCGGTCCGAGTTGGTCACCGTGCCGTCCTTTTCCGCGAAGGCCGCGGCGGGGAACACGATGTGCGCCCGCTCGGCGGTCGGCGTCATGAAAAGGTCCTGCACGACGAGGAGCTCGAGCCTGTCCAGGGCTTCGGCCGCGTGGTTCAGGTTCGGATCGGTGTGCAGGGGATTCTCGCCCATGATGTAGAGCCCGCGGACGCGGCCCTCTCCGGCGGCCTTGACGATCTCCACCGTGGTGAGCCCCTTCGCCCCGGGCAGGTCTCCCGCGGGATAGCCCCAGAGCGCCGCGAGCTGCGCTCGGTTGGCCTCGTCGCTCGCGGGGATGTAGCCGGGGTAGTAGATCGGCGAGCAGCCGACGTCGGTGGCGCCCTGCACGTTGTTCTGCCCGCGGGGCGGGGCTATCCCCGAGCGCGGCTTGCCGATCTGGCCGGTGACGAGCATCAGGTTTATGAGGGCGAACACGTTGTTCGTGCCCACGGTCTGCTGGCTCATGCCCATGCCCGTCGCGATGATCGCCGTGGGGGCGGTGGCGTAGAGCCGCGTCGCCTCGCGCAGCTTGGCCGGGTCCACGCCGCAGATCGCGCGCACGCGATCGGGCGTGTAGGGGGCCACCCTGGCCTGCAGCTCGCGATAGGCTTCCATTCCTCCGGATACGCGGCGCTCGATGAAAGGCCGGTCGATCCAGGCCTCCTCCATCGCGATGCGCACCATGCCGTTGAGCAGGGCCACGTCCGTTCCCAGCCGCGCCTGGAGCCAGACGTCGGCCAGGTCCGCGAGGGGAGTCCAGCGCGGATCGACGACGACGAGGCTCGCGCCCCGCCGCCGGCCGCGCTTGAGGTAGGTGGCCGTCACCGGATGGGTCTCCGCCATGTTGTTGCCGATCACGAGGACGCAGTCCGTCGTCTCGTAGTCGCCGATGGAGTTGCTGCCCGCGCCGTCGCCGAGGGCGCGCAGCATGGCCGTGACGGTGGAGGCGTGGCAGAGCCGGGTGCAGTAGTCGAGATTGTTCGTCTGAAACGTCAGGCGAACGAGCTTTTGGAAGAGGTAGTTCTCCTCGTTGCTGCACTTGGCCGAGGCGTAGCCGGCGAGCGCGTCGGAGCCGTATTTCGCCTTGATGGCCAGGAAGCCCCTGGCCGCCGCGTCGAGGGCCTCGTCCCAGGAGGCGCGGCGGAAGCCGCCGCCCTCGCGGATGAGGGGCGTTGTGAGGCGGTCGGGGTGGTCGAGGAAATCGTTGCCGAAGCGGCCCTTGACGCAGAGGCGGCCGTCGTTCGGCCAGAGCCCCTCGGCCCCGTCGGCGCGGAGCACGCGGCCGCCGTGCACCGAAAGCTCGAGCTGGCAGCCCACGCCGCAGTAGACGCAGGTCGTGCGGACGCGCTCCGGATGCTCCGGGAACCACGAGGCCGCGCGCAGCTCGTCGCGGTGCGGCTTTTCCACGAGGGCCCCGGTGGGGCAGAGCTGGACGCACTCGCCGCAGCCGTCGCACTCCGAGTCGCCCCACCGCGAAGCTCCCGCGGCGATGCGGGAGCGCAGGCCGCGTTCTTGCACGCCGATCACCGCCTTGCCCTGCAGCTCGTCGCAGGCCTTGACGCAGCGGAAGCACATGACGCAGCGGTTCGGGTCGAAAGCCAGGACCGGAGAGGAAAGGTCGAGGCTCAGGCTCTCCTTCGCCAGCGGCTCGAAGCGGGGTCCGCCCGGGCCCGGGAGTCCGTACCGGAGGCAGAGCTCCTCGAACTCGTCGCGGTGGGAACCGTCCGACCCCACCCGCACTTCGGAGAGCAGGGAGGAGAGGACGAAACGCCGCGCCTCTTCGAGCTCCTCGTCGAACGCGGTCACCGACATGCCCTCGGTGACGGTAGTGGAGCAGGAGGTGACGAGCCCGCGCGTGCCTTCGATCTTCACCACGCAGAGCCGGCAGGCCCCCGTGGGCGTGAGCCTGCGGTGCCAGCAGAGGCTCGGAATATCGAAGCCCGCCTCTCTGGCGGCGGGAAGGAGCAGCCCGCCTTTCCGCGCCGCGACCTGCCGTCCGTCGATCCTGATGCTCACCATGTCGCCGGCGTTCATCTCGGGGGCCTCCTACACGAGTTCGGCCAGGTTCCGCCGCGCGCTGCGCAGCGGAAGCACCGGAGACTGACCGAGGGGACAGAGCGAAGTCTTGGCCATGAGTTCGGCGTCGCCGACCATGTTTTCGAGAAGGGCGAGCCGTTCGGCCCGGGAGCTGCCGGCCTTCGCCATCTCGAGGAGCCTCCGCGCCTCGGCGGCGAGCCGCGCCGTCCCCACCCGGCAGGGCACGCATTTGCCGCAGGACTCGTGCTCGAAGAAGTCCATGATCGACGAGATCGCCGCCGCGATCGAACGTCCGGGGCCGAGCACTATGACGGCTCCCGAACCGAGCGAAGCTCCGGCGCTTCGAAGCGCGTCGTAGTCCATGGGCAAGCCGAGCATGTCGCCGGAGACGAAGTGCCCGGCCGCCCCGCCGAGCAGGACGGCCAGAGGGCGGGCTCCGGAGACGCAGCCGCCGGCCGCCTCGATCAGCTCGCCGAGGCTCAGGCCGAGCTCCCACTCGCCGTAGCCCGGACGCGCGACGTCGCCCGAGACGCAGAATATCTTGGTGCCCGGCGAGGAGGGCGTGCCGAGGGCGAGGTACTCGTCGGCCCCGCGCTCCACCACCCAGGGCAGCTGCGCGAGGGTCTCGACGTTGTTCACGAGCGTGGGCTTGCCCCAGAGTCCCGACTCGGCCGGAAAGGGCGGCTTGATGCGGGGATAGCCGCGCTTGCCCTCCAGCGATTCGATGAGGGTGAGCTCCTCGCCGCAGAGATAGGAGCCCGCTCCCTCGCGGAGCTCGATGTCGAAGGAGAAGTCCGTGCCGAAAATGCGCGAGCCGAGGAGTCCGGCGGCGCGTGCGGAGCGGATCGCGGCCCCGACCCGCTCGATCGCGCAACCGTATTCTCCCCGGATATAGACGTAGCCCCGCCGAGCTCCTATGGCCCAGCCGGAGACGAGCATGCCCTCGATGAGCAGATGCGGCTCGAGCTCCATGATGATGCGGTCCTTGAAGGTGCCGGGTTCGCCCTCGTCGGCGTTGCATACCACATAGCGCTCGCATTCTTCCTCGCAGAGTCCGGCCGCGGTCGAGCGCTCCTTGAGGCCCGTGGGAAAGCCCGCTCCTCCGCGCCCGCGCACCTTGGCCCGCTCGAATTCCTCGACGAGCTCCTCGCTCTCGCGCGCCAGGGCGAGCTTGAGCGCCTCGTAGCCTCCCGCCGCCCGGTATTCCGCGAGGTCGGAGGGATCGGAGAGGGCAGGATAGCGGAGAGCGACGAGGGATTCCCGAGGCCCGATATCGGCGGCATAGGAGGCGGGGTCGGGCGGGCCGGCCGCCCCTTCGGCCGCGATCAGGCGCAGCAGGTCGCGGACCTTGCGGATGTCGAGACCGGCGAAGGCTCGGCCGTCCACCATCATGGCGGGAGCTCCGGCGCAGCGGCCCAGGCACTGGGCGGTCTCGAGCGTGAATAGCCCGTCTTTCGTGGTTTCTCCGGCCGCGACGCCGAGTTCGGACTCGAGCAGCCCTAGCAGATCGAGCGAGCCCATCATGCGGCATACGGGCGAGACGCAGAGCCGGATCACATGGCGCCCGCGCGGGCGGAGGCTGAGCATGGAGTAGTAGCTCGCCACGGCGCGCGTGCCGGCCTGGGTCAGGCCGAATCGCTTCCCGAGCCCGGAGCAGGCCTCGGGCGAGACCCAGTTCATCCCGGAGGAGGCCTGGGCTTCATGGAACGCGGAGATGAGACCGTCGCGTGTTTCCATGCTCACATGATAGGTCCGCTTTCCTCTCCAGTCAAAACTTTTTGCGCGCCGATCCATCGAGCCCGGCGCGAGCCGCGGCGAGCTCCTCGGGCGTGTTGATGCTCCGGAACAGCGAGGGGGCGAGCGCGAGGCCCGCGCGCTCCTCCTCGCCCACGCCGATGAAGGCCGCTCCCCGGAAGAGCGCCTGGATGGACGGAGCCTTTCCCTCGGGGCAGCCGCGCAGCGCCCTCGCCAGGAGGCCCGAGGCGGCGCGGCTGTAGAAGGCCGAGAAGGGCTCGAGGTGGCTTCCCGAGCGGGCGAAGGCGGCCAGGCGGCGGCCGAGGCAGCGCTCGCCCGGGCCCCCGCCCTCGTCCGAGGCGCCGGGGCCCTCGGCCTCGCCGCGCTCCTCGATCCTCGCCTCGAGGAGATCGATCCACTCGAGGCTCTGCCAGGGCATGTCGCAGGCGGTGAGGTAGAGCCACTCGCTGCGCGAGGCGGCGAGGGCGGCGTGGAGTCCGCCCAGCGGGCCGCAGCCGGGTATGGTGTCGCGCAATGTGCGTACGCCCAGGCCGGCAAAGGCCTCGGGCCGCGAAGTGACCACGATGAGGTCGTCGAAGCGGAGACGGAGCGTGCCGACTATCCGGCCGGCGACGCGCTCGCCGCCGAGCTCGATGGCGAGCTTGTCGAGGCCGCGCATCCTGCGCCCCTCGCCGCCGGCGAGGACGGCGGCGCTGCCGAAGGTCTCCATCCCTCGCCGCCGGGCCTCCCTTTAGCTCTCCTGGGGCTTCATCGTCGGGAAGAGGATCACGTCGCGGATGGAGTAGGCGTCGGTGAGGAACATCACGATGCGGTCGATGCCGATGCCCATGCCTCCGGTGGGCGGCATGCCCACTTCGAGGCTCGACACGAAGTCCTCGTCGAGCATGTAGGCCTCGTCGTCGCCGAGCTCGCGCTCGCGCAGCTGCTGCTGGAAGCGATCGAGCTGGATGATGGGGTCGTTGAGCTCGGAGTAGGCGTTCGCCACCTCGCGGCCGTAGACGAAGGCTTCGAAGCGCTCGGTCATCGTGGGATCGCCGGGCTTCTGCTTGGTCAGCGGCGAAATCTCGGTCGGGTAGTCGATGATGAAGGTCGGCTGCACGAGGTTCTTCTCGGCGAACTTCTCGAAGGCCGCGTTGAGGATGTCGCCGCGGCTGCAGTCGGCGAGCTTCTTCTTGAGCTCCTCGACGAGGCCGAGCCGCTTCGCGAGCTCGCGCGCCTCCTCGTCGCCGCGCACCGTCGAGAAATCGGGGCCGCCGTTGGTCCTCACCGCGTCGATCATGGTGAGCCGCTTCCAGGGGGCGGCGAACTCGATCTCGGTGCCCTGGTAGTTCACCTTGGTCGAGCCCGTGGCCTTGACCGCGGCGAAGGCGACGAGGTTTTCGCAGAGCTCCATCATGTCGTTGTAGTCGGCGAAGGCCTGGTAGAGCTCGATCATCGTGAATTCGGGGTTGTGGCGGATGTCGATGCCCTCGTTGCGGAAATCCTTGCCCATCTCGTAGACGCGCTCCATGCCGCCGACGATGCAGCGCTTCAGGTAGAGCTCGGTGGCGATGCGCAGGAAGAGCTGGAGGTTGAGGGCGTTCGACTTGGTGACGAAGGGGCGGGCGGCGGCCCCCGAGGCGATGGTCGACAGCACCGGGGTCTCGACCTCGATGTAGCCGCGCTCGTCGAGGTACTCGCGCACGGCCCTGATGATGGCCGTCCGCTTCTTGAAGGTGTCCATGACCTGCGGGTTCATGACCAGGTCGAGGTAGCGGCGCCGGTAGCGGAGCTCGGGATCCTTGAGGCCGTGGAACTTCTCGGGCAGGGGCTCGAGGGCCTTCGCGAGGAGGCTCACCTTCTTCGCGTGCACGGAGATCTCGCCCCGGCGCGTCTTGAAGACGAAGCCCTCGATCCCGACGATGTCGCCCATGTCGTAGGTCTTCACGCGGGCGTAGTCCTCGGCCCCGAGCTCGTCGGCGTTGACGTAGATCTGGATGCGGCCGTCGCGGTCCTGGAGGTCGACGAACGAAGCCTTGCCTATGTCGCGGAAGGACATGATCCTGCCGGCCACCGTCACCGGCGCGTTCTCGAGGCGCTCGAACTCGGCCTTGATCCCGGCGGAGTGGTGGGTCTGGCCGAACTTGACCACCGCGAAGGGATCGCGGCCCTCGGCCTGGAGCTTGAGGAGCTTCTCGCGCCGGATGCGCTGCTGCTCGGACAGCGCGCGCGCCTGGGCCGCCTCGTCCTGTTCCGGAATCGCTTCGTCGCCTGAGGCCTTGTCATTCGTCATGGATCGCTCCGTGGGTGCAGATTGAGGAGGTATTGTACGGGATTCGCGGCGGCATTTTCAATACATCTAGACCGCCAGTTCGCCCTCGCGCTCAATTACTTTTTCTTTACCATCGCTCATCGTCGCCACGATGGTGGGCCGGGATACGAGGCCGTCGAGGTGGATGAGCGCCGGGGCGTCCTCGTCGTAGTTGGCGCCGATGGCGAAATGGCAGGTGCGGAAGGCTTTTTCGTCCTCGAGCATGTTGCCCACGATCTCGGCCTTGGGGTTGAGTCCGATGCCGAGCTCGCCGATGCCGCGGGCGTTGCGGACGTACTCGACCACCTTCTCCCGGTCGAGCGAGCCGTCCTCTCCGAGCTTGCGGGCGCCCTCGGCTCCGGATTGAAGCGCGCGCTCGAGCCTCGCGGCCTCCTCTCCGCCTTCGATGGAGGTGACGAAGCCGCCCTCGACCTTGCAGCGGATGGGTGTGGCGATGAGTATGGCGCCCGCCGTGTCGGAGATGGAGCCGTCGAAGGCGATGAGCCCTTCGGCCGTGCCCAGTTCGGGCGAAACGAAGACTTCTCCCGCGGGGAGGTTGCCGCCCGAGCCGGGAGCGGAGTAGTCGCCGTCGTCGCAGCGGGCCGAGCGCCCGCGCAGGCCGATGACGATGTCGGTGCCGTTGGCGTTGGTGACGCGCACGGAGACCGCCTCGTCGAGCACGGCCTTGAGGCGCCCGCAGCGCTCCTGCAGCTCGGCGTAGTCTATGGGTACGGTCTTCTTGAACATCGCGCGCGAAATGCTGGGCGACCAGAAGGCGCGCAGGGTCTTCGAGCCGTGGAGCTGGTAGTTGAACACATGGTCGTAGTTCACGCCGTCCCATTCGTAGGGCGTGCGTATGCCTTCGGAGTCCTTGCCGAGCTTCTCGGCCGAGAGCGAGACGACGATGTCGGGCTGGCAGTCGAAGGCCGCGATCACCGCATCCTCGGCGTCGTCCATCTGCGCCTTGACCGGCTGCACGATGAGGGTCGTGGCCGCGCCGGCGGCCACGGCCGAATCGTAGAGCGCCGAAGCGACTTCGAGCACCTCCCGCTCGGGATTGGTGATGATGAGAAATTTCTCGCCAGCCTGGACGCGAAGCGATCCGCGCACCGCCACGTCCGCCGCGGACGCGAGGGCCGGATCGTGCTCGAAAGAAGCCGCCTTGCATAGAGTGCTCATGGCTTCCATGAAAAGCTCTCTCGGGCTTCCTGTCAAGGACATCGCGGCCCTCCGTCCGGTTTCGCCGCCTGCCTCTGCCCTTCGGGCCTTCAGCCTCGACGATCAGCGCCGCGCGCCCCAGCGCAGGCGCAGGAGGGTGCCCATCCTGAAGCCTGCGGCGAAGCCGCGGATTCCGCTCTGGGCCGCGGCGAGCCGGCCGGCCGTGGACGCGTCGGCCAGGCGGTAGGCGCTCCAGCCGAGCTCGGCCTCGAGCGAGACGCGCGGGCCGCCCAGCTCGGCGCCGCCTCCTTGGGCGCCGCCTCTTTGGGCGCCGCCGAGCTCGCCGAGCAGGGCGGTTACGGCGAAGCGGTTGGGCCAGGTTCCGGCCGCGAGCGCAAGGGCGGCGCCGTCCGCGTCCAAGGCCGCGCTCCCGAGCGGCGCCTCGCAGCCGAGGCCGAAGCGGAGCTCGGGTCCCAGGCTGAAGACGAAGTCGGCGCAGGCCACGACGGCCCGGAAACTGAGGTCGTAGAGCACGGCCGCCTCGAGCCCGGGCATGAGCCCGGCGTAGCCCGGTCCGAGCGCCGAGCCGAGGTCGAGGAGCAGTGCGGCGGAGATCTCCCCGCCGCGCAGGGGCCGGTCGAGGCCGACGATAGGGCCGGCCCCCAGCTCGCAAGCCAGGACCGAGGCTCCATGCGCGGGACTCGCGCCGGCCTCGGCCGGAGCGGCCGCTATGACGGGACTCACGGGGGCGGCCGAAACCTCCGTCTCGCCCGCGTCCAGGTCCTGGGCCCCGCAGGGCAGGCCGAGCGCGAGAAAGGCGAGCGCAATGGGGACTGCGCGCCGAAGGAGCGAAGGGGAAAGAACCATGGCGCCTCCGCCCCTGCAACGCTCGCCGGACCCGATCGGGATTGAACAAATCGAGCGCTGATCGCAGGGCCGCCGTTGGCCATGAACACGTGAAGTCACCGTCGAATAGGGTCGGTGCACGGAGATGAACCCGGTCGCAGTTTCCGGCGGCATCGCAGCGCGGCGGGTGGCCGGCGAAGACAGAGGGCCGAGCGTCAGCGAGATGCCCCCTGTCTTCGCCGGCCAGGACCCGCCCTGCGGTGTCGGCGGCATAAAGGATCGCGGGCCGCCTCGGCCCTCGCGGCAATCTCAGCGACCGATGCGGCGGTACAAGGGAACGCGGGCCGAGACGTTGATGCCGAGGTCGGAGACCTCGCCGCGCTCGAGGAAGCGGCAGCCGATGCCAGCGATCATGGCGCCGTTGTCCCCGCAGAGGCTCAGGGGAGGAAAACGCACCGTGAGGCCGCTCTTCGCGCCCAGGAGGCGGCGCAGGTAGGCGTTGGCGGCCACGCCGCCTCCGGCCGCCACGGTGCCTATGCCCGTGTCCTCGATCGCGCGGAAGAGTCGCGAGGCGAGAATGTCGATGGCGGCCTTGCGGAACGAGGCCGCGATGTTCTCGGGCGTGGAGGCCGCTCCCGGCCGCCTGAACTGCTCGAGCTGATGGATGGCGGCGGTCTTGAGCCCCGAGTACGAGAGGTCGTAGCGGTGCTCGCCCTTGTGGAGGGAGGGCACGGGAAAGGCGAAGGCTTCGTCGTCGCCTGACTCGGCGAGGCGGTCGATCGCCGCTCCGCCGGGATATCCGAAGCCGAAGTGCTTGGAGACCTTGTCGAAGGCCTCGCCCACGGCGTCGTCGATCGTGGTGCCCAGCACCTCGATGCGGTCGAAGTCCTCGACCTTGCAGATGATGCTGTGGCCGCCCGATACGAGGAGTCCGAGAAAGGGGTAGGGCAGGGGAGGCAGAGGCTCGCTCCCCCACTCGAGCTGGGAGGCATAGAGGTGGCCGAGCATGTGGTTGACGCCGACGAAAGGCTTGCCGAGCGACCAGGCCAGGCCCTTCGCGAAGGAGAGCCCCACGAGGAGGGAGCCCACGAGGCCGGGCTTGACCGTGACGGCTATGCCGTCGAGCTCGCGGCTCTCCATGCCCGCCTCGGCGAGGGCGCGCGAGGCGACGCCGAGAATCCATTCCGTGTGGGTGCGGCTGGCTATCTCGGGGACGACGCCCTGGTACTTTTCGTGGAAAGGTATCTGCGTGGCGACGATGTCCGACAGGATGCGGCGGCCGTCCTCGACCACCGAGGCCGCGCACTCGTCGCAGGACGACTCAATTCCCAGAACTCTCATCGTCCGCGGCCGCCTCCGAGAGCATGAAGCGGGAGATGGTCGAGAGCGAGAACCCCTCCTCGACGAGCTGGGGATAGAGCTCCATCAGCGTCTGCGCCAGATCGGCCGACCAGACATGGCCGATCATGATGGCGCTCCCGTTCTTCGCCGCGAGTCGTTTGCCGTCCTCGACGGCGCGAACGATGGACACCCGGTCCGTTGAGTTGTCGAGAAACACGGAGCGCTCCCAATATCGTATTCCCTCCCGACGGGCGGCTATGGGTACCGCTGAGTCGGAGACGGTCAAAGAATCAAGATAGTAGATTCCCCGGGCTTTGGCAACCGCCGTGACTTCTTCCATGAGGCCGAGGTCGGCCGTGGCGGCCGAACCCATGTGGTTGTTCATGCCCACGGCGCCGGGCACGGTCGCGAGATTCGCATCGATGATGCTTCGCACCTCGTCGGCGCCCATGCCGAGGGTGAGCTCTCCGGGGCCGGGGTTCTGCCTTCCGATGGGCTGCATGGGCTGGTGGAGGATGAGTTCCTTGCCTGCGGCGCGCACGGCCCGGGCGTCGCGCTCGCTGTAGGGAAGCCGGGGCAGGACGGCCACCGTCAGCGGGAAGGGCAGCTTGAGGAAGGGTTCGAGCTGGAAATAGTTGTTGCCGGCGTCGTCGATCACGAAGATGAGGGTGCCCTTCCCGCCCCGGCGCTCGGGCGGGATGGCGGCAGGGCGCGAGTTCAGGGAGGCTGTTCGGGCGGGCAAGGCAGGCAGGGTGCGCGCGGTGGCCCTCCCGGGTTCGCGCGCCGCGCCGCGCCGGCCAGAGCCGTAGACGGGGCCTTCGCCTCGGGCGGGGGCCGCGGCGCGCAGCGCCGCCTCGGCTTCGGCGACGCCCGCGGCGTCTATGGGCTGCGGGGGCTGCTGTGTGGGCGGCGCCACGGCGGGATTGCCCGGCTCCTCGGCTCCGACCGCAGAGGGCGATACCTCCGCGGCGGGAGGCGCTCTTCGCGCCTCGCGGGGCAGGACGAACGTGCCGCCGAGGACGAGGGCGGCCGCCATCGCCGCGCCTACCATGGCGAGGAGGAAGAGGGCGTGTCCGAGGGGGAGGGTAGTGCGGCGTCGCCTGGCTGCGGTGCGACTGGTCACGGCGCGTTTGGCCGTGGCGCGCCCGGGAGACTTCCGATCGGATGAAGAACGTTTCGGCACCGAAGGCACTATAGCCGAGGAGCCGTGGCTTTACAAGACAAGCGAAGCCGCTCGGCTCAGGACAGCGCAGCTTCGCTGCGTCGCCCCGAGCCGAGCGATCGACGCTAGGAGACGCAGGAGAACTCCGTCAGGGACTTGGACTCCCGGAGCTTGCGCAGGGCGCGCTTTTCGATCTGTCGCACCGTCTCCGGCGAGATGCCGAGCTCGGCGCCGATGCTCTTGAGGGTGTGGCGGGTGTCGCCGAAGAAGGCGAAGCGGTATATGAGGATGCGGCGCTCCTTCTCGAGGAGTATCTCGAGCATGTCCAGCGTCTCCTGTCGTTCGCAGGACCGCATCAGCTCGTTGTCGGGACTGTAGCTGTAGTCTTCGAAGATATCCATGATGGAGCCGGATTCCTCGCCGGTTTCGGTCTCCAGCGGGACCATGGGCGAGGCCATTTCCATGACGGAACAGACGGCCGAGGAGGGCACGCGCAGCTCGCAGGCGATTTCGGCCGTCGTCGGCTCCCGCTGGAGCGCCTGGGCGAGGCTCGAATAGGTGCGCTGGATCCTCTTGAGAAGCTCTTCCTTGCGGTGGGGCAGGCGAATCGCCCGCTTGGAGTTGACCAAGGATCGGGTGATGGCCTGCTTGATCCACCAGGATGCGTAGGTCGAGAAGCGCACATTGCGCTCTCCGTCGTATTTTTCCGCGGCGCGGATGAGGCCGAGGTTGCCCTCCTGGATGAGATCGAGCAGCGGCATGTCGGGTGTCACGAAGCCCCGCGCGATTTTGACGACCAGACGCAGATTGGACTCTATGAGGCGCCGCCTGGCCGCTTCCTCTCCCGAAAAAATGCGGGCGGAGAGATCCTTCTCCTCTTCGGCGCTGAGTAGAGGAATTCGTTTGATGGCGGTATAATAACTTCTAAGGCTTTCATCGCCACCGCCCGGCGTGTTCGTCGTTTTCATCTGTGTTCTCCTCTTCCCACAGATGATTGAGCAAGTTTCGTGCCAGAGTCGTAGAATCGCCGTAGCGCGTTTCTATGTGATTATGCTATAATAAAATAAAAACGAGGATCACCGGCCGGTTTTCCTCGCACAATGAGAATAGTCTACATAATCACACTTTAAGTCTCTCAGCCTGTATACTGGATCATACTTCAAGGGATGAGCGCCGAGCGCAGTTCGGTGCGGCCATGAAGTATGTCGGCGCTTGCGCCGGGGGTGGGCAGGTCACGGATCAGGGTGAAGATGGCAAAGAGAACAACCACAGCAACGACTATCTTTCGCATTCTTTACTCCCAGTCGGGTATCTAGGATATACCTGACGCGAATCTCCTTCAAGTGCCGCAGCTTCGGCGGCTCGTGCGAAATGCATCCGCATTTCGCACGAGCCGCATTTCATCGCAGATATTTGAGGGGATTGACCGGGTTCCCGTGGAGATAGAGCCCGAAATGGAGGTGCGGACCCGTGCTGTAGCCGGTGCTGCCGGAAAGTCCGAGCTGCGTCCCCTGGCGCAGCCGCTGGCCGATCCGGACCGAATAGGAGCTGAGATGGGCGTAGAGGCTTTGAATGCCGTCGGGGTGGCCGAGGATGACATAGTTGCCGAAGGTGGGATTGTATCCGACATCCACGACTTTCCCGTCCATGGCGGCCTTGACGGGCGTGCCGAGATCTACGGCTATGTCGATGCCCGCATGGAAGAAACGCACCCCCGTGAAGGGATCGGCCCGATAGCCGTAGGGCGACGTGATGTAGCCGTGGACCGGCCACGAGACCCGCGTGCCGAAGATGCGCTTCAGCTCGGTGTCGGGAAGCTTGGCTCCGGGGATGAACAGCCGCTGTCCTACCTTGATGACCGAGCTGCCCAGGTCGTTCGCGTCGGCGATCCTGCCGCTTTCGATGTTGAAGAGCTTGGCGATCGAGTACAGGCTGTCGCCCGCTCGGACCTGATACAGGAGGCCGTTCATATTGGGCACGCGGAGCTTCGCGCCGAGCTGGAGGGCTCGCGCGTCCTTGATGCCGTTCATCGATATGAGGGTGTCTACGGCGATGCCGAAGCGCTGGGCCACCGTGGACAGCGAGTCGTTCTTCTGGACGGTGTAGGTGCTCAGTTCGAGGACGGGAAGAGGCGCGTTTTTGGCGTCCTGCGCGGAGGGAGCCGCCTTAGCCGCTTGCGTCTGGGCTCCGCCCGCCGCCTCGGCCTGCGTGGTCTCTTCCGATGCGGCGTAGGCGAGGAGCACTCCCTCGTCGGTGCCGCCTTGCGGGAGGAGCGTGCCCTGAGGCAGGGGCACCGCGGGGTGAAGGAGTATGGCGGCAGCGACCACGGCGAGGAGCGCCGAAAGGGCGACTAGTCCGAGGGCGAGGCGCATGCGCGTGCTGAAGGCGCGCGAGGCGCCGAGGGCCCGGGCGAAGGCCGCGCCCAGCGAGCGCAGGAGGGCTCGAAGCGCCCGTGCCGGCAGGAACGAGTCCCTTCGGGGGCCGGGAAGCTTCAGCCTGTGGGCGGAATTGCCGCCGGACTTCTGACCGCGCTCGGGCGGATGATGGCGCCGGGCCGCGGGCTTTTGCCTGAATTCCGGGAAGCGGCCCGATCCGTCGGCCGCGGGGAAGGCCGGCATTCTGGCGGCGATGGGCAGGAGAGGGAGCTCCAAACGGGTCGGAGGGGCCTTCCGCGGGCCGAGGTGGTCCGGAATGAAGGCCTCGCGGATCCGAAGCGGGCTTTTCGAGTCCGAATTGCGCCGCCGGGATATCTTCTGTGCTCTGATTATGCTTTCCATGTCTAGACTCTTATCGACAATTCGGGGCGCGGGTATTATAGTCGGAACCTGCCCCATGTCGCGAAGCAGCATCCGACCGGGACCGGCAGTCCTGGCAGCCGCCCTCATTGCCTTGGCTGCAAAACTATTCATCCTCGACGCCGCGGTGGTCGACGGCCGCTCCATGCTGCCCCTCTTGAAGCCGGGCGGCGTCGTGCTCGTGCTCCGTTGCGCCTATGGCCTGCGCTGGCCCTTCGGCGGCGGCTACATCCTGCGCTGGGGAACTCCCCGGCGCGGCGATGTGATAGCCGCGGTCAACCCGATGGACGGCAAGACCGTGGTCAAGCGCGCCGCGGCGGTCGGGCCGGTCCTGCTCAGTTTCGACGACGGGCGGCTCGTGGGCCCCGACCTCGACCTGGGCCTCCACGGCGAAGCGGCCGATCGCTGGTCGCGGGGCCTCTACCTCCGCGAGGGGCAGATCTTCCTCCTCGGCGAGAACCTCCCCGAATCCATCGATTCCCGGATCTACGGCCCCATCACGGTCGATACCGTGCGGGGCGAGGTGCTGCTGCCGCCGCGATGGGCCAAGCGATGACAAGCAGGTCCTGGCGCTACTGGACGGTAATCGGAGTCTTCGGCCTCTTCTCGCTCTTCGTGCTCTTCCGCTACGCCTCCCTGGCCCTACATCCCAACGCGGACCCGGAGGCTCAGGAAATAGCCATAGACCGCGGCGATATCGTCGACCGCTCGGGGCGCATCCTCGCCATGGACACCGCCTTGTACAACGTCGCCGTCTGGCGCCCCGAGACCGACGAAAAGGCCTTTCCGGAAGATGCGAATCGTCTGGCTTCGATGCTCGGCCTGGACGCCGCGGATATCCGCAACACCTGGGCCAACGGAAGCGCGGATTTCTTCTATCTCAAGAAGCGGGTTCAGCCCCAGGTGGCGAGGGCCATTCGGGAGGCCAAGGCCAACGGAGATTTCCAGGGCGTGGTGGTGGAGAAGGTGTCGGGGCGGCTCTATCCCGAAAAAAGCCTCGCCTCCCATCTCGTGGGCTTCGTCGGCGACGGCAACAGGGGGCTCTCCGGCATCGAGCGCAAGTACGACGAGGAGCTCTTGCCCGACTCGGTGCCCTTCGGCCAGCTGAAGCCGGGCGGACGGCCGCGCGGCGACACGGTCGTGCTGTCGATCGACGCGAATATCCAGTACTCGCTCGAGGAGATCGCGCGCAAGGCCATGGTGGACACCAAGGCCCACTCCCTCATCCTCCTCGCCATGGACTCCCGCACGGGCGAGATGCTCGCCTATGTCGCTCTTCCCGACTTCGATCCGAACGACTATATGGCCTCGCCTCCGGAAAACTGGTACGACTGGCCGAGCGTCTACGCCTACGAGCCGGGCTCGGTCTTCAAGATCTTCTCCCTGTCCTCGGTCGTCGATCTCGGCGGAGCGACCTTCAACTCCATTTTCTACTGCGACGGGGCCTATCACCACACCACGCCCTCGGGCCAGGTGATCACGATCAAGTGTCTCGGGGTCCACGGGGCGGTCAATATCCAGCGGATACTCGAAGTCTCCTGCAACGCCGGGGCCGGCTACGCCTCGGACACCGTCGATCCCCTCGACTTCTACAACAAGCTCGTGACCTACGGCTTCGGCTCCCCGACGCAGCTCGCTCTCCCCGGCGAGACCTCCGGACTCCTGCGCCCGCCGGATCAGTGGTCGGCGAGGTCCAAACCGACCATCGCCATCGGCCAGGAGATCCTCGTGTCGGCCCTGCAGATGGTCACGGCGGCCACCGCCATAGCCAACGGCGGCATGCTCCTCAAGCCCATTCTCGTCGAGCGGCTGGTCGATCCGGCCGGGAAGACCGTGTGGGACAATCCGCCCCAGCCGGTTCGGCGCGTGATCTCCGCCGACGTCGCCGCGAACATGCTCAAGGCGATGCGCACGGGCTCCTCGCTGGGGGGGACGGGATTCCGCGCGGGCATCCAGGACGTGCCCATGGCGGTCAAGACGGGCACGGCCCAGATGATCGATCCCAAGACTCGGGCCTACTCGGACAAGGACTACATAGCCTCGACCATGGCCATATTCCCGGCCGACGCCCCCCGGATCATTCTCTATATCGCCATCATCAAGCCGCGCGGCGACCAGTACTACGGCGGACGCATCGCCGCGCCCGTGGTGCGGGAGGCGGCCGAGGCCATACTCGGCCTGACCAACATCCCGCGCGGCGACAGCCCCGTCGCCACGCACTCCGGCACGGTCACCGTGCCCTCCGCCGTCCAGGTCGATATCGGCGCCACGATGCCCGATCTCAGGGGCACGCCCAAACGCCTCCTCCTGGGGCTGCTGGGCCGAAAGGACCTCAAGCTGCGCCTGAGCGGCGAGGGCTACGTCGTGAAGCAAAGCCCGCCCCCCGGCAGCCCCGTGGCTCCGGGCATGCGGATAGACCTGGAGCTCAAGTGAGCTCGCCGACCGGTTCCGTCGACTCGCCCTCGGCCGGTCTGCCGGCGGAGGCCCAGGCCGGCATCTGGGCGGCCAACCTGGCGGCGCTCGGCTCGCGCTTTCCCGGCCTCGTCGAGCTCCTCCTCGAGCAGCGCGGAGCGGGCGAGAGCGCCGAGCGCCGGCTTTCCGTCCACGAGACCGCCTCGGGCCAACCGAGCGCCAAGATCGAAGGCGGGTCCTGGCTCCACTCGCCCCGGGATCCCCGCGAGGAGGCTCGGCGCCTGGCCTCCCGGGGCTTGGAGAGCGGGTCGGACGCGGCCCTGCTGCTGGGCTTCGGCCTCGGCTACCTCGCCGAGGCCTGCCTGGATCAGGGCACAGAGCGGGTCATCGTCTGCGAGGCCGACCTCTGCCTCCTCGCCGCGGCGCTCGAAAGCCGCGACCTGAGCCGGGCCCTCGCCGACACCCGCCTGGGCTTCGTCGTCGGCGGCGAGGCCGACGCCATCGTGAGCGCGCTCGAGGTCTCGGGCGCCTCGCGCGCCTCGGTGCTCGGCCTCAAGGCCGCCGAGTTCGCCTATCCCGAGTGGTACGAGGGCGCCCGCGAGGCGGCCTCGCGCTGGAACGCGAAGGGGCAGGCGAACGAAAACACCCTGCGCCGCTTCGGCCGGCTCTGGGTGAGGAATCTGGCGCGGAACATCGATCAGGTATCCCGAGCGCCGGGGGTGCGGGAGCTCGAGGGGCGCTTCGCCGGGATGCCGGCCCTCGTCCTGGCGGCCGGGCCGAGCCTGGACGAGGTGCTGCCGCTCGTGGGCGAGATCGCGCGCCGCGCCCTCGTGATCTGCGTGGACACGGCCCTGCGGAGCCTCCTCGAGCGGGGGCTCGAGCCGGACTTCCTCGTCGTGGTCGATCCCCAGTACTGGAACTGGCGGCACGTCGCCGACCTGCGCTCGCCGCGGTCCATCCTGGTCTCGGAGTCCGCCGCCTGGCCCGCGGTCTTCCGCTTCGCCTGCCGCGGCGTCTATCTCGGCGGCAGCCTCTTCCCCCTGGGTCGGCGCATCGAGAGCTTCTTCGGCGCCAAGGGCGATCTGGGCGCCGGCGGCTCGGTGGCCACCAGCGCCTGGGATCTCGCCCGGCTTCTGGGCTGCGAGCCCATCTGGATGGCGGGCCTGGACCTGGGTTTCCCGCGCGGGGCCACCCACGCCCGAGCGAGCCTCTTCGAGCAGCTCGCCCTGGCCCGCGGCTCGCGCCTGAGGCCGGCCGAGAGCGAGCAGGCCGCTGCGGTCTGCGGCCCCTGGACCGGCGACGCTCCGGCCGCGGGAGGCGGACTCGTGCGCACCGACGCGCGCATGCGGCTCTACGCCTGGTGGTTCGAGGCGCGCCTGGCCCGCCCCGGCTCCCCGCGGACCCTCACCCTCGCTCCCGAGGGCCTCGCCATCCCGGGCATGGCCCTGGGCTCGCCGGAGGAGCTGCTGGACGGGCCGGTCCTGCGCCCGGCGATCGATCGAGTCCTCGCCGGAATTTCGGCCGCGCCGCCCCGAGAGGCGGACGATCGCGGCCGCTCAGGGCTGTCGCGGCTGCTCGAAGAGCTGGAGGCGATCGCCGCCGAGGCCGAGGCCGCGGTCGAGGCGGCGGCCTCGGCCCGAACCGCCCTCGCCGAAGGGGCCGCGGGAGCCGGGCGGCTCAAGCTGGCGCTCGGGCGCCTGGATGCAGCCGACCGCTCCATCGCCGACTGCCCCGCCAAGGAGGTGGCGGCCTTCCTCATGCCGCCGCTGGGCGACCTGCTCTCCGGCCGGGCGCGGAACCTGGAGGAGAGCATCGCCCAGTCCGAGACGGTGTACCGCAGCGTGGCCGAGTCGGCCCGCTATCACATCGAGGCGCTCGCCCGCGGCGCCGAGGTCGAGGAGCTGGCTCGCCCTCGGCCTTCCTCGTCCTAGTGAAGTGTCCTGTCCGAAACGGAATGCCCGAGCCCGATCCGTCCCCCGACCAGGCGGACTAGTCCGCCGGTCTTCGGCGCTTGCCGGGCGGGGGAAAGCTCGCGATGAACACGGCCCCGCCCTCGCTGTGGTTCGAGGCGACGAGCTTGCCGCCGTGCAGGCGCAGGACCGAGGCCGCGATGCTCAGGCCAATCCCGTGGCCTGGACCCGCGGCGTTCCGCCCGCGGTGGAAGCGCAGGAAAATCGAGGTGAGCTCGTCCTCGGGTATGCCCCGGCCGTGGTCGCGCACCGTCACGACCGCGCCCGACTCGCTTTCGGAACTCGAGAGCTCGATGGCGCTGCCGGGCGGGGCGTAGCGGAGCGCGTTTTCGAGCACGCTCATGAAGGCCTGGTAGAGCCGCAGAGGATCGCCGGAGACTCGGGCGGGCGACAGGGCCGAGAGGTCGAAGGACATGCCCTGCTCGACCGCCAGGGGCTCGAAATCGTCGGCCAGCTCGCGCAGCACGCCGTCGAGCCGCACCGGCTCGGCGGCAGCCTCGATCTTGCCCACCTCCAGCCGCGCCAGGTCGAGCATGCGCCCGACGAGGCGCATCATGCGCTCGACCTCCTCCAGATTGCTTTCGAGGACGCGCTCGTATTCGTCGGAGGAGCGGGCGTGCTTGAGCGCGAGTTCGAGCTCGCCGCGGAGCACGGTCAGCGGCGTGCGCAGCTGGTGGGCGGCGTCGTCGGTGAAGCGGAGCTGCTCGTCGAAGGCCGCCTCGACGCGGTCCATCATCGTGTTGAAGGCGGCGGCCAGCTCGGCCAGCTCGCGGCTCTCGGCCGGCGCCGCGACGCGCTCGTCGAGGCGCCGTTCGGTGATGCGCCTGAGCGTCGCGGCCATGGAGCCCAGGGGGGCGACCATGCCGCCGCCGATGAGGGCCGCGGCGCCCGCTCCGATCGCGGCGAATCCGGGGGCCAGGAGCATGAGCAGGAGGCGGAGCGTGGTGAGGGCCCCGCGCACCCGGCTCTGCGAGACGATGACCTGCACGACCGCCCTGAACCCTATGTCCAGCCGCAGGGGAACCGAGAGGACGCGGAAGTCGGTGGAGCCTCCGATATCCTCGGCGGTTTCGACGTCCCGGAACAGCGACTTGCCGTCGCGCGCCATCTGCAGCGCCTCTTTCGAGACCGGCAGCACGCTCTCGAAGCCGTGGGTCGCGGCGAGGATCCCGCCCTCGAAGTTCACTATCTCGACGCCCGTGCTGAGGAGGAAGCCCGAACCGGCGCGCTCGTCGGTCCAGAGTTTGGCCAGATCGCGGAAGGCCGTGGGGCCGGGCCTGCCGCCGCTCCTGCCGGGGAAATCGCGGGCATAGGCGCGGATCGAGGCCATGACGCCCACCGCGCGGGAAGCCAGGAAGGCGTCGAGATCCTCGTCCAGTATCCGCTTGAAGTAGGCGTAGAGCGAAAGGCTGAAGATGACATAGGAGACGAAGACGATGAGGCCCAGCCTGAGGGCGAGCCGCGTCCTGAGCGAGCTCTGCCTCAACGGGGGCCTCTCATGCCCGATCGGCCCCCTCGTCCCGGTTTTCCAGCTTCTTGATCTCGGGCTCGTCGGTGAGGCAGTAGCCCCGGCCGCGCACGGTGCGGATGAGCTTGAGCTCGTGCCCGGCGTCGATCTTGCCCCTGAGGTAATTGATGTAGACGTCGATGGTGTTGGTCCCGGTGTCGATGACGATGCCCCAGACCTGCTCGGCGATCATGGTGCGCGAGAGGACGCAGCGAGCCCGGGACATGAGGTACTCGAGGAGGGCGTATTCGCGGTTGGAGAGGACGATCTCGGACTCGCCCCTGCGCACGCGGCGCGTCCGCTGGTCGAGCTGGAGATCGCCCACCTTGAGCACGGGCGAGGGGCTTCCCTGGGCGCGGCGCACGAGGGCGCGCGAGCGGGCCAGGAGTTCCTCGAAGGCGAAGGGCTTGGGAAGATAGTCGTCCGCTCCGGCCTCGAGGCCGCGAACCTTGTCGGACAGGGAATCGCGCGCCGTGAGAATGAGCACCGGTACGCTCTGGCCCGCGGCGCGGATGCGCTCCAGGAAGGAAAAGCCGTCCAGGCCAGGAAGCCCCAGATCGAGCACGACGAGATCGAAGGACTGCGACTCGGCGAGACGGGCGCCCTCCAGCCCATCGCTCGCCACGAGCGACTCGATGCCTTCCTCGGCATAACCGCGCGCGATGAAGGAAGCGACCTTGGCCTCGTCCTCGACGATGAGTACTCGCATCTTTAGCTCTCATTCGCGGCTGCGGAAGCGGATTCATGAACTGCGACGTGCAGGTAGCCCGCCGACCTCGATGGTGCCGCGGGGCGTAGTATAGCGTCTATGCGGCGTGAATCTCAAGAACACGGAACGCGGATCGCAGGCCCGGCCCTGCGACTCCCTTCGAGGCGCTTTCGCCGCCCGCAGGCGAGCCCGAAGGCTCAGGCGAGTCCGAGCCTGGCGAGGGCGAGCGCCGAGGCGGCCAGGGCGGCCGTCTCGGTCCGGAGTATCCTCGAGCCGAGCGACATCGACCTGAAGCCGCGCGAGGCGAAAAGCCGCGTCTCTGCCTCGGTCCAGCCGCGCTCGGGGCCCACGGCGAGGAGGACCGGCGGCTCAAGCGGCTCGCCCGAGCCCATGCGCTCCGGGGCGCCGTAGGGGTGCAGGACGAGGCGCGATCCGGGCGAGAGCGTTCCGGGCGAGCGCGTTTCGGCCTCGCCCAGGGCGTCGAGGCAGCGCTCGAGCGACCAGTGGGCGCCGACCGCGGGAAGGCGCGGGTTGCAGGCCTGCTCGGCCCCCTCGACGAGGTGGCGCCTCACCTCGCCCTTGGCGAAGAGATCGCTCTGGGCGTAGGACTTTTCGCCGAGCTCGGTGAGGGTGAGTTCGATCCTGGACAGGCCGAGGCTCGTGAGGTCCCGCAGGATGCGGGCCGCCTGGATGGGGCGGGGAAAGCCGAGCACGAGGACTATCGGGGCGAGGGGAGGGGCCTCGCCCTCGGCCTCGAACTCGAGCACGAGGCCCGCGTCGTCGAGCTCGCGCAGGAGGGCGCTCCCGACCGCTCCGTCGACGATCCCGGCCAGGAGGCGGTCGCCGGGCCGCTTCTTGAGCACCTTCCTGACGTGCTCATAGCGCCGGTCCGAGCGCGGAATGCGCGAGCCGGACTCGCCGGGCTCGAGGAGAAGCATGTTCACGGTCTGAAGCCTAGCCCGGCGAGGGCGGATCGGTACGGCACGATAGTGTCACGGAGCTTGCCTGAACCTTCGGCGAGGTCCGGGCGACGCTCAGGCCTCGCCGTAGGGCGAAACGTCGGCCTCGTAGTCGATGCCCTCGACCGCGAAGCCGTGCGCCCGGAGGAAGTCCGAGCGGAAGCCCTCGACGTCGGCCAGGGCGGCGAGGTCGGTTTCGTCGACCCGCGCCATGCGCGAGGCGACCTCGGCCTGCACCGCCGCGCCCATCTCGAGCTCGTCGATGCGGATCCGGCCTTCGGCGTCGAGGGCCGGATCCGAGCCGGAATAGAGGCGGTCGCGGAAGAGCCGGTCGATCTGGTCGATGCAGTCCTCGTGGATGCCCCGCTCCTTCATGACCTTGTAGAGGATCGAGACGTAGAGGGGAATGACGGGTATGACGGCGCTCGCCCGCGTGACGAGGGCCTTGTTGATCGACACGTAGGCCTTGGCGGCGCCCGTCTCGGTGATGCGCTTGGCCGTCGCCTCGAGGTGGCTCTTGGCCCTGCCGATGGTGCCGTCGCGGTAGATGGGCCAGGAGAGCTCGGGCCCGACGTAGGAGTAGGCCACGGTGGTCGCCTCGGGCGCGAGCGCGCCCGCGCCGCGCAGGGCCTCGAGCCAGAGGGCCCAGTCCTCGCCGCCCATGACCTTGACCGTCTGGGCGATCTCGTCCTCCGTCGCCGGCTGGACCTCGGCCTGGGAAAGCACCGAGCTGAAGGGATCCACCGTCTTGCCGCGGTAGACGCCGCCTATGGGCTTGATCGCCGAGCGGTACACGGTCCCGGTCCCGGGATCGGTGCGCGCGGGCGAGGCCAGGGAGTAGACGACGAGGTCGAAGCGCAGGCCCAGCCCGCGGGCCGCGGCTATCACCTGTTCCTTCATCGCCGCGGAGAAGGCGTCGCCGTCGAAGGTCCGGGAAACGAGGCCTGCGGCGCCCGCCTCGGCGTCGAAGCTGCGGTTGTTGTACCAGCCGGGAGTGCCGGTCGAGGCCTCCGACGGCCCCCGCTCGTAGGAGACGCCCAGGGTGGCGGCCCCGAAACCGAAGGCCGCGGCGATGCGCGAGGCCAGGCCGTAGCCGGTCGAGCAGCCTACGACCAGGACGGCCTTGGGGCCGTCCAGCCGGTCGTAGGCCGGCCGCTTCGCGCGGATGGCCTCGATCTGCCGCCCGGTCTCGACGGCGCAGCCGCCGGGATGGGCGTTGATGCAGACATTGTTCCGCACCATGGGCTTCAGGATCACGAGGCCTCCTCGCTGTCGCCCACGATCGCGATCCACTCGGCCTCGACCGCCGGCTCCTCGCCGACGTAGCCGGTGCCCTTCTGGTGGATGATCTTGGGCGAGGCGCGCAGATTGACTATCTCCATGCGGAAGGTCTCGCCGGGCCGCACGGGGCGGCGAAAGCGAGCTTCCTTGATCTTGGCGAAGAAGAAGGTCCCCGCGTTCTTGATGCCCATTTTCCTGATGCCGACGCCGCCGCACTGGGCCATCGTCTCGACGAGGATCACGCCGGGCACCACCGGGTAGCCGGGGAAATGCCCCGCGAAAAAGAACTCGGTCTCGGGGTAGGTGCGCTCGGCGAGAATCTTCCCGTCGGCGATCTCGACCTTGTCGACGAAGAGGAAGGGCTCGCGGTGGGGCAGCAGCTCCTTGATCTCGGCCCGAGGATCGCTGGGATCGATCACCGGGGTCTCCTCATGACGACGACGCCGTTGTGCCCGCCGAAGCCCAGGGAGGCCGAGGCCGTCGCGTCGAGCTTGGCGTGCACGCCCTTGTTGGGGACGTAGTCCAGATCGCAGCCCGACTCGGTATCGGGATTGTCCAGATTGATCGTGGGAGGGATGAAGCCCTCTTCCATGGCCTTGATGCAGGCCACCGCCTCGATCGCTCCGGCGGCGCCGAGCATGTGGCCGTGCATGCTCTTGGTCGAGGATATCTTGAGCTTCTTGGCGTGCTCGCCGAAGGCGTGCTTGACCATGAGGCTCTCGGTCGGGTCATTGATCTGCGTCGAGGTGCCGTGGGCATTGTAGTAGCCGATGTCCTCGGGCTTGAGTTCGGCGTCCTCGAGGGCGAGGGCGATGGCCCTGGCCCCGCCCTTGCCTTCGGGATCGGGCGAGGTGAGGTGGTAGGCGTCGCAGGTGGCTCCGTAGCCGGCGAACTCGGCGTAGATGCGGGCGCCGCGGGCCACCGCCTTGTCGTAGTCTTCGAGAATGAGGGCGGCGGCTCCCTCGCCCATCACGAAGCCGTCGCGGGCCTTGTCGAAGGGGCGCGAGGCCTTGGTCGGGTCGTCGTTGAAGGCCGTGCTGAGGGCCTGGAGCCTGCAGAAGGCGCCGATGGCGAACTCGGTGATCGTCGCCTCGGCGCCGCCCGCCACGGCCATGTCGCAGCGGCCCGAGCGGATGAGGTCGAGGGCCTGGCCGAGGGCGTCGGTGCTCGAAGTGCAGGCGGTCACCGCGGTGTAGGCCGGACCGAGAATGCCCAGGCGCATCGCGATGTTGGCGGGGCACTCGTTGGAGATCATGAGGGGCACGGTCATCGGCAGCATGCGGCCGGGGCCGGATTCCAGCATCTTCTTGTGCGACTCCATCATGACCTCGAGGCCGCCGATACCGATGCCCATGACCGTCGCCACGCGCTCGGGAGAATAGGGCAGGGCCGGCGCTTCTCCGCCCTCCGGCGCCCGGAAGCCCTCGCCCAGACCCGCGTCGCGCCAGGCCTGGACGGCGGCGGCGACTCCGTACTGGGTGAAGCTGGCCATCTTGCGGGCCTCTTTCTTATCCATATAAAGCGTGGGATCGAAGTTTTTCACCTCGGCCGCCACCTTGGCCTCGACGCGGGACGCGTCGAAATGAGTGATCGGGCCCAGGCCGGAACGGCCTTCCTTGAGGGCGGTCCAGAAGCTGGCCACGTCGTTGCCCACGGGACTCACGACGCCGAGACCGGTGACGGCCACTCTCCGTTTCATCAATTAAACCTCCCGGCGGCTCCGCGGCCGCCAAATCGAACGCATAGTTCGTCTATAATACCGCAGATCGTGGGTCTTCGTCGCGGTCCGAACCTACCAACGCACGACGGTGGCACCGTAGGTGAGCCCGGCGCCGAATCCGATGAGCATGATGAGCTCTCCTCGCTTCAGGAGGCCTTTCTGCGACATCTCGTCGAGGGCGATGGGAATGCTCGCGGCCGAGGTGTTCGCGTACTCCTCGATGTTCATGAAGAAGCGCTCCTCGGGGACGCCGACGCGCTTGGCCGCAGCCTGGACTATGCGGGCGTTGGCCTGGTGCGGCACGATCCAGGCGAAATCGTCGAGGTGATAGGCGCTCTCGTGCATGATCCGCTGCATGAGCACGGTGATCGACTTGACGGCGAAATTGTAGACGTTCTTGCCGTCCATGTAGATCTTGGGCACGGTCGCCTCGGAGCGCTCGAAGGTCTTCGTGCGGGGCGCCTGGACGAGCACGAGGTCCTTGTGGCTGGCGCCCTCGGCCCCGAGCATGGTCTTGAGCACCCCGCGGCCCGATTCGTCGATCCGCGACAGCACTGCCGCGCCCGCCCCGTCGCCGAAGAGCACGCAGGTCGATCGGTCGGTCCAGTCGGTGACGCGAGTGAGGGTTTCCGCGCCGATCACGAGGGCGTGGCGCCCCTTCTTGGCCTCGAGCATGCTCGAGGCTATGTCGAGGGCGTAGATGAAGCCGGTGCAGCCGGCCGTGACGTCGAAGGCGGCGCAGCCGAAGGCGCCGATCTTGTCCTGCACGATGCAGGCCGCCGAGGGAAAGCCGAGGTAGTCGGGGGTAGCGGTGGCGACGACGATGAAGTCGAGTTCCTTCGCATCGACGCCGGCCTTCTTCAGCGCCGAGCGCGCGGCCTCGGCCGCGAGGTCGCTGGTCTGCATCCCGTCGGCGGCCACGTGCCGCGCTCCGATGCCGGTATGGGAACGGATCCACTCGTCCGTCGTATCTACCATGGAGGCGAGCTCCTCGTTGGGAATCCTGCGCTCGGGAATATAGGAACCGGTGGATCTGATCACTACGGACATGAAAGCCTCCTCGTGACAATTATCGAACAAGTGTCATGGCCGTAGGATACTGATGCGTCGAAAAATGTCAATCCAGTAGAGCCGCTTCGGAGGGAGCGCTACGCGTATCTTGACATATTCCGGTCAACTGTAAGATAAGTATACGCCTCAGAAAAGGATGTTCCGCCCAAAGGGCCGCCCAGGCCGGCGTTTCCGTCCGGCCGGCATGAACAGCAATTCCACTACGAAGATGCAGGAGGTACCGATGCCCTACAAATCGGTAGTACTGGTAAAACAGGTGCCGGATACGAAGAACATTACCGGCGAGGCGATGACACCGGAAGGCACGATCAACCGCACGGCCTTGCCCGCCGTCTTCAATCCCGAGGACCTCAACGCCCTCGAAATGGCCCTCGAGGTCCGCGATCGGCACGGCGGCGAGGTCACGGTGATCACGATGGGCCCCCCCGGCGCGGCGGAGGTCCTGCGCGAGTCGCTCTTCCGGGGCGCGGACAAGGTCGTGCTCCTGAGCGACCGCCGCTTCGCGGGCGCCGACACCCTCGCCACCTCCTACGCGCTTTCCTGCGCGATCCAGAAGCTCGGCAGCGTCGATCTGGTGTTCTGCGGGCGCCAGGCCATAGACGGCGACACCGCCCAGGTCGGCCCGCAGACGGCCGAGAAGCTCGGCATGCCGCAGATCACCTACGCCGAGGCCATCGAGAAGCTGGAAGGCGGCTCCATAGTCGCCCGGCGCGCCCTCGACCACGGCACCGAGATGGTCAAGTGCAGCCTCCCCTGCCTGCTCACGGTGGTGTCTTCGGCCAACGAGCCGAGGCCGGCCTCCGTGCGCCGCAGGATCGAATACAAGTTCGCGGCCACGAGCCTCGAGTACAAGTCCCTCCTGGCCAAGTGGCCCTCCTTCAAGACCGAGGAGGCCCTGGACGCCTTCCTCGTCCGGCGCGAGCTCAAGATTCCCGTGTGGACCGCGGCGGACATCGGGGCCGAGGAGCAGAAGCTCGGCATGCCGGGCTCTCCGACTCAGGTGTACAAGGTGAACTTCGTCGTGCTGGAAGGCTCCGAGTCGAAGGTCGTCGATCCGACGAGCGACGGCATCAAGGCCCTCATCCAGGAACTGATGCAGGAATACATCGTAGGGTAGGCGGAAGATGGCAGACAACAAGAACGTTTGGGTTTTCATCGAGCAGGACGAGGGCACGATAGCCGACGTCAGCCTCGAGCTTCTGGCCAAGGCCCGCGAGCTCGCCGGCATCCTCAAGAGCGAGGTCTGGGCCCTCCTCTGCGGCCAGGGCGTCGAGGATGCGGCCAGGAACGCGGTCGCGCACGGAGCCGACCGGGTGCTCCTCGCCGAGCATCCCGAGCTCAAGCTCTACCGCACCTTGCCCTATGCGCGCATCGTGTCGGCCCAGGTGCGCGAGAAGGAGCCGTACATACTCCTCTTCGGCGCCTCGCCCGTGGGCCGGGACCTCGCGCCTCGCGTCGCCAGCGCGGTCCGCTCGGGCCTCACCGCCGACTGCACGGACCTCCAGATCGGCGATTTCGATTCGAAGAAGGACGGGAAGGTCTTCAAGGACCTCCTCCTGCAGATCCGCCCGGCCTTCGGCGGCAACCTCATCGCCACCATCGTCAACCCGCACCATCGGCCGCAGATGGCCACCGTGCGCGAGGGCGTGATGCGCATCCAGGAGCCCGACCCGAAGCGGAAGGGCGAGATCGAGCGCGTGAATTGCGCCTTCGAGAGCTCGGACTTCGCCCTCGAGGTGCTCTCCCGCGAGATCAGGCATTCCACCGTGCGGCTCAAGGAGTCGCCGGTCATCGTCGCCGGCGGAGCGGGCGCGGCCACTGAAGAGGACTTCGAGCTCATCCGCGAGCTCGCCCACGTCCTCGGCGGCGAGGTGGGCGCCTCGCGCGCGGCCGTAGACTCGGGCCTCATCGGCAAGGAGCACCAGGTCGGCCAGACCGGCACCACCGTGCGGCCGCGGCTCTACATCGCCGCCGGCATCTCGGGCGCCATCCAGCACCGGGCCGGCATGGCCGAATCGAACAAGATCATCGCGATCAACACCGATCCCGACGCGCCGATCTTCCAGATCGCGGACTACAAGATCGTCGGCGATCTCAATGAGGTGATTCCTCTCCTCATCAACGCCCTGCGCGAAAAGGCGAAATAGGAGAAAGACAGGCTATGGCAGACAACTTTTACCTCGACAATCCCGATCTCCGTTTCCGCGTCGAGCGCTGCGGCCTCGACGAGGTGGTCGACATCAAGGAGCGCGGCTACGCCTACGCCGCGACCGAGCGCAAGGCTCCGCGCGACTACGCGGACGCCCAGGACAACTGGCGCCTGGTGCTCGAGATCCTCGGCGAGATCTGCGCCAACGTGATCGCCCCCCGCGCTCCCGAGGCCGACGAGGAGGGCGCCCAGTACTCGAACGGCCAGGTGACCTACGCCGCCGCCACCCAGGCGGCCATCGAGGCCTTCCGCAAGTCCGAGATCCTCGGCGCCATGCTCCCCTGGGAGTTCGGCGGCCTCAACCTGCCCGAGACGGTCTACCAGGCCATGATCGAGATGGTCTCGCGCGCCGAGGGCGGCCTCATGACCATCTTCGGCCTGCAGGAGATCGCCTCGACCATCAACGAGTTCGGCGACGACGCGATGAAGGCGCGCATCCTGCCGCGCTTCGCCCGCGGCGAGGTCTTCGGCGCCATGGTGCTCACCGAGCCCGACGCCGGCTCGGACCTCGGCTCGGCGCAGTGCCGAGCCACGCAGGACGCCGAGGGCAAATGGCGCATCAACGGCGTCAAGCGCTTCATCACGAACGGCAACGCCGACATCCACCTCGTCCTCGCCCGCAGCGAGGAGGGCTCCAAGGACGCGCGCGGCCTCTCGATGTTCCTCGTCGAGCGCGACGCCTCGGTGCGCATCCGCCGCATCGAGCACAAGCTCGGCATCCACTCCTCTCCCACCTGCGAGCTCCAGTACACGAACACCCCCGCCGAACTCGTCGGCAAGCGGCGCTTCGGCCTCATGCGCTGCGCTATGGCGCTCATGAACGGCGCCCGCCTCGCCGTGGCCACCCAGGCCGTCGGCATCTCCGAGGCGGCCTACCGCGAAGCCCTGCGCTACGCGGGCGAGCGCATCCAGTTCGGCAAGACCATCGGGGACATGCCCGCGGTGTCGCGCATGCTCGTCTCCATGAAGGGCGAGATCGAGGCGGCCCGCGCCCTGATCTTCGAGACCTCGCGCTGGGTCGACTCGCTCAAGGCCTACGAGCAGCGGCAGGAAGAGCTCGAGCGCGATGGCAAGGCGGCCGATCCCGCCTTGATCGCCAAGAAGAAGCAGGCTTCGAACCTCGCCGACATCCTCACGCCGATGTCCAAGTACTACGCCACCGAGATGGGCAACCGCGTCTGCTACAAGGGCCTCCAGATCCACGGCGGCGTGGGCTACATGCGCGAGTTCAACGCCGAGCGGCACTACCGCGACGTGCGCATCACCAATATCTACGAGGGCACGAGCCAGCTCCAGATCGTCGCCGCCATCGGCAAGATGGTCGGGCGCGGCCTCGACCTCCTCCTGGACCTCTGGGCCGCCGCTCCTTGCGCGCCGGCTCTCGCCTCCGTCAGGAAGGAACTCGTCGAGACGACGGAGCTCTTCAAGAAGTGCTGCGACACCCTGCACGCCGCCGACCGCGACACGGTCGACTACTTCGGCGCCGACCTCATGGACATGGCGGCCGCGGTGGTCAACGGCTGGCTCCTTCTGCGCGACGCCCAGGTCCAGGAGCGCAAGGCCGACCTGCTGCGCGCCTACGCCGCCGAGCACCTGCCCCGGGCCAAGAGTTCCGGAGCGGCCGTGCTCGCGCACGACATGGCCGGCGTCGCGGGCAGGCAGAGCATACTCGCCTAGGGCGGGCATTGTGGCGCGGTTCCTGACCTGGAAGGGCAGAGGGCCGGGCGGCAGCGAGCCGTCCTCTGCCTTCCCCGGCCACCCGCCGCGTCACGATGCCGCCGGGCGCCTTGCCGGCTCTATCGCGGCTATCGCGGCTATAGCAGCTGCGCGGCGAGGGCGGTGATGTCGTCGGGTTGCAGCGCCTTTCCCATGAAGGCGGCGATCTCCTTGTCCAGATCGGCGATGAGCTCCGAGGGCTTCCGGTCGAAGCGCGAAAAGAGAAAGTGCTTGAGCTTCTCGTCGTCGTAGCGCTCGCCGCTTTCGTTCTTGAGGTCGGTCAGGCCGTCGGAGTTCATGAAAATCTTGAGGTCGGGGAAGAAGGGCATGGACTGGCCGTTTCCCTCGGACTTCCCGAAGGGCTCGAGCCCCAGGGGGCAGAGACTGGAGGAATAGATCCGGCACTTGCTGCGGCCGTCCGGGGCGCTGAACAAAACGTAGATCGGTGAATAGCCGCAGTTGAAGATCGTCAGCTCGCGCCTCTCGGTGTCGAAGAAGACGAGGGCTCCCGCGATGAAGAGCTCTTCCGGCGTCTGGTCCAGGATCACCTTGTTCAGGGCTTCGACCAGAGAGGCGGGGTCGTGCCGGGCCAGCAGGCCGCCGGTCTTGAGCGTGGCGAAGAAGGAACTGACGAGACTCGTGGCGAGGGAGGCGGCGATGTTCTTCCCGCAGACGTCGAAGCTCGCGACCATGTAGAGGCCCTTCCTGAGTTCGAGCGTCTGGAGGAAGTCGCCGCCGACCTCGTGGGCCATCCGGAAATAGGTCTCGACGGCGATCTCCTCGCTCTCGATCGTGTTGCGCGAGAGCAGGAACTCCTGGATCGAACGGGCGCTTTGCAGGTCCATGCCGCGGATGAGCGCCACCTGCTTCGTGAGCGCGAGGAAGGAGCCCGTGCCGAAGAACCTGTTGTGGCGATAGATGAGGAAGTCGTTGAAGATGGCCGAACTCTGTCGCTCGAGCAGCGAGGAAAGCGCCTTTTCGACATTTTCGTCGGCGTCGAGGATGGCCGTGTCGTGATCCAGGTATTTCCCGATCGAGCCGCTGCGCAGGGCGTCCAGGGCGGATTTGGGCCGGAGCATGAGAGCGGTCCGCGACACGAGGCCTATGACGCCGCCGTCGGACTCGATCGGTATCGAAGACAGCTTTTCGTCGGCTCGAAAGCGAGCCGAGGCCTCGTCCAGGTCGCCCGAAGAACTCAAGGGATCGACGAAAGAGGCGATGATGCCGACGCTCGTGATGGGAAAAGCGACGGCGACCGCCTGCTCCTCGACGGACAGCAGCTCGACCGCGTCGGGCTTCCCGGCCGTGTCCTTGAAAATGGGTTCCCGGAAATACGGGAAGACATCCATGTCCTCGACGGGATTTTTTTGCTTGGCCATGCTGCTCCCCCGATCGGCGACCGGATGTGGGAGACAGGATACAACCGAAATCGCCCAACCGCAACCGCAATTCGTCGCGCGGCTCGCCCGCCGGGATTCCGCGGCGGGCCGTCCGCGAGTCCGGGACCGTGCCGATGTGCGCTACCGGTGGACCACCGTGGAGAATCCGATCCCGATCGGAGGAGTTCGCCTTCTCAGCCGCCGAGGATCCGGTCCTTGACCGACCTCAGCCAGGCGGTGATCTCGTCGGCGCCCTCGCCGGTCCTGCCGTTCAGCGGCAGGAGCAGGGCTCCGGGCGCGGTCCCCGCGAGTCCCTTGCGGAAGAAGTCCTCGTCGAAGCCGACCGCCTCTTTGAGATCTATCTTGGTGAGGATGCAGGCGGCCGATCTGGCGAAGGCCGCGGGGTACTTGTAGGGCTTGTCGCTGCCCTCGGCCACGCTCGCCACCACGAGCTTGATGTCCTCGCCCACGACGTACTCGGCGGGGCAGACCAGGTTGCCGATGTTCTCGATGAAGAGCCAGGAGCCGTCGGCGACGCTCATGCGGCCCAGGATGCCTTCGATCATGGGAGCGTTGAGGTGGCAGTCGCCTCCCGTCTCGATCTGGTAGGCCTCGACGTTGAGCGACCGCAGGAGGCGCGTGTCTATGTCGCTGGCGACGTCGCCCTCGATCACCGCGAGCTTTTCGCCGGCGGCGTGGAGTCGTTCGGCCACCCGCGATATGAAACTGGTCTTGCCCGCCCCCGGTCCGCCCAGGATGTTGATGGTGAAGATGCCGCGGCCGCGCAAGGCCTCGTTGATGGCGCGCGCCCGCGCGTCGTTCTCCTCGTAGATGGCTCGCTTGAGGTCGATGGATATGCTCATGCCGCTTCTCCCTTTCACGCGTTCGGAATACTTCGAAGGGCGGGTCCTGTCGGCTGCAAATCGAGAGCGATTACGCAGTAGCTCCATCGCTCTCGATTTGCAGTCGCCACCCGCCGCGCTACGATGCATTTTGGAAGTGTGGCAGGTTTAGGTCAACCGGGCATATCCTCGATCTCGATGCTGTCGATGTAGAATTCGCTGCCGATCTTGGTAGACTGGCCCTGGCCGCCGCAGAAGGGGCATTCGAAGGAGAAGCGCTTGCGCTCGAAGAGCTTCTGGCAGGAGGAGCAGCGGAGCTGGGGCTTTATGTAGGTGACGTCGAGGACGGCGCCTTCGGCGGCGCTGCCCTTGCCGAGCGCATCGAAGTAGAAGACGAGCGCCTCCTCCAGATGGCCGGTGGCCTCGCCTACTACCAGATGCACTTTCCTGACTCGGCCCGCCGCCCCCAGCTTCTCCGCCTCCTCCGAGACGATCTTGACGACCGACTCGATGGCGCTCGCCTCATGCACCGGCGCTCGCTCCTCCGGCGGGGCCGGCGCCGGAGCCGTTGCCGGCCGCCGGTGCGGCTTCGCGCCGATGTTCGTGAACCCTGCCGGCCGCGTCGGAGAAGTCCAGGGCCGTGGGGCGCTCGTTGCCCATGGAGAGGCACTTTACCGGGCAGGCGCGGATGCAGGCGCCGCAGATCACGCAGGCGAAGCGGTCGATCCGCCAAAGCCCTTCGGCCTTGTCGACGACGATGGCGTCGGCGGGGCAGTGCTTCGCGCACATCGAGCACAATATGCATTTGGGAAAGTCGTTCAGGATCCGGCCCCGGCTCGTGGGGTAGGTCGGGCGCACCACGAAGGGATAGCGCCTCGTGGCCGGCTTGGTGAACAGGTTGCGGAGCGCGGTGCGCGTCATGGGTATGAAGGCCACGATTTACCTCTCGGTGCAGGAGATGCAGGGGTCGATGGTGAGGATCACTGTCGGGACATCGGCGAGCGACACTCCCTTGATGGCCTCGACCATGGCCGGGATGTTGGCGAAGGTGGGCGTGCGTACGCGGAAGCGCTCGAGCTGCCTCGTGCCGTTCGAGCGGACGAAGTAGAGCACCTCGCCGCGCGGCTGCTCGAGCCGGATCCAGGACTCGCCGACGGGCGGCATGCCCTTGATGGGAACGGAGACGGGACCGGCGGGCATCTTCGCGACCACCTCGTCCAGGATGCGGAAGGACTGCTCGATCTCGCCCAGGCGTACGAGGACGCGGGCCATGCAGTCGCCCGCGGTCTCTACGACCGGCTTGAACTCGATCTCGCCGTAGGCCTCGTAGCCTTGGGCGCGCGCGTCGTAGTCCACGCCGGAGGCGCGGAGCATGGGTCCGACCGCGCCGAGGGTGTAGGCCATTTCCTTCGAGACATAGCCGACGCCGGAGAGCCGGTGCCGGACGGTGGGCTCGCCGATCCAGACCTGCGCCAGCCTGAGTATCTCGGCCCGCACGGGCTCGATGGCCTTCATGCAGCGGCGCAGGGTCTCGTCGCCGGGATCGCGGCTGACGCCGCCGACGATGGCCGAGCCGAAGATGACGCGGCCGCCCGAGGTCTCCTCCGCGACGTCGATCACCGTCTCCCGCGCCCGCCACGAGGCGTGGAAAAGATTCTCGAAGCCGAAGGCGTCGGCTGCGAGGCCGAGCCACAAGAGGTGGCTGTGCACGCGCTCGAGCTCCGACCAGAAGGTGCGGAGCCAGCGGGCGCGGTCGGGCACCTGGGTGCCCAGGATAGTCTCCACCGCCTCGCAGTAGCCCATGCCGTGCATGAAGGAGCAGATGCCGCAGATGCGCTCGGCGATGTGCACGTAGTCGAGGTAGTCCCGCTTCTCTACGAGGAGCTCCAGGCCGCGGTGGATGTAGCCGATCTGGGGGATCGCGCCGACGACTTTCTCGTCCTCGAGGGTGAGGTCGAAGTGGAGCGGCTCGGGCAGGACGGGGTGCTGTGGCCCGAAGGGGATGACGGTGGGTCCGGGCGCGGCCTTCTCGTGGCTGCTCAACGGGGGCCTCCTTCGCTGCTGGTCGCGATGACGGTGATCTTGCTGAAGGCCTTGCCCTCGACGGGATCGTAGACCTTGCCGAGCCAGTCGACCGCGATGCGCTCGATCTTGACTCCGAAGAGGTCGCGTATCTCGTTCTCGTAGAGATACGCGCCCAGGAAGACGGAGGTGATGGACGGCACTTCGGCTTCCGGAGCCACCATGAGCCTGAGGATCCTGTGCTGCATGCCGAGCCCGAAGGAGTAATTGAGCTCGATGTGGTCGGCGCCGGAGACGCCGAGGATCTGGATGATCCGCCAGCCGGCGGCGCGGAGCGCGTCGACGGCCGGGATTAGCTTGCTGACCTCGATCTCCTCGACGGTCAGGACTTCGCGTTCGATCATTTTGCGGCCTCCTGGGCGGGGCTCTTGGCGCGCCGCGCCTTTTTCATGGCCTGCTTCTTCTCCGCGAGTATCTGCGCGGCGCGCACGACCCCGTCGAGGATGGACTCGGGCTTGGCCGCGCAGCCGGGGACGTAGACGTCCACGGGGATCACGTTGGCCACGCCGCCCTTGACGTTGTAGCACTCGGCGAAGACCCCGCCGGAGTAGGCGCAGGCGCCGATGGCTACGACCGCCTTGGGCTCGGGCATCTGCTCGTAGATGTTCTTGACCACCGGAATGTTGAGGTTGTTGACGCTGCCCGTGATCAGGAAGATGTCGGCCTGCTTGGGGTCGCCCGTGACGATGCAGCCGAAGCGCTCGGCGTCGTACATCGGCGTCAGGCAGGCGAGCACCTCGATGTCGCAGCCGTTGCAGGACGAGGCGTCATAGTGGATGAGCCAGGGAGACTTTTCGATGCCGCTCAATGGACTACCCTCGCGATGAGATAGAAGGGGATGAGGTTGCCCATCCCCGCGACGATGGCGACGATCCAGGCGGAGGTGAGGGCGAGCTCCCACTTTACGCGGGCCGTGACATTGTCGATCAGGATGATGATGAAGTAGGTGACGACCGGGCCGAGGACGGCGGCGATCGGATTCCAGCTGAAGAAGAGGAACACGAGGCCGTAGAGGTAGACGCTCTCGTACCAGTCCGCGAGCTCGACGAGGCCGAGGGCGGGGCCGCCGAGGTCGGCGGTCAGGCCCTTGACGAGCTCCTGGTGGGCGTGGTGCGAGGTCGAGATGTCGAAGGGGGACTTGCGCAGCTTCATGATGAGCACGTACACGAGGCCGAGGAAGATGCCGGGCAGGAGGAGGATGGTGGGCTTGCCGACCGCGGCGATGTCGCCGAAGTGGAAGGAGCCAGCGACCTTGAAGAACCCGACGAGCGTGAGGATCACCATCGGCTCGTAGGCGGTCATCATGATGAGCTCGCGGTTGGCGCCGATGGCGCTGAACGGCGAGCCCGTCGAGTAGGCGGCCAGCACGAGGAAGATGGCCGCGAGCGTCAGGACGAAGATGATGAGGAGCATGTCCGAGCCTTCGAAGATGAGGAAGCCCGTCGCCACCGCGAAGATGAAGTGGCTCAGGACCAGCGGCATCTGGAGGCTGTTCACCGGATCCAGCTTGCGCGAGAAGAGCTTCTTGAGGTCGTAGAAGGGCTGGATGATGGGCGGCCCCACGCGCCCCTGGAGCCTGGCCGTGATCTTGCGGGAGACTCCGTCGAGCAGACCGCCTATGAAGGGTCCGAGGATGAGATAGGCGATCGCGAGATACAGTTCGTAGCCTTTCATATGAGGACCGTCCCGAACATGGTGATGGTGAGAAGGATGGAGATGAGGATGCCCCACCTGAGGAGCCAGGGCTCATCGAAGTACTTGACGAGGTAGTAGGAGCGGAGCTCGACGGCCTTCTCGACGCCCGCCGTGCCCTTGAACACGAGGCCCGCCTCGGTGGGCCGGCCCGACATGTAGGCGCCGGAGAGCCGCTTGGTGCCGCGGCGCGAGATGGTCAGGAGGAGCCAGGGGATGACGACGGTCATGACGACCATGAGCACCGTCACCACGACGTTGCCCTGATCGAGGGTGAAAGCCTGCCCGTAGGCGGAGAGGAGGAAGGGCGCCACCACGTAATGCGAGATGAAGGGGAACGTGGCGCAGGCGAGGATCGCCAGGATCGCGAGCGAGCCCTGCGAAAGGAACTCGGCCCCCGAGTACTTGTCCTCGAGCAGGCCGCGGGGGGCCGCGGGGTCCGACAGCCGGATGATGAGGCCGAGCCACTTGGTCCAGAAGAGGACCGTCGTGGCGCTGCCGAATGCCAGGAGGACGACCATCACCGGGCTGATCCAGGAGGTCATGTTGATGAAGGCCTCCATGGCAGTCCACTTCGAGATGAGCATGCCGAAGGGAGCGACGAACATGACCGCGATGCCGATCACGAGGAGCACGGCGATCCTCGGCTGCTTCACGATGAGTCCGCCCATATCCTCTATGTCGAGGCTCCCCGTTCCGAAGCTGGAGGATCCGACTGCCATGAAGAGCAGGGCCTTCGCGACGGCGTGGAAGAGGATGAGGAAGAAGGCGGCCCAGATGAGCTGGGGCGTCCCGATGCCGGCGCAGACCACGATCAATCCGAGGTTGGAGACCGTGGACAGGGCCAGGATGCGCTTGGCGTTCCGTCGCGAAACCGCGATGAAGGCGCCGACGATGAAGGTCAGGATGCCGATGAGCGCGACGACGAGTCCCGTCGGCGTGCCGACCATGGCCGGGGCCAGCCTGATGAGGAGGAAGACTCCCGCCTTGACCATCGTGCTCGAGTGGAGGAGGGCCGAAACCGGCGTGGGCGCTACCATCGCGCCCAGCAGCCATGGCGTGAAGGGCAGCTGCGCCGCCTTGACGAGGCCGGCCAGAGCCATGCAGGCCACGGGGATCGCGGCGACAGCCGCGCCGACGGTGCCGAGCTTGTCCATGTCCACCGTCCCGGCGGTGGCCGCCAGCACGATGATGCCGATCGCGAAGGCGATGCCTCCCAGGATGTTCAGGTTCAGGGCCAGGAAGGCGTTTTTCTGGGAGACCTTGTCCTCGTTGTAGCCGATCAGCACGAAGGAGGCCCAGGTCGTGATCTCCCAGAAGAAGAGCATGATCCTGAGGTCGTTCGCCAGCACGAGGCCGTACATGCCGCCCAGGAATACGAGGAAGACGAAGCTGAAGGTGCGCCGCCTGTCCCGCACTTCCGGGTGCTCCTCCTGGAAGGTGTGCATGTAGCCGGTCGCGTAGATGACTATCAAGCCTCCCACGACACCGATGACGAGGACCATGAGGATCGTCATCTGATCGATGAGAATCGTCGTCTGAGCCTCGACTCCCGAGGTCCAGGTGGGGCCGACGAGGGCGACCACGACCTGGGCGATGGCGAGGAGCAGCGTCAGGAGGCGCTTCGTCCTTACGGCTCGAACGGCGAAGTAGGCGGCCAGCACGAGCTCTCCCCCGAGTAGGAACTGATCGAGGTGGGGGATCTGCATCGTGATCCGCAACGGCAGCGATGGCCAGACCTGGATGGTCAGGAGAATCGCCAAGGCCGCTTGGATAAGGGCCGCGATGGTGACTACCGCCCTACGGAGACGGTAGTCCCTGATGACCAGGGCTATAAGCCCGAACACGCACGGCGTTGCCGTTAGAATGATTGGTAGTGTCATGGGTTTGACCAGAGACTTTGTAACCAGTTTAGCGAAGAGTTGTCAATATGAATTAGTGTACAATTAAAACTTTATTTATCGAATAAATAATATATAATAAATAGTGAATAAAGACTCTGCACCAAGCCCCTCAGGACAAACTGCCGATCGAAGCCTCTATGACCGATGCCAGGCGTTCGGGCGGGGTCCGGGGAGAAAAACGCCTGATCGGCACGCCGTCCCTGCCTACGAGGAATTTCGTGAAGTTCCATTTGATGTCCCGCGAACCCAGGATGCCGGGCAGGGAAGCCTTGAGGAAGGCGAAGAGAGGATGCGTGCCCGCCCCGTTGACCTCGACCTTGGAAAAGAGCGGAAAGGTGACGCCGTAGTTCAGCGAACAGAACGAGGCTATCTCCGATTCCGTGCCCGGCTCCTGTTCGGCGAACTGGTTGCAGGGGAAGCCCAGCACCGTGAAGCCCCGCTCGCGGAAGGTTTCGAAGAGCTTTTGCAGCCCTTCATACTGCGGAGTGAACCCGCATTTGCTCGCCGTATTGACGACGAGAGCGAGCTTGCCTCGGTATGCTTCCAGGGACAGCGGCTTGCCGTCTATCGTTCGCGCGCTGAAGTCGTACAGTGTCGTGGCCATCTCGAGCCTCCTCCGCCGTGGATCAGGTCGGCTGCGCTTCGCTCTCCGCCGCGGCTCCGCCGCCGGCCGATGCCGCAACGGGACCTTCGCCGGCCTCCGCTCCAGTCTTGGGCTTCACCATCGAGGAGAACTCAGCTTCCTCGATGACTTCCTTTTCGAGCAGCCGCTCGGCGACGCTGTCCAGGAGCGGCCGGTGAGCTTTCAAGAGGCCCACGACTCCGTCGTAGCGCTCGGCCACGATGCGGGCGATTTCTCCGTCCACGTACTTTTGCGTGTCTTCGCTGTATTCCCTGGCCATGAAGGGCTCGGACTGAGGGCCCAGGTAGGCCCCGCCGCGCCGCGTCAGGGCGACGTGGCGGAAACGGTCGGACATGCCGTAGTCGGTGATCATGCGCCTCGCGATATCGGTGGCGCGGGTCAGGTCGTTGGCCGCTCCGGTGGAAATGCGGCTGAAGGCGATCTGCTCGGCCGCCCGCCCGCCCAAGAGGACGTCGATTTGCCCCAAGAGCTCGTCCTGGGATACGACGTAGCGGTCCTCGACGGGCATTTGGAGGGTGTAGCCCAGGGCGCCGAGGCCGCGCGGGACGATGGAAATCTTGCGTACCGGATCGGCCCCCGGGGTGAAGGCCGCGGTCAGGGCGTGGCCGGTTTCGTGGAAAGCTATCGTGCGGCGCTCGACCTGATTCATGACCCTGCTCTTCTTCTCGAGCCCGGCCACGATCTTCTCGACCGCGGCGTCGAAGTCGGCGTGGATGACCTTCTTCCTTCCGGCTCGCACCGCCAGGAGCGCGGCCTCGTTGACGAGGTTGGCGAGATCCGCCCCGACGAAGCCCGGCGTGCTGCGCGCCACCTTGGAGAGGTCGACGCCCTCGTCCAGCTTGACCGCGGTCGAGTGGATGCGCAGGATGGCCTCGCGGCCGATGAGATCGGGCCGGTCGACGAGCACCTGGCGGTCGAAGCGGCCGGGCCGCAGCAAGGCCGGGTCGAGGACGTCGGGACGATTGGTGGCGGCGAGGATGATGAGCCCGCTCGTGGCGTCGAAGCCGTCCATCTCGACGAGCAGCTGGTTGAGGGTCTGTTCGCGCTCGTCGTTGCCGCCCATGGGGCCCTGGAGCCGCGACTTGCCGATGGCGTCGAGCTCGTCGATGAACACTATGCAGGGCGCCTTCTCGCGGGCCTGCTTGAAGAGGTCGCGGGCCCGGGCGGCCCCGACGCCGACGAACATCTCGACGAACTCGGCCCCGCTCATCCGGAAGAAGGGCACGCCCGCCTCGCCCGCCACCGCGCGCGCGAGCAGGGTCTTGCCCGTGCCCGGCGGGCCGACGAGCAGCACGCCCTTGGGTATCTTGCCGCCGATCTCCGTGTACTTCCGGGGATTCTTGAGGAAATCGACCACTTCGACGAGTTCCTCCTTGGCCTCGTCCACGCCGGCGACATCTCGAAACCGCGTAGCCACGTCGCCTTCGGCCACGATCATGGCCTTGTTCTGGCCGAAAGCCAGCACGTTGTTGTTGGTGTTGCCCAGCCTCCTGAACACGAAACGCCAGATGAAGTACATGAAGCCGATGGGAAGGATCCAGTTGAGGAGGAAGGAAAGGAAGGCATTGCTGCCTTCCCGCTGGGCGGCCGAGTACACCACGCCTTTCTGGTCGAGCAGGGAGGTGAAGCCCGGATCGTTGACCGGCACGGTCTTGAAGTAGGTCTGCGAGCGCTGCAGCGCGTTCGCGATAGTGGGCGGCTCGGCCGGCTTGGCATGGAGATAGCCGAGATAGTAGTTCTGCGTCATCTCGACGCGTTTGATCTCCCCGCTCTCGATCTTGGACTTGAATTGGCTGAAGGGGATGATGTTGTTGTCCGACTGCCCGATGAAATAGTTGAAGAGCACCACGGCGAGCACCATGATGAGGATGTAGCCGAGCGAGAAACGGAACTGAAATCCGCCGAAACCCGGAGGCGGCACGATGGGGGATTTGTCGCCCCTGGTGCCGCGCGGCGCGGGCTTCTTCCGGTTCCATCCGTTCTTCTTGGCAGGCATGTACTCTCCGTTCGCGGGTCGGGAAACCCGCCTCGTCAAATGTACTCAATACGCGACGCGCTGGCTACCTGCATTGATCCGGCGACCAAGTTCGTCAACCTTCAGCCTTGACCCCGTCGGGACTATTTCCGTATATTTCACCTACTACATCCACCACCACCCGTATTCACAGGAGGAATACTGTATGAAAGTCAAACCCCTCATTGATCGCGTCCTCATCAAGGTGCAGGAGAGCGAGAGCAAGACCGCCGGCGGCATCATCATTCCGCAGACCGCCCAGGAAAAGACCCAGACCGGCGTCGTCGCAGCGATCGGAACCGATACCGACGTGATCAAGGTGAAGGAGGGCGACAAGGTCATGTACGACAAGTACGCCGGAACTCAGCTTAAGATCGACGGCGCCGAGCACTTGATCGTCAAGATGTCGGACATCCTCGCCATCATCGACTGACGAGTTTTCCGGACCTAGGGTACGGAAAGGGCCGCCCAAGTCACGGATGTGACTTGCGGGCGGCCCTTTCCGGTATATAGGGAAACGAGGCGCGAACCGAAACTCGCCGCTAGGCCCCCTATTGGGTGAGCACCTTGAGCACGTCCTCGGGGCTCTTGGCCTGGAGTATGGCCAGGCGCTTCTCGTCGCTGCGGAAAAGAAGGCTCACCTCTGCCAGGAACTGCAGGTGGGGACCGGTCTTGTCCGCCGGCGAGAGGGTCATGATGAAGATGCGGCAGGGCTCGCGGTCGAGGGCGTCGAAGTCAACCGGCTCGTCCGAGACACCGATGCATGCCACCAGATCCTTCACCGACTCGGTCTTGCCGTGGGGGATGGCGATGCCGTTTTTCATGCCGGTGCTCATCCTGCGCTCTCGGTCGAGCACGGACTTGCGCGCGGCGGCCGCATCGGCGAGCTTGCCGGAACGGGCGGCTACCTGAATCAGCTCGTCTATGAGTTCCTCTTTGCTCCGCCCCTTAAGGTGGAGGGCCACCATCTCGGGGCCCAGTACGCTCTTGAGATCCATAGAGCCGATTGTACGATCCGAGGTTCGTGTCGTCAAGCGCAGAAGACGGAGCGGGGCGCGGATTCGTCCGCGCTAGATGAAAAAGCGCGCTTCCTTCTCCTGCGTGTGGCTCGACTTCCTCGCGAGCAAGAGGGAGGCGCAGCCGGCCCAGAGCGCGTCCAGGAAGGCCCCCGCCGCGATGAGCGGGAGAGCGACGGGGGCGGCTATGAGATAGCCGTTCTCGAAGCCCTTGCCGTAGAGGGTGCACAGCGACATGAGGGCGATCATCGCGCCCCTCCCGGGAGCGGCGCCGAGAATGAGGGCGAGCAGGGGCGATGCCGCCAGGATCCACAGGAAGCTGCCGGCCCAGATGCCGAGCCTGGAATAGGAAGAAAGCACGACGATGAAGGCGGTGGAGGTCACCATGGCCGTCCCCGCCCTTCCGAAGATCATGGCGAGGGGCAGGTCGATGGCGTTTCTTCGCCGCCTGATGCCGAGACTCTCCTTGGCGTGCTTGGTGAGCGTACCCAGGCTGAAGTAGACGTCCCCGGAGACCAGGGCGGCGATGGCCGGGGCGAGGAGGCCGTACAGGGTCCTGTAGGGGTTCTTTTTCCCGCCGAAGAAGCGCAACGCGAGGGGCATGAGCACGAAAGCCGCGATGAGCACTTCGATCAGCACCGACAGCAGCAGGGGCCGGTAGACCTCGGGCCTGGCCGTCGCACGCAGCTCGAGCACGCTGTGCGCGGTCGCCGCTATGATGAGAATGCCGAGAAACTCGGCGAAGAACGTGTTGATCTGATAGAAGATGCGGGACATGGCATCGAAGATGAGGAGAGCCGGCTTGGTGGCGGGGCGGTCGTGGGAGAAGGCCAAGCCGATGAGCACCGCCAGGAGGAATACCGGCAGCAGGAACTGCCCCGAGGCGAGGGCCGCGAAGGGTGTTTCGGGGAATATGGCGAACAGGAGCTCCTTGATTCCCGGCGCGGAGGAGGGGGCGCTCGTGTCAGCGAGCAGGGGAATCCGCGCCGGATTGGCTATGGACGCCACCACGACCCCGACGATGGTGAGGACTACGACGGCGGCCAGGAAGGTGAGGACGCTGCGGCCCAGGGAGCGCCAGAATTCCTTGTCCTCGTTGAGCTCGAAAACCGCCACGGGCACGGTGAACAGCACGAGCGGCACGAGGGCGTAGCGGCCTATCCTGATCGAGAGATCGAACAGGAAGGAGAGCGTGCCGCGAAGCCCCGCGTCTTCGACGGGCAGTACCAGCGCCACGACGACACCGAGGATGGCGCCAAGAAGGTACTTCATCCAGATTTTCATGAGGCATACCATAGCTTCGGCCGCGCTCCGCCGTCAATCGACGTCCCGGGCTTGGCGCGCGAGCTCGCTCCGGCTAGACTTCTTCACCATGGTGTTCAAAGGCACGAAGGGGCCGGGACTCGCGCGAGGCCTGGCCGAGGCGGCCGTGTGGGGCTATCCCGGCCCCGAGGGCATTTTCGCCCTCTCCGGCGAGGGCGACCTCCGTCAGGCGGTCTACTCGCCCGAGTCGTCTTTCACGGAAACGGCGGCCATCCTCCTTTCCACGCTCTTTACCGAGGATATCGATCCGCTCCTGGCCGTTCGCCTCGCCGAGCGGGCCTTTCCCGAGACTCCGGCCATCGTGGGGCGCGAGAAGGCCATACCCGTCGTCGATTTGGCCGGAGGCCCAACGGGCAGTTCGGCCGATTACGGAGCGGCCCTTCTTTCGAGTCTCCTGTCCGCACGCTCGGAAAAGGGGGAACGCCGGCTCATCGCGGCTTTTCCGGGGCCTTGGGGAACCGCCCTCGTCGAGGCCGCCTCGCACATCGAGTCGCTCGAAGTCCTCCTTATATGCGGAAAGGAGGAGGTCCGCGGCATCAAAACCCAGCGCCTGGCCCGAGAAGGCGGAAAGACCCTGCTCGTCGGCTTGCGCGCGGACAGGAAGGGGAGGGCCGATTTTCTGCGCGCTCTGTGCGGCCGGCGGCTTGCCGGCCGCGACGTTGTCGTCGCCGGCCCCGGCAATCCCGTCGAGTTCGCGGCTCAGCTCATCCTGCACGCCGCCATCTTCGCCGAACTACGGCGCGGCGCCGCCGGGGAAATTTTCGTCGCCCTGCCCGCGGAATCCAGCCTCGGGCTCGCCGCAGGTCTGTGGGCCTGGCGGCTCGGCCTGCCCTTGTCCGGCCTGCTTCTGCCCCACGCGGACAGACCTCTGGCCGAGGCCGAGCCGGAATTCGGCGAGCTCGTGGACCGTTTCGGCTCCGAGCGCTCCGGCCTCCTCGGCTCCATCCTATCCGGGCAGGACGTCTCCGAGGCCGAAGCCCTCGCCGCACGGAACGAGTTTGCGGCTGGCGGAGGCCCATGGCTCGACCGCCCCTCCTCCCTCGCACTCGCCGCCGCCAAGCGCCACCTCGTCCCCGAACTACTCGGCCATACGCATATCGTCGTAGCCCGGCACGGCCACCCCTACTGGGACCGTCCCTCGGTTTCGACCGATACGGTCTGGGATATTCCGGTCGGCGGATCCGCGGAAAGGCCAGATGGCCTCGCGGGAGCCTTGGCGGACGCCCGTATGGACGCGACGATCGACGCCGATCCTGCGCGGCTCGAAGCCCTGCTCGAATCCTTCGACTAAATCCGAAGGGTGTGTTGACAGCAGGCGGGCTGTTTCTGTATAGTAAAACGTGGTCGCTCAGCGACCAGACCGCTTGATGCGGTCCCTGCCGCACCCCGGGCTGCCGACCCATTGTGAAAAATGGCAGTCCGCCCGCGCGGCGCTTTTTTTTATGACCCAGTAGCTCAGCTGGATAGAGCGGCTGCCTCCTAAGCAGCAGGTCGACGGTTCGACTCCGCCCTGGGCCATACCAGACTAGGAAGTTTCCGCGCTCAGGCCGGAAACCCGATAGTGTTGCGAAGACTGTTGAAAGCCCTGGATGATCCCCGCCCCGGGCCGCACAAGCCCGGCAGGGGCGCGACTCGCTGTGCCGTCAACAAGATTCGTAACGCTGACCGCGGCCTTCGACGCGGCTTTGGCCGCAGAGCCGCTCCTCCCGACTTTTCGGCGGATTCATGCAATCGATCGACTCTTCCTCATGTAACTAACCCGGCGACCGCGGTTCCTGCGCCCTCGTCCCGGGCGGCGCGAGCGATCGACGAAAGAGTCGCGCCCGGGCGCATTGTCCCTTGACCGCCATGGTTGACGGTGCTAGCGTGCTTTTTATCCGAAAAAAACGACGGGGTTCGCTCGGCGCCGATTCCTTCGGCTTCGCCGAAGGAAGAAATGGCGTCGTTCCCTTCGCCGGGCAAAGAGCAATTCGAGGAGGAGGTAGAAGATGAAGCATCCGCGCGGTTTTCCGGCTACGATGGCATTGATCCTTCCGCTGGCGCTCGTCGCCGTCTTCGCTCTCACGTCGGCCGGCGGCAGCGGCCCCATCAAGATCGGTTTCTTCGCGCCCGAATCGGGCTTCGCCGCGGCCGACGGCCAGAGCGCCTACGACTCGGCCAAGCTCGCCGTGGACGACATCAACAAGGCCGGCGGCATCGACGGCCGGCAGGTCCAGCTCGTGAACTACGACGACGCGAGCGACGCCAAGCAGGCGGTCAGCATCGCGACGCGGCTCGTGACCCAGGATAAGGTGGACGCGGTGGTGTCAGGCTCCTACTCGGACCAGACCCTGGCCGCGGCGCCTATCTTCGAGCGAGCGCGCGTGCCCATGCTCGCCGCGTACGCCGTCAACCCCGGCATTCCCGCCACCGGGAAGTATATCTTCCAGCAGGACTTCAACGGCATAGTCGAAGGCAAGGCCGCGGCCGTGGCCCTCGTCAAGAATCTCGGCGCGACGAAGATCGCCATCGTGGCGATCAAGAACGACTTCGGCAGCTCCCTCGTGCAGGGCTTCACCGCAGAGGCCCAGCGCCTCGGCGCCACCGTCGTCGCCACCGACTACAACCAGTTCGGCGAGAAGGACTTCACGCCCATCCTCATGCGCGACCAGGCCAAGGGCGCCAACGGCTTCTTCATGGCCCAGTACTATTCCGAGGGCCAGCAGTTCCTGAACAACTGGAACACGCTGGGTTTCGACATGCCGATGGTCGGCACCGAGGGCATCGATTCCACGACGCAGTTCTTCCAGCCGGTGGGCAGCCAGGCCAACGGCCTCGTATTCACCACGCCCTTCGACCGCGACTCAAGCCAGAAGGTCGTCGTCGACTATATCAAGGGCTTCACCGCGGCCTACGGCTTCCCGCCCGACATGGTGGGAGCCACGACCTACGACTCCTTCCTCGTGCTCAAGCACGCGATGGCGAAGGGGCTCTCGCCCGAGCGCATCCGCGAAGGCATCGCCGGCATCCGCAACTTCGTGGGCGTGACGGGCACCATCATCAGGTACAACGGCAAGGGCGAGGTCGTGAAGGCGGTGGAGCTCCAGATCGTCAAGGACGGCCTGCCTCACCACTACGGGACCGTCGACGATCCGGCCGTGATCACCCCGTGATCACGAGTGGTCACCCCGTGATCACGGCACGAGCGCGTCACGGCTGACTGAGTCTCGAGCTCCGGTCGCGGCCTCCCGTTCACGCGTGAACGCGGGGCCGCGACCGGGCCACCACATCCTATCGGGAGGCATTCCGATGCGCGACGGGGAGAGCGGATGTTCCTATCGAGTCTCATAGACGGCATCGCCACGGGTTCGCTCTATGCCCTGATCGCGCTCGGCCCCTCGCTCATCTACGGCCTCCTGCGCGTGCTCGACATAGCCAACGCCGCCGGGCTCACGCTCGGCGCCTACGTGGGCCTCAAGGTCTGGAGGGCGACGGGCTCGCTCCTCCTGGGAATCTGCGCCGGCATCGCGGCCTCGGCGATCTTCGGGCTGGGGCTGCAGCGGCTGCTCTACCGCCCCATCCTCAACCGCGGCCCCTTGATTCCGCTCATCGCGAGCATCGGAACCTTCATCGCCATGGAGGAGGCCTTCCGCCTGGTATTCGGGCCCTATCCCTTCGCCTTTCCCGCCAGGATTCCCCTGCCGACCCTGCGCTTCGGCTACACGGTGGTCACCGGGGTCCATCTCGTCATCCTCATCGTCGGCCTGCTCGTCCTCGGGCTTACCTGGTTCGCGCTGCGCCGCACCAGGCTCGGGCTCTACTGGCGCGCCACCTCGCAGGACATGGACACCGCCGAGGCCATGGGCATCAACACGCGCGGCGTGGTGGCCGCGATCTTCGTCATCGGCTACGCGCTGGCTGCGGTGTCGGGCATCCTGCTCGGGATCAACTACAACACCGTCTACCCCACGATGGGCGACATACCCGCCTACAAGATGCTGGCGATCATCGTGCTCGGCGGCCTGGGCAACCCGCTCGGCACCATAGCCGCCGCGATGCTCATCGGCCTGGTCGAGACCTTCGTCGTCATGTACGCGGGCTACGTCCTGCCGCGCGACGCGATAGCCTTCATCGTGCTCATCGTCGTTCTGCTCGCGAGGCCGCAGGGGCTCCTGCCCGGATTGAGGCGGAACAAATGAGCTACCTCATCGTCGTGGGCGTGACGATCGCCATCTACGCCGTGCTGGCCGTCGCCCTCAACATGGTGGTCGGCTACGTCGGCCAGCCCAACTTGGCGCAGAGCGCCTTCCTGGGGCTCGGCGCCTACTTCGCCGCGGTGCTCTCGACCCGCTACCACCTCGGCTTCTGGTGGACCATACCGATCGCCTTCGGCGTCGCGGGAATCGCCGGCTTCGTCCTGGGCGCCATCAGCCTGAGGCTGCGGGAGGATTTCCTCGCCATCACCACGATCGGGCTCAACTTCGTCATGGTCGCGGTCTTCCAGTACGTGCCTTTCTTCGGAGGAGCGGTGGGGATCTACTCGATCCCCGTGCCCACGATCGGCGCGCACCACTTCGGCAACCTCGATTACCTGATCCTGGCGGCCCTCATGCTGGCCCTCGTCGTGGGCGTCTCGAAGTACCTGGAACGCAGCTGGCTGGGCGCCTCGCTCTGGGCCATCCGGGACGACGAGAGCGCCGCGGCCTCGGTAGGCATTCCCGTGGCCTCGTACAAGGTCGCGGCGTTCACCTTGAGCGCGGCCTTCGCCGGCATGGTCGGAAGCCTGTACGCGCCCTTCCTGAGCGCCGTCACGCCCACGAGCTTCGGCTTCACCGAGTCGGTCGTCATCCTGTCGATGCTCATCTTCGGTGGCCTCGGCAAGGTGAGGGGAGCGCTTCTGGGCGCCCTCGTGCTCGGCGCCCTGCCCGAGGCTTTCCGCTTCATATCGAACTTCCGGCTCCTCACCTACGGAGTCATTCTCCTCCTGATGCTGCGCTTCCAGCCTCAGGGCCTGGCCGGGGACGCCAGCGCGGTCTCGCGCCTCGTGGGACGGCTCGCCTCTCCGCTGCGGAAGTCGAGGGACCATGGCCCTGCTTGAGGTCGAGCGCCTGACCGTGCGCTTCGGCGGCCTCGTCGCGCTCGACGCGATCGATCTGGCCGTCGAGGAAGGGCAATTCGTCTCGGTGATCGGGCCCAACGGCGCCGGCAAGACCACGCTCTTCAACGCGATCGCCGGGGCGATCCGGCCGAGCGAGGGCCTGGTGCGCTTCCGCGGCCGCGAGGTGCAGGGCTCCCCGAGCGCCCGCATGAGCCACCTGGGCGTCAGGCGGAGCTTCCAGGTGGCGCGGCCCTTCGCCTCGATGACGGTCCGCGAGAACATCCGCGTCGCGGCGGCGGACAAGGCCGTGCTCCAGAGCCTGCGCTGTCTGGGCCTGCGCAGCCGCGATCGCGGCATCGCCGAGCGGGTCGACGAACTCCTGGAGACCTTCGGCCTCGTAGGGCTCGCCGAGCGCAAGGCGGGCGAACTCAACATGGGCGAGCTGCGGCGGCTGGAGATAGCGCGAGCGCTGTCCAGCCGCCCTTCGCTTCTTCTGCTCGACGAGCCCGCCGCCGGCATCGGCGCGGACGGCATCGGCCCCCTGGCCCAGCTCATCCGCGGCGTCCACCGCTCCGGGCTCACCGTCATGCTCGTGGAGCACTACGTCGGCTTCGCCCTTTCGCTCTCGGACCGCGTCGTGGTCCTCGACGAGGGCAGGAAGATAGCCGAAGGCAGGCCCGAGGAGGTGCGGCACGACGAGCGCGTCATCGCGGCCTACCTCGGGAAGGAAGGCTCGCGCTCGGCCGGCACGAATCCCCTGGGAGGGAGCGCATGAGGGGCGAGAGCCTTCTGTCCGTCTCCGGCCTCTGCGCCGGCTACGGCAAGATCCAGGTCCTCCGCGACGCTTCTCTCGAGGTCGCCGAGGGCGAGTTCACGGCCATCGTGGGCGCGAACGGGGCCGGAAAGACGACCCTGCTCAAGTGTCTGATGGGACTTCTGCGCGCGAGCGCGGGCAGCGCCGACTTCCGCGGGCGCTCCCTCCTCGGCCAGAGCGCCCATCGCCGGGTCGAGCTCGGCATCGGCTACATACCCGAGGGCCGCCGCGTCTTTCCCGAGCTCAGCGTGGAGGAAAACCTCCGCGTCACCGCGACTCGCCGTCCGAGATCGAGCGCCGCGAGCGAGCGCTCGATCCTCGAGCGCATCTACGGCTATTTCCCCCGCCTCGCGGAGCGGAGGAGCCAGGCCGCCGGCAGCCTCTCGGGAGGCGAGCAGCAGATGCTGGCCTTCGGGCGGGCCCTGGCGCTCGAGCCCACGGTCCTCATCGCCGACGAAATCTCGCTCGGCCTCGCGCCCATCGTGGTCGACCGCCTCTTCGAGCTTCTGGGCGAGCTTCACCGCGGCGGCACGACCATAATCCTGGCGGAGCAGAACGCGCGCCTGGCCCTGGAGGCGGCCCAGACGGCCTACGTCCTGGAGGCGGGCAGGGTCATCCTGCGCGGCCCGGCCAGACAGCTCTCTTCCGATCCCAAGGTGGTCGACGCCTATCTGCAGAATCTGTAGCCGCGTTCGCTAGGCAGCGCCGCGGCGGCAAGCGCCCTGCCTGGACTCAAGCATCGACGATCGGCTTCCCGACTCGACCGCCCCGAAGCGCTCATCGTTTCGGGGCGGTTTCATTTGAGGAGGAAGAGGTCGGCGAGGAAGAGGAGGTCTTCGCGCTTCAAGGCAGAACTCTCCGAGGCGACATCGGTGTCGGAGAGGCTCTGTTCGGCCGTGGTGTTTTCGCGCCCTATCGCCTCGCCTTCGGAGGCGAAGGCGAGGCCCTTGTCGGCCGCGCCCAGACGGCTCCGCTCGTCGATCATCGCGGACATGAGGCGGTCTATGGAGTCCAGCCGGTAGTAGCGTTTCTGCGAAAACCACCGCGCGATGTCGGGCCGGGAGGCCAGGGCGGCGAAGGGTCGCAGGCCGTTGAAATCCGCCTGGCCGAGGGTCGAGAGGATATCCTGATAGTACTGGTCGATCTCGTCGTCCACGATGGCGAGACCGTCGGAGCCGAGCGTGGGGTCTCCGCGGCGCACTGCCAGATCGCGGATCCGCCTCATGCCGCCGATCACCTGGGCGAGGATGGCGTCCTGAAAGCGATAGTAGGAGCGCATATCGGCATTGTTGCCGAGCTCGAGGCCCATGCCCCGCACCTGGGCCTCGAGCGCCTGGTAGATCGCTTCGTTGGCGGGATCGTCGGTGAGCAGCTCCCGGCCGCTCGCCAGCCGCGCTTCGCTCGAGCGCAGCGCCGCGCCGTTGGCGTCGAGCACGCCCAGGAGAAAGCCCCGCGCGGCGCCTCCGGCCCAGAGCTGTGGCGCTGAAAAAGCGGCCAGCGCGAGAAGGCAGACTCTCGCCGCGAGCGGGAGCCGTCGACCCGGGCCGCCCGGCGCCGACGCGCCGAAGCGCGAAGGGAAAGAACCGGCAATCCTTGTCATCGTAGACCTCATGTATAGAATACTGCCATTCGGGCTGAGGTTACGCAGGAAGAGGAAACTCGGTCGAGGACGAGGGAGCTGGAGCGGCGCGAGCGATCTCTGCGGACTGCCGGCTTCGCCTTACAGGGCGGAACCGCCGAGCTCACCCTTAGGGCTTCGTTCCTGGGCTTCACGCTCGAGCCTTTCACGCTCGAGCCTTTCCAGCTCGGCGAAGGGATCGTCGCCTTCCGCGCCGCGTTCAGCGTCGAAGCTCGTGCGCAGGTCTTCCAGGTAGCGGGAAAGCTCCTCGGTGCGGCGCTTGAACTGGTCGAGGTTCGGTCCTTCGCCGAGACCGGGAGCCGCCGATATCCGCGCGATATCGATGCGCATCTGCTTGAGCTGGTTGACCGATGAGCCCAGGCGGAGCCTGACGACTTCGCTCTGCTCCTTGAGCTCCTGGTAGGCTTTTTCCTGTTTTTCTATTTCCGCGATGGACGATCGGTACTCCGATTTGAGCGGCTCGCTCGTCGCCTGGGCCGCCTTGGCTGCCAGGGCCTCGCGGTCCTTGCCGAGTGCCGCCGCGGGAATGGCTTCGACGAGCCGGTCTATCTCGTTCGCCGAGCCGGCGAGGAGCCGCACCTGATCGACGTATTCCTTGAGCGAGGGAACCATATCCTCCATCGGGCCCGCTTTCCCCGAGCGGAGTTGCTCGACGATGGCGTCCGTGGTCGACTCGGCCTCGCGGTAGAGGGCCGCGTAGGGCCCGAGGCCCGCGTCGGCCTTCTTTCGCGCCTTGCCCAGGCGGAAGATGTTCCGCCAGCCGCCCGAGATGCCCAAAACGGAGAGTAGTTTCTTTTTAAGGCGGGGTTCGACCGCGGCGTAGGACGCGAGGTGGGAGATGAAGCCGACGAGCATGGCGCCGACCGGGATGAGGAGCCAGAACGAGGCTGTTCCGAGGATCAGGGCCTGGAGCACGCCGAAAAGCGCCGACACCCCGACCGTGCTCGCCGCGTGCATCGCGAGCGAGTCCCTGACCTTGTTGAGCCGCTTGTAGTCCTGGAGGCTTTGGCCCTCGAGCTCCGGCATTGCCTCGATTTCGCGGAGCTTGGCTCCGGAACGCAGCACCGAGGCGAAGGAGGAGAGGAGCCCTATGCCCCAGCCCGCGCTCACTATCGCCGCCCAGAGAAAACCGTGAGGGGAGGCATGGAGATTGATGTACCAAAGGACGGCGTTCACCGCCAGATAGCTCGAGAGGTGGCCCCATAAGCCGCCGCGCTGCCGATGAGCGCGCGTCTCGAGGATGTTCCGGTACTCTTCGAAGGTCGAGGCCGAGCGTTCGCGGCGATTCATCTGCTCGTCGTCCTCCGCGTCTTCGTGTTTGGAGCCGTGCCTGAGTTCGTGCCGCTGCATGCGCCGGCGGTGGCGCTCGATGTGGCGCTCGTACTTGTCGCGGTAGTAGCTGCCGCTATCGTAGCCCTCCGCCTTGGCGCGTTCGACGTTTTCCGCCACGTTGCGCTGGATCTCGCCGACGATTCCCTCGACCGCCGCGCGGATGTTCTGCCCGAGGGCGCGGCCGTCGAAGCCGCCCGGAGCGCCGAAACCGCCGAAGCCTCCCGGTCCGCCGAAACCGCCTTGAGCGCCGAAACCGCCCGGGCCTGCCCCGGAGCCGGCGGGCCCTCCGAATCTGCCGAAACCTTCCTGAGCGCCCCCCTGCCCTGCGGGCCCTCCGGAGCCCGGCCGCGCCGCCGCGCGGGTGAGGAGCCCCTGCTCAGCCATGGCGGCTATGACTTCCTCGGCCTCGACTCCGTAATAGCGATAACGGGCGCGGGCTTCGTCGACGCTCAGGCGTCTGCCCATGGCCTTCGTGTCCTGGAGGATCGCGCGGCGGATCTCGGCGAGGATCGAGCGCGAGCCTTCCTCGGTGTAGCTGCGGTCGACGGAGCCCGGCTCGGCGCCGCCCGCCCCGCGCGTGGCCTGCGGAGGCGGCGTGCGCTCGGCCGAAGCTGTCCCGGCGGGAGAGCCTCGGCCGACGCCTCGGGGGCCCCCGCCCTCGGCCTCGCCGGACGCGCCGCCCTCGGCCTCGCCGAGGTAGGAACCGGCTTGGTAGCCCGGCCGAGGCTTGCCGTGGTCGGGGTCGAACTCGATGTTGGGGCTGGCTATCTCGTAGGCGTGGATTTCCTTCGTGATGTTCTTGAGCGAGACCTTGCCGAGCTTGTCGGCCCTGAACTCGATCTTGTTGAGGACCAGATTGTAGACATCCTGCGAAAAGCAGATGCAGCCGGGCTTGGCGAGCGATTGCAGCCGGGCCGCTATGTTGATGCCCTCGCCGAGGGCGTCGTTCTCGAAGAAATAGATGTCGCCCAGGTGGAGGCCGATCCTCACGAGAAGGGGCAGCTGCGCGTGGTCCTGGTTGTAGGCGTAGAGCTTGTCCTGGATCTCCATGGCGCTTTGGAGCGCCTCGACGGTGTTCTTGAAATCTATGAGGAGGGCGTCGCCTATGGTCTTGACGATCGTGCCGTGGTGGCGGCCGACGATTTCGCCGATCAGTTCGTTATGGTAGCCGAGGAGCCTGAGCGTGGCGGCCTCGTCCTTCTCCATCATCCGGGAGAATCCGGCGATGTCCGTGTAGAGTATGGCCGCGAGCCGGTAATCCTTCTGTTCCATGCTGGGCTTCAGGATAGCCGGGGCCGGACGGTCGGTCAATATAGAGGAAGATTCCCGCGTTTGCCCGGCCCGCGCCCGCCCGGCCCGCGCCCGAGCCGACGGAGCCCGCCCGGCCTGCGCCCGAGCTGACGGAGCCGGGCCGGCCCCGCTCTGGCCGGGGGCGGATCGGGCTTAGGCATTCCGTATCGGACGGCACCTAGCGCAGCTCGTCGAAGGAGCACTCCAGGCGGGCCAGATCCAGCCTCGCCAGGCTCAGTTCGAGGCGCTCGTCGAGTTTCCGCCCGGCACCGAGCTTGAGCTTGGTCTCCAGCCCGAGCGAGGGGATGTAGACCTGCCAGGAGCCCGGTCCGCCGGCGCCGACGATGAAGCCCTCGCCCTTCCAGGATCCGGCGCGCTTCAGGTAGGCCAAGGTCCAGTGCAGCTCGCTCGAGCGCTCGGCCTGCCGGGTCGCGGCCGAGGCGGCCTGGGCGAGCGCGCAGCGGCGTCCGATCTCGTCCGCGTCGAGGAAGGGCCGCCCGGCGAGGAAGGCGCGCAGCTGCATGTGGCCGAGGAGGTCCTGGTAGCGCCGCAAGGGGCTCGTCGCCTGGGCGTAGAAGGGCAGGCCCAGGCCGCGGTGGGCGCCGGGCGTCGGGCCCGAGATGCCTGAGCGCATGAGGCGGCGCCTGGCGAACTGGGCCGACAGCGTCTCGCCCTCGGCCGCGGCTCCGGCCTCCCCGGGCGATTCCTGGCTGTAGAAGGGGAAGGGCAGCCCGCGCTCGAAGGCCCACCTCGCCGCGGCCTCTCCGGCGAGGAGCATCATCTCCCGCACCATGGCGCTCGAGCGATCGCGGGGCACGGGATCGACCCGGATGCTTCCGGCCTCGGGGCCGAAGCGCTCGACATGGACCCGGACTTCGGGGATGTCTATCTCGACGGCGCCGTGGGCCAGCCTTCTCGCCCTGCGGACTTCTGCGATGCCTGCCAGAGCCTGCAGGTCAGCGGCGCCCCCGGCCATGAGCTCGTCGGCCTCTCCGTAGGAGACCCGCCGGACCCTGACCGTGGAAACCATGACCTCGACATCCGCGACCGCCCCTTCGGCGTCCACGCCGATGCGGAACGAGAGGGCCGGCGAGGTTTCCGACAGGCCCAGGCCGAAGCGCTCGAGCGCCTCGTCGGGCAGCATGGGGGAGGTGAGCTCGGGAAGGTAGAGGGTCGAGCCGCGGCCGAGGGCCTCGCGGTCGGCCTCGGAGTCGGGCAGGATGAGCGAGGCCGGGTCGGCGACGTGGACCCAGACGCGGGATCCGTCCCAGGCCACGGCGTCGTCGGGGTCCTTGGACCAGGCGTTGTCTATGGCCCAGGAGACCAGGCCGGTGGCGTCGAATCGGGCCGGGGCTTCGACCGGGCCCGTGGTCGGCTCGCTTCGGGAGCCGTTCGGGACGAGGACTATCTTGGGAGCCCAGGTGGGGCAGGCCGCCCGGGCGGGGTGCGGATTGTTGCTCTCGTTCCAGAGACCCGCGGCGAGGAGATAGGCGTGGGCGTCCTCGGGACTCTCGGATATGCCGATCTCCGAGCACAGGCGGCTTTTGGCGCTCCGCCCCAGCGCGAGGGCCTCGATCTCGGCGACGAAGCGCTCGTCGCCCGGCTCGAAGGGAGGGGGGAGGCCGGCGCTCGCCGCGCCCTGGGTGCTCGCCGCGCCCTGGGCCGCCGCGCCGCCCGGTTGGGCTGCCGCCGCTCCGGCTGCCTCTTCGACGGCGGCTTGGCGGTCGGGCGCCTCGGAGCGCTTTTTCGCGCGAGCGCGCCGGGCCCGTTCGACGAAGGCCGCGCGCTCGGAAGCCTCTCCTTCTTTTTTAGTCCTGCGTTCGAGCTCCCTGGCCGCGGCGGATTCGGAAAGCGCTGCGGGGCGGCCGTCTTCCAGGCGGAATCGCAGCCCTTCGAGCGTCTCCTTCCAGCAGGCGAGCACTTCCGCCGGCCCGGCGCTTCCGAAGACGAGCTCGGCCATTTCCTCCCAGCCGCCGGATAGCTCGGCGGACTCTTCCGGAGGGGCGAGCATGCGCCAGGCTGTGTCGAAGTCGCCGCCCTCGGCAGGCGGGGGCAGGACCTTGACCGGGCCCGAGTGCAGGGGCGTCAGGTCTTTGTCGCGGACGCGGAGCGTCGCGCCGTCATCCAGGCGGATCTCAATCTTGTCCCGTATATCGGCGACGAGCACCGGGCGGTTCTTGTAAAGGGCTATGGACTGGGGTTTGAACATTGATCTCACTCCTGACTGGGCCGCGCGGGCTTCCCGGCCGGGCCTGTCGCGGCCGGCTGCGCGGGCGAGGCCGAGTATAGCCCGCTCCGGGCGGGCGCCACAATCGCGGCATCGCCCTAAGCGGCCGCGCCGGGCTCCCGCGCGATGCGCCCCGGCTTGCCCAGACGTCGAGGCGATGCTACCATGAAGCGCTTTTAGCCTACACTCGCTCGCCTGCGCGGGCCTCGTCCTTAGGAGGAAAGTACATGATAGCGCTCATCGTCGGCATACTTTTCATCGCGTTCGCCATCTTCGCCGTCGTGCCCGGCCCCCTGCATTGGTGGGTCGATGTTCTGGCCTTCCTGCGCGGTTCCCTGCCGGTGCTCGCTGTTTTGGTCGGTCTCGTGGCCGTTTTCATCGGTTTCGCCGATATCAAGGACCGCCTCGAGGCCAAGCGCGAGGAGGCCGAGGAGGAGGCCGAGACCAAGGCCAAGGTCAAGGTCGAAGAAAAGAAGGACTAGTGCGCTGTCCGATGCGGAAGGCGCCCGCCAGCTCCGTCCGCCTCCGCAGTATTGACACTCGTCCCGATCTGTGGGAATATGGCGCCCGCGCGCTTTTTGGCACGAAACCACGTAAAGGTGAAGGTATAGATACATGAAGACCGTATTCGTCACGCCGGAGATGGCCGAACGCTCCTGGTACGTGATCGACGCCGAGGGCAAGAGCCTCGGCCGCGTCGCCGCCAAGGTTGCCTCCATGCTCCGGGGCAAGCACAAGCCCACCTACACTCCTTCGCAGGAGACGGGCGATTTCGTCGTCGTGGTCAATGCCGACAAGGTGGCCGTCACCGGCCGCAAGCGGCAGAACAAGATGTACTACCACCATACCGGGTTTCCCGGCGGGCTCAAAGAGGCTACCTTCGGCAGTCTGATCGGGCGCAATCCCGTCAAGCCGCTCGAGATAGCCGTGCGCGGCATGCTCCCCAAGGGCCCTCTCGGCCGCAAGCTGTATCTCAACGCCAAGATCTATGCCGGCCCCAACCACCCGCACGCGGCTCAGCAGCCCGTCGCCATAGAACTCTAAAAGGAAGCAAGGGATGATCAGGAACCTGGGAATCGGAACCGGCCGCCGCAAGTGCGCCATAGCTCGCGTCTTCGTCCGCGAAGGTTCGGGCAAGATCCAAGTCAACGGCCACGAGCTCGACAAGTACTTCAAGCAGAGCGAGCTCGTCACCCTCGTGCGCCAGCCTCTGCTGGTGACCGCCGCCGAAAACAAGTACGATGTGCTCATCACCGTGCTCGGCGGAGGGCCCAACGGGCAGGCAGGCGCCTGCCGCCACGGCGTGGCTCGGGCCCTCGCCCAGGTCGATCCGACCAGCCACACCGCCCTTCGCGCGAACGGTTTCCTCACCCGCGATCCCCGCATGGTCGAGCGCAAGAAGTACGGCCAGCGCGGCGCCCGCAGACGCTTCCAGTTCTCCAAGCGCTAATATCCGGAACGGATCGGATCCATGCGGATCGAGTCCGTCGAAATCGGAGCCTCCGGCGTCGCGAAAATCGCGGCCGGAGGCTCTTCGTTTTTGGCGAGGGTCGAGGAGCTGGAGACTCTCGGCCTGGGGCCGCTCGTCGAAGGCTCGGAACTCGACGATGAGGCCCAGGCGCTGCTCGCCCTCGCCTCCGAGACCTACGAGACCGAGTACCGGGCCCTCGCGCTTTTGGCGCGCGCCGAGCAATCGGCCTTCATGCTCCGCTCCAAGCTCGAGGCCAGAGGCTTCGGCGCGCGATCGATCCGCGCCGCCCTGTCCCGGCTCGAATCCCAGGGCCTCCTGGACGATCGCCGCTTCGCGAAGGCCTACGCCTCGTCCAGGATCGCCCGGCGGGCCGAGGGCCCCGTGAGCCTCCGCTCGGCCTTGCAGGCGCGCGGGATAGACGGCGCGCTCGCGAAGGAAGTCGTCGGCTCGCTGTTCTCGGGGGAGGAGCGGGCTGAGCTTCTGGCGCGGGCTTTTCAGCGCGAGCTGCGCCGATCGGGCGGCGATCCTGACGCTGCTCGAGCTCGCCTGCGAAGACTCGGCTACTCGGCCGGGGAAGTGGCCGGCTGCGGCTGAGCCCCGATGCCGAAGGAGCTTCACTTGACATTCCTTTGCATTCGTTGCACAATAATGCGGATAATGAAGATTTGGAGGGGTCCTTCGCATGGATGACGATATCCTCACCATTGAAGAAGTGGCACGGTATTTGCGGGTCTCCGAGCGAACGGTGTACGATTGGGCGCAGAAAGGCGAAATTCCCTCGGGCAAGATCGGTACGGTCTGGCGTTTCAAGAAGAGCGAGATCGAGCGCTGGGTGAACGAGCGGCTCTCCTCCAATCGCCCGACGAGCGTATTCAGCGTCGTCCAGATCCAGAATATCCTCTCTCCCGACAGGATCCTCTTCCTCAACTATGCCAAGAAGCGGGACGCCCTCGTCGCCATGGCCGAAAACCTGGCCGGAGCCCCGCAGATAAAGAGCCGCCAGGAACTCGTCTCGGAGATCCTGAGGCGCGAGGAGCTCATGAGCACCGCCATCGGCCGCGGAATCGCCATTCCGCACGTCAGGCTCTCCTCGGTGACCGATCTCGTCGTCTCGGTCGGCATAAGCCAGTGCGACATCATCGACTTCCAGTCCTTGGACGACGTCCCGGTGCGCCTTCTTTTCATGATCGCCGCCGCCTACAACCAGCACGCCTACTATCTGCAGACCCTCTCGTTCTTCAGCTCCCGGCTCAAGAACGGCGAGCTTCACGCGGCCCTTTCGGCCTCGAAGACGCCGCAAGAGGTCTACTCGCTCCTCGTCAGCCAGGACGAGCTATAGGCGGTCCTGATAGCCAGGTTGCTTATTCAGGTCTCCACGCGTTTCCCTGGCGGGAATCGCGGATTGCACGGCCGATCGCCGGAAACTGACGGTTTCCAGCAGCCTCCTTATGCAAGCGGCGCTCCGGAAGCCCCGCTCTCCTCGCCTGCCGCAGCCTTGTGGCGCCGTTTTTCCTCGTACATGATCTTGTCAGCCTGAGCCAGGACGGCATCGGCGCCGAGCCGCGAGTCGAAGTCGTAGGCGAGCGTGCCGACGGAAAATTCGAGGCGATAGGGCCTCTGGCCCCGTTCGTTCTCCTTGGCGGCCGCCTCGCGGATGCGCCCGACGATCTCCGCCGCGCCGGCGGCCTCGCAGTTGAGCACGGCCACGAATTCGTCGCCGCCGTAGCGGAACGCGGCGTCTTCGGCCCGGATCGAGTCGCGTACGATGGAGGCGAAGCTCAGGATGAGCCGGTCGCCCACCTCGTGGCCCAGACTGTCGTTCACCGCCTTGAGTCCGTCGATGTCGATGAAGCAGACGATCAGGGCGGTCCTGTTCCGGACGGCCCTCTGGATTTCGCGTTCGAGGATGAGCAGCCCGGCGCGCCTGTTGAAGAGCCCGGTCATGCCGTCGCGGAAGGCGCGCTCTTCGAGGAGACCCATGGTGCTCCGTATCCGCCTGAAGTTGAGATCCATCTTGCGCTCGGCTGGACGGAAAATGAACAGCGCCACCGCGGCCAGGGTCGCCAGGGTCAGCCCGAGGAAGGCGAGTTCGAGCAATCGGATCGCGTTGACCCGGTTTCGGCTTTCGCGGTCGTAGAGGTAGGTGATCTCGTTCATGCCGTCCAGGAAGGATGAGGCGTCGGAAATGATGACGAGCGCGGTCTGTCGAAGCCCGCCGCGCGAGGAGCTGAACGAGGACGCCGCTTTCTCGAGTCGCGACGCGGAGGCGATGATACCGCGGAAGTAGGGCTCGATCTTGGCGTAGAGCACGAGCGCCTCGGGACTGTTGCCGTGATGGAAGAGCTGATCGGGACCGCGGATCAAGCCCTCGTGGGACTTTTCCCAGAGTTCGACGGCCTGAGTGAGCTCGGAGACCTGGGCGGCGCGGACCTGGGCATCGCGCTCGTCCGCGATCTGCAGGGCGGTCCGTGCGATCTGCTGGCTGAGCATGCGCTGGCGACCGGCGATGTTGATGAGCCGGCCGTCGTCGCGTCCGCCGGCGAGGGCGGCCTGCACGACGAACTGGCTGAGAATCGTCAGAACGGCGATGAGGACCAGCGCCAGGGAGGACCTTCGCCTGAAAATGACCGCGGGATTGACTTCCTCGACCTTCGCGTCTTCGACGCGCGCGTCTTCGACGCGTATGTCTTCGACGCGTGCGTCTTCGGCATGCGCATTTTCGAACTGTTCGTCGAGGGCCGGGTCGGGCGATGGCTGGCTCATCGGTATAGCCTAATTCGCGGGGAAAGCCCCTGTCCAGCATGCTCCGGAACGGCGGCCTTGCGAATCCGCAAGGCCGCGTGCTACAGTTCCTATCAAGTACGATATGGCGAGGATCTACGCGTGTTCCTGAAAAGTCTCGAAATCTTCGGCTTCAAATCCTTCGCGGATCGCACCCTCGTGGAGTTCTCCGACGGCATAACCGCGCTCCTCGGCCCCAACGGCTGCGGTAAATCCAATGTCGTCGACGCGATAAAGTGGGTCGTCGGCGAGCAGTCCGCCCGGAGCCTGCGCGCCGACAGCATGGAAGACATCATCTTCAACGGCACCGAGACGCGCAAGGCGGTTTCGGTCGCCGAAGTCACGATCACCATCTCCAACGAAGCGGGACTGCTCTCGCTCGACGTGCCGGAGATCGCGATACGCCGGCGCCTCTATCGCTCCGGCGAGAGCGAATTCTTCGTGAACGGAAATCCGGCGAAGCTCAAGGATGTCCGCGAGCTCTTCTGGGACACGGGCATCGGCAAGTCGGCCTATTCCGTCATGGAGCAGGGCAAGATCGACCAGATCCTGTCCTCGAAGCCCGAAGACCGGCGCTACCTCTTCGAGGAGGCGGCGGGCATCACCAAGCACAAGGTCCGCTCGCGCGAGGCCGAACTCAAGCTCGAGCGCACCGAGGAGAACATGCGCCAGGTCTCGGGCATCCTCGGCGAGGTGAAGCGCAGCCACGACAGCCTCAAGCTGCAGTCCGACAAGACCCTCAAGTACCGCGCCCTCCGCGACGAGATCTTCTCGGCCGAGCTCGATCTCCACCTACTGCGCCTGAGGCAGTTCGTCCAGGAAAAGGACCGGCGGGACGCGGAACTCGCGGCCAGGAGCGGCGAGCGCGACAAGCTCAAGGGCGAGATCGACGCGATCAATCTCTCGCTCGAGGAAAACCTCGACATAGTCAACGGCATGGAGAGCTCGCTGGCCGAGCACCAGAAGACGATCTACGGCCTCGCCGTGGAGCGCGTCGGCAAGGAGAAGCAGCGGAAGCTGCTCGCCGAGCGCGTCTCCGAAACCAAGGGGAAGATCGATCAGTCGCGGCTCCGCATCGCCTCGCTGCGCGAGAAGCTGGAGGCGCTCGCGGACGACGAGGCCGAGAAGCAGGACGAGCTCGCCTCCCTGCGCTCGCGCCTCAAGGACATCGAGAAGAACATCGCCGACTTCGAGGGCAACATCAAGGCGGCCGAGCACAGCGTCCGCGAGAACGCCGAGGCCGCCGTCAGGGCCGAGGCGGAGATCGCCGGCCTCGAGGGGTCGAGATCGGAGGCCCGAGTCCGGCTCGACGCCATCACCGAGGACATCGTCGCCGAGCTCGACGCCCGGCTCAAGGAATCTGGCTATTCGGCCCAGGAGCGCCGCTCGGCGGAGGAGGCGATAGAGTCGCTCATCGCGTCGATCCGCTCGCGCCTGGAGGGCAAGCTCGCCATCCTCGGGGACCTGGGCCGGCTGGGCTCGGAGAGCGGCGCGGCCCAGCTCGCCGCCCTCCTCGGCAAGACCGCGTCCGATCTCGCCGAGACCGCGGCCAAGGCCGAAGAACTGCAGCGGCGGTACGAGGGCTACAAGAAGACGACGCCTTCCTTCATCGACGAGTTCCTCTCGCCCGAAGGCATCATCACGAAGAAGCGGGCCATCGACCGCGAGATAGCGGCCTGCGACGAAGGCGTAGCCCGGAGGCGGGAGCGCATCGCCTCGCTCAGGGAGGAGAATCGCCTGCTCGGCGAGAAGGTCGAGGAGTACCGGCGCACTCTCGAGGAACTCCGGGGCAACCGCATCCGCATGCAGACCCAGGGCACCGCGGCCGAGGAGTCGCTCGCCCTGCTCCGGCGCGAGATCGCGAGCCAGGAAGGCTACCTCAAGGACCTCGAGAGCGAGATCTTCCTCGAGGAAAAGCGGCTGGGCGAGGCCCAGGAGGAACTCGCCGATCTCGACGGCGAGATAGCCGACATCGAGAAGCGCGGCCGGGATCTCACCGCCGAGCTCGAGCGCCTGGAGCGCGAGATCGCGGTCAAGACCTCCGACCTGTCCAAGCGCCAGGAGGACCTCAAGCGCAAGCTCGAGCGCCTGGGCTCGCTGCAGGGCGAGCTCGAGCGACTCCATCTGGGCCTCGCGCAGACCGAGACGGAGATCCGCAACGTCAAGGAAAATTTCGCGGAGCAGTTCTCGCGCGACCTCATGGAGTTCGAGACGCGCATGTTCGAGATCCGCACGCCCGTCACCGAGCTGCGGGAGGGCCTCGCCGCGCTCAAGCAGAAGCTCAAGGACCTCGGCTCGGTCAATCTCATGGCGCCCGAGGAGTACGCCGAGGTCAAGGAACGCTACGACTTCCTCTCGGGCCAGCTCGCGGACCTGGAGAAGGCCAAGACGGACCTGAAGCGCATAACGGACGAGATCCGCGACGAGAGCGCGGCCCTCTTCCTCGAGACCTACAACAAGATCAAGAAGAACTTCCACAACATGTTCCGGCGGCTCTTCGGCGGCGGGCGCGGCGAGCTCAGGCTCGTGGATCCGAATCACGTGCTCGAGTCCGGGATCGAGATCTACGCGCAGCCGCCGGGCAAGAAACTCGAAGCGATCTCCCTGCTCTCGGGCGGGGAGAAGACGATGACCGCCATAGCCATGCTCTTCGCCACGTACATGGTGCGGCCTTCGCCCTTCTGCTTCCTCGACGAGATCGACGCGGCGCTCGACGAGCAGAACGTCGTGCGCTTCGTGAATCTCCTGCGGGAGTTCGGCCGGACGAGCCAGTTCGTCGTCATCACGCACAACAAGAAGACGGTGACCGGGGCGAGTACGCTCCTGGGCGTGACCATGGAGGAATCGGGCATCACCAAGGTGATCGCGGTCAGGCTGGACAGCTCCGACGGCAAGCCGATACCTCCGCCGCCGGAGCCCTCGGACGAGATCGAGGACGAGGATGTAGAGTACGAAAGCGGGACGGAGCTTCCGCCCCAGGATTCGCCGGGGAAATCCGTCCTCGCGGACGCCGCCGTCGGAGCGGGCGGCTAGCATGGCTTCTCCGCCCAAGGTATCGCCGGCGAAGGCGCTGCTCGACCGCCTCCTCGACGCCTTTCCGTTCCTGAAGCGGAAGCTTCCTTCGGCGCCCGAGCCCTTCTCTTCGATAGAGGATTCGACGCCCAACGCGGATGTGCTGTTGTCGCCCAACGCGGCGCCGACTGTCGGCCGGAAGGCGGGGAAACGGGTCGACCTGCGCTCCGCGGTCGAGGATCTTTCGCGTAACAAAGGGCTTCTCGTCGTCCTGGCCGCCGTCCTGGGGCTCTTGCTCGTGATCGCGGTCACCGCCATAGCCGTGAGCGTGCCGCCGCCCAAGCCCGCCGCGATCCCCGCGCTCGACGCCCAGGGAGACGCCCTCGCGAGGAAATGGCTCGTGCCGCCCGGTTCGCCCCTGGAGCCGCGCATGGAGATGGAGCGCGGTTCCGCTCCGCGATATACCCCGGCGGACGCCCTGCGCCTCGGCCTCGATCCGGCGCGGGTCGACGTGGCCGCGGAGACGGCCGCGAACGACGCGGCCGCCGAGAAACTGTTCGGGGCGGTGAGATGATCGACCGCGGAGCGCGCATGCGCCTGAGGCGATGGCTGACGTGCTCCCTCGTCGTCCTTTGGACCTCGCTTTCCGCCATCCCGGCGGCAGCGCTGGGGAGTGCCGAGCGCGCCTCAACCCGGCAAGCTCCGACTCAGACTGCGGCGCCCGCGGCCCCGGCGGCCCAGGCTTCCGCTGCCCCGACCGCCGCCGCGACGACTCCTGCCACGGCGCCGCCCGCCGCTGCCCCGACCGCCGCCACTGCCCCGACCGCCGCCACTGCCCCGGCGGCCGCGGTCGGCGCGCCCGGCGCCGCCTCGCTCGGCGGAGCGGTTTCCGCGACGCCGGAGCTTTCTTTCCCGATACGCTTTCCCATCCCCACCTCGCTCATCGTGGCTTCGCTCGACGAACCCGCCCTGCCGGCGCGCCTCGCCGCCGCTCTCGGCGGGAGCGCGGCCGCCGAGGCTCCCGGCACCGCGCAGGGAGCTGCGCGGCCGGCCGAGCCTGCGCGCATAGCCGAGGCGCCGGCCGCCAAGGCCCCGCCCTCCTCGCCCGAGCGGCCGGCCACCTTGCCCTCGCCTCCGTCCGAGCGGCCTGCCGCCGCCGCGCCATCGCCCGCGAAGCCCGAGCCGCGCGCCGCGGCCGTAAAGCCGGCCTCGGCTGCGGAGAGGAAGAAGCCTCCCGCGCGCCCCTCCTCGCCTGTCGCCGATGCCGTCGTCCGGCCGGTCCTCCCCCTCGCCCCGCCCTCGACGCAGGAATACGTCCTGCCCGCGGCCGAGAGCCCGCCCGCTGTTTCGCGCAACGTGAGCGCTTTCGTCGGCGAGCGGATCGAGATTCCCTTCGACGGGAGCGGCTGGACCTACCTCGGCGAGAAGGACGAGAAGGACGGTGTGACCTACGAGACCCGCCGATTCGAAGGTCCCGGCGTCGTGTTCGTCATGGACGCCGCCAAGAGCGGGCAGTACGTGCTTCGCTTCCAGCGCCAGGACCTCCTGCGCGGGCTGACTTCGCTCGAACTCGTCGGCGTGGATGTCCGGGACAAGCCGGCCGTCGTCGTGCCGCCGGCAACGGCCCCGGGCTCCGCGATCGCCGCCTCCGCGGGCCAGGCCCCCGCCGGCTCGGCCTCCGGCGGACCTAGCCCGGCGCCTTACACCTTGGCTCCCACCGCGCCTGGGCCGGCCGGCGCGGCCGCTACGGGAAGCGGGCAGAGCGCCGCTGCGGGCGGGGCCGCCGCAATTTCCGCGCCAGGCTTGGCGTCGGCGCCTGGAGCGGCCTCACTCGGAACGTCGGCGCCCGGAACGGCCTCACTCGGAGCGTCGGCGCCTGGAGCGTCGGCGCCCGGAACGGCCACGCCCGGGACCACGGCCACCGTCGTCGCGCTGCCCCCGCCCGACTCGCCCGAGGGAATGCTGCTCGCCGCCAAGAACGAACTCGGCGCGGGGCGCACGCAAAGCGCCCTCGCGATCCTCGACCGCTTCCTCGCCAAGTATCCGGCGGGAACGGACGAAGCGTACTACCTCTACGGCCTGGCCCTGGAGCAGAACGGCCCGCTCAAGGACATCAGACGGGCCTATTCGTACTACAAGAAGGTCGTCGACGCGTATCCCGAGAGCCCCTACTGGGACAAGGCCGACGAGCGGGTTTCCTACATCCAGCGCTACTATTTCGACATTCGCTGAGCGCCGCCGAGCGCCGCCGAATCCCGAGTGTCCTGCTCATACGATGCGTCCGATCAGCGCCATGTAGAGGGGAATCGTGGCCATGCTCGCGACGGTCGTGAGCGAGGTTATGAGGCCCGCGTATTCGGCGTCGGCGCCGTAGGCCTTGGCCAGGATGGGCGCCTGCGTCATGGACGGCATCGAGGCTTCGATGAGGAAGACGCGCTTCATGAGCAGGGGGAGCTCTGTCCAATGCACGGCGAAGGCCAGCAGCAGCGGCGTCGCCACGAAGCGGCCTAGGACGACGAGGACGACGTCGAGGTGGGGCCTCACGAGCTTCCAGTCTACGGCCGCGATCGTGATGCCTATGAAGATCATCGAGAGGGGCGTGGTCATGTTCCCCACCGAGCGCGCCAGGTCGAGAAAGAAGACCGGCAGCCGCAGACCTGCCATGATGAGGGCGGCCGAGGCGAGGAAGGCGATGAGGGGAGGGGAGAAGACGCGCCTCAGGCTGTCGAGCGACACGATCTTCGGAGCCGGGCCTCCGGTGCGCAGGGCTCCGTCGCGCGCGATGCCGTAGACCCCGACCGTCCAGAAGAAGCTCGTGTTCACCACGTAGTACAGCAGGACATAGGGCAGGCTCTTCTCGCCGAAGAGGATGAGATTGACCGGAAGCCCGATGAAGATCGTGTTCGAAAGCGCGAACATCGAGGCGAAGGTCCCGCGCCGGCCCTCGACGACGCGGATCGCCCGGGCCGCGAACCTCGCGAGCGCATAACTTGCCGCCATCACCGCCAGCGGGATCGGAAGGCCGGGCAGCATGGCGAGGATCTTGGCGCGGTCGTAGCCGCCCATGAGATTCGAGACCATGTAGGCCGGCAGTCCCACGAGGACGACGAGGCGGGAGATGATCGAGGCCGCTTCGGAGCCGAAACGGCCTCGCTTGGCGAGCAGGAAACCGAGGCCGATCATGAGGAGGACGGAGAGCACGCTTTCGAAGACCTTGAGCATGGGCCGATGGTAGCTTTTCCCCGGCCCCTTGGTACAGCGGCCTCCGCTTCGGGCGGCCGGAGAAATAACCGCCGCCTGCCGCGGAACGCGGGAGTCCGCGCCTGGCGGAGAGCGGGCGGAGGGCGCCGGTCGGGACGACGGTGCGGCGGAACGCGGCGTTTCAGGCAGGGAGCGCGGCGGCCTGCGGTTTGTCCGGTTGCCGCGCCTCGTTCCCCGCCCTACAATGCTGTCATGTCCGATACCATGCGGTTGTACTACACCCAGCCTCGGCTCCGGGAGACCGGGGCCGCCGTGCTCGAAGTTCTCGGCGCTCCCGCGGCTCCCCTCCTCGTGCTCGACCGAACGATTTTCTATCCCGAAGGGGGAGGCCAGCCCTGCGATCTCGGTACGATCGGCGGAGTTCCGATCGAATCGGTCGTCGAGGAGGGGGGGAGGGTCCTGCATCGCCTGGCCGGAGCGGTCGAAGCCGAGACGGGGCGGAGCCTCCCCCTCGTCCTGGATTGGGCGCGGCGCGAAGACCATACGACTCAGCACTCGGCCCAGCATCTTCTGTCGGCGGTGCTCCTGCGCCTCTTCGACGCCCCGACGGTCTCGTTCCACCTCGGCGCCGAGCGCTCGACCATAGACGTCGAAGGCCGCCCGCTGACCGAAGAGGATCTCGCCGAGGCCGAGGCCGAGATCGACGTGGTCGTCGCCGAGGACTATCCCGTCGTGACCCACCTCTGCCCGCCCGAGGACCTCGCCGCCTTCCCCCTGCGCAAGCGGCCGCCCCAGGGCGAGGAGCTGCTCCGGATCGTCGAGATAGACGGCATCGACTACTCGCCCTGCTGCGGCACGCACGTCGCCTCGACCCGCGAGCTGCGCCTCGTGAAGCTGCTCGGCGTCGAGAAGTACAAGGGCATGAGCCGCGTCTCCTTCGTGGCGGGCCGCCGCGCCCTGGCCGACTACGCCTCGGTATCGCGCATCGCGCGGGCCTCCGCCCGGGCCTTCTCCTCTTCGATCGGCGAGCTGGAGGGGAAGGCGCGCGGGAGCGTCGAGCGCCTCAAGGCTCTCGAAGCCTCGCTCGCCGCCCTGGGCCGGGAGCGGGCGGCCCTGGAGGCCGCTCTCGCCGCGTCGGCCCCCGGAGGACTCGCCTCGCCCGCGCTGCTGCGCTTCGCGGACCGCGACGCCCAGTCCGCCTTCGAGTCGGCGCGCGCCTACGCCGAGCGCGGCGCGGTGACGCTGGCGGTCTCGCTGCCGGAGCTCACGGCGGTCGCGGCCGCGCCCGGGCCCGATAGGCTCGGCGAGCGCCTGAAGGGCCTGGCTCAGGCGGCGGGAGGCAAAGGCGGCGGGGGCCCCTCCTCGTTCCGGGCGAGCTTTCCCGACGCCGGCGCGCTCGAGGCCTTCGTGGCCGCCGCGCGGGCCGAGCTCGAAGGCTGACCGCGGGCTCGGAGAGCCGAGGCGAGCTCCTCGACGAGGAGGCCGGGAAGCGGCGCGCCGCCCGGCCTAAATGGACAGCGCTAGAGTTCCAGGGGGCGACGGTTGTCGGCGAGGGCGCGCGCGAGGTAGCCGCGGTCGAGCCCGAGATCTCCGGCGATCGAGCGCATCTGCTCGGCCGACAGGAGGTTGGCTTCGGCGTAGAGAAACACCAGGGCGCGCTCGGCGATGCAGGGCACGTTGAGCGATGCCATCATCTCGGGGCGGGGGCGCGCGCAGTCGAGATGGCGCGAGCGCAGGCTCGCCGCGAGCCTCGACTCGCCGCCGCCGGCGAGGGCGCCGAGCTCGGCGAGCAAGGGCCGTCCGTCGCCGCGGGCGGCCGCCTCGCCCAGGGGCTTCAGGGTGAAGTAGGTGTATTCCTTGCCGGGCAGGTAGTGGTGCTCGTCGCAGCGGGTGCAGTAGTTGGGTTCCTTCCCGTCCTCCTTCATCCGATCCCCGCCGATGATGATGAGGGGATCGAAATAGAGGGCGGGACACTCGACGCCGTCGACCAGATAGTAGCGATAGGTGTACAGGGAGTCGGCCAGGCAGTCGTCGTGCTCGCAGTAGGCCGTGAGCGGAAAGACGTCCGTGGCGTTTTCCAGCAGCAGGCGCGCGGTCTGGTTGAAGATCTCCCTGCGGAAGTTGAGGACGAGGGTGGGGCAGACGAACACGAGGCCGCGCCGCTCCGACTCGTCCTTCATGAGATAGGCCAGGCGCTCGTCGAAGAAGGCGGCCTCGTCGACGATCCAGGTGCCTACACCGTGGTTTTCCGCGAGGAGGTTCTCGAGGCCGAAGGAGTCCCGGGCCTGGCCGATGCGGTCGCCGCAGCGCTCGTAGCCCCCGCGGTAGGCCAGCGCGTCCTCGGGGTAGTCGGGAAATCGCAGCGAGTCGAGGCTCGAGCGCACGACGAAGATCTCGCGCCGATCGGCTCCGTCGGTGCTGGTGGCGCCTCGCACCGAGGCGCTCTTGCGGCGGGCCACGAGACTGTCCCGCCACATGCGCGCCGAGAACTCGGTCTTGCCCGAGCCCATGGGCCCTATGACGAGGATGAGGCGCCCGGGCCGCGCGAAGTCGAAGTGATTGAAGGGATGGTGGACCCGCACCAGGGGGAAGCCCAGGTTGCGGAGGAAGTTGGCGGTGCCGGACACCGCGGCGCCGCCGGCTCCCTCCTCGTCGATCCGGCTCTCAGCGCTCGACACGATGCCGTATCCTGCTAGGCGCTACCGGGCGCTGGCGGCCGCGATCGCGACCGCAGCCTGGGGGGCCAGCACGACATTGGGGCGCGCCTTTCTGACGCCGAAGGACATGGTCTTGAAGGGATGGATGTCGAGCGGATTCGCGTACCAGCCCTGGATATAGTCCATATCGAGGACGTTGACGGCTATGCTGTGGTAGATCGGCAGGACGGCCGCTCCGTGAAGCAGGTACGTCTCCGCCGCGGCGAGGGCGGCGAGCCGGTCGTCGCCCGTCTTGGAAGCCGCCTCGGAAAGGAGCTTGTCGTACTTCGGATCGGAGAGGTGCGCGTCGTTCAGGTTCGAGTCGCTCGTCCACATCTGCAGGAAGGCTATGGGGTCGGCGAAGTCGCCGATCCAGGTGGTCGATCCGAGCGTATAGCCGCCCTTGCCCGCTTCTTCGTGCAGGGCGGCGAAATATCCGGCTGCGGGAACGGTCTTCACCTCGACCTTGACGCCGGGGAGCTTCTCCCAGGCGGCCTTCATGAGCCCCGCCACGCGCCCGCCGTCCTCGCCCTCGGGCGTGAGCAGCACGATCGGCGGCAGGCCCTTGCCGTTGGGGTAACCGGCCTTTTCGAGCAGGCTCTTCGCCTGGGCTTCGTCGATGTCCTCGATGCCTTTGGCGGCCTGGTAGCCTTGGAAGGGGAGCACCAGCGTGTCTGCCGGGTTCATGTAGCTGTCCCGCGAGCGGATCTCCTTCCAGGGCAGGAGGAGGGCCAGGGCCAATCTGAGATCCGGGTTGTTCCAGGGCTTCACGGCGCAGTTGAAGAACCAGTAGTGCGTGCCGAACATGGGATTGGCCTGGATGGCGGCGCGGTCCACGAGCGCGTTCAGGTCCATCGGGCCGGCGAGCCAGTCGATCTCGCCTCCGTCGAATCGGCGGGTGGCCTCGGCGTCGTTGTCGCTGAAGATGATCCGGATCTTGGGGATGGCCACCGAAGCGGCGTCCCAGTAGTGCTCGTTCTTGACGAGGATGAGTTCCTTGTCCGACTTGCTTTCGAAGCGGTAGGCGCCGTCCACGGGGAAGGGAAAGGCGGAGTTCCAGTCCTTGACGGCCAGCATCGAAGGATGGATGGGCGCGAAGGAATGATGGCAGAGCAGGCGCGTGAAATAGTCGGCCTTCGAGACGAGGGTGACCTGCAGCACTTTGTCGGAGAGCACGGAGATGCCCACGGATTTGGGGTTGCTGTCGTCGCCGTTCCGGAAAGCCTTGGCTCCCGCGATGATGTCGAAGAAGGACGCGTAGTCGGCCTTCTGCGAGGGGGTGATGGCCCTGAGCCAGGCGTTGCGGAAGTCGCTGGCCAGCAGGGGACTGCCGTCGGACCATTCGGCGTCGTCGCGGATCGTGAAGGTGTAGACCTTGCCGTCGGGCGAAACCGTGTAGCTCTTGCAGGCCGCGTTGACCGGCTCGAGGCTGCTGGGATTGTAGGAGAAGAGGCCCTCGTAGGTGGCCGTGAAGATCTGCGCCTCGGCCGAGTAGATCGAGTGGTGCGGATCGAGCTGGAGCTCGAGTTTGTTGAAGGCTACCACGAGTTCGCCGGGCTTGGGTGAATCGCTCTGGCCTGCCGCAGCCAAGGCCGAGCCGAGGGCGAGAATCGCGGCCAGGGCGGCCCATAATCTGTATCCACGAATGCTCATCACTGTCTCCTTGTCATTGCGTCGGGTCGCGCGCGACCGTGCTTTGGGCGACATGTACGTCTCTTCGTCACTGGGTAAGGTCGCGCGCGACCGTGCTTTTGGCGACATGTACATCTCTTCGTTACTGGGTAAGGTCGCGCGCGACCGTGCTTTTGGCGACATGTACGTCTCTTCGTCACTGGGTAAGGTCGCGCGCGACCGTGCTTTTGGCGACATGTACGTCTCTTCGTCACTGGGTGAGGTCGCGAATGCCCAGCCGGCGCATCTGCTCCCGCTCTTCGCATTGCGCGACATACTCGTGCTTCTTCTGGTTGGCCTTGATCACGGCCCCCTTGATGGTGGTGAGTTCGGGCTTGACGCTCCGTATTCTGCCCTTGTCTTCGGGGAGGGCCTCCGCCTTGAAGAATTCATCCAGAGCTGCGAGGGTGCGCAGGGTTTTCTGAAGCTCTTCCACGTTCCGCTCGAGAAATTTATAGGCTTGATCCTCGGGCATGCTCTCCATGCGCTTGAAGGTAGGCCCGGAGCGCTGGATGAGCGAAGACAGAAGCCGGGCGCGCTTGCCCGTCTCCTCGACGAAAAAGCCGAAATCGAGGTTCTCCGAGCGACGCTGGGAGGTCACGGGATCGATGTACTCTATTTCGTAGAATATTCCCTTGCTCTCCGGCGAAAACATTCTCTTGATCATGCGTCTGAGCTTGGCGCCCAGACTCTGGTTGCGCGACTCCATGAGGGCGGAGTTTTCCGAGAGCTTCGCCAGGGCGCCCTCTAGCGGGTAGCCCGAGCTGGACAGGAGACGCGCTCCGTCCAGGATCATCGACTTGTAGGATTTTTCCAGGTTGCGCTCGACCTTCTTCTCTTCGACCTTCTCGAAACGCTTGAGCACGGCGTCGCGCAGGTTCTGGCCGTCCGAGCTGTAGTCTTCGAGGAGAATTTCCTCCACGAGCTCGGCGTAGAAGGGCCGTTCGCCCGCCACTTCCACGAACTTGCGCTTGACCTGGCGCAGCGCGTCCTCGCGGTGCGTGATGACGAAGGCTTGGTCGAGCTCGAGGCCCGGCATGACGAGCTGGCGGATCTCGAGCTTGTAGCGTTCCCGATGGTAGGAGGTCAATTCCTTGAGCATCGCCAGGATGTCCCGCGTGCTGCGGTCCAGCTGGCCGAGGCTCTCGGCTATGAGACCCGAGGAGAGCTGATCGCTGCCCTTCTTGACCATGCCGGCCAGTTCGGCGAAGGCTCTCGTGTTCTGACTCGTGCTCGTTTCGGAGAATTGGGTGAAATTGAAGTACCGCGTGAGGCCCAAGAGGCGCTTGATGCGCCCCATGGTGAGGAATTCGGTGCTGAATTGATAGTAGTTGTTGAGAAAATCCAGATAGGAGTCGAGCTGGGAGACCCGCATGCTGATCTGGTCGATCTTCTCGGACTCGGTGAAGGGGCCTTCGGGCGGAGTCGTGACTTCGGATATCTTGAGGTCGTACTTGTACGGGTCGTCATGGATGACGCCCTTCTTGTAGAGGACCTGTTGGATGCCCTGGAACGCTGACTGGAAGAGCTTGAAGCTCTCCTTGAGGCGCGGCAGATCCGAGCGGTCGAGCCTCTCGCGCCGCGCTTCGAGCCGATCCTCCAGGAGCTTCGCGTAGGTTTGCGAGTCTTCCATAAGTAGACTGAGTATGATTTAAATGGGCGAGTAAGGCAAGATCGGCATATGGCTTCCCCCAGGCCCTTTCCGGGCGCGCGGCTCGTCGTGGCTATCCTCTCTCAGGCGGGCGATAGCGAGGTTTTGGCCCCCTTCGGCCCCCTCCTGCCGGCCCTTGAGAAACGTTTCGGCCCTCCTGACTATTTTTCGAGCGGCCTGAGCTTTTCCTGGACCAACTACTACGCCGACGAACTGGGCCCTTCGATCCTCCGCTCCTTCCTGTCCTTCCCCCTCCTCGTGGATCCCTCGACCCTGGCTTCCATCAAAACGTGGACCAACGAGCTCGAAGAGCGCTTCGCGGTCGGATCGAGGCGCCGCTTCAACCTCGATCCAGGGCTCCTCTCGCTCGGCGGCTTCGTCCTCGCGACCACCAAGGGGCGATCGCACCGCATCGCGCTCTCGGAGGGCATCTACGCCGAGCTCACCCTCATGTATGCGAACGGAGGCTTTCGGAGCCTGCCCTGGACCTACGCGGACTGGAAAAGCCCGGAGTACGGGGCCGTCCTTTCGGAGTTGCGCGGGAGGCTCAAGCTCGCGCTGCGCGGTTCCGGCCCGAGGCGCTGAAGCGCCGGAGCCGAAGCGGCGCGTAGGTATCGCGATGAGCGCCATCGCCAATCCGGGGCCGCGGACGCGCCGGGCCCGGCTCCTGCCCCTCCTCGCCGCCTCGATCGTGTCGGCCGGCTGCGATCTCGCCTCCCCATTCGGAGGCCCGGGGCTGCATCGCCTGATCCTCGCCCTGCCGCCCGCGCCCGGCTCCTGGGCGGCCCTCCCGGGCTTGCGCTTCCGCATCATCTGGCGGGGAGCCTCGGGCCGCTGGGAGAGCGCGGTCGCGGAGCCCGGCTCGGAGCGCGAGATCGAGGTCCAGCGCGGCCGCTTCCAGGCCATCCTCGCCGAGCCCCTGGTCGGAGAGCGGACGCTGCGTACCGCCGGCGCCCTGTATCCTCTCGGTCTGTCGGGGCCCCTGTTCGGCCTGCCCTCGGGGACCGATCGGCTCGAACTGGATTGGATGGGCGGCTACGAGGCGAGCGTAGCCCGCGCGCTCGAGCGGGCCGACCTCGACCCTCAGGCTTTCGATCTCGGCCGGCTGGGCGAGGAAGCCCGCCTGCGCGTCTCGGACCCCTGGATCCTGCCTGCCGTCGAGGCCGCCCGACGCCTGGCGGCTGGCAGCTTCCGTTCCGACTATTTCAGGGAACCGGCCCGCTTCCCCGTCGTCCTGCCGGGGCCCGGCCCCTGGGCTCCGGAGAGCCCCTTCGCGGCCGCCCCGGTTCCGGCGGGCGGCGAGTGGAGCGCCTTCCTGCCGCCGGGCACGAGCTTCTTCCTCGGGCCCAACCTGGATCTTCTCGTGTCGCTCGACGAGTCGGGAACTGCGGCCTGGGTCAGGCTGTTCCAGACGCCGCCGTGAACGGAATCCTGATCGTGAACAGCGATCCTTCGCCCTCCCAGCTTTCGACCGAGGCCGTGCCGCCGTGGGCCAGGGCTATGTGCCGCACGATGGCCAGCCCGAGCCCCGTGCCGCCGAGTTCGCGGGATCGGGCCTTGTCGACGCGGTAGAAGCGCTCGAAGAGCCGCGGCAGGTCCTTGGCCGGTATGCCGGGCCCCTCGTCCCGCACGCTCAGCACCAGGCGGGCCTCGGCGATCGCGCCTTCGGCCGCCGCACCTTCGACCGCCGCCCGGATTCCGACGCGGGAACCCGGCGGCGAGTACTTCACGGCATTGTCGACGAGATTGAGGACGGCCTGCTCGAGGAGTCCGGCGTTGACCAGGGCGTGCAGCCCCTCCGCGCAGCGAATGTCCAAGGCCACTGACTTGGCCGCGGCCTTGGACGCCACGGCCTCGCAGGCCTCGGAGAGCACGGCGCGGATGTCGGTGTCCCCGAGGGCGAGCCAGGCCGAGCCTTCCTGTTCGAGCCGCGCGAGGATGAGGAGGTCCTGGATGAGGCTCTCCATCCTGTCCGCGTTGCGCTCGATGATCCCGAGGAAGCGGTCCCGTCCGCCGGCGGCAGCCTCAGGCGCTGTCCCTCCTGCGGCAGCCTCCCGGGCCGGAGCGCCGGGGAGGGCCGCGGATTCCTCTTCGCGGAGAGCCTCGGCGAAGCCCTTGATGAGCTGGATGGGCGTGCGCAGCTCGTGCGACACGTTGGCTACGAAGTCGCGGCGCACGCGCTCGAGGCGCCGGAGCTCGGTGATGTCGTTGAGCACGAGGACGACGCCGGCGAGTCCCCTCGCGCCCGCCCCGGGAGTCTCGCTTTCCTCGGCCGGCGGGATAGCCTCAGGAGCGGAAATGGAGGGGTAGTCGGTGCCCGCCCCGGCCGCAGGTCGGAAGAGCGGCGCCGCGAGGGCCTGGAACCAATGCTCGCGGCCGCGGTACAGGGCCAGCTCGCTGCGATTTTCGGCGCGCGTCTCCATGCATGCCTCGACGACGGCCTGGAGCTCGGTCGAGCGCGTGGCTTCGAGAAAGTCGCGGCCTTCGAGCCGCTGCCCGGAGCCGGCCGCTTCCGGACCGAAGAGTCGCCTGGCCGAAGGGTTCGCCAGCCGTATGCGCGATCGCGTGTCCAGAACCACGACTGTTTCGGCCATCGCGTCGAGAATCGCTTCGAGCTCGTGGGTCCGCGACCTGGCCTCTCGCGCGTCGCGCGCGCGCGCGCGGACCTCGTCCCGCAGGCTTTTCACCTCGGCCTCGAGTCGGACTAGCCGGGCGCGGGGCAGGCGGGCGCGCAGCGGCGCGGCGGCCGCCGCCAGAAGCGCGGACAGGCGCCGGAGCGGAAACGCCGCCATCGGCGCCCTAGCCCTTGAGGCGATAGCCCACGCCCCTGACCGTCTCGATGAACTCTTCGCCCTCGCCCAGCTTGCGCCTGAGCGAGAGGATCTGCACGTCGACGGCCCGGTCGGTGACGGGATAGTCCCGGCCCTTGACGGCGTCGATGATCTGGCTCCGCGAGAAGACCCAGCCGGGATTGCGCAGGAGGAACTCGAGGATGGCGAACTCGGTGGCCGAGAGCTCGACTCTTCGATCGTCGACGAAGACCTCGTGCCTGCCTGAGTCGAGGCGCAGGCGGCCTCTGACGACGGCGGTCTCGCTGCGGAAGGGATGATCGGCCAGGTCGAGCGTCCTGCGCAGGGCCGCCCTGATGCGCGCGACGAGGACCTTGGGGCTGTAGGGCTTGACCACGTAGTCCTCGGCGCCGAGCTCGAGCCCGGCGACGACGTCGGTGTCCTCGCCCTTGGCCGTGGTCATGATGACGGGCAGGCGCTTCAAGGCCGGATCGGCCTTCACCTTGCGCAGGAAATCGAGCCCATCCATGCCCGGCAGCATGATGTCGAGGACCACGACGTCGGGATTCGCCGCCGCGAGGCGGGTTAGGCCCTCTTCGGCGTCGGCCGCGGCCACCATGGTCCAGCCCTCCTTGCCGAGGGCGAGTCCGAGGAGTTCCCGTATGTCCGGATCGTCTTCGACGACGAGAACGGTAGCTTTGGCCATGGCGCCTTCCGATCTAGTCGTCGAGTTCCACGTGCCGGCCTTCGACGACGAAGATGGTCAGCTCGCAGACGGTGGTCATGTGGTCGCCGAGCCGCTCGAGGAAGCCCGAGGTGGTGAGGATCCTCGCGGCGTGCTCGACCTGCTCGGGCCGCTCGCGCATGAGTTCGAGGGCCTCGCGCTGCAGCGCCTTGTGCTCGCCGTCGACCTCGGCGTCCAGGGCCGCGACGCGGCGCGCCTCGGCGAGGTCCCGCTCGAGGTAGGCGTTCACCGCGCCGCGCACCATGGTCGCGCCGAGCTCGGCCATGCGCTCGATCCGCTCGAGCTGGCGGAAGGGCGGCTCGGCGGCGAAGCGCTTCACCGCCTTGGCGAGATGGACGGCGTAATCGGCCGCGCGCTCGAGATTGTCGGTCACCTTGAAGACGGTGACCAGCTCGCGCAGGTCCTTGGCCACCGGCTGCTGGGTGGCGATGATGACGGCGACCTGGTCGTCGATCTCGTCGCGGAGCCTGTCGATGGCCTCGTCCTCCGCCTTGACGAGCTTGGCCAGTTCGACGTCCCGGGTGCGCAGGGCCTGCAAGGCTTTGCCGATGGCTTCCTCGACGCGGGTGGCCATGACGAGGATGTCGTGGCCGAGCCGGGCCAGCTCGTTCTCGAAGTGCGTTCTTTCGGGCATATTCTTTCTCCTCGTCCTGTCTCAGCCGAAGCGGCCCGAGATGTAGTTTTCCGTGCGCTGATCCCTGGGATTGAAGAAGATGTCCTTGGTGGAGCCGTACTCGACGAGTTCGCCCGTCAGGAAGAAGCCGGTGCTGTCGGACACGCGGCCGGCCTGCTGCATGTTGTGCGTCACGATGACGATAGTATAGCGTTTCTTGAGTTCGTCGAGCAGGGCCTCTATCTTGGCGGTCGAGATGGGGTCGAGCGCGCTCGTGGGCTCGTCCATGAGAAGGACGTCCGGCTCGACCGCGAGCACACGGGCTATGCACAGGCGCTGCTGCTGGCCGCCGGAAAGCCCGAGGGCGGACTTGCGCAGCCGGTCCTTCACCTCGTCGAAGAGGGCGGCGTCGACGAGGCTCTTCTCCACGAGCTCGTCGAGGGCGCGGCGGGCCTTGGCCCCGCCCGACTCGGCGGCCAGGCCGTGCACCCGCGGGCCGTAGGCGACGTTGTCGTAGACGCTCATGGGGAAGGGGTTGGGCTTCTGGAACACCATGCCCACCCGCTTGCGCAGCTCGATCACGTCGCAGCCGTTCAGGATGTCCTCGCCGTCGTAGAGGACGCTGCCCTCGACCCGCACCCCCTCTATGAGATCGTTCATCCTGTCGAGCACGCGCAGGAAGGTCGACTTGCCGCAGCCCGAAGGGCCTATGAGCGCGGTGATGGAGTTGGGCTCGACGGCCAGGGATACCTTCTTGAGGGCCTGCGTCCGGCCGTACCAGAGGTCGAGGTCCCGTATGTCGAACTTGGGCGATGTCTCGTTCATTGCTCGGCTCCTTATTCCCCGCCGAAGCGGCGCTTGAGTCTGCGCTCGAAGTAGCGTCCGAGGAGATTGACCGAAAGGGTCAGGACGATGAGGACGACCGCCGAGGCGGTCTGGGCCTTCTGGGCGGCCGGCGTGGGGTTGTCCGCGAAGAGCGTGTAGATGTGCACGGCGAGCGTGTCGCCCGGGACCTGCGTGAGCTTGAAGTTGAGCCAGCCGCTCGAGGAGCCAGCCACGCCCGAGGTGTAGATGAGCGCGGCCGTCTCGCCGATGACGCGTCCCGACACGATGAGCGCTCCCGTCACGAGGCCCGGTATGGAGGCGGGCAGGACGGTCCGCATCACCGTCTGGAACTTGGTGGCGCCGAGCGCGTAGCTGGCCTCGCGCAGGGACGCGGGCACGGCGCGCAGCGCGTCCTCGGCGGTGCGCATCATCCAGGGGAGGTTCAGGATGGCGAGGGTGAGGGCTCCTGCGAGGCGCGAAAACTCCCAGCGCGGGCCCCGGCCGAAGTCCGTGACGAAGAGCAGGAAGCCGAGCAGCCCTATGACGATGGAGGGCACGCTGGTGAGGGTCTCGGTCGCGAAGCGCAGGAGCCTGAGCAGAAAGCCCTGGCGGGCGTACTCGACCGTGTAGATCGCGGCCCCTATGCCGACGACGAGCATGGGAATCATCGAGAGCACGAGCATGTAGAAGGTGTTGAAGAGCTGGGGCGCGATGCCCGTCTCGAAGTCGGTGCCCGTGAGGAATTTCCAGGTGACGTTCCCGGCGCCGCGCGCGAAGGTGTAGACGATGATATAGAGGAGGACGAGCACGACGAAGACGGCCACGCCCCACAGGAGCGCCGTGTTTCGCCTATCGCGCCTCTTCTCGCGCTCGTGGCGCCTCGCGGCTTCCGGTTCGTGGATCGTGCTCACGTGTATATCCTCTTGGAGGCGAAGGATCGGCTGATGCCCACGAGCACTCCCGAGATCACCAGGAGCACGAAGGAAATCGTCCACAGGGCGTTGTAGAGGGCCGAGCCCTGGGTCGCCTCCTTGAAGTTGAACAGAAGCTGGGTGGTCAGGACGCTGGTGGGACCGATGTAGAGGTAGGGGAAGTAGTGGGTGATGCCGAAGGGCAGATGCTGGGAATTGCCGATCACGAAGGCGACGGCGACGGTCTCGCCGAGGGCCCGCGCTATGCCCAGGATCACTCCCGTCATGATGCCGGGCCTGGCCGCGGGGACCACGATGTGCGATATCGTCTGCCATCTCGTGGAGCCCAGCGCGTAGCTGCCCTCGCGGAGATCGCGGGGCACCGCCTGCATGGCGTCGTAGGAGATGGTCGCGATGGTGGGCAGGATCATGAAGGTGACCACGATGGCCGCCGGCACGAGGCCGAAGCCGTTGTAGAA
>DATKVK010000064.1:0-4746 GCA_035530095.1 Rectinemataceae bacterium | reverse complement strand
TGATCCTCTCGACCCAGCAGGAGACCAGCATCGACGGCATACTCGTGGTCAAGGACAACAGGGTCATTTCGTACAACCGGCAGTTCATCGACCTGTTCGACATTCCCCGCGAGGCCATAGACCCGAAATCCGACGAGCGGTTCTGGCAATCCGTGCTCGCTCAGGTGCCGAATGTCGAAGAATTCCTGACAAGGGTCGGCGAAATCGACGCCAGGGCCCACGAAACCAGCCGGGACGAGATGGTCCTGAAAAACGGCAACGTCATCGATCGCTACTCGGCGCCCCTGCTCGACGCGGAGCGGAATAACTTCGGCCGCGTGTGGTACTTCAGGGATATCACCGCGGCCAAGCAGGCGGAGCAGGTGCGGATCGACCTCGAGGCCCAGCTCCGCGGAGCCCAGAAACTGGAGGCCATCGGCAGTCTCGCCGGAGGGGTCGCCCACGACTTCAACAACCTCCTCTCCGTGATCCTCAGCTATACGGGCTTCGCGCTGAAGGCCCTGAGCGAGGGCGATCCCACGAGAGACGATCTTCTGGAAGTGAAGAAAGCCGCCGAGCGCGCGGCGGCGCTCACGCGCCAGCTGCTCGCCTTCAGCCGCAAGCAAGTGCTGCAGCCGCTTCCGCTCGACCTGAACCAGATCGCCGCGGGGATAGAGAAAATGCTCAGGCGAATCCTCGGCGAGGACATAGATCTGGTCCAAGCGCTCGCGCCCGACCTCGGTCTGGTGATGGCCGACCCGGGGCAGATCGAACAGGTGCTCATGAATCTCGTGGTCAACGCCCGCGACGCCATGCCGGAGGGCGGCAAGCTGACGATCGAGACCTGCAATATCGATCTCGACGATGCATACGCCGCGCATCACGAGGCCGTGGAGCCCGGCCCCTACGTCATGCTCGCGATCTCGGACTCGGGGCAGGGCATGGACGAAGGGACCAAGGCCAGGATCTTCGAGCCCTTCTTCACCACCAAGCCTCGGGGAAAGGGCACGGGCCTGGGCCTTTCCACGGTCTACGGCATCGTCAAGCAGAGCGGCGGCGACATCTGGGTCTACAGCGAGCTGGGCCAGGGGACGACCTTCAAGATCTACCTTCCCCGGGACGCTTCGGCCAGGACGGCGGCGGTGAAGGAAGCCGCGATCGCCCCCGCGAACTCGATCAAGTCGGGCACCATCCTCGTGGTAGAGGACGAAGAGGCGCTGCGGAAGGTCACCAAGCGGACTCTGGACGATGCCGGCTACACGGTGCTGAGCGCCGCAAACGGCGAGGAGGCTCTCAAGGCCAGCGCCCGGCACGCCGGCGAGATACGCCTCCTCCTGACCGATGTGGTCATGCCGCGCATGGGCGGGCGACTGCTCGCCCAGGAACTCCTCAAAACGCGGCCGGAAACCGAGGTCATCTACATGTCCGGCTACACCGACAACGCGATCGTGCATCACGGGGTGCTCGACGTGGGCACCAACTTCCTCGGCAAGCCGTTCACCGCCGAGGCCTTGCTGGAAAAAGTGAATGCGGTCCTGGGCGGCGAGGCGAGCCAGCCTGCCGAAGCGCGGGGCCTGACCGCGAAGGTCCCGGAGGAGAGGGAGGAGCCCGCGCTCGACCGGGAGGCGCTCCGCTCCCTGCCTCCTGGAACCCTCGCTAGGCTCCGCACGGCCGTGGTGGCCGCTCGCTACGACGAGATAACCGGGCTGCTAGCGGCGATTCGCGGCGCGAATCCGGAGCTGGCAGCCGAGCTCCAGCGAATGGCCGACTTGTTCGATCTTCAAGGCATGAGGGATATTCTGGATTGACGACGCGAGGAGAGTCAAAGAGCCATGGAAGATAGAAAAAACGAGAGCATTCTCATCGTGGACGATGTCCCCGAGAATCTGCGCCTCCTGGCCACGATCCTCGGCCGGAGCGGCTTCATCCCACGACCCGTCACGAGCGGAAAGCTCGCGATCGAAGCCGCCCTGGCCGAGGCTCCCGATCTCGTGCTCATGGACGTGCAGATGCCCGAGATGTCGGGCATCGAGGTTTGCCGATGGTTCAAGAAGGACGAGCGGCTGAGCGGCATTCCCATCATCTTCCTGAGCGGACTCCAGGAGACGGAGGAAAAGGTGGAGGCCTTCCGCGTCGGCGGCGTCGACTACATCTCCAAGCCCTTCCAGGAGCTCGAGGTGCTCGCGCGGATCAAGATGCATCTGCAACTAAAGCGGCTTAACGAGGAATTAGTATCGCACAACGTTCAATTGGAGCAAAGGATCGCCGATCAGGTCAAAATAGTCGCCGCGTCCCAGCTGGCGACCATCTTCGCCCTCGCCAAGCTCGCGGAGACCCGCGATGACGACACCGGCAAGCACGTCGAGCGAGTCCGGACCTACGCCAGAGCCCTGGCCATGCGAATGCGGGACATGAAAATGCACGCGGCGAAACTGACCGACATGACCATCGACACGCTGTTCCAGACGGCCTCTCTCCACGATATCGGCAAGGTCGGCACGCCCGATGCCATCTTGCTGAAACCGGGGAAGCTCACGGAAGGGGAATTCGCCGAGATGAAGAAGCACTGCGCCTTGGGCGCCGCCACCCTCAGCTCGGTGCTGCGGCAATATCCCGACAACCAGTTCCTTCGCATGGGCGTCGAGGTGGCGAGGTCGCACCATGAGAAGTGGGACGGAAGCGGCTACCCCGACGGCCTCAAGGCCCAGGACATCCCTCTTTCGGCGCGGGTCGTCGCCGTGGCCGATTTCTACGATGCGCTGACCTCGAACCGCTGCTATCGACAAGCCTTCGACCACAAGTCCACCTGCCGAATGATCCAGGAAGGCAGCGGAACCCACTTCGATCCCGAAGTCGCGGCCGCCTTCATGACCATAGAGAGCCAGATCAAGCGCATCCGTCTGGAGTTGACAGAATGATCAAGCCGGCCAGCCGCGGAAGGGGCGACGGTCGCGGCCGGAGCCCTCGCCTCGGCGCGAGCGGTTTCGGCCCTCCGGGATAGACAGCCACGGTCCCGAAAGGTAGGCTCCCCGCTTTTCCCGCCCCGCGGCCCTGGTGTATAAGCTAGGGCTTCGCGAGAGGGAGGGCATCGTGACCTACGGCATAGATTTCGGCACTTCGAACACGGTCGTCTCGGTGCAGGGCGAGGACGGCCGGGCCGGGATCCTCGAGCTGGCGGGCCAGGGCCGGGTCGTGCCCTCCCTCATGTACTTCGAGGACTCCGGGGCGGTCTCGATAGGCCACGAGGCCCTCGCCGACTACGCGGCCGCGATCCGCTCGGTCGGCGGGAGCGAGGGCCGGACGGGGCATTTCCGCTTCTTCCAGGGACTCAAGTTCGCGCTCCGCGACCGCTACTTCAGCGGCACCAAGCTCTTCGGGCGCCGCTGGAGCATCGAGCAGCTCGTGGGCCTCTACTTGCGGCGCGTGCGCGAGCTGGCCGAGGAGGCTACGGGCGAGGCCGCCGGCCTCCTCGTGCTGGGGCGACCCGTGTCGCTCTCCGGTGATCCGGCTTCGGAGCCCGCGATCCTCGAGCGCTACCGCGAGGCTGCGCGGCTCGCGGGCTTCGCCGAGACGAGGTTCGTGATGGAGCCGGTGGCCGCGATGAGCGACATCGCGAGCGCGGGGGGCGGGGAGCTCGTCCTCGTCTTCGACTTCGGCGGCGGAACCCTGGACCTGACCGTGGCCGACCTCCGGGGCGGCGCCTTCCGCGTCCTCGCGGCGCTCGGAGCGGACCTCGGCGGCTATCGCATCAACGAGGACATCTCCCGGGGCCGCGTGGCGCGGCACTTCGGCTACGGCTCGACCTTCCGCAGCATGACGGGGCGCGAGCTCGAGATCCCCGGCTGGATCACGAACCAGGTCGCCTCCTTCTACGCCCTGCCCCTCTCGGACATCGTGCACACCAAGGCCGTGATCAAGGACCTCCTCTTCGAGGCCAGGGAAAAGCGCAAGCTCCGGGGGCTCATGGACTTCCTCGGCGGGAACCGCTGGTACGAGCTCTTCGACCTCATCGACGCCGCGAAGATCCGCCTCTCCTCGGAGAGCTCGGCCACGATAGCCTTCGACCTGCCGCCCCACGTACGCTTCGAGGAGGCCCTCGGCCTGGGCGACTTCGAGCGCCTCCTCGAGCCGCGGCTCAGGGAGGCGGCCGAACTCGTGCGGCGGGCCCTCTCGGCCGCGGGCGTGGGCAGGGAAGACATACGGAAGGTCGTGCGTGTCGGCGGCTCCTCGCGCATACCCGCCTTCGCGCGCATGCTCGAGGCCGAGTTCCCCGGCCGGGTGGCCGAGGGCGAGGTCTTCACGAGCATCGCCGCCGGCCTCATCGGCGCCCACGAGTCGGGCCACTCCGCCGCCTGAGGAATGCCGAATCGCCTACCGCGTGTAGAACTCGACCACCAGATGTATCTTCCCGGGGATCGAGGCCTCGTCCGCGTTCGGCGACGCGAGGACGCGGCAGGAGAGGCCGGACTCCTCCCGCTCGAGCCAGGAGGGCGGCTTCGGCGCGGAGCCGAGCCGGGCGCGGGCCGATTCCTCGAGGGCCCCGGGGGCGCGCAGCTCGAGGCGGTCGCCGGCGCGGAGAGCGAAGGTCGGCACGTCGACCCGGCGGTCGTTCACCATGACGTGGCCGTGGCCGACCAGCTGCCGCGCCTGGGGCCGCGAGGCCGCCCAGCCGAGGCGGTAGGCCGCGTTGGCCAGGCTCGACTCGAGGCCGGCCAGCAGGGCCGCGCCGGTCGAGCCCGGCGCCCGCGAGGCGCGCAGGTAGGCCGC
>DATKVK010000063.1:0-5962 GCA_035530095.1 Rectinemataceae bacterium | reverse complement strand
GGCGCAGGAGGTCTATCCCCGTGAGCCGAGCATCCCTTCGAGCAGCAGCTCCATGTTCCGCTTCACCTCAGCGAACCGCGGTCCCGGCGCCGCGAAGGAAGCGGGATCCTCGCCCTCGGGGTCGGGCGGCGGCGCCTCCCCTTCCTCCAGGATAAAGGCGCCGATCTGCTCGCTCGTGAACTCGAGGTGAAACTGGATGCCGAGGACCGAGTCGCCGTAGCGGAAGGCCTGGTTCGGCCAGGCGCGGCTCTCGGCGAGGCGGATCGCGCCCGAGGGGAGGTCCCAGGCGTCGGAGTGCCACTGGATCCCGAGGAAGCGCCCGCCCCCGCCGCCGAGAGCGCCCAAGACCGGATCGGCGGCGCCCTCATCCGTCAGCCTGATCTCCTTGAAGCCGAACTCGGGGGCGGGGCTGCGGTACACGGCGGCGCCGAGGGCGCGGCCGAGGAGCTGGCTCCCGAGACAGATGCCCAGGACGGGTTTCTCCGCGGCCAGCCAGATTTCGAGATACCGCAGCTCGGCGAGGAGCCAGGGATGGCGCGCCTCGTCGTAGGCGCTCATCGAGCCGCCGTAGACCAGGAGCGCGTCGAAGGCGGACGGGTCGGGAAAAACGCCGCCGGCCCGGGCCGGATGCCTGTGGATCTCGTCGCCGCGCCGTTCGAACAAGTCGCGATTGTTGAAAGCCAGGCGCGAGTCGGAATGGACCAGCTCGAGTATCCTCACTCCGCCCCTCAGCTCCGCTCGGGCAGGCCGAGCTGCCGGCCCATGCCGGACTTGCCGTAGACGAAGCCGTAGAGCTTGGTCCAGAACTGGGGGCCGAGTCCCATGACGACCGTGCCCCCGGCCTTCAGGCCGTCGAACCAGCGCCTGATACCGTCCGCGCCCGCGCTCGCGCTCTGGACGATGAGGTCGACATTGTCTCCGGCGACGACCTTACGGCCGGCCGGGACGTCGGGGACATGAGGGGCGCGGGCGGCCGCTCGAAAAGGAAAACGCATGCTCGGCGTCGGGCTGCGCCGAACGGAGCGCGACTGTCTCCGCCGGCGCTTCGCTCGGCTCTCGGCCGCGGCAGCACAGCACCGGGTTGCGCGCCGCGCCCACCACCGCCCGCCGGCGGGCGGGCGGGACGGCAGGGAATGGGTCGGACGTGGCCGCTTCGCGACCTGCCGTACGTCCAGCATCCCGGCCGGGGCGCGGCGCTCTCCTTTATCCTCTGTAGCACAGCACCGGGTTGCGCGCCGCGCCCACCTCGTCTAAGCGCCCTATCGGGGTCGTGGTCGGGGCGGCATGGAGAAGATCGGGATGGGACTTCGCCTCCTCGGCGATCTTCAGGAGAACCTCGGCGAACTCGTCCAGGGTATCCTTGTCCTCGGTCTCGGTCGGCTCGATCATGAGGGCCTCGCTCACGATGAGGGGGAAGTAGATTGTCGGCGGATGGAAGCCGTAGTCGATGAGGCGCTTGGCCACGTCGAGGGTGTGGACGCCCTCGGCGATGTCGCCCATCGCGACGAACTCGTGCATGCAGCGCCGGGGGTACTTCACCGGGTAGGTGCCCTCGACCAGGACCTTGAGGTAATTGGCGTTGAGGACGGCGTTCTCGGCCAGGCGCCGCAGCCCGCGCGCTCCCAGCATGCGCACGTAGGTGTAGGCGCGCACGAGGACCCCGAAGTTGCCGTAGAAGGACTTCATCCTGCCGATGCTCTTGGAGGGCATGCTCATGCGGTACTTTCCGCCCTCGAGGACGGCCAGGGGACCGGGCAGGAAGTCCTTGAGCCTGGAGCCCGCGCCCACCATGCCCGCGCCGGGCCCGCCGCCGCCGTGCGGGGTGGAGAAGGTCTTGTGCAGGTTGAAGTGCATGACGTCGATGCCCGCCTCGCCCGGCTTGAAGACGCCGGTGAGGGCGTTCATGTTGGCCCCGTCGCCGTACACCAGGCCGCCGGCCTCGTGCACGAGCCGGGCGATCTCCTCGATGTTGGGATCGAAGAGGCCGAGGGTGTTCGGGTTCGTGATCATGATGCCGGCGACGGTGTCGTCGAGCGCGGCGCGGAGGGCGGCCAGGTCCACGCCTCCCTCGGCGTCCGAGGGAATGGTCACGGCCGTGAGGCCGGCCATGGTGCAGGAGGCCGGGTTGGTGCCGTGGGCCGAGTCGGGGATGAGCATCTTCCGGCGCTTGGTGTCGCCGCGCGACTGGTGCCAGGCGCGGATCATGAAGACGCCGGCGAGCTCGCCGTGCGCCCCGGCCGCGGGCTGCAGCGAAGCGGCCTCGAAGCCGCCGATTTCGCGCAACGCCTCCTGCAGGCGATGGATCAGCTCGACCGAGCCCTGCGCGAACTCTTCGTCCGCGAGGGGATGGGAGTTCCGCCACCCGGAAAGGGAGGCGGTCTGCTCGTTCACCTTGGGGTTGTACTTCATGGTGCAGGAGCCCAGCGGGTAGAAGTGCGTGTCGATCGAGTAGTTCTTCTGGGAGAGGCGCGTGAAGTGCCGCACCACGGTGAGCTCGTCCAGCTCGGGCAGGGGAAGATCGGAGCGGGCGAGGGAGGCGGGTATCGGCGCGGCGGGCACGTCGCACTCGGGCAGCGAGACGGCGATCCTGCCCGGAGAGGACAGCTCGTACACGAGGAGCTCGGGTTTCAGGTTCATTTCGCCGCCTCCTTGAGCGACTCGACGAGGAGGTCGATCTGCGCCTTCGTGTTCATCTCGGTGACGCACACGAGGAGCTCGCGGTCCCGCGAAGGATAGTAGCGCGACAGGGGAAGCCCCGGCACCACGCCGCGGCGCGAGAGCTTCTCGGCGAGGGGGCCCGCCGGGACGGGCGTGCGCACGGTGAACTCCTTGAAGAAGTTCCCGGTCTCGACCTTGAAGCCCGGAAGGGCCGCGATGCGCGACGCCGCGTAATGCGCCTTGTTCCAGCACAGCTCGGCGACGGTCCTGAGACCGGTCTTGCCCATCGCGGCGAGGTAGATGCAGGTCTGGAGCATCACGAGGCCCTGGTTGGAGCAGATGTTCGACACCGCCTTCTCGCGGCGGATGTGCTGCTCCCGCGCGGTGAGCGTGAGCACGAAGCCGCGGCGGCCTTCGTGGTCGCGGGCCTCGCCGGCGATGCGCCCGGGCAGCTTGCGCACGAGCTTGGCGGTGACGCCCATCATGCCGAGGAAGGGCCCGCCGAAGTTCATCGCGTTGCCGAGCGATTGCCCCTCGGCGGTCACAATGTCGGCGCCCAGCTCGCCGGGGCTCTTCAGGATGGCGCACATGATCGGATCGGCGTGCACTATGAAGAGGGCGCCGGCGGCGTGGGCCGCGTCCGCGGCGGCCTTGAGGTCGTGGATCTCGCCCGTGAAGTCCGGATAGGCGGCGACCAGGCAGCAGGTCGTGTCGTCCAGCTTCGCCTGGGCCGGAGCGCCCGAGTATTCCTCGATCTTCGTATCGAAGGCCGCGAAATAGGTCCGGATGACTTCTTTGTATTCGGGGTGGAGATCGGCGCTCAGGAGGATGCGGTGCCTGCCGCCTCCGTTGTTGTAGGCCATGAGCACCGCCTCGGCGAGGGCCGTGGCCCCGTCGTAGTGCGACGCGTTCACGACTTCCATGCCCAAGAGCCCCGCGGCCATGCTCTGGTACTCGAAGATCGCCTGGAGCGTGCCCTGGGACACCTCGGGCTGGTAGGGCGTGTAGGCGGTCAGGAACTCGCCGCGCGACGCGAGGGCCGGCACTACGGCCGGGATGAAGTGGTTGTACGCTCCCGCGCCGAGGAACCAGGCGCAGGTGGAGGCGCCGAGGTTCTTGGCCGCCAGAGTCTCGATCTCCCGCGAAACTTCGAGCTCCGAGAGAGGTTCGCCCAGGTCGAGCTTGGGAAAGCGCCGAGCCTCGGGAATGTCGCCGAAGAGCTCCTCGACCGAGCCGACCCCGATGCGCGCGAGCATGGCCGCGCGATCGGCGTCCGAATTGGCTACGAACGGCACGGCCTACTCCTTGCCCGCTTCTTTTTCGTAGGCGGCGGCGTCGAGAAGGCCGTCCCATTCGGACGCGTTCGAGGGCGTGAACTTGATCATCCAGCCGGCGCCGTAGGGGTCCTTGTTGATCAGGGCCGGATCGCCCTGGAGAGCGGCGTTGACCTCGGTGATCGTGCCCGACATGGGCATGTACAGGTCGCTCGCCGCCTTGACCGACTCGACGACGCCGAAGGCCTCGCCCTGCCTGAGCGCCTTGCCGACGGCCGGCAGCTCGACGAAGACGATGTCGCCCAGCGAGTCCTGGGCGTGGTCCGAGATGCCGGTCACGATGGAAGCGCCGTCCCTGCGGGCGTACTCGTGCGATGTGCGATACCGTGCGTTCTTGTCGATGGTCATCCTACTCTCCTTTTGCGGGGCGATCCCGCGGCGCCGGGATCGCTGAGGGCGTCCCGGGCCTGGGGATTCGTTGGCGTTGTGCGATAACGGCCTAGCGCCTATACGCAGGCACGTAGAGCGGCCGCTTGACGACGACCGCGTCCTTGGGATTGCCGTGGATCATTACCTTGAGCTTGGTGCCGGCCTTGACGAACTCGGGGAGGACGAAGGCGTTGGCCGCGTACTTCTTGACCGTCGGGCAGAACATGCCCGCCACGCACTGCCCTATCGGCGCTCCGGCCTCGGACCGGAGCTCGTAGCCCTCGCGGGGCACCCCGCCAGCGACCTCGATGCCGACGAGCCGGCGCTTAAGCCCCTCGACCTGGATCTTCTCGAGCGCGGGGCGGCCGACGAAGTCCTTCTCGAAGTCGCAGGCCCACTTGAAGCCGGCCTCCAGGGCGTTGATGGCGGGGCTGATCTCGTGGCCGTGCAGGGGCATGCCCGCCTCGAAGCGCAGCGAGTCGCGCGCCGCGAGGCCGATGGCCTTGGTCTCGATGCCGCGCTTCTCGCCCTCGGCCAGGAGCAGCTCCCAAAGCTCGACCGCGCGTTCGGCGGGGAAGAAGAGCTCGCCGCCGTCCTCGCCCGTGTAGCCGGTGCGGCCGAAGAGCACGGGAATTCCCCGGATCGAGATGTCGCCCGAGGTGAAGCGCGGCAGGACCGACACGGCCCCGCCCGATACCTGGTCGAGCAGTTCGAGGACGCGCGGCCCCTGGACGGCGATCATGTACGTGGCCTCGGAGTGGTCGACGACCTTCACCCCGGCGGGGGCGCGGCGCTTGAACCAGTCGTAGTCGGCCTGGCGGTTGGAAGCGTTGACGACGATCCACCAGCGGCCCGGCAGGCGGTACACGAAAAGGTCGTCGAGCACGAGACCCTGCTCGTCGAGGAGGAGGGAGTAGCGCGCGTCGCGGTCTTTCATGTCGAGGATCCTGGCGCTCACGGTGCTCGAGACGAACTCGTCCGCGCCGGGCCCCGAGACCTCGATCTGCCCCATGTGGTCGATGTCGAAAAGCCCCACCGCGCGGCGCGTCACGAGGTGTTCCTCGACCGCTCCGGTGGGATAGGAGATGGGCATATCGTAGCCCGCGAAAGGCGCCATCTTCGCGCCGTGAGCGACGTGCCAATCGTGAAGAGCTGTAGCGTTCAGGTTGGACCTCCTCGCCTGGGACCTCTGGCCAGTTCAACGCTGTTAGGCTTTTGAAAAGGCCTCGAGTATCTGTGCGTTTAAAGGGATAGTACCACGCTTGTCCGGCTCGGGCAAGGGTCTGATATATCAGTTGAATGCCAGGGGCTCGCCGTATCGCAGGTCGCCTATGGCGCCCCCTGCAACCATTTCCTATCGATCCGGCAAGCCCTGCGCCTAGGAGACTTAGAAACTGTTCCGTGAAAGCGGTTTCCCAATGTACACCCCTTCCCCCCCCAGGTAGTCGTGGCGCTGTCCGTTGATGAGGATCTGGACGTCCTGGACGGTGGGGAAGGAGGTGGCGGTATAGACGATCTGCTTGAGCTGGCCGGCGTAGCCTTCGATGCCGTAGTGGTTGTACATGAAGGCCTCGTTGAAATTGACATAGGCGGTCGAGCCG
>DATKVK010000062.1:0-78146 GCA_035530095.1 Rectinemataceae bacterium | reverse complement strand
GCTTGCCCGCGGCCAGCTTGCCTACAGCCGGCTTGCCCGCGGCCGGCTTGCCCGCAGCCTTGGCGCCGCGCCCTTTGGCGCCGCCCGCCGCGGCTTTCCGCCCGGCTGACACCGGGGCGCCGCCGGCTGCGCCTTTCTTCGCCGCGCCGGCCTTGGAGGAGGGGGCGGCGCTAGCGGAGGACGCGGCCTTGGCCGGACGTCCGGCGCCGGGCGCGCCCTTGCCGCGCTCCGCCTTGCGAAGCTCTTCCACCGCGCCCTTGCCGCGCGAAAGCACCGACTCGGCCCGCAGGAGGTATTCGATCATCTTGTCGGAGGCGGCGCGAGCGCCGAGAATTTTCTGGACCTTGCTGTATTTTCGCCGCATGTACTGGATCGACGGGATGGTGGCGCCGAAGCGCTCGGCCAGCTGCCAGTCCTTGTGCTCGTAGCGCCCGGAGCCGTCCTTGCCGTTGAGGCCCAGGAACTCGGCCACGAGCTCGCGATTCCAGTCCACCGAGGCGCCGCCGGAGTAGTCGTGCGCCGAAAGCCGGCGCCTCGTCCGCTCCGCCGAGCCCTCCATCTTCTTTCGCTTCCAATAGGGATGGCGGTTGCGGGCGCGGAGGATGTCCTCTTTCGAATAACCCGTAGCCTTCATCCAAGTCCGGGCGAGCCGCGCCTTGGCCGCCGGGGTCAGTTTCGCCTTCAGGGATCTGTCGATGTACTCCTCGGGCGTCTTCGCCTCGAGGATGGCCGACTCTGACTTGTTCATGACTCAATGATAACAAGTCGAGGTCGTCAATGCAAATTTTCGCCGAAAAGACGCCGGGTCCGAGCGCCTAACGGCAGGCCTCGCGGCGGCGCCGTTAGGCGGCTCCTCAGGCCAGCCTGGCGGCCAGATCGTCCAGCTGCCGCGAAAGCTCCTCGGGCAGGCGGGCGCCGAACTTGTCGAAGTACCGCCGGGCGTCCTCGATGTCGGCGCGCCACTCGGCCGGATCCACGCGGAACAGTTCGCGCAACGCGTCTTCCCTCAATTCGAGCCCGGACAGGTCGAGCGCCCCGGGAGCCGGCACCGCGCCGATGGCGGTGTCGACGGCCGACGCCGACGGCCGGGCGCCGGCCGGACCCGACGCGGCCGCATCGGCCTCGTCGCAGCGCCCGAAGATCCACTTGAGCACCCGGGCGTTCTCGCCGTAGCCGGGCCAGAGGAAGGAGCCGTCGGAGGCCTTGCGGAACCAGTTCACGTAGTAGATCCGCGGCAGCTTGGCACCCTCGCGCCGCCCCAGCTCGAGCCAATGGCGGAAGTAGTCGCCCATGTTGTAGCCGCAGAAAGGCAGCATGGCGAAGGGATCCCTGCGGAGCCGCCCCAGCTCGCCGGCGGCGGCGGCGGTGGTCTCGCTCGCCACGATGGCCCCCATGAGCACGCCGTGCTCCCAGGACCTCGCCTCGTGCACGAGCGGCACGGTGCTCGGCCTCCGTCCGCCGAACAGGATGGCCGAAATGGGGACGCCGCCGGGCGACTCCCATTGGGGGTCGATGACCGGACACTGCCGGGCAGGACAGGTGAACCGGGCGTTCGGGTGCGCGGCGGGTTTGCCCGACTCCGGATCGTAGAGAGCGCCCCGCCAGTCCACCGTGCCCTTGGGAGCGGGGTAGCCGATGCCCTCCCACCAGACATCGCCCTCGGGGGTGAGGGCGCAGTTCGTGAAGATCGCGTTGGACGCCAGGCTCAGCATGGCGTTCGGATTCGAAGCGGGGCTCGTGCCGGGCGCCACGCCGAAGAAGCCCGCCTCGGGATTGATGGCGTACAGCCGCCCGTCCGGACCGAAACGCATCCAGGCTATGTCGTCGCCCACCGTCTCGACCGTCCAGCCGGGGATCGAGGGGACGAGCATGGCGAGGTTGGTCTTGCCGCAGGCCGAGGGGAAGGCGGCGGCTACGTAGCGCTTCTCCCCCGCCGGGCTGGTGATGCCCAGGATGAGCATGTGCTCGGCGAGCCAGCCCTCGTCCCGCGCGATCGCGCTGGCGATGCGCAGGGCGAAGCACTTCTTGCCGAGGAGAGCGTTCCCGCCGTAGCCCGAGCCGTAGGACCAGATCTCCCTCGTCTCGGGGAAATGGACTATGTACTTGCGCTCGGGGTCGCAGGGCCAGGGCACGTCGGCCGCCCCGCTCTCGAGCGGTGCGCCGACCGAGTGCATGCAGGGCACGAAGCTCCCCGTCTCGCCGAGGGCTTCTATCACTTTCGAGCCCATGCGCGTCATGATCGCCATGTTGACGACGACGTAGGGCGAATCGGTGATCTCGACGCCGATCACCGAGAGGGGGCCGCCCACGGGCCCCATCGAAAAGGGAACGACGTACATCGTCCGTCCGCGCATGCAGCCGGAGAACAGTTCGCGCAGCCGCGACCGCATTTCGGCCGGGTCCACCCAGTTGTTGGTGGGTCCGGCGTCCTCGCGAGCTGCCGAACAGATGAAGGTGCGGTCCTCGACGCGGGCCACGTCCGCCGGATCGGAGAAGGCCAGGTAGGAACCGGGCTTCTTGGAGGGATTGAGGGCGCGGAAGGTGCCGGAATCGACGAGAGCTTCGCACAGTTTCTCGTACTCCCCTCGGGATCCATCGCAGATCTGAACTCCGTCGGGACGGCAGAGGGCTGCCGCCGATTCTATCCACGACCGCAGAGCTTCGTGACGAATGTCCTGGACTCTCAAGAGAAAACTCCTTGACGACTCCGGCCGCGAGGCCGAGCGCGCTGGGAACTGCCCGGACCCGAACGAGTCGACGGACACCTGGCGGGCTGCTGAAGTGCTTGAGGCATTTCCATGGCCCGCTAGAATTCCTGTGTACACCCGAATCCGGATTTTGGCAAGGAAAACCGTTCCGCTCACCGACATACCGTTTCAAAATCGCACAACGCGTCAATAGAACACATTTCGTCAATATGTCATAATGCCCTGCAAAACCGGCCCCAAACGCCATCCGGCCGGATTCTTTCCAATAGATGCGTTATGCGAAATCGAATGCCGGGGCGCCCCGCCGCGTCAGATCCGCTGCCAAGCCATGGCCAGGGCGCCCCGCTTGCGGCGCTCGCCCAGAAGGCGCCAGCCCGAGAGGCGGCGCTTCTCCAGCCGAGCCATCTCGGTGGGCGGACAGATGGCCAGGTAGGTTCCTCCCGCCTTGACGAGCCGAGCGGCGCGGGCCCAGCAGAGCGAGGCCCAGTCGAAGGAGGGCACGATGTCCGGCGCCTCGAAGATCACGTCCTGGGAGGCTTCCGGCAGTTCGTCGAGTCTCAGCGAGTCCACGGCGCGGTACGCGGTCCGGGTCGAGGCCGCCAGGTTGGCTCCAGCGGCGGCGAGCGAAAGCAGGTCGCGCGAGGCGCCCGTTATCGCGAGGGCGCCGAGGCGCCTGGCCGCCCAGAGCGCGAGGTGGCCGAGTCCGGGATTTACGATCAGGGCTTCGCGCACGAGGCTGCCGGCGAGAACCCTCTCGCCCAGGCCCGCGGCGGCGTCGCTGCCGTAGCTCGTGGTGTCGAACTCCGGCAGGCCCCAGAAGCCCCGCGCCTGGTAGGATGCCTCGCCCAGCGTGAACCGTCCCTGCCGGCGCACGTAGGCCGAGAGGTCCAGGCCGGACAGGTCGAGGTACGGGCCCTCCTCGGAGGCCCCCACGACCGCCGAGGCCGCGCCTTCGGCTCGCGCCGCGGCCGAGGAAGCCGGGCCCGGTCCTGCGTTGCCATCGGCGGAGGCCCCGGAGGCCGTGCGCTCGACGACGAAGACGCGGTGCATCGAGCCCCGCCCCGTCTCCACCACCTTGAGCCCGGCTTTCTCGATCCATCGCGCGGCGGCCTCGGCCAGCGTGTGCACGATGACCACGGCGAGCCGGCCCCCGACGGCCAGAAAGGACTGCGAGGGGTCGGCGCTCCCCGCTCGGGCGAAAAAGGCCTCGAGCACCGGCGCGCCGGCCTTGGCCGGCAGATTCGACAGCACGTAGTCGAAGGCCTCGCCCCCATACCCGGCGGCGAGAAGACCGAGGCCGATGCGGGGGGCCGGCCGCGCGGCGCGGCGCTCGCCCGTGGCCGGGTCGGTCCACTCCGGGCTGCCGCGGAGCCGGTTGGCGAGGCGGTTCCGGTCGGCGAAGGCCGCGGCCAGGCTGTCCCGGTCGCGCAGCAGAAGCTCGGCGCCGGGGAAGGCCTTGGCGGCCGCGAGCCCGATGACGCCGACGCCGCAGCCCTCGTCGAGGATGCGGCGGGCTCCGGAGAGGACCGGATCGCGGGCCACGGTCTTCAAAAGCAGACGCGTTCCGACATCGACATCGTAGGACGAGAAAAGGGCGTGCGAGAGGTCGAGCCGGAGTTCCGTGCCGTTGAACTTGAACGGGACGGTCTTGTTGACGAGTTCCTGGAGGTCGATCACGAAACCATGATAGTGCGCCCGGCCGCGGCGTGGAAAGCCGCCCGGGAAGGCCCTTCCCTCAGGCGGAGGAGCCCTTCGCCTGGTTGCGGCCGGCGTTCTTGGCGTCGTAGAGGGCGCGGTCGGCCAGGCGGATCACGTCGGGGTTCTCGCAGTCCTCGGCGGAGCACCTCGTCCATCCGAGACTGGCCGTCACGGGAATCGTCACTCCGGCATCGGCGAAGGACGACTTTTCGACGAGGGAGCGGATCCGTTCGCAGAAGGAGATCACTTCTTCGTCCGACTTGACGTCGAGAATGACCGCGAATTCCTCGCCCCCGTAGCGCGCCACGACATCCCCGCCGCGGACGGCCTGGGACAGCATGCCGCCGATGCTGCGGAGCACCTCGTCGCCCGCCGGATGGCCGAAGCGATCGTTGACGTCCTTGAAATGATCGATGTCGAGCATGACGAAGCTGACCGGCTCGCCGGCCCGCCGGCGGCGCCGGATCTCGAGCTCGAGGAATTCCTCGAGACGGCCCCGGTTGTAGAGGCCGGTCAAGGCGTCGCGGGCGGCCCGTTCCGCGAGCTTGTATTCCCGAGCGCGCACCGATGCGCTCATGGAGTTGAACATTTCGGCGAGCTTGTCCAGCTCGGTGCCGGTCTTCACGCGGATCGGGAAGGGGGAATTGCCGACCCGCAGGGCTTCGGCGCCCTCGAGAAGCGCGTCCAAGGGCCGGAGGACGATCGCGCTCAGGAAATAGGCGAGCGCGATGACGAACAGCAGCATGACCCCCGCGATGGCCGCCATGAAAGCGAACAGCGAATGGACGGGTTCGAGTGCCTGTTCGCGGGTGGTCTCGACCACGAGGCCGAGATGGAGGGGTTCGAGCAGCTCGTAGGCGCCGATCATATGCCGACCGCTCGAATCGATATACTCCGCCGCGTTTTTCTTGGCCCCGACAAACGACCGAGGCAGCGTCCTATCCGGCTCCGAACGGGAGAAACCCCGATTGGCGGGAGGGATCGCGCCCAATGCGCCAAAGACCGCTCCGGGCTCCTCGGCGGGAAGGGTGATCACCTTTCCGTCCGCGGGATCGACGAAAGACACCTGCCCGAAGCTCTCCCGGCTCATCGACTCGGCGAATCGGACCAACTCGGCGAAGGGCAGAAAACCGACGACCGCGCCTCTCTGCCCGCCTCGGATCCGGAAGGGCACCGCGACCGCGATGAGCAGCTCTCCGGAGAAACTGCCCTTGAAAACCGGACTTACGTAGCTTCGGCCGGCGAGCGCCTCCTGCGTGAAGTCCCGGGCGCTCGCATCGTAGCCGACGAAACTCGCTCCCGCCGAGCTTGCCACGATCGAACCCGCGCCGTCGAGCACGATCACGCTCCGCATCGGCCCTCCGACCTGCATGTAGGCGCTCAGGCGCCGATCCGCGACCGCCGTGCGGAAGGCCGCGGAGCCTTCGTCGGCGAGGTCGATCCCCAGATCCCGGAGATCGGTCTGGCACTCCCGCAGCACGTCGGACACCTGATACGCCGCCTGAGCCAGGTAGGCGGCCTCGAATTCCAGCTGTCGCCGGGAGAGCACCAGGGAAGTCCTGAAAAAGATGATCAGGCCGACCGACACCAGGAAAAAGAGAATGAGGCCGGAAAACGAGAGGAATTGACGCCTGAAAAGCCGCGAGCGAAAGAGAGAAGGCACGGGGCGGATCAGACTGCGGCGGGCGCCGCGGCGTCTTCCCGCTCGGCGGCCAGGACGCTCATCTCCTCGGCGTTGAAGATGCGATCGATGTCGAGGATGATGACGAAACCCTCGTCCCGCTTGCCCACGCCCCGGATGAACTCCGCCGCGAGCCGAGTGCCGAAGCGCGGAGCCTTCTCGATGGAGGGCTCGTCGATCTCGACCACCTCGTGCACCGCGTCGGCCAGCGCGCCGACTACGACGCGGCCATCCTGGCTCTCCACTTCCATGACGATGATGCTCGTGTCCTTGGTGACGGGCGTCTCCGGCAGACCGAACTTGAGGCGCAGATCGATGACCGGCACGCCGGCGCCCCGGAGATTGATGATGCCCTTCATGAACTCGGCGGTCCTGGGGAGCTTGGTGATCTTGGTATGTTCGAGAACCTCGCGGACCTTGCCGACGCCGATGGCATACTGCTCGTCGTCGAGGGTGAAGGTGAGGTACTGGTTCATGTTCATGTTCGAAGCCTCCATGGGAGCCTCCTCATACGCTCATTGTATGCCCGGAGCGGGCGAAGGTCAAATGGCGCCCCGATCGCCGCCGGGCAGGCCTCCCTCGCGGCGGCTGCCGTCGCGGCGGCTGCCCTCGCGGCGGCTCGCGAGGAGGGCGTTTCTCCTCAGGGCGGCCGGCGGGATCCAGCGCATGCCCAGGGCGCTGCCGCGCAAGCGCGAGCGGATTTCCGCATCCGCGGCCGATGCGAGCCAGGAGACGGGCAGGCCCGGTCCCAAGAGGCCGCGCTCGGTGGCCGCCCCGGGGTCGAGACGGAAGTGCGGACAGGCTTCGAGGCAGGTATCGCAGCCGTAGAGACGCCGGCCCCAGGCGGCCTCGACGAGGGGCGGCAGGTTCCCCTCGATGATGGACCAGTGCTGGAGGCAGCGTAGCCGGTCGTAGCCGCCCTCGACGGAAAGCGCTCCCGTGGGACAGGCGTCGACGCAGGCGCGGCAGCTCCCGCAGGAAGAGCCCGGCCTCTCCGGTGGTATGAAGCTTGTCGATGCCGCGGTATCGCCGGGAAGGGCGGAGGGGGCGGGATCCAGGGGCAGAAGGAGGACGCCCAGGACGCAGGCAGGGCCCGCACCCTCGACGATGACAAGGCCATGTCGCCCGATGCGTCCGAGGTTCGCTCCCACGGCCAAGGGTTTTTCCGGCAAGCCCGAGTTGGCGAGGCAGCGCCAGGCCCCCGCGTCCCCGGTGCGGACGCCCGCGGCGGCCAGCTCTGCCCGGGCCGAGGCTGCCGCTTCCTTGAGCCGCGACACCAGCTCGCCGTACCAGTTGGCGCGGGCGAAACGGGCGAGAGCGGCGCGCGGGCCCGGGTGCGCGCGGGCCCAGACGGGCTCCTCGGAGGGGCCTTCGCCGTACGGCAGGGCTGCGACGACGGCTCCCTCGGCCTCATCCACCCCATACTTGGACCTCCGCTCCGCGGGCAGGATGGCGGCGATCCTGCGCAGGGACTCCCGGTCCACAAATCCATGGATGGGGAGCCCGGCCGCATCGAAGGCGCGGCTCAGGATACTGCGGATCGTCTCGGCTTCCATGGATCCCCATTGTAGCGAAACGGGAGGCGGGTATAAACAGTCCGGCCGCGCGCCTATCGCGGAAGCCGGATCGCGGGAGTCCGATGCTCTCGAAGAATCGCCCGCCTTTCCTTGCGGCCCGGAGCTTTGCAAACTAGACTGTGTGCTTGAATCCCGCCCTCCAAGCTCGGCTCGAACATCCTCGACGAGCGAGAAGCCGCTAGGCCGACCCCGGCCGAGGGTGGAGTAAACCAGGGTCGGTTGCGCAGGAGAAAACGGGAATATGAAGAATCTCCGTCTGGTCGTCAAGCTGCTGGGGGCCTTCGGCCTCGTCATACTGGTGCTGCTCGGGGTCGGCTACGTCGGGTTCATGGGAATCGGACGCCTTTCGGCGACGCTTCAGGGAATAACCGGCAGGAGCATGCCGCTCGTCGAGGCCGCACAGCAGATCGAGATCGGGATGAGGACGATCGATAGCGCCGAGAACGGCCTCATGGAGACCACGCTCGACGCCGCGGGCGTGGCGTCGGCATTCTCGGACTTCGACGCGGGAAAGCGCGAGGCCGACGCGGCCATCGCCGTCATGGACAGGATACTCCGCTCGGCCTCGAACCCGGAGCTCGACTCGACACGCCAGGATTTCGCGGCTTCGTGGAATGCGTGGTGGGCCTCCCACACGCTGATCGCCGCCGACGCCGCCGCCTACTGGAAGCAGCCCTCCCCCGCGCTCTACGCGCGCATGGCGGCCCAGATGCCGCAGAGCGACTCTTCCTTCGCTTCGGCCATCGCCTCGCTGCGCAAGCTCCACGATCTCGAGAATCGCGCCGCCGAGGCCTCGGTGGCGGTGGCCGCGGCGGCCAAGTCGGCGGCGAGCGCCCTCCTCGGAGGCGGTCTGGCCATCGGATTCCTGCTCGCCCTCGCGCTCAGCCTGATCCTGACCTTGGGCATCGCGCGCCCGATGCGACAGCTCAACGAGTACGCCGACGCGATGGCCCTCGGCGACATGTCCGGTTCGATCGCCATGGAGCGGAAGGACGAATTGGGGAGGCTGGCGGCTGCCATGGCGCGGATGGGCGCCGCGCTCAGGGATATCGTGTCCGAGGTGAACGAGGCTTCGACCCATGTCGCCCTCGGCAGCACGCAGCTGGCCTCGGGGGCGCAGGCCCTGTCTCAGGGCGCCACCGAACAATCGGCCGCCGGCGAGGAACTATCCTCCTCCATCGAGGAGATGGCCGGCAGGATCAGGGAGACGAGCGATGGAGCGCAGCGCACCAAGGATATCGCCGTAAAGGCGGCGTCCGATGCGAAAGCCGGCGGCGAGGCCGTCGTCCAGACCGTCGCGGCCATGAGTGAAATCGCGGGCAGGATATCCATCATCGAGGAAATCGCCCGGCAGACGAATCTCCTGGCCCTCAATGCCGCGATCGAAGCGGCGCGCGCGGGCGAGCAGGGCAAAGGCTTCGCCGTCGTCGCGTCGGAGGTCCGGAAGCTGGCGGAGCGCAGCCAGAAGGCGGCGGGCGAGATCGCCGAGCTGTCGACGAACAGCGTCTCGATAGCGCGTCGCGCGGGCGAGCTCCTGGCCGCCATGGTGCCCGACATCCAGACGACAGCCGGTCTCGTCGAGGAGATCAGCCGCGCGAATCTCGAGCTCTCGAGCGGCGCGGAACAGATCAACAAAACCGTCGTGCAATTCGACCAGGTGATCCAGAGCAATGTGGCGAGCTCGGAAGAGCTCGCCTCCACCGCCGAGGAGCTCGACGGCCAGGCCGCCCGGCTGCGGGATGTCATGCTCTTCTTCAAGTTCGGGGCACAGGGCGGGGACGATAGCCTCACGTAATGTAGTGGTGCTGCGAAGAATGGTGATGCCTCGGGGTTCATCCCGCCCGTGCCGGACACTTTGCCTTGACGCGGTATCGGGCCGGTGCTATTGTAATTAAGTTTAAGATACAAAACATGGTTTTGAAATACAAAACTATGGCACAGCGGGGCAGCTATGAGCGAGTCGGCGGGCAAGGCATTGGATCTCCTTTTCTATCTCGCGCGAACGGGGGGCGAAATCAGCCTCGCGCGGCTCTCGCGCGACACCGGCATGAACAAGGCCACCGCGCTCCGCTATCTTTCCGTCCTCGAATCCCGCGGAGTCGCCGAGCGGCGGGGCGCGGGCTGGTCGCTCGGCCTGGCCCTCTTCGAGCTGGGCGCGCGCGTGCCGGTGCGCTCCATCGTGGTGGAACGGGTGCGTCCCTTCCTCGAACAGCTCGCCCGGGAAACCGGCGAGACGGCCAACCTCGCCTGCCTGTCCGGAGGCAGTGCCGTCTATCTCGACCGCGCCGAGGCCGATCGCAGCCTGCGCATGCGTTCCATGCCGGGCGACCGGTTGCCGCTCTACTGCACCGGCGTCGGCAAGGCGATACTATCGCTGTTGCCGCCCGAGCGGGCCCGGGCCATTCTCGGCGCCGGCCCCCTGCCCAAGATCAACGAGAAGACCCTCACCGATCCGGAGGACGTGCTCAGGGAGGCGGCCAAGGCGCGCGATATCGGCTACGGCCTCGACCGCGAGGAGTACGAGACCGGCCTCACCTGCATGGCCAAGCCGCTGCGCCTCCCGGGCTCGGACTTCGCCGGGGCCATCTCCGTTTCCGGTCCCACGGCCCGGATGCGCGACCCCGCCACGCGGGAGCGATTCCTCGAGGCCCTGTCGAGGGCCTCGACCGAGGCGCAGAAGGCCCTCGACCTGGCGGCGGAGGGCGCGGCGGCCAAGGCGGCCGCGGCCAAGAGCGCCGAGGGAGCTCACGGCGAATAATCGCCCGTGGCGAGGCCGCTCGGGTCGACGCATCCGGTTTTCGCCGCGCAAAAGGGGGATGGAGGCGGTGGGATTCGGGCGCGCCGTCCCGTGCAGCCTCCTATATCTTTCGCCGGCGGCGTGTATTTCGCTTGATGAACCAGTCCCCGCGCGTTAGCGTTTAGCCCAGCATGGACACATTATCCGTTCCGACCATTCTCGTCGTCGACGACAACGCCAGCAATCTGCAGGTCGTAGGCGCCGTCCTCGAGCAGGCGGGCTTCGCCGTGGCCTTCGCCTTCGACGGACCGGCGGCGATAGACTACGCCCGGAAAAACCCTCCCGATCTCGTACTCCTCGACATCATGATGCCCGGCATGGACGGCTACGAGGTCCTCACGATCCTCAAGGCCGACCCGCTGACGCGCACGGTGCCGGTCATATTCCTTACGGCCCTCGTGGGCGGCGAAGAGACCGCGCGCGGCTTCGAGGCGGGCGCGGCCGACTACGTGTCCAAGCCCTTCGATTACCGCGAACTCCTGGCGCGGGTCTCGGCCCAGGTCGAGCTCGGCCTCGCGAGGCGCCGGATGGAGGAGTACGCCCGCCAGGTGGCGGCCATGAACGACAAGCTGGTCGCCGCCATGGGCCGTCTCGAGGAACTGGCGACCACCGATCCGCTCACCCAGCTGCCCAACCGCCGCTACACCCTCGACCGGGTCGGCTGCGAGGTCGATCGCTCGCGGCGATCGGGCAAGAGCTTCTGCCTCGGCATCCTCGACATCGATTTCTTCAAGAAGGTGAACGACCGCTTCGGCCACGCCTCGGGAGATATCGTCCTGGGCGCCTTCGCCGGCCTCTTGCGTTCCACGCTGCGGGCCCAGGACCTGGCCGGACGCTGGGGCGGCGAGGAGTTCGCCCTCGTCCTGCCGGAGACCGACCTCGACGGCGCCGCGGTGCTCGCCGAGCGCATCCTCGCCGAGATCCGCCGGCTCCGCGTCGCCTTGCCTTCGGCGGGCAGGATCGACGAGGTCGGGACCACGGCCACGATCGGCCTCGCCGAGTTCGATGCCGCCGGCGACGACGACATAGAGGCTCTCATGAAGCGCGCGGACGAGGCGCTGTACAAAGGCAAACGCGGCGGGCGGGACCAGGTCGTGACCGAGAGGGCCGTCTCGGGGGCCGAGGACGAGGGAACATGAGCCGGACCGGGGCTGACACGCCGGACGGAGCGCACGAGTCTCGGCCCGGCCTGCGGGGAGCCCGGGCCGCAGCCTCCGCCACGGTGGAGCGCGCGGCCCTGGCCGAGAGCGAGATCCGCTACCGGAGCCTCATCGAGCTGCTTCCGGAGAAGATATTCCTGAAGTCGCGCGAGGGTCTGTTTCTCTCCTGCAACTCGAGCTTCGCCGCCGACTTCGGCCTGACGCCCGCGGGGGTGCTCGGCAAGACCGAGGGCGAGCTGTATCCGAGCGATGTCGCCGAGCGGCACGCACGGGAAGACGCCTGGGTCGCGGGCTCGGGCGAGGCGCGAGTGACCGAAGAGCGGAGCGAGGTCGACGGCTCTCCCCGCTGGACGAGGATCACCAAGCTGCCGGTCCGCGGCTCCGACGGCACGGTAAACGCGTTGCTCGGCGTGATCCGCGACGTCACCGAGGAGCGCTCCGAGACGGAACGCATGAGGCGCTTCAACGAGGAGCTGGAAGAGCGCGTGCGTCGCCGGACCGAGGAGCTTCAGAAGGCGAAAGAAGCCGCCGAGGCCGCATTCAGCGCCCGCGGGGAATTCCTCGCCAATGTCAGCCACGAGATCCGCACGCCGCTCAACGCCATCATCGGCTTTTCCGAGCTCCTGGACAGGCCCGGCGCCGAGCCCCAGGAGCGCGAGTACCTGCGGGCCATCCGTTCGGCGGGGCGGAGTCTCCTGACCCTCGTCAACGACATCCTGGACCTCTCCAAGCTCGAGGCCGGCGGCATGGGCATCGAGACTCAGCCCGTCGATCTCCGTTCCCTGGTCCGCGACATCGACCGCATCTTCTCCCCCGCGGCGGCGGCCAAGGGGATCGAGTATTCTTCGTTCATCTCGGAGGAGCTGCCGGACTATCTCATGCTCGACGAAACCCGGATCCGGCAATCCCTGCTCAACCTGGTCGGCAACGCGGTGAAGTTCACCCAGGCGGGGAGGGTCAGGCTCGAAGTGGGGAGAGGCGAGGTCGAGCGGCCGGCTTCCGCCGGGACCTCGGATGGCCAGTCCTCCACGGAGCGGCCGGCAGGGAAAGAAGGCATCGCCCTTTCCTTCTCCGTCGAGGACACGGGCATCGGCATCCCTTCGGAAGACCTCGACTCCGTGTTCGACGCCTTCGTCCAGCAGTCGGCCTCCATAGGACGGGCTTACGGCGGCACCGGACTCGGTCTGGCCATCACGAAGCGCCTCGCCGCCGCCATGGGAGGAACGCTGTCGGTCGAGAGCGAGTACGGCCGGGGCAGCCGCTTCACGCTCAGGCTCGCCGAGGTCAGGACGGCCCGGGGCCAGCTCGGATCCGTCCTGCCCGGCGACGAGACCTTCGGGAGCGCGCCGATGCCCGACCTGACCGACCTCGCCCGCGATGCGGCCCTGTGCGCGTTCGCCCCGTCGGGGATCGGCGTCGAAAGCCGGGCCGAGTTCGCGCGACTCTCGGCCCAGGCCGCCGCCCTCGGCTCGGGCGCTCTCGCGGCGGCGGCGGTCTCCGACTGGATAGCCGCCCTCGCGGCGGCGGCCGAGGCTGCGAAGCTGGCCCCGGTGTCGCTCTTCGCCGGAGCCGCGCGCGCCGCCCTCGCGCGCCTCGACGTGGCCTCCCTGCGCTCCGCGCTCGTCCGCTTCGGCGCGCTCGGCCGCGAGGCCACGGACGACGGAGGCCGCCCGGGAACGCATCCCGGACGGCCTCCGAAAGACCTTCCCTGAAAATCAGAAGACGGGTTCGGCCTCTTTCGGCTCCACCTCCTGGGCTTCGGCCTGAGGCGGATTCCTCTGCGGCTTGAACTCGACGTGCTCGGCGACGATCTTGATCTTGGAGCGGGTCTTGCCCTCGGGATCGGTCCAGCGGTCCTGCTTGAGCCTTCCGACCACGCGCACGCCCCGCCCCTTCTTGAGATTCTCCGAGCAGGCCTGGCCGAGCCGCGCCCAGGCTTCCACGTCGAAGTAGGAGACTTCCTTCTCCAGCTCCTCGTTCTGCTTGTAGAACCGGTCCGAGGCCACGGTGAAGTCGCAGACCTTGGTTCCCGTCGCAAGCGTCTTGCTCTCGGGATCGCGGACCAGATTCCCCTCGATAAGAATGCTGTTCAGAGAGTTCACGACGTCCTCCTCGCGCGATTCTTGCCGCGCAGAGGTTGAACGCGCGCGCTGCGGCGGAGCGATTGAAAAATAGAAAATAAAACGCGAAGTCCGCAAAGAGGAAATGAAGTGGGACGGAGAAAAAGCAGGGAACGCTGTATGGATTTTTATATCGGAATATTTCCTTCGCGCTCTCCGCGACTTCGCGTGAAATATTCTTGATCTCGGTTCACGCGAAGCCGCGGAGCCGCGGAGGAACGACGGGGCATGAAGGCTACTTGACCACCGTGCCGCTGATCTCGACGACGCTCGGCGCGTAGATGCCCCCCGTGACTGCCGCCAGGAGAAGGTTGAGGAACGAGGCCTTGTGGACGATCGTGACGTCGACGGCCGCGGTGCCGCCCTTGGCCTTGATCTCCTTGTCGATGGCGGCCGCGACGAGGGGATCGGTGGCGTCGGCGGAGAGGTTGAGGATCTTGGCGCCGCCGGGCGAGCCGAGGAACTCATTGACCCAGACGGTGGTGGTGAAGCTGCCCATGACCTGGTACTTGGAATCGGCGGTGGTCACCGAGAGCCCCGAGGCCTTGAACGTCATGCACGAAGCCAGCGCCAGGGCCGCGACACCGAACACGAGGAAAATCTTGAGAGTCTTCATACTCCCTCCTAGTATGGCAGAATGAGATCGAACATAGTATGAAGGCACGACGAGGTCAACCGCCGGGGCCTAGGCCGGGGCCTAAGCCGGGCCCAGCTCGACCGCGCCGCTCGGAAAGCGCTCCTCGAAGCGGTCCTCCGCCCCGGCCCCCAGGATGCGCCCATCGGCCAGCTCGAGCACCTCGGTGCACAGCCGCGAGATCTCCTCGCGCGAGTGGCTGACGAGGATGGCGGTGACGCCCGTCTCGCGCTGGATCCGGATGAGCTCGTCGCCGAGCGAGTAGCGCAGACTCTCGTCGAGGGCCGAAAGCGGCTCGTCGAGCAGAAGCAGCCGCGGCCTGCGGCCCAGGGCCCGCGCGAGGGCGGTGCGCTGTTTCTGCCCTCCCGAGAGCTCGTGCGGGAAGTGGCGCTCGAGCTTGGTCAGCCGCGCGAGCTCGAGGAGCTCCAGGGTCCGCTTCCGGTCGCCCGTGGCGTAGAACACGTTGCCGTAGACGGTCATGTTCGGGAAGAGGGCGTAGTCCTGGAACACGAGGCCGACCGAGCGTCGCTGCGGCGGCAGGAAGACCGGAGGCCGCGTGCCGTACCAGAGCTCCTCGCCCAGGCGGATCCCGCCCGAGTCGGGGCGGCAGAGCCCGGCCAGGCAGCGCAGGAGGGTGGTCTTGCCCGAGCCGGAGGCGCCCCGGATGCCGAGGAAGCTCCCCTCCTCCAGGCAGAAGGCGGCGTCGAGGCGGAAGGCGTTCGCTCCGGCCCGGAGCCGCTTCTTGATGTCGAAGTACAGCATGCCTACCTCCTCGCCTCGCGCCGCTGCAGGCGGTTCAGGAGCAGCACGCCGACGTAGCTGAGGGCCACGAGTATCGCGGAGTAGACGTGGGCGCTCGCGAAGTCGAGGCTCTCGACTCGCTCGTAGACCGCGATCGACACGACCTTCGTCACGCCCGGCAGGCTGCCGCCGACCATCAGCATCACGCCGAAGCCGCCTATCGTGTGCGCGAAGGTGTTGACGAGGCCGGCCGCGATGCCCGATTTCATGTTGGGCACGACGACGCGGAAGATGGTCTCGGCCTTGCCCTTGCCGAGGGTGTACGAGGCGTCCAGCAGCTGGGTCGGCACGCCCTGGATGCCGGTCTTGAGCGCCGTCAGCATGAAGGGCAGCGAGGCGACGCAGCCGCCGATCACGATGCCGGCGAAGGTGAAGGCGAGGCGCAGGTGGAAGACATCCATGAACAGCCGCCCGATCGCCCCGCGGGGCGAGAGCAGTATGAGGAGGTAGAAGCCGAGCACGGTGGGCGAGAGCACCAGGGGCAGCGCGGCGGTCGATTCGACCCAGACGACCCAGCGTCCCCTCGAGCGGGCGAAGATCCAGGCGAGGGGGAAGCAGATCACGAGCAGCAGGCCCGTCACCCAGAGCCCGAGGCGGAGCGAGACCAGGAAGGGTTCGAGGTCGAGGCTCACGGGGTCCCGTAGCCGTAGGAGGCGAAGATCGCCTTCGACTCGGGCGAGGAGAGGAAGGCGACGAAGGCCCGGACGCCGGGCGAGGAGGACGCGCCTTTCACGACGACGTAGGCCTGGTTTATGGGGGCGTAGAGCGAGGGATCGACGGCGAACCAGTACCGGCCCTCCTGGTCGTAGGGCTTCACGTCCTCGGAATACAGGGCCGACTTGTTGACGAAGCCCGCGTCGACGCCCGTGAGCGTGTACTGCAGGGCCTCGGTGACCGATTGCGCGGTCACGAGCTTGGGTTTCACGGACTCGTAGAGCCCGGACTTCTCGAGGGCCTGTCGGGCGGCGCGGCCGTAGGGGGCGGTCTCGGGGTTGCAGATGGCGAAGCGGGTGACGGAGGGATCGGCCAGGACGGCCATTCCCTTGGAGAGATCGAGTTTCCGCGTCGTCAGGAAGATGAGGGTGCCGACGGCGTAGACCTTCGCCGGCCCGTCGGTGTAGCCGGCGTCGACTAACTTCCGGGGGAACTCGCTGTCGGCGGAGAGGAAGACCTGGTAGGGCGCTCCGTTGAGGATCTGCGTGACGAGGGCGCCCGAGGCGCCGAAGATGAACTGGAGGCGGTACTGCGGATAGCTGCGCTCGAAGGCCGAGCTCAGCTTGGCCGCGACCGAGCTGACGTTCGCGGCGGCGGCCACCCTCACCTTCTCCTGGGCGACCGCGACCGAAAGAGCCGCGGCGAGTCCGATGATCAGCAACACGGTCTTCTTCACCTGAAACCTCCCTGAATGGACCTATAGAGGACAAAAAGAGGAAAGGGGCGGCTCAGCCCGGAGTCTTCGGACGGCGCGGCCGGCCCGTCCGCGCAGGGGCTTCCCGGGCGCGCTTGCCGGCGGCGCAGGCGGGGCATAGGCCGTAGACCAGCAGCTGCTTGCCGCGCACCTCGGCCCCCTCGGGCACGCGGACCCGCGGGAGCTCCTGATCCAGAAGGCAGGTCATCGCCCCGCACTCCAGGCAGAGAAAATGCGCATGCCCGCCGGGGCAGCCCTTCCGCTCCGCCGGGTTGACGACGAAGCGCAGCGTGCCGTCCACCCCCTGCACCCCGTGCAGCAGGGCGGCCTCCTTGAGCAGCTTGAGCGAACGGAAAATGCTGACCCGGTCGAGCCCCGGCAGGAGTTCCACCAGCTCGCGGTGCGAGAGCGGACGCCCCGCCGACAGCAGGGCCGAGAGGACGCGCCGGCGGACCTCGGTGGGACGCAGTCCCGCCCCTTCGAGCAGGTCGCACGACGCCGAATCGTCAGCCATGCCGCCTTATACCACGGGCGGGCGATATTTGCAACTAAATTGCAATTTTCGAGGAAGCCGACTCCCTCCGGCCCGGCATGGTACAAAGGTCACAGACGGGAACGAAGGCTTCCCGGTATTTTCTGCGTACAATTGCAGCACGTAGGAGAAAGCACATGAAGTGGGACTACGATCTCGTCGTCGTCGGCGGTGGCGCCGCGGGCATGTCGGCCGCCCAGTACGGGGCGCGCGCCAATCTCAGGACCCTGCTCCTGGAGCAGACCGCTCCCGGCGGCCAAGCCCTGCTCATAGACCACCTGGAAAACTATCCCGGCTACCTCGAGCCGCGCTCGGGCTACGATTTCGCCGAGGCCATGCGCGGCCAGGCCGAGCTCTTCGGCGCGGAGATCCGGACCGCCCAGGTCGAGGCCGTCGAGCGGCACGCCGATCGCTTCGAGCTGCGCACGGACGCGGGCGGCATCAGCGCGGCCGCGGTCGTCGCCGCCACCGGCGCCGAGCACCGGCGGCTCGGCGTGCCCGGCGAGGCCGAATTCTCCGGCCGCGGCGTCTCGTACTGCGCCACCTGCGACGGCCCCTTCTTCAAGGGCAAGCGCATGCTCGTGGTGGGCGGCGGCGACGCGGCCTGCGACGAGGCGGGCTTCCTCGCGAAGCTCAGCGAACACATCGTCATGGTGCACCGCGGGCCGGCCTTCCGGGCCCAGAAGGCGGTGGCCGCCCGCGTCCTCTCCGATCCCCACATCGAGGTCCGCTTCTCGACCGTGGTCAAGAGCATCGGAGGCGACAGCAAGGTCCGCGAGGTCATCCTCGAAAACACCGCCACGGGCGAGCGGACGACCGAGGCCTTCGACGCCGTCTTCGTGTTCATAGGCTCCGACCCGCGCCACGAGCTCTTTCCCCAGGCCAACCGCGACGAGACGGGCTACCTCCTCGCCGACCAGCGCATGGAGAGCTCCGTGCCGGGCCTCTTCGTGGCCGGCGACCTGCGCGCCTCGCCCTTCAGGCAGGTCGTCGTCGCCGCGGCCGACGGGGCCATAGCCGCCCACTCGGCGGCCCAGTACATCGACGAGCTGAAGGCCGCCCGCCCGGAGGCGGTCGCCGAGTCGGTCGCCGAACCCGTCGCGGCATCCTGAATGGAAGCGGCCGTCCATTTCCGATAGAGCGAGACTCCTCATATGAACGCTCCGCTTGACAGTGGAGTGAGCTTTGCGTATTGTGAGCTTATGCCTGAATTATAATTGGCACTCAACATCACCACAAGGAGAACGGCGTGGATCTCGTACCACAGAAGATACTGAATCCCCGAGTGAAAAGACTTATCGGCGTGGCGAGCGGCAAGGGCGGGGTCGGCAAGTCGACCGTCGCGGTGCTCATCGCCCAGGCTCTCGCGGCGCGGGGCGCCAAGGTCGGAGCCATGGACGCGGACATCACCGGTCCCTCCCTCCCCCGCCTCATGGGCCTCGACTCGTTCAGGGCCGGCGCCGAGGGCGGAAAGCTCATCCCCCTCGAAAACGAGGAGGGCATCAAGCTCCTGTCCATCAACCTCCTCAACGAAAATGAGGACGACCCGGTGATCTGGCGCGGCCCCCTCCTGGCCAAGGCTCTGGAGCAGTTCTGGACCGACACCGACTGGGGCGACCTCGACTATCTCATCGTCGACTTCCCACCCGGCACCTCGGACGTCGTCCTGACCGCCTTCCAGATCCTGCCCTTTGACGGCATCGTGGTGGTGGCGACGCCCCAGGACTACGTGTCCATGATCGTCCGCAAGTCGGTCAAGATGGCCGAGATGCTGAACGCCAAGGTGATCGGGCTCGTCGAGAACATGCGGACCATGATCTGCCCCTCCTGCGGAAAGGAGATCCCCCTCTTCGACGACGGCGGCTCGTCCGGCGCCGATCGGCTCGGCATTCCCCTGCTGGCGAGCCTGGCCTGGCGCCCCGAGGTGGTGCGCGCCCGCTCGCTGCGCTGGAAAGACCTGCCCGAGGCCATGCGCGCCGACGCGGACGGCATCGCCCTCGCCATAGAGACCTTCGCGAAGAACCGCGCCGAAGTCGCGGCCAAGCAGTGATGAGAGGTGGAAGCATGAAAATAGCGGTACCTTCCCGGGGCGGGCTCGTCGACGAGCATTTCGGCCACTGCAAGGAATTTCTCGTGTACAAGGTGGCCGAGGACGGCTCGCTCGTCGAAGAGCCGGCCATGGCCTCGCCCGAAGGCTGCGGCTGCAAATCGGGCATAGCCGCCGACCTCGCGCGCGCCGGCGTGACCCACCTGGTGGCCGGCAACATGGGCGAGGGCGCGGTCCGCGTCCTCGGCTCCCGCGGCATCGCGGTCGTCCGCGGCGCCGCCGGGCCGGTCCGCGCCGCCGCCGAGTCTTTCGCGAAGGGCAGCCTCGCGGACTCGGGGATCGGCTGCGCCGAGCACGGCCACGATCACGAGTGCTCCCATTGATCGAAGACGCCTAGATGCCCAGACCCCCGGTCGAACGGAGACTCGGCTCGGCCATAGCGGCGCGCGGCTTCAAGCCCTCGGAAGCCGGGACCGGCGACGAGGTCATCCTCAGTTTCGACGAGGCCGAGGCGCTCCGCCTGGCCGACCTCGAGGGGCTCTACCAGCAGGCGGCGGCCCAGAGGATGGGCGTCTCGCGGCAGACCTTCGGACGGATCGTCGAGGCGGCCCGGAAGAAGACCGCCGACGCCCTCCTCAACGGCAAGTCGCTGCGCATCGAGGGCGGCCCGGTCGCCATCGGCGGCGGCCCGGAGCGGCCCCGCCTGATCGCCGTGCCGCGTTCGGAGGACGGGACCGTCGCCGATCACTTCGGCTTCTGCTCGAGCTTCTCGCTCTTCTCCACGGAAAACAATAAAACTATAACTTCGGAGCGGCGGCTCGACCTGGATCGCCAAGGCGGCTGCAATTCGGGCCTCATCCCGGCCCTCGCGGCCGAGGGCGTGACCCATCTCATCGCCGGGCGCATAGGCGAGGGAGCCCTCCGCGTGCTGGGCTCCCACGGCATAGCCGTCTTCCGCGGCGCGCTCGGCCCCGTCCGCGAGGCCGCCGAGGCCCTCCTGGGCGGCACGCTCGTCGACGGCGAGGCTGCCTTCGACCCTCCCGGCCATGGCTGCCGCGACGGGCACGGCCATGGCGGCGGCGGGCCTGGTCACGGCGGCGGTGGCGGCCGCGGGCACGGCGGCGGCGGTCACGGCCCCGGTAGCGGCGGGCACGGCCCCGGCGGGCGCGGCCCCGGTGGCGGCGGTCACGGCCCCGGTAGCGGCGGGCACGGCCCCGGTGGCCCCGGCGACGGCGGTGGCGGCCACGGCGGCGGCGACGGCGGGCACGGCGGCCCCGGCACGGAGCGCGGCCGCGGCGGGCAGGGAGAGGCCTGATGGATTCCTACATCGATCCGCCCCGGCCCCTGCCCCTCCTGTGGCGCCTGCTGCTCGGCCTCGTCGAGCGACGGCTCGGCAAGCGCCTCGTCGCGAACCGCATCCTCGCCTGGTATCCCAAGGCCCTGCTCGGCTCGGGCATCCTCGAAGCCCTGGTAGCCCACGACGAGAGCGAGGTGCCCAGGCGGCTCCTGAAGCTCATCCGCGTCTACACCTCGTTCCGGGTGTCCTGCCCCTTCTGCATCGACCTGAACTCCCTCGAATACCGCGACTGCGGCGTGACCGACGAGGAGATCCTCGCCCTCCAGGCCGACTCCGGCGTGCCCGAGGCGCCGAGCTTCTCGGAGGCCGAGCGGGCCGCCCTGGCCTACGCCGACTGCATGTGCCGCAGCCCCGTGCGCTTCGAGAGCGAGACGATCGAAGCCGTGAAACGCCATTTCTCCGAGCGCGGCGTCGTCATCATAGCCAGCACCTGCGCCCAGGTGAACTTCTGGGCCCGTCTCATCCAGGCCTTCGGCGTGGCTCCCGCGGGCTTCTCCGCGGAATGCTCGCTCCTGAACCTCGACCGCTACCGCACCAAAATCGACCCCGCGCCCGGCCCTACCCCCCAAGCCCCCTGACCCCTCCCTCTCCATTCCCCTCCCCTTCTCCTTCTGCGCCCTTGCGTCTCTGCGTGAGCGTCTTCATTTAGATTTTTTCACGCAGAGACGCAGAGCCGCAAAGCCCGTGAAGCCCGCGAAAGCAGGCCCATGGGGAATTGGGCCACCCGGATTCCGGAAAGCCCGGCCCGGAAATGTCTCTTGACAGATCGACGAGCTAGATCAATGCTTGAATCTGGTAATACCACGGAATGAGTCTGGAGATACCAGCATGGCGACCGAAGTATCGACGGAACAGCGCGTGGAAGCGAGCCCTCCTCCCGCGAAGGGAAGGAAGGCGGCCGCGATCGAACGCTTCGAGGGACTCATACTTTCCGGACGCTTCACGACGGGCGAGCGCCTGCCGCCCGAGCGCGAGCTCGCGGCCGACCTCGGGGTGTCGCGGCCGGTGGTCCACGCGGCCCTCGTCGAGCTCGAAGCCCGGGGCCTGGTCCGCGTGGAAGCGCGGCGCGGAGTCTTCGTCGCCGACTGGCGGCGTTCGGGCTCGGCCGAGCTCCTGCTCTCCATGCTCAGCTATTCCGGCGGCGATCTCTCGGAGAACCTCTTCGACGGCCTCCTCGAGATGCGCCTCCTGTTCGAGACGGAGACGGCCAGGCTCGCGGCCTCGCGGCGCGGCCGCGAAGACCTCGACGAGCTGGAACGCGTGCTGGCCCGCGAACGGCTCGCCGGCCCGGCCGAGGGGCGGGAAGGTTTCCCCTCCGGCGCCGAGATGACGGAGCTGGACTACGACTTCCACCTCGCGGTGGCCCTCGCCTCCGGAAACGACGTGTATCCCCTCCTGCTCAATTCGTTCGGGCGCGTCTACCGGACTATCCTCGGGCGATTCTACGCCGATCCCGAGGTCATACCCCAGGTCTTCGCCTACCACCGGGAACTCGTGGCCGCCATCGCCGCCGGGGATGAGGAGGGATCGGTCGCCACGATGCGCGACATCCTCCAGTTCGGCGAAAGGAATCTCCGCCTCATCCTCGTGCGGGAAAGGAAGCGGCCGTGAGCCTCGAGAGTCTCAGGCGCGGGCTGCGCAAGCGCTCCGGCCGGGAAAGCCCGTCGGGCGGAAGAAGGTCCAGGAGGGAATCGCGCGCCGCCTCCCGAGCCCCGCGCGGCGAAGGAGAGTCCCCGCGGCGCGAGCTGGAGGCCAGGGAATGGCGCGGTTCCGTCGTTCTCGAAGGCAGGGCCGCCAGCTACCAGGAGAAGGTCGAGCTGGGCTGGTACGCGGCGCGCTTCGGCTACAAGGGCGTGGTCAACGATCTCGAGGTGGAAGGGCTTCCCCGCGAGAATCCGGCCCCTTCGCCCGCCGCGGGGACCTCCGAGGGAGGGGAGCTCGAAGGAGCGAGCTTCGACGCGGCCGTCGTGGGCGGCGGGGTCGTCGGCTGCGCCATAGCGCGCGAGCTTGCGAAGTGGAAGATCTCCGTCATCCTCCTCGAAAAGGAGTACGACGTGGCCGTCCACACCTCCAGCCGCAACGACGGCATGATCCACGACGGCTTCGCCGCCCGCCCGGGCAGCCTCAAGGCCAGGTACAATGTGCTCGGCAACCGCCTCTGGGGCCCGCTGGCCGCGGAGCTGGGCATCGACTTCGCGCGGCCGGGATCGCTCATCGTGTTCCACTCCCGGGCCGCCGCCGCGCTCTATCCCGTGATGGCGGCGCGGGCGGCCGAGAACGGCGTGGACGGCTGGGAGCTGTGGAGCCGCGGCCGCGTCCGCGCGGAGGAGCCCGACATCACCGACGAGCAGCAGGGCGCCTTCTTCCTGCCCAGCGCCGGCGTGCTCTCGCCCTACAAGGCCACGGTGGCGCTCGCGGAGAGCGCGGCGGCCAACGGCGTGCGGATCGCCCTCGAAACCCGCGTGGCGGGCTTCGATACGGAGGACGCCCGCATCCTGCGCGTCCGCACGAACCGGGGCGCCTTCCGCGTCGGCGTCGTCGTGAACGCCGCCGGGAACTGGGCCGACCAGGTCGCGGGCCTGGCGAACGACCGCTTCTTCAGCCTGCACCAGAGGCGGGGCGTCGACCTCGTCCTGGACGAGCGCGTCGGCGCCTTCCAGCGGCACATTCTCGCCATGCCGTCCCTCCTGCAGCTGCGATCCAAGACCAAGGGGGGCGGACTCGTCGTCACGACCGAAGGCAACGTGCTCGTCGGCCCCACCGCCGCCGAGCGGCCGGGCAGGGAGGACTACGCCACCTCCTCGGCCGAGGTCCGCGAGCTGGAGCGCCATCTCAAGCTCAATCGGAAGCTCTCGCCCTCGGCGGTCATCACCTACTTCGCCGGCGTGCGCCCCTGCACCTACGAGGAGGACTTCGTGGTGGAGCGCTCCGACTACGTGCGCAACCTCGTGCACGCCGCCGGCATGCAGTCGCCCGGCCTGGCCTCGGCCCCGGCGGTGGCGGCGGACGTGGCGCGTTATGCGATCGAATCGCTCGGAGAGACCTCGCGCGTCGTTCCCCGGACGGACTTCCGGCCCGGCCTCGCGGCCCCCGTCGTCGCCAAGCGCCTGGCCTGGGAGCGGCGGGCGGCCCTCGTGGAGTCGCGTCCCGACTACGGCCGCATCGTGTGCCGCTGCGAGGAAGTCTCCGAGGGGGAGGTGCGCGACGCCTTGCGCTCGGCGGTCCCCGCCTTCTCGCTCGACGCGGTGAAGCGGAGGACCCGGGCCGGCGCGGGACGCTGCCACGGCGGCTTCTGCACGCCGCGCGTCATGGAGATCGTCGCGGACGAGGCGGGGATCCCGCTGGACGAGGTGACCAAGCGCGGGCCGGGCTCGCCCCTGGTCCTGGGGCGCAGCAAGGCTCCCCGCGGGGAGGGCGGCGATGCCGCGGCGCGATAGCTTCGACGTGGCGGTCCTGGGCGGAGGCCCCGCGGGCCTGGCCGCGGCCGCCGCCGCCGCGGACGCGGGGGCGAAGGTCTGCCTCGTCGAGCGAGAGGAGCGGCTCGGCGGCATCCTCAAGCAGTGCATCCACGACGGCTTCGGCCTCGCGAGGTTCGGCGAAGCCCTGACCGGCCCGGAGTACGCGGCGCGCGAGGCTGGCGAAGCGAAGAGCCGGGGCGTCGACCTCAGGCTGGGGGCCTTCGTCGTGGACGTCGCGAGGGGCGCAGGAAGCCGCGCGCGGCCCGGCCTGGGGCGGGAGCCGTGGACCGCGGCCGAGCGCGAGTTCTCGCTCCGCTGCGTCAGCCGCTCGGGAGCCTTCGAGCTGGACTGCTCCTCCCTCGTGCTCGCGACCGGATGCCGCGAGCGCACCGACCGCCAGGTCTTCATCCACGGGGACCGGCCGGCCGGCCTCCTCACGGCCGGCCTCGCGCAGTACCTGGTCAACATCCAGGGCCTCCTGCCCGGCCGGAAGGCGGTCGTTCTCGGCTCGGGCGACATCGGGCTCATCATGGCCCGCCGGCTCACGCTCGAAGGCGTCGAGGTGGAGGGAGTCTACGAGATCAAGGGCGAGCCCTCGGGTCTGTCGCGCAACCTGCGGCAATGCCTGGACGACTTCGGCATACCGCTGCACCTGTCGACGACGGTCACCGAGGTGCACGGCGCGGGCCGCCTGGAGAGGCTGACGGTGGCCGCGGTGGACCAGCGCGGGGCCCCCGTCCGCGGCAGCGAGCGGAGCGTCGCCTGCGACACCCTCATCCTCTCCGTCGGGCTCATCCCCGAGAACGAGATCGCGCTGGCCCTCGGCCTCGACCTCGACCCGACCACCCGCGGCCCGCGCGTCGACCAGAGCGGAGAGTGCCTGGAGCGCGGGCTCTTCTGCTGCGGCAACGCCCTCCACGTCAACGACCTCGCGGACTACGTCTCCGAATCGGGGGCCCTGGCCGGATCGGCCGCGGCGCGCCGGGCCATGGACGGCGGCGCGCCCAGGACGCTCGTGCCGCTGAAGGCGGGATCGGGCCTGCTCTACGCGGTGCCGCAGTACCTCGACCTGGGGGCCGCGGGCGAGGCCGTCGTCTACTTCCGCGCGAACTCGACCTGGAAGCGCCCGGTGCGCCTCGTCGGCAGGGCGGCAGGCGACGGGGCCGGGCGCGAGTTCCTGTCGCGCGCCTACCGGGGCCTGCGGCCCCCCGAGATGGAGCGCGTCGAGCTCGAGCTCGAGGCGATCCCCCGCGACGCCGAGGCGCTCGTCCTCGAACTGGAACGCGAGGAGTGATGCGATGTGCGACACGGCCGACGGCGGCGCCGCGGGTGCGGCGGCGATCGTATGCATTCTCTGTCCGCGGGGCTGCGGACTCCTCGTCTCGCCTTCCCCCTCCGGAGCCCCCCTGGTGAGCGGCAACGCCTGCCCGCGCGGCGAGGGCTACGGCCGGAGCGAGCTCGTCGATCCGCGCCGCAGCCTCACGACGACGGTGAAGACCATCTACCCCGACCGGCCGCGGCTGAGCGTCAAGAGCTCGGGCCTCCTGCCCAAGGCGCGCCTCCTGGAGGCCGTCCGCTCGCTCGACCGGCTGACGGTCGCTCGCCGCGTCCGGCGGGGCGAGATCGTCGCCGCCGACATCCTCGGCCTCGGCGTGGACATCGTCGCGACCGACGACCTGGACTAGGCATGGACGAGCTACGCGAAATCGCGGGCCGCCCGGCGCCCGCCCGGGAGAGCGCGAAGGCGCCGGACGAGAAGGAGTGATCGATATGGCGAAGGACGAGTTCCGACCTGCCTGGTTCGAAGGCGAGCTCCCGGACCGCAGTTTCCGATCCATCCTGAAGTGGGGCGATCCCGCCGAGTACAAGCATCCCGACCGCAAGCTCTTCAGGCTCCTGAAGGAGACCTTCGGCCTCGACGACTCGTGGTTCCGGCGGCCCCGGAGCCTGGGCCTGGAGACCGTTCCCGAAGACCTCCCGCCGCGGCTGGAGCGCCGGCACCTCGACGCGTTGAGCGCCCTGGTGGGCCCCGGCGACGCCTTCACCGACGTGTACCACCGGCTGCGCCTGGCCTACGGCAAGACCATGCTGGACCTCATGCGGCTCCGCGAGGGCATCGTCGAGAACATTCCCGACATCGCGCTGCAGCCGCGCTCCCGCGACGATCTGCGCCGCATCGTCGACTACTGCGACGGGCACTCGATCCCGGTCTACGTCTACGGCGGCGGCTCCTCGGTCACCCGCGGCGTCGAGGCGGTGAAGGGCGGCGTGAGCCTCGACATGCGCGCGCACTTGAACCGCGTCCTCTCCTTCGACGAGGAAAGCCGGACGATCACCGTCGAGGCGGGCATGTCGGGCCCCGAACTGGAGCGGATCCTCCGCCGGGCCCCGGCGACGCTCGGCGCGGCGCGGGAGTACACCTGCGGCCACCTCCCCCAGAGCTTCGAATATTCCGTCGTGGGCGGCTGGGTGGTCACGCGCGGCGCGGGCCAGAACTCGACCTACTACGGCAAGATCGAGGATATGGTGACCGCCCAGGACTATGTCTGCCCGCGCTTCGATCTGCGCACCCGCGACGTCCCCGCCGCGGCCGCCGGCCCCGACATCGACCAGATCATGATGGGCTCCGAGGGCAGCTTCGGCATCCTCTGCTCCGTCACCCTGAAAGTCAGGCGATACATGCCGCGGAACACCCGGCGCTTCTCCTTCGTGTTCCGCGGCTGGGAGGAGGCCAAGGAGGCCGCGCGGGAGATCGTGCAGGGCGAGTTCGGCTACCCCTCGGTCTTTCGCCTCTCCGACCCCGAGGAGACCGATGTCGCCCTCAAGCTCTACGGCGTCGACGGCACGATCCTCGACGCGCTCATGGCCGCGCGAGGCTACCGTCCGGGCGAGCGCTGCCTGCTCCTGGGCACCGCCGACGGGGAGGCGGGCTTCGCCCGGCATCTCAAGCGCATGGCGAAGCGGATCTGCGGACGCCACGGCGCCCTGTACGCCACGGGCTGGGTGCAGAAGTCCTGGGAGCGCGGCCGCTTCCGCGACCCCTATCTGCGGGAGGATCTCCAGGACTACGGCATCGTGATCGACACCCTCGAGTGCGCGGTCACCTGGACGAACCTCGAGAAGGTCCACGCGGGCGTGCGCGAATTCTGCCATTCGCGGCCCGACACGATCTGCATGACGCACATGTCCCATTTCTACCCGCAGGGCTGCAACCTCTATTTCATCTTCATCGCCAAGATGGAAAAGAGGGAGGAGTACCTCGCCTACCAGGGCGGCATCCTCGACGCGATCCAGCGGCTGGGGGCGACCATGAGCCATCACCACGGCATCGGCAAGATGACCGCGCCCTGGCTGGAGGGCGACGTGGGGCCGGAAGCCCTGCGCCTATTCCGCGCGCTCAAGCGGCACTTCGACCCCAACAACGTCATGAACCCCGGCGGCACCCTCGCCCTCGACCTTCCGGACGGGGAACGGAGGATGCCGCGTCGGGATTGAAGTCTCGCGGCCGGGGAGGGTCCGTCACTGAATCGTCCAACCTCCGTCGACCATCAGGGTCTCGCCCGTGACGAGCGAGGCGCCGGAGGAGACGAGGAAAAGCACGGGCGCGGCGACCTCGCTCGGCGTGCCTACGCGGCCCAGGGGGATGCGGTCCACCACCGACTCGCGGAAGGCGGGATCGCCGAGCCACTTCACGGTGCCGGGCGTCTCGATGAAGGTGGGAGCGACCGCGTTCACGGTGATGTTGTGCCGCGCCCATTCGAGCGCGAGGCACTTCGTGAGATGCGCTACGCCCGCCTTGGACATGCAGTAAATGGACTCGGTCGGCAGGGCGACGAAGCCCGCCTGGGAACTTATATTGACGATGCGACCGTAGTTTTGCGCGATCATGATCCGACCCACCGTCTGCGCGGTAAAGAAGGTCCCCTTGAGATTGACCGCGATCGTATCGTCGAAATCGCGTTCCGTGACCTCTTCCGCCGGGTTCGGGGCGCCGACTCCGGCGTTGTTGACCAGAATGTCGATCCGCCCGAAATGGGCATGGCCTCGCGCTACGGCCTCGCGTATCTGCGCGAGATCGGCGATATCCATCTGGACGGGCAGCGCCTTTCGGCCCAGCTTCTCGATCTCGGCCGCCAAGCCTCCGTCCTTTTCCACGTCGCGAAGGCCGAGAATGAGGTCGGCCCCGGCCTCCGCGAGCGCGAGGGCGCAGGCTCTTCCGATTCCCTTCGCGCAGGCGGTCACGAGCGCGACGCGACCCTCGAGCATATCCGCCTTGAATGTTTCGCCCATGGTATCCTCCGCCGCCAGACTATCCTTCGCGCACGGCCGTGGCAAGCCGAGCCAGGCCCCGCCGCGCGGCGGCGAGCCGGGTCCCGCCTCGGCCGGGAAGCTCAGACGCGCTCGAGGAGGATGGCGCGGCTCAAGGCGATGCGCGGCCTCGAGCGCTCGGCGAAGCCGGCGCGCAGGGCGGCGGCCAGGCTCTCGCCGAACTCGCGCTCGGGCACGAAGAGGGGCTCGGCGAAGAGGCAGGTACCGCCCGCCTCCGTCCACCGGGCGAGTTCGGCGAACAGGGCGGCGGGGTCGGGCGTCTCGTGCGCCACCGCGAACACGAGCGAAAAATCGAGCCGGGCGGCGAGGCCGAGCGAGCCGGGCGCGGCCTTGACGAATCTGTAGCGCGCGACCTGGGCCAGGCCGGCGACGCGCGAGCGCGCCTGCTCGAGCATCCCCTCCTGAAGGTCCACGGCGAACACTTCGCCGTTCGGCCCGGCCGCGCGGCCGAGGGCCGGCAGGAAGTGGCCCGGCCCGCAGCCGATGTCGGCCGCGCGGTCTCCCGGGCGGACGAGCCCGGCCAGGATGCGCTCGGGATTGTGCAGGAGGCCCCGGAAGGCGAGCAGCGACCGCCCCCGGGATGCCGGATAGACACGATGCCCCTTCACGACTTCATCGTCTCCGCGCTTCCGTCGTTGCCGGACTCGGCGGACTCGCCGCGCATGCGCTCGCGGAGGAAGCGCTTCCTCCGATGCTCCGCCGAGAAGGGATGGTTGTGCGACCTGCCTTTGAACAGGATGGACGAGAGGATCACGAGCCCCCAGCCCTCCCAGTACCCGACCGTCGGCAGCTTGAAGATCCGCGGCATGAGGGCGTTCCAGAGCCACATGAACACGAAGCCGAACAGGGCCGCCAAGCCGACGGCGACGATAGCCCCGCCGATCGCGACGAGCGCCTTCTTTGGGCCGCTCAGGTTGCGCCACCAGTCGTGGCGCCTCTCTCCGTCATGGAATCTCGACACGGTATACCTCCTTCGGAAATCCCGGGCGCGGCGCGCGGCGACCGTTCCCGGCCGCCCCGCGCACGTGCGCCTCAACCCTCGTCTATCCAATCCCTGAGCGCCCGGGCGAGCTTCTCGATCGCATAACGCTTGCGCGCCATGAGCGTGTCGATGGAAGTCCCCGTGCGCTCGGCCAGTTCCCTGAAACCCATGCCGCCGAGCGCCTGCGCCTCGATCACGGCGCGCTGCTCCGGGGGCAGGTCGCCGATCGCCTCCGCGAGCGCGTCCGAGAGCTCCCCGCGCACCGCCTCGTCGGCCGGATCGAGACCGACGGCCCCGACGATCTCGTCGATGGTCTCCTCGGCCACGTCGACCTCGCCCGCCTGGCGCCTGGTCCGCGAGCGCCGCCACAGGTCGAGCATGCGGTTGCGCACCGCGGCCGCGAGGTAGCCGCTCGGATTGCCGAGGGCCGAGACGAGATCCAGCCGCGCGAGCGCGGATGCGAAAACGTCCTGGAGGACATCCTCGGCTTCCTGGAGGTTCCGGCCCATGCGCAGGGCGAAGGCGATAAGGCGTCCCCGATCGTTCCGGTACGCGGCCTCGAGCCGGGCGCGGCCCTCAGTCGCTTCTTGCGATGCGCTCATGGTCATCGTCTAGTATGACGCGGGAGAGGAGTTTTTCGTGCGGGGGAATCCTGTTTTGAGGTCGAAATGCCGGGGTAGTGTTATGAAGAGTGCGGAAAAGCCAGGATCGCCCCTGCCCAAGGCGGTGCGCGCCCTGGCGGGACGCAAGCAGCCGTGCCGTCGACAAGGTTCGCGACACTGAAAGGTTCGCGATACTGAGGAGGACGCTCAGATCCCGAGATTGCCTCCGGCGCCGCGGAAGGCATCCGCGAGGCGCTCCAGGTAGCCGCCCTTCCCGCGGCAGGCCTCGACGGCGGCGGGATCGGGCTCGACGGCCTTCCCGGGCCGCGCGGCGCCGAGGCGGGCCGCCGCGGCCAGCTTTTCGCGGTCGACCCCGTCGACGAGGGCGCAGGCGGCCGCCACGGCGGCGCCCGCCGCCGCTCCGGCGTCGGCGATGGGCACGACGCGACGGCCCCAGATCGCGGCGATGCGCTTCAGCACCTCGCGGCTGGCCGCGGCTCCGCCGGTGACGGCGATGTCGCCGCCGGCCGTCGAGAAGGGCGCCGAGCCCAGGGCCACGAGGCCGAGCGAGGAGTCGACGACGCCCGCGTAGTCTTCGGCGAAACCGGGGCGCCCGCCGAGGTCGAGGATGGGGGAGAAGGGGAAGGATTCGCGCTCGCTCTGGAGGATGCGCAGCACGGAGCCCGGCGCGGTGTCCGCGAGGGCGCGGTCCGAGGCGGCGAAGTCGTCGGCCTCGAGGGCGTGGGCCCTGCGCACGGCCTCCCAGGAGAGCGCGCCGTTCGTGCGGCAGCCGAAGAGGAAGGGCCTGCCCAGCCCGTCGTACATCGCGTTCGCGCTCGGGTGCGGACGATTCCCCTCGGTCATGATGACGAAGCTCGTGCCCAGCGAGAGCAGGGTGCCCTCCGCCAGGACCTTGCTCTGGGGATTGTCGCCCGAGCCCGCGACGATGACGCAGTCTTCCGGAATGCCGTAGCGCTCGCGGAAGTAGGCGGCCGGCCGGCCCACGACGGCCAGCGGATGGGCGAGCGGCGGCAGCTTGGCCGCGAGGCCCGCCGCCCCGCCCGGAAGTCCCTCGGCGACGGCGGCGAGCAGCTTGGGCGCCCAGAGCCGGCCGCCCCAATCCATGAGGCTCGTCCCCGAGCCGTTGCCCCAGTCGATGGGCGAGTCGGGCTCGCCCGAGAGGACGCCGGCGAGGAAGGAGGAGATGAGGTGGACGCGCCAGGTCGAGGCATAGAGCGAGGGGAAGCGCTTGGCGCGGCGCCCGAGCACGGCTCCGGAGAAGCGCAAGGGACTGTCGGAACCGGAGAGGGCGGTGACGCCCTCGACCCCGCCCAGGGCGCGGCGGATCTCCTCGGCCTCGGCTTCCGTGTCCGCGCTCATCCAGATGGCGGAGCGGGGGTCGGCGAGGCCGGGCCCGACGCGCTCGGCCAGGCTCGTCGCGCCCGCGCCCGCGCCGGGCCGCTTGAGTTCGGCTATCGCCTCGGCTCCGCGCTCGCCCAGCCAGATCTGGCCGTGCTGCTGGGCCGAAATGTCTATCGCGGCCAGCCGCCCGAGGAGCCCGCGGGGCAGGTCGGACAGGAGCGCGTCGAGCGCCGCCAGGAAGAGCGCCGCGGGCTGGTCGGCCTCGCCCGGCTCGCGGGGCGGGAGGATGGGGGCCGCCTCGGAGAGCCCGAACGAAGCGAGCCGCGGATCGTCGCGGTAGCGGATGCGGGCCTCGGCCTCCAGGCCGAAGCCGCGCCGGTCCAGCACGACGGCGCTCGTGCCCTGCGTGCTCGAATCGATGCCGAGAACCAAGTCGAGTGCCGCCATGCCAGTACCTCCGGAATCGCAAGCTTACAGGTAGCGGTTGACTACCGCCTCGAGCTCTTCCTGCCTGCCCGAGCGCAAGGCGATGTCGCCCAGGTCGATCACGGCCGATTCGAGGCTGCGCAGGTTTTCCTTGCCGGCGCGGATGGAGGCTCCGATGCCGGACCCCCAGGCCGCGTAGCGGTCGGACAGGGGCCGGTCGAGGGCTCCGTCGCGGATCATGGCGTGGGCCGCCTCGAGACCGCGGGCGAAGGTGTCCATGCCCGCGATGTGCGAAATAGCCAGGTCCTCGACGGTGAAGCTGCCGCGCCGGGGCTTGGCGTCGAAGTTGAGCCCGCCCGAGTGCAGGCCGCCGTTCTTGAGGATCTCGTACATCATGAGGGTCCCGTGGTAGAGGTTCGTGGGGAACTGGTCCGTGTCCCAGCCCAGGAGCTCGTCGCCCTGGTTGGCGTCGACCGAGCCGAGGATGCCGCGGTCGCGCGCGAAGCGCAGCTCGTGCTGGATCGTATGTCCGGCCAGGGTGGCGTGGTTCGTCTCGATGTTGAGCTTGAAGTTGGGCAGGAGATCGTACTCCTGGAGGAAGGCGAAGCAGGCGCCGGTGTCCGAATCGTACTGGTGCTTGGTCGGCTCCATGGGCTTGGGCTCGATGAGGAACTGGCCCGAGAAGCCGATCTCCTTCGCGTAATCGACCGCGAGGTGGAGGAAGCGGCCGAGATTGTCGAGCTCGAGGCGCATGTCCGTGTTGAGCAGGGTTTCGTAGCCCTCGCGGCCTCCCCAGAACACGTAGTTCTTCCCGCCCAGCTCCTTCGTGACTTCCAGAGCCTTCTTGACCTGGGCGGCCGCATAGGCGAAGACCTGGGGATTGGGGCTCGTCGCCGCGCCGTGCATGAAGCGCGGATTGGAGAAGAGGTTCGCCGTGCCCCAGAGGACCTTGGTCGGGCTCGTCGCGAGAAGATCCTTGGCGAGGGCGACGATCTGGTCGAGGTTGCGGTTCGTCTCGCGCAAGGACGCCCCTTCGGGAGCGATGTCGCGGTCATGGAAGCAGAAGTAGGGAATGGACAGCTTCTCGGTGAGTTCGAAGACGCCGCGCATCCGGAGGCGCGCGACCTCCATCGGGTCGGACACCGAGTCCCAGGGCCGCTTCATGGTGGGATCGCCGAAGGGATCGCGCCCGGCGCCCGTCATGGAGTGCCAGAATGCCATCGCGAAGCGCAGATGCTCCTTCATGGTCTTGTCGCCGACTTTCTTGTCGGGATCGTAGCGCTTGAATGCCAGAGGGTTGCCGGAATCGGGACCCTCGAACTTGATCACGGGAACCTCAGGAAACAGGTCGGACATCATTCCTCCTCGACCCCGCGCCTGGAGCCCGGGGTCTGCCGCGCGAGCCGATTTCAAGGTGTACTCGCATTTCTAAGAGAGCATTCCGTGTTTTCTTTGTACGCCATGAGGACGGGAAACACAAGCTCGACCTTTGACATAGTATATCCATAATTGATATTGTACATGGAATATCCCCGGGCGGCGGGGCAGGAGGCGCGGCGGATGCGCTTCGTCGATATCGTCTTCGTCTACCACCTCCTGGACGAACGGCAGATAGCCTGGCACGGCCGGAGGCACAGCCACGGGCCGGAGCTCCACGAGATGCACTATTTCATCTCGGGAGCGGGCCGCTTCCGCAACGGACCGGGGGTCTGGACGATCAGCCCGGGCTCGCTCCACATCACGCCGCCGGGAGTCGTGCACCAGATAGTGGCGACCGACACCCGCAAGCCGATCACCTACTACGCCGTCCTCTTCGACGCGGCCGGCGACGAGGAGCTGAACGGACTGCTCGCCCGGCTGGGCCCGGACGCCGGTCCCTCGAAGATCGGCACCTCGCGCCGCTTCTTCTTCGCCGACCTCCTCGAGCGCCACTTCTCGGGCCGCAGCGATCTCGTCCTCGCGGCCCATCACAACTTCATCGCCTTCCTCTACGACCTCGTGGCGGGGTCGACCGCCCAGGGCGCCGCCGACAACGCCCACGTCGAGAAGGCCCTCGCGATCATGCAGATGTCGATCGAGAGGGAACTCGACCTCTCGGCCATCTGCGAACGCCTCCAGCTCTCGCGCGAGCATTTCGTGCGGATCTTCTCCGAGCGCATGGGCATGCCGCCGATGAAATACTACGCGAGGCTCAAGATCGAGGCCGCGCGCGCCATGCTCTCGAGCACCAATCTCCGCGTCCAGGAAATCGCCGACAAGCTGGGCTATGCCAACCAGTTCAATTTCACGAGGACCTTCAAGCGCCTCGCCGACATGTCGCCGACCGAGTACCGCGCCCGCTGCCTCCAGCGCGCCGACTTCACGGCCGAGTAGGGCGGCCGAACGGGAGGGTCGCCGGAGGCTCGGCCTGCGCCGGCTCGGCCGAAGGGAAGCGGCCTAGGGGCAAGCGCGGCTTAGCGCGCCGGCCCGCCCTCGCGGGCGAAGGCGGCAAGGGCCTCGACATTGGCCGCCGGAGACTCGCGGGGCAGCTCGCAGCCGGCCCCGACGATCCAGGCGGGCGCCGCGGCCGCGCGGCAGCGGCCGAGAGCCGAGCGAACGCCGGCGGGGTCGCCGCGGGCGATGACCGCCACGGGATCCGCGTTGCCCAAGAGGACGCGGGAGGGGCCCAGGATGCGCCGGGCTTCGGCCATGTCCACCATCGAGTCGAGGTCGAGGATGTCCCATGCGAGGCCGCCGAGCGCGCCCAGGATGGCGTTGGTGTCGCCGCAGATATGGAGCCGCACGAGCCCGCCGGCGGCGTGGATCGCGTCTATGTAGCGGGCGGTGCGGGGAGCGGCGAACTCGGCGTAGATCTCGGGCCCCACCAGGGAGGAGGCCGCGTCGCCGATGCCCACGATGTCGGCCCCCGCCCGGACCTGCGCCAGCGCGAAGTCGATCTCCATGGCGGTGACGAAATCCATCACCTCGTTCACGAAGGCGGGGTCGTCGTAGAAATCCAGCATGAGCCGCTGGAGTCCTCGCAGGTCGGCGGCCTCGGCGCAGGGCCCCTCGACCCAGCCTTCGACGATGAGATCGCCTCCGCAGCGCGCTTTCAGCCCCTCTACCGCCGCCAGGCGATTCGCGGCTCGCGGCCGCGAGCCGGGGGCGGGAAGCTCGAGTCTTCGGAATCGGCTCTTGTCGGCCAGAAGCGGATTTTCTTCGTCGTTCGCGGGAGGTCGGTCGTCGAACCATACCACCTTGGATCCGAGGTCCGAGGACTCGACACAGGGGTCCGAGATGGCGGAGACGTAATCGAAGCCGAAGCGCTCGGCCGTCGCGGCCTGCCCCTCGACCAAGACCCGCCAGTCCGTGGCGTACTCGCGGTAGGGCCGCGCGATCTGATCCGCGGCCAGCGACATCGTGATGGGCATGAGCGGGATCCTGTCCGCTTCCTCTCCCTGCAACAGCGCCAGCACGCGCTGCCGCCCCGTCATGGTCTGTTCAGACATCCTCCGCTCCTCTCGACGCGCCTTTCGCAGGCGAGTCCTGCGCGGAAAGCGCGGCCACGCCTTCCGCGCAGGGCCGCGGCGGCATATACTCGATACCACGAGGCAACCGCGTCATGGAACGTGTTCTCGCCATAGATCTCGGCGGCACTAAGATCGCCGCCGGCATTGTCGACGCAGACGGCAGACTGCTCTGCCGGCGGAGAGCGGCGACGCCCCTGGGCGACCCGAAGGCCTCCGTCGACGCGATGGTAGCGCTCGGGACCGAAGCCCTGCAAGAGGCCGGCCCGGCCGAGTCGCTCGGAGTCGCCCTGCCGGGCGTGGTCGACCGGCGGACGGGCATGCTCCGCTACTCCCCCTCCTCGGGCTGGCGCGATGTGCCCTTCGCGTCGATGCTGGCGGACGCGTTCTCGCTGCCCGTCGCGGCCGACAACGACGTGAATGCCTGCGCATGGGCGGAGGCGCTCTTCGGCGCCGGGATCGGGCTCGACTGCTTTTTCTGGCTGACGGTCAGCACCGGCATCGGGGGCGCGATAGTCTCGGAAGGCCGCGTGCGCGAAGGCGCCTCCGGCATGGCCGGCGAGGTCGGCCACCTCGTCGTGAACCCCGGCGGCCGGCTCTGCGGCTGCGGCAATCGCGGCTGCCTGGAAGCCGAGGCCGCCGGGCCGGCGTGGAGGCGTTGCGCGCTGCAGCTCCTTGAGGAGCGGCCGGCCGGGAAGCTCGCCGCCCTGCCGCGCGAGCTCGTCGACGCTCGCGCGATAGCCGAGCTCGCCCGCGCCGGCGACGCGCTCTGCCTGGAAGTCGTCGAGCGGATGGGCGCGATGCTCGCCCGCGGCCTGGCCGCCGTCGCCTCCGTCCTCGACCCGGAGGCCATCGTGATCGGGGGAGGCGTCGCGGCCTCGCTCGACATCCTCCTGCCCGTCATCGCAAAAACGGCTCCCGACTTCATGCTGTCGGGGCGGGAACGCGGCCTGCGCGTGCAGCCCAGCTCCCTAGGCTGCGACGCGGCGCTCGTCGGGGCCGCGGCCCTCGCCCTGAAGCCATATCGCTGAGGAAGAGGAGTGATCATGAAGCGGAACTTCACGGCCGAGATCGACGGGTATTTCGAGAGGCTCAAGCAGACGATCGACCGCGTCTCCCGCGCCGAGGTCGACGCTTTCATGAACCTGCTGCTCGACGCCCTCGAGAGGGGGAGCCGCATCTACATCATGGGCAACGGAGGCTCTGCGGCGACGGCCTCGCACTACGCCGCCGACTTCAACAAGGGGCTTTCGTACGGCAAGGCGAGGCGCTTCCGCGTCCACTGCCTCAACGACAACCATCCCACGGTCTCGGCCTACGCCAACGACGTCTCCTACGAGGATGTGTTCGTCGAGCAGCTGCGCAACTTCCTGGAGGAGGGCGACCTCGTGATCGGCATCTCCGGCTCGGGCAATTCGCGCAACGTGCTCAAGGCGATCGACTACGCCAACGGGAACGGGGCGGTCACCGTGGGCCTGACGGGCTACGACGGCGGCCGGCTCAAGCGCGCGGCCGGGCACTCCGTCCGCATCCCCGTCGACGACATGCAGATCACCGAGGACCTCCACCTGGTGCTCGACCATCTCATCTACGCGGTTTTCGCCGCTTTCCTGCCTCCCGAGGGGCCGGAGCCGAGCCATGGCCGAGCGTGACTTCGCGGCCGCCTGGCCCCTGCCCGCGAGAGCGGCCTACCTCGCGGGCACCTCCATCGAGATCGTGAGGGCTCCGCGCCTCTCGGCGCCCCCCGAGCACGCTCTCTTCGACTTCGACGGGACGCTGAGTCTCATCAGGGAAGGCTGGATGGACATCATGGTGCCCATGATGGTCGAGATACTCTCGCCCTTCGCCCGGAAGGGCGAGAGCGAAAACTCCCTGGAGGCGCTGGCGAGGGATTTCGTGACGAGGCTCACGGGCAAGCAGACCATCTACCAGATGATGCGGCTCGCCGACGAGATCCGCTCGCGCGGCGGCGAGCCCCGCGACCCGCGGGACTACAAGGCCGAGTACCATGAGCGGCTCATGGCGCGCATCGATCGCCGACGGAGGGCCCTCTCCGACGGGAGCGCCGAGGCCGAGTCGATGCTCGTCCCCGGCTCGCTCGATATCCTCCGCTCGCTCGCCGAGCGGGGGGTCCGCATCTACATCGCCTCGGGGACCGACGAAAGCTTCGTCCTGGAGGAGGCGCGGCTTCTCGGCCTCGGCCTTTTCGCCGAGGGGACGATCTACGGCGCGTTGGCCGATCCCGCGAGTTTCTCGAAGGAGATGGTGATCGCGCGCATCCTCGCGGAGAACCGCGTCGAGGGGAGCCGCCTCGTCGCCTTCGGCGACGGCTACGTCGAGATATCCGACTGCAAGGCGGCCGGCGGCCTCGCCGTGGCCGTGGCGAGCGACGAGGCCGGCCGCTCGGGCGCTCCCGACCCCTGGAAGCGCGAGCGCCTCATCGGCGCTGGCGCGGATCTCGTCATCCCCGACTACCGCGAGCAGGCGGCGCTGGTCGACTATATCTGGGAGGGGGGCAGGCCGTGAGCGCCGCCGAATCGGCGCTCGAAGAATCGAGGCTCGAAGCCCTGGTCGCCAGGTTTCCCCTTTTGCGCGTGGCGGTGCTGGGGGACTTCTTCCTCGACAAGTATCTCGAGGTCGACCCGGGGCTCGCGGAGACCTCGCTCGAGACGGGGAAGACCGCCCACCAGGTCGTCGCGGTGCGTCACTCGCCCGGCGCCGCGGGCACGGTGGTCAACAATCTCGCCGCCCTCGGCGCGCGCGGTCTCAGTGCGGTCGGCTTCACGGGCGACGACGGCGAGGGCCACGAGCTCCGCCGCGATCTCGCCGCCCTCGGCTGCGGTGTGGAAGGGCTCCACGTCGATCCCGCCCGGCTCACGCCGACCTACCTGAAGCCGCGCTACATCGACAGGCCGGGCCTCGCGGGCGAGCACAGCCGCTACGACACGAAGAACCGCGACGCGACGCCCGCTCGGATGGAGGAGGCGATCATAGCCTCGATCGAAGCCCTCCTGCCGGAGCTCGACGCGCTCATCGTCATGGACCAGGTCGAGGAGGAGGGCCGCGGCGTCCTCACTGCCGGAGTCGTCTCGGCCCTCGCGGGCATGCTGCCGCGGCCGGGCCTCGTCGCCTGGGCGGACTCGCGGCGCCGCATCCTCGGTTTCCGCGGCCTCGCGCTCAAGATGAACCAATTCGAGTTCGCCGGCATCGCCGAGCCGGAACCCGGCTCCTTCGTGTCCGACGAAGTCGTCCGCGCGGAATTCCCCGGCCTCGCCCGCCGGGTGGGCGCGCCCCTGTTCGTGACGATGGCCGAGCGCGGCGTCTGGGTCGGGGACGCGGCCTCCCCCGGGCCGCTGCGGGTGCCCGCGGTGGCCGTCGAAGGGAGCGTCGATCCGACGGGCGCCGGCGACTCGTTCACCGCCGGCGCCGTCCTGGCCCTCGCCGCCGGGGCCACGCTGCGCGAGGCGGCGCTCGTCGGCAATCTCGTCGCGAGCGTGACCGTGCGCCGGCTCGGCACGACGGGCACCGCGAGCTCCGACGACCTTTTCCCCGCGCTGCGACTGTGGAAGGAGCAGAACCCATGAACCGACTCTTCGACCGGACCGCCCTCAGGACGCGCCCCCTGGCCGAGCGGAAGAACAAGCTCGACGCCGCGGCGGACGCCGTCGATCCCGAATCCTTCGAGCCTCGCCTCTCGAAGGAGGCCCGGGCCGACGCCGAGCGCGCCGCCGGCGAGATCCTGGCGGCACGCGAGCGGCAGGCCCCGGTAGTGCTCGCCTTCGGCGCCCATTCGATCAAGAACGGCCTGGGCCGCGTCATGAGGCGACTCATGGACGGCGGCTGGGTGGGGCATTTCGCGACGAACGGCGCCGGAGTCATCCACGACTGGGAGTTCGCCTACCAGGGCGCCTCGGGCGAAGACGTCAGGCGCTACGTAGCCGAGGGGCAGTTCGGCATCTGGGAGGAGACCGGGCGCTACCTCAATCTGGCCCTGGCTGTGGGCGCCTACCGCGGCCTCGGCTACGGCGAGTCGGTGGGGGCCATGATAGCCGAGGACGGCCTCGACCTCCCCGGCGAGGAGGAGCTCGTCGCGGCCATCCTGCGCGGCGGAGCGGCGGGGGCGGACGAGTCCGAGCTGGAGCGGGCCGCCGCCGCGGCCGACCTCCGCGCGATCCTCGGCCGCTTCCCGGCCGGGCGGGGGCGGCTCACGGTGGAGCACCCTTACCGGGAGTACAGCCTCGCGGCCGCGGCCTATCGCGCGGGGAAGCCCTTCACCGCCCACCCCATGTTCGGCCACGACATCATCTACACCCATCCCCTGAATCGAGGCGCGCCGATAGGCCGGACCGCGGAGCGCGACTTCCTCGCCTTCGTCGATTCGATATCCAGGCTGGAGGGAGGCGTCTACCTTTCCGTCGGCTCGGCAGTCATGTCGCCCATGATCTTCGAGAAGGCCCTGTCGATGGCGCGCAACGTCGCGCTGGGGCGAGGCGAGTCGATCGAAGACTTCTCGATCCATGTCGTCGACCTGGCGAAATCGGCCTGGGACTGGACGCGGGACGGAGAGCCGCCGAAGGACGATCCGGCCTATTACCTCAGGTTCTGCAAGACTTTCAGCCGCATGGGCGGACGGATGAGCTACACGAGCGCCGACAATCGATCCTGGCTCACGGCCCTCCTGCGCGAACTCGAAGCGCGGGGCCGAGGATAGCGCGTCGCGCGGCCTGTCGAGGGCGAGCCGCGCGGGAAGCATCAGGACGACAGCCTGACCGGTTCTCCCCTGGACGATGAATCATAGATCGCATCGACGATCCGCATGAGCTTCAGCGCCTGGTCGGGAGTGTTGAGCGGCGCTTCCTTGCCCTCTAGCGAAAGCACGAAGTTCTCTGCGGAACGGAGCCGGCCCATGCTCTCATCCACCGGGATGCCGATATGCCTGTTGACTTGGCGCCCATGCTCGACGGTGTAGAGTTCGCAACGGTCGAGGCTCGTGTCGTCGAGTCCGTCGCGGGCGAAGGTTCTCTCGATCAGGCCGCCCGCCTTGCTCCCCTGGAAGCTCATCGCCACCAGCTCCCGCTCGGTCATCTCGGCCCACGAGCTGCGGAGATAGAGGACCTGACCCCCGGCGAAGCTCACGAAACCATGGCAAGCCGCTTCCACATCGGTAACGCCGCCGATGACGTCGGGAATGCCCCAGGGACCTTTAAAGGGCTTCTCGGAGATGAAATCGCGGAAGGCGCTCGCCAGCACGTAGGCCGGATCGGGGAAGCCCATGAAATAGAGGGCGAGGTCGAGCATGTGAAGCAGGTCGATGACCGGGCCGCCGCCGGAAAGGGCCTTGGTCGTGAACCAGCCGCCGAATCCGGGAATGCCGGCGCGCCGCGCCCATATCGCCTGGGCCGAGTTGACGCGCCCCACCTCCCCGGCCTTCACATACTCCATGAGGGCATAGGACTCGGACCTCGCGCGGTTGTTGAAATCGAACTGGAGCCGCTTCCCCGCCTTGCTCGCGGCCGCGGCCATGGCCGCCGTCTCCGCCGCGTTGAGGGCGGGCGGCTTTTCGCAGAAGACGTGCTTGCCCGCCTCGAGCGCCGCTATGGCCAAAGGCGCGTGGAACTTATTGGGCGTGATGATGGAAACGGCGTCGAGGTCCCGGTGCGCCGCGAGCATCTCGGGCAGACCGGCGTAGGTCTTGTCGACGCCGAAGCCGGCGGCGCCGCGCGAACGCGCCTCGGCGCTGGGATCGGCGAAGGCGACGACCTCCGCCCCCGCCGCGCGGAACCCGGCGACATGGTAGCGGGCCATGCCTCCGGCCCCGACGATTCCGATCTTCAAGCCCATTGCATCCTCCATGGGGAACCGTCAATGCCGACCCAGGGCAGCATGCCCCGCGTGGCCGGGGGCGCGGCAGGGCTCGGGCATTCTGTCTCTGACAGCGCGCAGGCAGGAAGCCCGCCCCCTCTCGAGGACGGGCTTCGTTCCTCCCCCGCGGCCGACTGCGTCAGTCTTTTCCTAGCTAGTCAGACTGCGGAGGGAAGAATGCGCTCATGGCTCATCCGGATCGATATAGTTCGCCGCATTTTCCTTTGTGACCAGTTCCGCCGCGAGGACGATTTCGAGCGGGGGCTTCTTCTGATAGAATCCCTGGAACGACTGATGCCGCGCGCCGAGAACGGCGACCGTGACCGTGTCCGCGCACTGATCGGGCGGATAGGTCACGTCGGCGGTCACGGTCGGGTCGCTTCCGTCGAGGATTATCTTCAGGATGCGCTTGTCGGCGCCGCCGCCGATCCAGGCCTTGATATCCGTGCGGCCGGCTTCCTTTACGGCGAGTCGCGCGCCGATCATCATGTCGTCGTCATTGGTGATGACGCCGTCGATCTGCCGGTATTTCTGCAGGTAGTTCTGCATGACATCGTGAGCCTTCTGCTGGTTCCAGTTTCCCGGCTGCGAATCGAGTACCTTCATGCCGTATTTCTTGAAGACGGCCTTGTCGGCATCGACGCGAATGGTGTTTATCGGACACGGGATACCTTCGATGATGACGACATTCCCTTTATAGTTCAGTTGCTTGGCCAGGGTTTCCGAAGAGAGCGTCGCGTACGCGAGGTCGTTGTTGTGCAGATAGCAGTCGTAGACCGGCTTGGTCGTTCCGCGATCCATGACGACGGTATAGATGCCGGCATTATGCGCCTTTTCGACCTGGGACGTGATGGAGGCGTCGATCGGGAACACGACGAGTCCGTCGAGGCCCTTGATCATCATGTCCTGGATGTCATTGGCCTGCTTGGTCACCGTGTCCGCCGTGACGAAATAGAACGTGACGTTCGGGTCCTTGGCGCGCCAATCCGCCATGGCCTTCTTCGCCCAGAATATCGCTCGCGCGATGTATCCATGATCCGCCGTCGGCATTGTATATCCGATACGGACCGGCTGCTGCGCGGTCTGCCCCGTAGTCTGCACTACGAATATCGCGGCAAATACCAGCGCGGTAATAAAGACACTCAACGTCTTCTTCATGCCTCTTCCTCCTGACAAGTTCTACCGATTCATGCGAATCGGTCAGAGCCGAAGCGATGAACAATAGACCCCTTCCCCCCGGTCGCTGCGCCTCCTCCTTTCCCCGGGCCGACCGGATTCCGGCCTGCCGAGCTTCCGTCGACGGAGAGCCGCATCGTCAGGCTCTCTGCCGCTGAATATAGACCGCCCCTATGATCACGAGCCCCTTCACCGTTCCCTGGAGATAGGCCGAAACGCCGAGCATATTCAGCATGTTGTTGATGATGCCGAGTATGATCGCACCGATGATCGTACCCCACACGGTTCCTCGGCCTCCTGTCATGGGGGTTCCGCCCACGATGACAGCGGCTATCGCGTCGAGTTCGTATCCCATGCCGGTGTTGGAGGTGCTCACCGCGTTGAAGCGCGACGAGAGCAGTACCGAAGAAATGGCGACGAGCACGCCGGTGATCGTATAGGCGATCGCCTTCACGCGGTCGACATTGATGGCGGAGAAGATCGCCACTCGGGTGTTCGAGCCCACGGCGCAGAGATAGCGGCCATATCGAGTTCGATTGAGCACGATATCCAGTACCAGGGCGAGAACCAGCATGATCCATACGGGAATGGGAAGGAACAATACGTTGACAAGCCCGAACGCCCCGTAGATATTGCTCTGCGACTGGATTTCCCCCGCATTCCCGATGAAAAGCGCAAGCGAGCGAAAGACCGCCATGGTGCCGAGGGTAACGATAAAAGGCGCAAGCCTTCCCCGAGTTATCGTTATCCCATTGAGCAGACCGGTCGCCGCTCCCACCGTCAGCGCGGCGAGAATTCCCAGGACTACCGCTACGAGCTCGTTATGGATCGATCCCATGATGAAATTCATGAACATGACGCCGAGCAGCGAATCGAATGCCACCAGCGAACCGACCGAGAGATCGATCCCGCCGGTGATGATGACGAAGGCCATGCCCAGCGAAATGATCCCCGTGTACGAGACTTGGCTCAGGATGTTCACCAGGTTGGCCGGCTTTATGAAAAAGGGGCTGAGGAAAGCCGAGAGAACGAACAGGACCACCAGCGCTATGAATGACGCGTACTTCTGGTATTCAAAACGCTTCAAGGCATGTGCAATAGTGGAAGCCGCCATCACGCCACTCCTTCCCTGATTCCGGTAGCAAGATACATGATTTCCTCTTCGGTGATGCTCTCGCTCTCGAGGCTCCCCATCACTCGTCCCTGTTTCATGACGATGACCCGATGGCACATCCCGATGATCTCTTCCTGCTCCGACGAAATGAAAATGCAGGCCAGGCCTTCCGACGCGAGGCTGTTGATGAGCCGGTATATTTCCTGCTTGGCCGACACATCGACGCCTCGCGTCGGCTCATCGGCGATAAGGACGGTCGGCTTCGTATCGATGCTCTTGGCGAGCGAAACCTTTTGCTGGTTCCCGCCGCTTAGGAACTCGAGCCGCGTATCCAGACTCTGCGCCTTGATATTGAACCGCCGTATATGGACCTCCGCCGCATCGCGTTCCTTTTGCCGCAGAATAAGCTTCAGGACAGATCTACAGTAAGACGCAAGCGATACCAGGCTTATATTCTTGATGACGGAAAAATTGGTGAGAATGCCGCTTCCCTGGCGATCCTCCGAGAGATAGCTGATGCCATTCGCGACCGCATCGGCGGGCCGGGAGACGTCGACCGCCTTCCCGTTTATCAGGACATGCCCCTTTTCGGCCTTGCGCACGCCGAGGATAGTCTCGGCGACTTCGGTGCGCCCCGCCCCGACCAGGCCGGCAAGCCCGAGTATCTCTCCGCGATGAAGCTTGAAGCTGATATTCTCGATGACGCCGGGAACGGTCAGATCCTGCACCTCCAGGACCACATCCTGCGTAGGCGCGCCTTTCTCCGGAAACACTTGGTTCAACGCGCGACCGACCATTCGCTGCGCCATCTCCACGATCGAGAGGTTCTCGATCCTTTCCGTCGATATGACCGCGCCGTCCCGCAGGATGATGACGCGATCGCAGATCGCCTTAACCTCCTTCAATTTGTGGGAGATATAGATGATCGTCGTGCCCTGATCGCGCAGGCGTCGCATGAGCCTGAAGAGAATGTCGATTTCGTGCTGCGTCAGCACCGTCGTCGGCTCGTCCATGATGAGGAGTTTCGCGTCGATCGAGACGGCCTTGCAGATTTCCACCATCTGCTTTTGCGCGGTGCTCAGATTCTCTATTCGTTCCTCGGGTCTGATATCGACACTGAGCTCGGACAGCAGCTCGCGCGTCCTGGCCATCATGGCTTTCTTGTCGAGAAGCCCGTTCTTCTGACGGAGCTCGGAACCGAGGAAGACGTTGTCGTAGACGGTCAGTTCGCGGATCAGATTGAACTCTTGGGGAATGAGACCGATGCCCAGCCGCTTTGCGTCGAGCGGCTCGTGGATATGGACGGTCCTCCCCTCGAAAACTATGTCGCCCGAGGTCGGTGTATGGATGCCGCCGAGTATCTTCATCAGCGTCGATTTGCCGGCACCGTTCTCGCCGATTATGCCGAGGATCTCCCCTCGGATCACCTGGATGTTGATGTCGTTCAGCACATAGACCGACGAGAAATCCTTCGAGATGTTCCGGGTCTCCAAGAGGGTTTCACTCATGCTTCATCGCTCCGTCGAAAGCTATGTCCGAAGATCCGAAATCGAAACGCCTCACGAACTGGAGCGACTCCTTCGCCCCGAACTCGCGCTCCATCCCCGAGTCCTCCCATTCCACAGAGAGCGGCCCCGCATAGCTCGCGGCGTTGAGCTCGCGGACGATCGCGTCGAAGTCGACGTCGCCGTGCCCGAGCGAGCGGAAGTTCCAGCCGCGCCGCAGGTCGCCGAAGGGCAGATGGGAACCCAGGATGCCCGCACGGCCGTCGAGCCGCAGCGCGACGTCCTTCATGTGCACGTGGTAGATGCGGTCGGCGAAATCGCGGATGAAAAGTTCCGGCTTCACGCCCTGCCAGAGCAGGTGGGAAGGGTCGAAGTTGAATCCGAGGGTTCTCCGCCCGTCGAAGGATTCGAGGAGCCGCTTCGCGGTGTAGTAGTCGAAGGCTATCTCGGTGGGATGCACCTCCAGGGCGAAGCGCACGCCGCACTCGTCGAAGACGTCGAAGATGGGACTCCACAGCTCGACGATCCGCTCGTAGGCGGCGTCGATCATCGCCTCGGTGGTCTGGGGGAAGGAATACCAGTAGCGCCAGATGGGCGAGCCCATGAAGCAGGTGACGATGGAGCAGCCCATGGCCCGGGCGGCCCGGGCGGCGTACTTCATCTCCTCGATCGCCCAGGCGACGATGGCCTCGGGCCGACCCTTGACGGTGGCCGGCGCGAAGCCGTCGAGCCGCGGATCCCAGGGATCCCCGACGCATTGGCCGGCGAGATGCGCGGAGAGCGCCCAGACGCCCAGGCCGTTCCGGCCGAGCGCGGCCTTCCTCGATTCGACGTACTTCGCATCCTCGACCGCCTTGCGGACGTCGAGATGGCCGCCGTTGCAGGCGATCTCGACTCCGTCGTAGCCCATCGCCCCGGCCTTCTCGCAGAAGCTCTCGAAGCTCAGGTCGGTCCACTGCCCCGACATGATGGTGACGGGTCGGCTCACGATGCTCCTCCTCGCCCGCCGCCGTTCGCGCGGGCCGGCCTCACAGCTCCACCCATTCCGAACCCGAGCGCGAGCTTTCGACGCAGGCGGCCACGAAGCGCAGGCCCGAAACGCCCGCCTCCACGCCGGGGAAGTCGAGGGCGGCCGCGTCGGGCGAGCGGCCCTCGATCCGCGCGCGCAGAGTCGCGGTGAAGGCCCGGTACACGTTCGCGAAGCCCTCGAAGTAGCCCTCGGGATGGCCGGCGGGCACGCGGGAATAGGCCTGAGCCCCGGGGACGAAGCTTTCGCGCCCGCGGCCCCAGCGCTCGATGGGGGCCCCGGCTCGGGCCAGCGTGAAGTGATCCGGATCCTCCTGGCACCACGACAGGCCGCCTTCGGTGCCGTACACCCGGATGCGCAGGCCGTTCTCATGGCCGAAGGCGGCCTGGCAGGCCCAATACAGGCCCGTGGCCCCGCCCTCGTACTCGGTCATGACGGTGTCGTTGTCGTCGAGCGCGCGGCCCGCCACGAACTTGTCGAGCCTGGCGCATACGCGCTTGAGGCGGAGGCCGGTCATGTACGAAACCAGGTTCTCGACATGGGTTCCGATGTCCCCGAGGCTTCCGACGGGCCCGGACTTGGCCGGGTCGAAACGCCAGGCCGCCTGCTTGTTCCCCTCGCGCTCGACCGGCCGGGCGAAGAACTCCTGGGGATATTCGGCGTTGACGAATCTGATATCGCCTATCGCGCCGGAGGCGAGCATCGAGCGGGCCTGCTTGACGGCCGCGTAGCCCGTGTAGGCGTAGGTGACGCAGAAGAGCAGATTCCGCTCGGCCGCGAGGGCGGCGAGCTTCTCTCCTTCGGCGACGTTCAGTCCCAGCGGCTTGTCGCAGGCCACATGTATTCCGGAGCGCAGGAAGGCGGAGGCGGCGGCGAAGTGGCTGTCGTTGGGAGTCGCGACCACGACGAAGTCCGCGCCGTCGGGGCGTCCGGCTTCCGAGCGCGCCATCTCCTCGAAGTCCGGGTACACCCGCGCCGGATCGAGGCCGAGTTCCCGGCCTGTCAGCGCGCTCTTCCCGGGGTCGGTCGAAAATGCGCCGGCCACGAGTTCGGCCGAGGAATCGAGCGCTATCGCCTTGCGATGGACCTCGCCGATGAAGGCGCCGGGGCCGCCGCCGACCATGCAATATCTGAGGTTTCCCTCTCGCCGCTTGTCTCTCATACCGCCGCTGTCCTTTCTCTTGGCGAAGCTCGATCGAGCTCGATCGGCCGGATTTTCTACTTCGTGAAGTCGATGACACCCTTGACGTAGCCCTCCCTCTTGTCCAAGCCGGCGGCATAGGCCGCTTCCGCGTTCTCGGGGGAGGCCTGGTGGGTGACGAGGCCCTTGTTCGTGAAGGCCCCGGCGGCCATGAGGGCGACGGCGCGGGGGAAGACGGCGTCGAAGGCGTCGTTCATCTGCGGCTGGATGTTGAGGATGCGCCAGCCCTTCGTGTGCCATTCGTCGAGGTCGAACTCGTAGGCATGGTGGTGCCACGCGAAGTTCTCGATGACCGCGTAGGGCTTCGCGAGGGCGAAGGCCAGCTCGAGCGAAGACCGCGTGCCGGCCGTCTCGATGACGATATCGTAGAGCGAGCGGCGCTCCCCTTCCGGGGAGCCCGGGCCGACCTCGACGTAGTCCCAGCCGCCCATGCCCTCGCCGAAGCGCCGCGCCAGCTCGAGCCGCGAACTCTCGGGCTCGAAAACGCTTACCTTCCCGGCCATCGTCCTTCGCAGACCCTGGAGCATGAGCAGGCCCATGTAGCCGGCTCCCACGAGCGCGACCGAATCGCCCGGCCGGATCTCCGAGTACATGAGCCCGTTGATGACGCAGGCGACCGGCTCGACCACCCAGTGCCGCAGCTCTATGCCGGAAGCCTCGGGAATGAGGGTCACCTTGTTCCAAGGCCGCAGCGCGTGGCGCGCCATGAGCCCGCCCCCGCGCTCGCCTATGGGGAGCTCGTGGCAGACGACCCGCCGGCCCAGGTCGAGGCCGCGCGCCAGGCTGCCGGCTTTGACGATGCGTCCCACACCTTCATGGCCGGCCCTGAAGGGATAGGGATGGAATTTCGAGAAGCGTCCCGAATAGGCGAGGAGATCCCAGCCGCAGATCCCGCAAAGCTCCATCTCGATGAGCAGTTCGTGGGCCTCGGGTTCCGGCAGATCAACCTCCCGGAGTTCGATGTGTCTCTCGCCAAGGTAGAAGATCGCTTCGGTTTTCATTAATACTCTCCAATGAAGCAGTATATGCCATCGTTCAAATCTGTCAACTAATAGTTCGCTTTCCGAACTTTTCCGTTTTAATACCGGACATATGTCTCTTGACAATGGGACAATTCGGTTCTACTACCACACTACAAGGGAGAAACGAAGGCGATATGCTGCACTTCGACGACGAAGAGGCGCCCAACATTTCCATGGCGGCGGGAAGCATCTTCAAGGTCATCAGGGACCGCGGTCCCCTGTACGGAACGGATATTGTCCGCCGGACCGGTCTCGCCAAGTCCACGGTCTCAGACTATCTCGACCGCCTCATCGGCGTGGGCCTCGTGCGCGAAGAAATCCCGGAGCGGGGGAAGCGCCGCAAGCTCAAGGTCGCCGAGTCGGCCGGCTATGTCGTCGGCGTGGCCCTCGGCCAGAGTCATCTCAGCGTCGCCCTCAGCGATCTCGAAGCGGAGATCATCGACAACGAGAGCGGGGAGATAGACCTGGCCCGCGAGGCGCCCGAAGATATCCTCGGTCGCGTGATAGGCTACGCGCGGGAACTCGAGCGCCGCGCCGGCCTTGGCCCCTCGTCGCTCTTCGGCATCGGCTTCGGGCTGCCGAGCCCCGTGGACTATTCCCACGGCGTGCCGGTCAATCCTCCGGTCATGCCCGGCTGGGACCATTTTCCCGTGGCCTCTTTCCTGGCGCAGGAATTCACCTGCCCCGTCTTCGTGGACAACGACGTCAACCTCATGGCCCTCGCCGAGCGCGACAAGGGAGCGGCCAACGATCCGACGAACAGGAAGGGCAGTTTCCTTCTCGTGAAAGCCGGCACGGGGATCGGATGCGGCATCGTGATCGACGGTCAGATCTATCGGGGCGCCAAGGGAGCGGCCGGGGACATCGGCCACATCGGCATCGACAGGAACGAGACGCTCTGCCGCTGCGGCAATCGCGGCTGCCTCGAGGCGGTCGCCGGAGGACGGGCGCTCGCGCAGTACGCCGAGGCGGCGGCCCGCTCGGGGAAGAGCGCCTTCCTCGCCGAGACTCTGGAGAAAAAAGCCGACATCGGGCTCGAGACCATAGCGCGCGGCGCCGCCCTGGGGGACGAGGCGTGCCTCGAGACGATCATCGCGGCCGGCGGGCACATCGGCGACGTCCTCGCGAAGCTCGTGAACTTCTTCAATCCCGGCCTGATCATCGTCAACGGAGGTCTCACGAAGCTCGGCGAGCGCTTCATAGCCTCGATACGCGAGTCGGTGTACAAACGCTCGACACCCCTGGCCACCGCCGACCTCGTGGTCAAGCGCTCCGCGCTGCAGGAGAAGGCCGGCACGACAGGAGCGGCCATCCTCGTCCTGGACGAGATATTCTCGCACCGGAACGTCGGGCGGCTCATGCGCCGCGCGACCTGAGCCGTCGCGGCCTGAGCCGTCGCGGCCTGAGCCGCGGCGCGCGGCTACCGAGCGGCCGAGCGGCCCAAGGCCGCGCGCACGCGGCCGTCGAGGGCCGAGCCGACGTCGAGGCCGCAGACCTGCGTCAGGAAGCCCCCGATCCCCTCGCGCCCGAGCAGCTCGCGCGCCCCGACGTCGGCCGGGAAGGGGGCTCCGGACTCGTCGACGGCGTCGAAGCGCAGGGCCGCGCCGAAGACCTCGGCGACGGCGTCCCAGGCCAGGCCGTGGCGCTCGCAGAGGAGGGCGGCCCCGACGATGCGGTCGCTGCGGTGGAGCTTGCGCGGCAGGTCGCGGCCCACGCGGTAGACGGTGTCGCCCAACGCGGCGTTCGCGAAGCGTCCGAGGAGGTCCTCGATGTGGGCCTCTAGGGAGGCGGGGGACAGGTCGGCGGGATACTCGCGCGCGAGGGCGGCCGCCGCCTCCGACATGGCCAGGCGGGCCGCGTCGCGGATCCCCGGCAGCTCCAGGGCCTCGCAGATGAGGCCGGCGGAGGGATCGAGCCGGCGGCCCAGATAGGCGACCGCCGCGTGGCCGAGGTTGTGCACGAAGAGCTTGCGGTCGACGTAGGCGAGGATATTGTCCACGGGGCGGAGGTCCGGCAGCTCCGGCAGGGGGCCCAGGAAGCCCCGCCGATCGACTATGAGCTCGTTGTAGGCCTCGGCGAAGACCCGGAGCCGGTCCCGGGCCAGGTCGGCCGCGCGCATGATGGGCACCATCTTCCCGATGCTCGTCTCGACGAGGCCGAGCCGCTCGGCGAGCGGGAAGCCCGGGGGAAGCGCGGCTTCGAGGGCCAGGCGGAGCGTCTCGGGGGCTTCACGGTCGTTCTCGGCGAGGATGAGGTCGAGGGGACGGACCGCGGGGCCGGCGGCGGAGTCGCCGCGGGCGCGGAGACCGGCCGCGATCGCAGCCACGATGCGCGGAAGAGCCGCCTTGCCGACCGAGGTGGCGGCCAGGTCGGCCGCGGCGAGTTCGGCCGCGACGGCGGCGAGGTCGCGGCCGTCGACCGCGCGCACGTTGCGCACCCAGGTCGTCTCGTCCGGCCGGCCTTGGCGCTTGACCGCGACCGGATAGCCGCGCCGCTCGTTGAGAGCCGCCACGAGGCCAGGGTCGACATCCACGAAGACGACCTCCCAGCCCCCTCGGGAGAAGACCTGTCCGATGAAGGAGCGGCCGATGTTGCCCGCCCCGAAGATGACGATGCGGCCGGTCGGGACGTCCATGTCAAGCCTTGTTCGTTTGGCCGAGCCAATCCCGGTGAAAGCCCTCGACGATCGCGCGCTTCTCGCCGGCGCGGCCTTCATAAAAGGTGCCGCCCAACGTGAAGAGCGTAGCCGCGCCGCCGGCGACTCCCCAGCCTGCGGCCGCGGCGAGGTCGAGTCCCGCCGCGGGCTCCGGGCCGCGGGCGGAGCCGGACCTGTCGGCGGAGCCGGACCTGTCGGCGGAGCCGCTCCTGTCGGCGGAGCCGGGCCCCTCGGCCTGGCGATTGCGCGTGCGGCCGCGGCGTCCCGCGAGCAGCTGCGCCGCGAGCGAGGCGAGCACGCCGCCCGCGAAGGCGTCGCCGCAGCCGGTCGTGTCGCCCGAGCGGAGCCCGGAAGCCTTCTGGGCGGCCAGCTCGCGGGCCGCCCGCTCCGAAACGGGCAGCTCGCGGCGAGTCTGGGCCCGGAACCTGCCTTCGGCAGCCCAGGCGACGACGCTTTCGCCTCCGCGCGTGACCAGGAAGGCCCCGACCCCGCTTCGCTCGAAAAAGTCGAATGCGGCCGGGAGCGAGGCCGCGCCGGAAAGCCGCAGCGCCTCGTCGCGGTCCATGATAAGCAGGTCGCAGTTCTCGTACGAGACGGCGGGCCCCGGGGAAGCGGAATCGCTCGGAGGTCCGAGAGGCCAGGGCGCGGCGGGATTGCGCCGCTCGTTGCGGAAATCGAAGACAGTGTTGACCACGGTGAGGGCTCCCCTGGCCTTGGCCGCGCCGAGCAGCTCGGGCAGGGCGTCGTGCAGGGGCGGGACCAGTCCCGTGCCGCCCAGGGCGACGATGTCGGCCGAGAGGAAATCCGGCCCGAGATCGGCCGGGGTGCAGCGCTCGGCCACGCCGAGATCGTTGACGAAGCATCGCTCTCCGCGCCCCCCGTCCCACTCGGGGTCGGAATAGACGAGGGTCGAAGGCGTCCGGCCCGGAGCCTGCCTCAAGGACGCGAGATTGACGGGTGTGCGCCCGAGCATGGCCAGAAGCCGGGCGCCCAGGGCATCGTCGCCCCTCGCCCCGTGGAACTCGACCTTGACGTCCTCTCCGGCGAGCATCTGGGCGGCATGGATGAGCGCCACTATCGAGGGGCCGCCGATGTTTTCGGCCGCCGGCGCCTGGCCGCCCGAAAGCTCGGCGAGCGCCTCGGCCAAAGGCCGAGGCCTGCGCCCCGCGGCCGCGTCGGCCTGGGCGAGGAAGCGCTCGACGCCGTCCGTGAATACCAGGCGGCCGGGCGCCAGGCCCCCGTCGCCGTCGACGCGGGAGCGCAGGGCTTGAAACGCGGCCGAGGAGAAATCCACCTTGGGATAGAGAATGTCCATGAGGCAGCAACCCGCCCCGGCGATGCGCACTGACATGGCGCGCCTACACGTAGGACCGGTAGTCCGAGATGAGCAGGCGGCGCGGCGGCTCGTCCTCCTCGATCTTCGGAAACCTGCCCAGCGACTCGAGGAAACGGTTGTCCGCCTGGTCGTCGTTGACCGCGCTGACCTCGCCGACCAGGACCCTGCCCTTGCCATGCTCGCCGTAGAAGCGGTGATATACGCCTTGCTCGAGGCAGATGCTCTGTCCCGGCTCGAGCACGATCCTTGCTCCGGCCTCGACGCGGCGCAGCTCGCCGTCGACGCGGACCTCGACGTCCTCGACCGAGAGCGACTCGTCCTCGGCCGAGCGGTACAGCTCGAGCACGAGATTGCCACCGCCGCGGTCGATGATGTCCTCCATCTTCGACCAGTGGAAGTGGAAGGGCGTCTCCTGATCCTCTTCGACGATCATGATCTTCTCGGCGTAGCTCTTGCGGTCGGCGCCGAGGCGGCCGTTGCGGATGGTGAACAGCAGAAGCCCGCGGCGGGCGAATTTTCCTTCACCGAAATCGGTGAGATCCCAGCCCAAGGCGTTGTCGACTATCTCGGAATCGACCGCATAACGTCCCTTCCAATCCGCGGGCGACCGGAAGGCCCAGGGAGGCAATTTGAAGTTCATGGCCGCGAAGTAGCTTTCGGCGGCCTCTATCCGTGCGTTGATCTCGCTTCGTTTCATGCTTCGCCTCCCCCATCGATAGGATAGGCGGAGTGCGGCCCTAGTATCAAGCCCGGCCGGCGCGCTCCAGCGTGAAGGAGCCGAGCCGGAGGGTGGCCGGCCCCCTGCCCGACCAGCGCGGTTCGAGAGTCGCGATATCGCGCGCGGCGACGACCTCGGCCGCGACAAGTCGCTCGGGCCCCGCCGCGGCCTCGACGCTCCCGTAGTCCCAGGAAAGCACCTTGCCCTCCGCGTCGCGCGCGACGAACTCCAGGCGCAGGGAGCCGGGACCCTCGACCGAGGCGCGCGCCGAGAGCCTGAGTCTCTCGCCGGGCTTCACCGGTACGCGAAGGCCGGAGCCGAGCGACCAGTCCCGCGCGCCATGCAGGGAGAGCTCGACCGCCTCGGGCCGGCCCGAGGCGTCCTCGAGCGCGCGTTCCTCGCCCGAGCCGGGATCGCGGGTCCAGAGCCTCGACCAGTCCTCGACGGGTAGGTCGATCCTGTCGACCGCGCCCGAGGCGAAGTCGGCCAGGGTCGGCTCGTTTGGCCTCGGGGCGATGGTCGCGCTCGGGTCGAGGCCGAGGGCCGCGAGGCAGGCGGCGTCCACGTGAATGCCGCGCCGCCAGGAGGGCTCATCGTAGCTCACGAGCCCGAAGTCGGTCTCATAGTCCCACATGGCCCAGCCGATCCCGAGCGACTCGAGGTTCCGGCGCAGGTCGGCTATCCAGCGCAGGCGGTCGGCCGGAGGAGCGACCTTGCGGTAGACGCCGAACTCGCCGCAGAAGACCGGCACGCGGTTGGCGGCGGCCCAGGCCGCGGCCCGCTCCAGGCCCGAGCGGATCCGCGCCTCGTCCCAGCGCTCCTCGCCGTAGCGCAGGACCTGGGCTCGGGCCCGGGGATCGGAGAGCTCGGAGGCGGCGGCCGCGACGGCCGCGGGACTCGAGGGATAGGGTATGCGGGACAGCTCGGCCCGGGTCGGCCCGGTCCAGGTCGCTCCCTGGTGCGTGAAGGTCATGGGCTCGTAGTAATGGAAGCTGTACACGACGTTCCGGTCCGCCAGAGGCTTCAGCGCGACCAGCCCGTCGATCCCGCCCCACTTCTCTCCCGTCGCGATGATGGTGTTCGAAGGCGCCCCGCGGCGGATGGCCGCGGCGAGCTCGGCCTGGACCGGCTGCCACCAGGCGGGATCGACCTTCTCCCGGGCGCTCAGGTGGGGCTCGTTCATGATCTCGAAGAAAATTCGGCTCGTGGAGAATGCGGCGTAGTGCCGGGCGAGGGCTTCCCAATACGCTTCCGCCGCGGCGCGGAACTTCGGATCGTGGTCCAGTCGCCGCTCCCACTCGTCGCTCGAGGAAGAGCCGTGGATGGGATCGAGGATGACGGCGAGGCCCGCGTCGAGGAGCAGGCGCAGCGCCGCGTCGACGTAGCGGACAGCCGGCTTGAGCCGGCCGGGGTCGGCCGGATCGAAAAGCAGGTCGGGGGCGAGCGGAAGACGGCAGACGGTGAAGCCCGCGCGCTTCAGGAAGGCGGCCTCGTCGGGCCGGAAGCTCGTCCCGTAGGCGGCCGGATTGGCCCAGGGCGAGAACCAGTCGTTGAGGTCGATGCCCCGCGCCAGGAGCGCCAGGCGGCCGGGGGGGAGACCGCCCGAAGTCGCGGCCGAGTCGGGCGGAGGCGCGACGGTCGTCGCTTCCACGTCGGGCGCGGGCCGGGCCGACGACGCGGCCGCCGCCGTATCGGGACCGGATGGCGCGGCGGCCGGGCCGGCCTGAGCCATAGCTCCCTGCGGCGCCGGCGAGTCGGCCGCCGCCTGGGCCGCGAGAGCCGCGGCTCCGAGGGCCGACGCGAGCGCAAAAGATAGAACAGTCAAGAAAAGGCGCTTCATGCCGCAGAGCCTAGCCCGCCGCCGCCACGCTTTCCAGCGATCGCGCGGCTGCGACCGAAGGCCGATCGTGCCCCAGGCGAGAGCGGGGCCCGCTCGGCCGCGGAGCGCGGGTAGTCCAACTTGTGCCAGCAAAAAGGCCGTAAGCAGGGCCCGCGCTCCCGCGGAGCGCGGATCGAGCGCCGCGGCCCCGAAAGCCGCACGGCAGGCTCCCGCCGCGCCCCGAGCGGCCGGCCGCTCTCAGCCGAAGGTGAAGGCGTAGAGCCGCAGGTTCCCCGAGACCTGGAGACGCAGGAGGTGCGTTCCGGCCTGCGGCAGGCCGACGAGCTGGTAGAGCCTGGACTCCTTCGGCCTGAGCATGCCGCCCTTCACGTCGGGCGTGTCGCCTCCCGGCCGGCCGTCGACCTCGACCGAGACGGTGCCGCCCGCCCCCTGCGGAGCTATCACGAGGAAGACGTTTTTGGCGTGGAAGCCCAGCTCGAGCAGGCCGCTCGCCTGGGGGGAGATGTACTCCTTGCCGATGAGCCAAGGGCCTTGCAGGCTCCATTCCCCGTCGCCCGGGGTCCGGCTCGGCTTATAGTCAGTCACCTGGTCCCCGAGCAGGGTCGTGGCCGAGGTGAAGCCGCTGCCGCGGGCGTAGCCCAGGTAGGTCTCGGGCGTCAGCGCCTGGAAGTCGGGGAGCGGCGCCCCCGCCGCCGCGACTGCCTGCGGCGAAGCGGAGCCCACGGGGTGCCCGGCCTCGGCCAAGAGCTCGCGGATGACCTTCTCGGAGACGTCGTACTCGCCCTCGCCGTAGTGGACATAGCGCACCCGGCCCTTCGCGTCGATGAAGTAGTGCGCGGGCCAGTAGTTGTTCGCGTAGGCGTTCCACTCCTTGTAGTCGTTGTCCTGCACGACGGGCCAGGTCACGCCGAGGTCCCGGATCGCCGCGCCGACATTGGCCGCGACCTTTTCGAAGGTGAACTCGGGCGAGTGCACGCCGATGATCACGAAGCCGTCCGGAGCGTAGGCCTTGTACCAGGCCTTGAGGTAGGGAATCGTCCGCACGCAGTTCACGCAGGAATAGGTCCAGAAATCGACGAGGACGACCTTGCCGCGCAGGGCGGCCATGCTCAGGGGCGGGCTGTTGAACCACTGGCCGTCGGCCACGAGCCGGGGCGCGGCGCCCAGGTCGGCGAGCACCCCTCCCTCGGAGGACTGGCTCGCGCCCGCGAAGACGCCCGAGGCCGCCATCGCGGAGCCGCCGGCCCCGAGGCCCCCGGCCCTTCGGGAGCTGCGGGCCTGGAGGGCCGTCCTGACCGGGGCGGTGGTCTCTATGGCGGTGAGGCCTGAGCCGTAGTTCGGGAAAGCCGCCAGGACCGCCGCCTGGAACCTGCGGTCCCAGCCGAAGCCCACGGCCACGGCGACGAGGAGCATGAGGACGCCGAAGCCCCGCTGGATCGAAGCGCTGCGCTTCACCAGGGCGGGCACCTTGGTGAGCAGCGCCCGGCCTCCCATCATCACCGCGAACATGGGAATGGAGGTGCCGAGGGTGTAGGCGAGGGTGATGAGGACCGAACCTCCGTCGACGCGCTGCGTCAGGGCGAGGCTGATGACCGAGGCCATGATGGGGCCCACGCAGGGGGTCCAGATGAGGCCCAGGCTGAGCCCGATGAGCAGCCCCGGGCCGAAGCCCGTCCGGGCCGAGGCCTTCGAGCCGCCCCGCGAGCCCAGACCGGCCAGCCGCGAGGCCGCGGCCTCGAAGGCCCTGCCGAGGGGCGGGATCACCATGACGAGCCCGAAGAGCCCGATCAGGACCACGGCGAGGTAGCGCAGGGCGTCGGGTGGGATGTTCAGGGCCTGGACCAGGGCCGAAAGGCTCAGGGTGAAGACGGTGAAACTGGCCACGAAGCCCGAGATGATGCCGAGGGGCCGGGCCTTGCCTCCTCCCACGCTCCCGGAAAGCACGATGGGCAAGACCGGGAGAATGCAGGGGGAGAGTATCGTGATCACGCCGGATACGAAAGCGAAGACCAACAGAACCGCCATAGGATTCCCCCTCGAGCGGACAGTCGCGGAATATGATGACAATAATAGTCATATATTCCATGACTGGAATGTACCCTCGAGGACTTTGCAAGGCAAGAAAGATTATGCGCTGAGGCTCGTTTGATCGCGGCTCCCGGCTGCGCCCCGGGGCTCCCCATCGCCCGTGTCCGCCTTCTCGACGACGCGGCGCCCCTGCGTGAGCCGATCCGGCGGATCAAGCTCGCGTACGGGCGCCGCGGACGCGAAGGAAGGCGAGCGCCGGAATGCTCGGCGCGGCAAGGGCAGAGCCCTTGCCGCATCCGCCTATGGCAGCTTCCTTGTCAGCGCCGCACCTTGCGGGTGGTCACGTCGAAGATGACGGCGGCGGCCAGCACCGCGCCGCGGATCACGTACTGCAGCGAGATGTCGGTGCCCATGAGGTTCATGCCGTTCATGAGGGACATGTACACGAGGGCGCCGACCAGGGAGCCGGTGATCTTGCCCACGCCGCCCGCCGCGGAGACGCCGCCGATGTAGGCCGCCGCGATGCAGTCGAGCTCGAAGAGGGTGCCGCCCGTGGGGGTGGCCGACTGGAGCCGCGAGGCGAAGAGGATGCCCGAGAGCGCGGTCAGGAGTCCCATGGCGCCGAACACCATGAAGGTGATCTTCTTGACGCTGATGCCCGAGAGCTCGGCGGCCTCGGGATTGCCGCCCACGGCGTAGATGTGCCGGCCCAGGACCGTCTGCTTGGCTATATAGTCGAAGATCAGCACCACGGCGATCATGATCACGACGGTCCACGACATGCCGTTGTAGCCGGCGAGGACCCAGGTGATGAGACCGAGCACGATCGCCATGAAGACGAGCTTGAGCACGAACATATCGGCCGGCGGCACCTCGAAGTTGTAGGCCTGCTTGCTCTTGCGCGCGCCGATCTCGCGGAAGATGAACCAGACGATGGCCAGGAGGCCGATGAGGAGGGTGAGCTTGTGCAGGCCGTGGAGGAAGGTCGTATCGGCCGGCATGATGTCCGGGATGTAGGCGTTGCCGATCGCGTTGAAGATCTTGTCCGGGATGATGATCGTGCCCGTGCTCGAGGTGACCATGAGCAGGGCGCCTCGGTAGATGAGCCAGCCCGCGAGACTCGCCACGAAGGACGGTATGCCGAGCTTGGCTACGGGCAGGGCCGTGAGAAGGCCCGCCAGGATGCCGAGCACCAGGACCAGGACCAGGGTGAGCCAGACGTTGAGGTGCCAGTTCACGAGCGCGACGGCGGCTATGGCCCCGAGAAAGCCCGACAGGAAGCCGACCGAGAGGTCGATGTGCCGGATGATGATGACGAGGGTCATGCCCACGGCGAGCACCGCGATGTAGCCCGTCTGGTTCAGGAGGTTCGCGATGTTGCGCGACGAGATGAAGATTCCCTTCGTGGCGATGGTGAAGATCGCCATGATGATGATGAGGGCGATGTACATGCCGTAGTCGCGGATGTTCTGACGCACCGCCTTTTGCAGGTCTTTGACAGTCATGGTGGACCTCTCCTCTAGTTTGTCGCCAGCTGCATGATCTTTTCCTGAGTCGCCTCGGCGACGGGCAGCTCGCCCGCTATCCGTCCCGAGGAGACGATATAGATGCGGTCGCTCATGCCCAGGACCTCGGGCAGCTCGGAGGAGATCATGACGATGCTCATCCCCCGCTCCACGAGCTTGTTCATGATGCCGTAGATTTCATATTTCGCGCCCACGTCGATGCCGCGCGTGGGTTCGTCGAGGAAGAGGACGTCGGGCTGCACGAAGAGCCACTTGGCCACCGAGACCTTCTGCTGGTTGCCGCCCGAGAGGTTGACCACGATCTGCTCGACGCTCGGCGTCTTGATGTTGAGCGCGTCCTTGTATTCCGTGGCGGCCTTGACCTCGGCGTTCTTGTTCACCACGCCCCGCTGGGATATCTGGGCCAGGTTGGCCAGGGTGATGTTCTGCTTCACATCCTGGATGAGGATGAGGCCGTTGCCCTTGCGGTCCTCGGTGGCGTAGGCGATGCCGGCCTCTATCGCGTCCTTGGGGCTGCGCAGGCGGACCGGCTTGCCCTTCACGAGGAGCTCGCCCTTGAGCTCGTAGCCGTCGGGATTGCCGAAGATGCTCTTGGCCAGCTCGGTGCGGCCCGAGCCCATGAGGCCGGCGAAGCCGACTATCTCGCCCTTGCGGAGCTTGAAGCTGACGTCCTTGAGCACGGTCCTGCCGAGCTTGGCGTCGTAGGCGTTCCAGTCGCGCACTTCGAGCACGACCTCGCCGGCGTCGCCGCGGCGGCGGTCGGGATAGATGTTGTTGATTTCGCGGCCGACCATGTGCTTGATGAGCACCTGCTCGCCCACCTCGCCCTTGGAGGCATCGAGCGTGCAGATCGTCTGGCCGTCGCGGAGGACGGTGACCGTGTCGGCGATTCTGATCACTTCCTTGAGCTTGTGCGAGATGAGGACGCTCGTCACCCCGTCCTTCTTGAGGTGCCGCAGGAGCTCGAGAAGATTGTCGCAGTCGTCCTCGTTGAGGGCGGCCGTGGGTTCGTCCAGGATGAGGAGCTTGACGTCCTTCGAGAGGGCCTTGGCTATCTCGACGAGCTGCTGCCGGCCCACGCCGAGATCCTTGACCTTGGTCTCGGGATTGATGTTGAGCCTGACGCGCTTGAGCATTTCGTCGGCTTTCCGGACGGTCTCGTTCCAGTCTACGCCGAGGCCCTTCCTGAGCTCGTGGCCCAGGAGAATGTTCTCGTACACCGTCATCTCCGGTATGAGCGCAAGCTCCTGGTAGATGATGGCGATTCCGGCCTTCTCGCTGTCGGCGATGCCCCGGAACTTCTGGACCTTCCCCTCGAAGAGGATGTCGCCGGAATAGTCGCCGTGGGGATAGACGCCTGAAAGGACCTTCATGAGGGTCGACTTGCCGGCGCCGTTCTCCCCGACCAGGCAGTGGATCTCGCCGGCAGCGACTTCGAAGCTGACGTCGCTCAGCGCCTTGACGCCGGGAAAGGTCTTGGTGATGTTTTTCATCTCGAGTATGGGAGTGTTCATGTCGGCCCCGCCTCCGAGAGCTTCAGTACGTAAGGTAGATTATAGGACAGATGGGTGATTCCAGGTAGCTTGATCAGACAAATGACCGCCGGGCCGGCCGGGCGTCGGGGAGGGCCGAAGGACCCGCGCGCCGAAGGGCTGTACAGCCCTTCGGCGCGTCCCGATGCCGCGGCGGCTCCGCGGCTAATCCTGTTACAGCCCGGTGAAATCGCTGGCGGGCCAGTAGCCGGAATCGACGATCGCGGCCTTCACGTTCTCCTTGGTGACCGTGACGATGGCCGTCGGCTTGGCGGGCACGTTGATCTTGCCGTTCCAGTAGGTCGCGGTCTGGGGCGGGGTCTGGCCGTTGGCGAAGGCCTCGGCTGCCGCGATCGCATCCGCCACGAGGGTGCGGACATCCTTGAGCACGGTCATGGACTGCTTGCCGTCGATGATGTACTGGATCGAGGCGATCTCGGCGTCCTGGCCGGTGATGTAGTACTTCGTGACGTCCTTGTCGGCGGCGAAGGCGTCGGCGATGGCGCGGGCGGTGCCGTCGTTCGGAGCCAGGATGAACACGTTACCCTTGTCGCGCTTGCCGACGGAAGTCAGGTTGGCCTCGGCCTTGTTCTTCGCGTCGTTGAAGTTCCAGTTGGTCGTGGTCTGGCCGATGATGGCGGCCTGCTCGTCGCGGGAGAGCTTGGCCGTGTGCCTAAGCGCGAAGGCCTTGGGGGAGTTGCGCACGATGAAGGTGCCGTCGGCGATCTTGGGCTGGAGCACGCTCCAGGCGCCCATGAAGAAGAGGAAGGCGTTGTTGTCGGAGGAGGCGCCGGTGTAGATGTACAGGTTGTTGCCCTTCCTGCCCTTGGGAACCTGGCTCAGGAGGTACTTGGCCTGGGCGACGCCGACCGAGATCGAGTCGAAGGTGACGTAGTAGTCGACGGCGGAGGTGCCGAGGATGAGGCGGTCGTAGGAGATGACCTTGACGCCTGCCTGGCGGGCCTCGTCGGCGGCGGCCGCGGCGGCGGCGCCGTCCTGCGGGCAGAGGACGAGAACCTTCATTCCCTTGGTGATGAGGCTCTCGACGTTGGTCTTCTCCATGGCCGAGGAGCCCTGGCTGAAGAGGACTTCGGCGCTGATGCCGGCGCTCTGGAGCGCGGTCATGAACCTGGTCTGATCCTGGATCCAGCGGGGCTCGTCCTTCGTGGGCAGGACGATGCCTACCTGGACCTGCTGGGCGAAGGCAGCCACGCCGATGATGAGGGTGGCGAGTAGGAGCGCGATACGCTTCATGAAATGACCTCCTTGATACGTGCGACAGCCTATCCGGCCGCGGGCGGTCGGGAACCGCCGGAGACCATTGTCCACCCGTTTATTAAACCGGTCATCAGGAAGAATCGGGCATTATGCTTCACTCAAGGGCAGGGGCGGAGATTCGGAAAAGCCCGACTAGCATTTTCCCGCATCCATCCGCGAGGAAAATCCAGACACGCTCCGGTTTCAAAACTCCAATCACGGCCCGACGTTGCGGTAGATCTCCTTGGCGGTATGAAAGCCGTCCTTTATGACCGTCGCCTCCAGGAGATCCTTGGTCACGAGGATAGGCTCGAGCCGGACGTAGGGCACCTTCTCGGCCCCGTCGTCGATCGTGCCGTCGGTCTCGATCTTCTCGCCTCTGGCGAGCATGACGGCGAAGCCGGCGGCCTTGAGGGCGAGGCGGTCGATGGGCTTGTAGATGGTGGCGTACTGGGAGCCCTCGGCGATGCGCTGGCAGGCCGCGAGGTCGGCGTCCTGGCCGACCACCTTGGCGCGGCCGGCGAGCCGGTTCTCGGAGAGCACGTTGATCGCGGCCTCGGCGAGCATGTCGTTGCCGGCTATCACCGCGTCGATGCCGCGGTGGCGGGCCACCACGGGCTCCAGATCGGCCTTCACCTCGTCCGAATCCCAGGATTCGGGCCAGATGTCGGCCACGATCCTGATCTTGCCCGAGGCTATGTAGGGGTCGAGGACGCTGTGGAAGCCCTCGCTGAGCATCCGGGCATTGTTGTCGGTCCTGGCGCCGTTGATGATGATGTAGCCGCCCGCAGGCACCGCCCGCACCATCGTCTCGGCCATCAGGCTGCCCACCTTCACGTTGTCGAAGGAGATGTAGAGGTCCACGTCGGCCTTGCGCACGAGCCGGTCGTAGCTGAGCACGGGTATGCCCTTGGCGCGCACCTCGCGCACGACGGCCGAGAGCTTGTCGGCGTCGTTGGGCACGATCACGAGGCAGTCGATGCCCTTGCGCACGAGCTCGCGCACCTGGGCCTCCTGCACCGCGGCGTCCTGGTCGGCGACCTCGAGTACCATGTCCGCCCCCAGCTCCTTCACCGACCGGCTGAAGACGTCGATGTCGCGCTTCCAGCGCTCCACGACGAGCGAGTCCATCGAGAAGCCGATGAGGGGGACCTTCCCCGGCGGAAGGCGGTGCCGCCGCGGGGCGCAGCCGGGCAGGAGCGCCGCAGTCAGCGCCGCGAGGGCGAAGCAGAGGGCGCGCGTCGCGATTCGGCCCGCGCGCGGACGGGGCAACTCAGAGTTCAGCATCGTTCGCCTCCGTGGTTCCGGAAGAGAAGGACGTCGGCGTGGAGCCGGTGACCTTTTTGAACAGCCGCGAGAAGTAATTGGGATCGGGATAGCCGCAGGCGGCGCTCACCAGCTTGATGCTGGCGCCGGGCGCGAGGAGCATTTCCTTGGCCCGCTCGATCCGGTATTGGATGAGGAAGTCCGAAAAGCCGCGCCCGGTCTCCTCGACGAAGAGCCGGGAAAGGCGGTTGGGCGAGAGCCCGACCGTCTCGGCCGCCGTCTCCAGCGACAGGGAGCCGCCGAAGTTCCTCGTGATGTACGAGATGGCCGCCGTGACGGCGGCCGATCGGTGCGGAATACGGCCGAGCCTGTCGGCTATGCGCGCGAAACGTGTCCTGAGGGCGAGCTCCAAGGCCCCGCCTTCGGGGGCCGCGAGAAGCTCGGCCATGTCGAGCTCGACCTCGACCTCGCGCTCGCCCAGGAGTCCGCGCCGGGCGAGCGTGCGGTAGGCCGAGCCCAGGAGGGAGAGGAGCCTGAAGCGCCGCCAGCGGGCCGGCGCGGCGGACCCGCGCAGCCGGTCGAGGATCCGCTCGAAGGCGGCGCGGCTCCGCTCGACCGAGCCTTCGAGGAGTGCCCCGAGGAAGGCCTCCTCGTCCTCGAAATCGTGTCCGGCCTCGGAGTCCGCGCCGTCGGCGGCCGGCGGGAGGGTCCCGGAACCGGCCGCGCCGGGCGGCTCGGAGCCCGCCGGCGGGAGGGTTCCGGAGGCGGCGCCCCAGAGTCCGCGGAGAGCGGCGGCCCAGGATTCGCCCAGCTCGGCCAAGGGCCGCACCGTCCCGAAGCTCAGGTGCACGAGGCCGCGTCCCGGCGCGCTCGCGGCGGCCGCCGACTCGCGCACCGAGGCCATGGCGGACTCCGCGTCCTCCTCGGCCTTGAGCGGAAGCGCGAGGACGCAGAGCCCGGCCAGGAGGGGGCCGGCCAGGGCCTTCGACTTGTAGCGCAGGATCTCGCGGAAGCGCTCGTGCAGCGGAGCGGCATCGGAAGAGCCGTCGGGGGGCGAGAACGCCGCGGCCGCGGCGACGGCCAGCGGCTCCTCGAGCGAGAGGGCCTGCCGGTAGGCCGCCAGTTGCGGAGCGATCGCCTCTCCGAGCGCGACGGCGTGCAGGAAGGCCGTCTCGACGAAAAGCCTGATGCGCTCCTCCCGCTCGCGATACTCGACCTCGCGGCGCTCGAACTCGCCGCGGCGGTCGATGAGGGTCGAGGCCGCCCGGAGCGACTGGGCCAGGGCTTCCCGGGCCACCGGCTTGAGGAGGTAGTCCTGCACGCCGAGCTCGACCGCCTCCCGGGCGATGTCGAAGCGCTCGTAGGCGGTGACGAGGATGAAGACCGCCTCCGAGCCGCGGCGCCGCAGCTCGCGCACGGCGTCGAGCCCCGACAGGCCCGGCATGCGGACGTCCATGAGCACGATGTCGGGGCCGAGCGCCGAGGCTCGCTCGATGGCCTCGCGCCCCGAGGAGGCCGTGCCGGCGATGTCGAACTCGGCGCCGAGGTCGCGCTTCACGATGTGGAGTATCGTGTCGACGACGGGCCGCTCGTCGTCGACGACGAGGAGGCGCTTCATGCGGGCGACTTCCCCATCGGCAGCCTGATGATCACGCTCGTGCCCCTGCCCGGCTCGCTTTCGAGCTCGACGCTGCCGCGGCCCTCGGTCGAGAGCTTGACGCGGCGAATGACGTTCCACAGACCTATGCCCGGGTCGGCCGCACCCGAGCCTTCGCCGCCCGAGCGCGACTCCTCCCCCGAGGCCTCGCGCAGCACGCGGGCCATCTCGGCGGGGTCCATGCCCTCGCCCGAGTCTTCGACCCTCAGGACGGCCTCCTCCCCGACCAGGCTCACGGCCACCCTGACCGTGCCGCCCTCCTCGCGGTTGCGCAGTCCGTGCGCGACGGCGTTCTCGACCAGGGGCTGCAGGACCAGGGCCGGTGTCTCGGCCGAGAGGACCAGGGGATCGGCCTCGACGTCGAAGCGGTAGCGCTCGCCGAAGCGCAGCTTCAGAAGCCAGATGTAGCGCTCGGCGCACTCGATCTCGTCGCCGACCGAGACCGAGCGCGAGGGGGGCCTCAGCGCGTAGCGGATGAAGGCGGCGAGGTTTTCGAGGAAGTCGGCCGTCTTGTCGGCGTTCTCCGACATGGCCAGGCCGATGCCGGCGGAGAGGGTGTTGAAGAGGAAGTGCGGATTGATCTGGGTCTGCAGCGCGAGGAGCTCGGCGTCCTTGAGCTTGTGGCTCATGTCGAGGACGCGCATGCGCTCCTCCATGAGCCGCTTCTCGACCTCGGACTTGGACTTGAGCTCCTCGAAGGCGCGCCGCACGCTCTCGCGCATGCTCGTGAAGGCCATGGCCGTCGTCCCGATCTCGTCGCCCGAGGCGGGCAGGCCCAGGCGGTCGCCGTAATCGCCGCGGCCCACGGCGCGGGCGGCCTCGGCGAGCCTCGACAGCGGCTCGGTGAGCGCGTAGGAGAAGCGCACGAGGAGCATGAAGCCCATGAGGGTGGCGGCCACGACGAGCATCGCGTTGGAGGCGATCACGGCCGGTATGCGCGAGTTGAAGAGCGAGAAGGCCTTGAGCGAGTCGGTGATGAACATGCCCTCGATCCTGCCGATGAGGAAGCGGGCGAGGTCGGCCGCCCGCTCCGAGCTCGAGTAGAGCGCCGCGTAGCCCTCGACGTCGCGGCCGCGCTTGGCGGTCACGGCGGCCTCGGTGTCGCGCAGGTAGCTGTCCAGGAGGCCGGAGAGGTCGCGCTGCAGCAGCACCGACTCGTCGGCGCGGATCTCGCTGTCGAGCCTGGAGGCCTTGTCGGCGAGGATGGTGGAGTACTTGATGTAGTCCTTGAGCGAGTCGGAGCTCCGCGCGGTGAGGTAGCCGGTGAGCCCCGTCTCGGTCTGCGTCAGGGTCGTGTTCAGGCTTTCCATGAGGATGTTGTTCCGGAACAGGAGCTCGACGCTCTTCGCGAGCTCGGAGGAGGCCAGGCCGGTGTAGAGGGTGGCCGAGGCCGTGATGAGGAGGATGAGGGCCGAGTTGGCGATGATCTTGCCGCGCACCGTGCCGAGGATCAATTGCCCTCCCCCGCGGCGCGCTTGACCGTGAAGCCGACCTCGACGGCGTCGCTCGGCCCCTTGCCGTCCTTGAGCCGCGTGAAGGCGAGCATCGCGTCCAGCCCGATGCGCCGCGAGTCGCGGACTATGCTCGCGCCCACCACGCCCTTGTCGATGTAGTGGTCTATGTCGGGAGTCTCGTCGGCGCCGACGATGAAGACGCTGCCCACGCGGTTCGCGTCGACGACCACCTGGGCCGCCCCTTCCGTGTCCTGGGCGTTCGAGCAGAAGATGGCGTTCACGGCCGGGGCGGTGCGGAGCATGCGCGCCGCGGCCTCCTCGCCCGAGAGGATGCCCGGCCTGGCCCGCACGACCGAGGCGATGGCGGCCCCGGGGAAGGTTTTCACGGCCGAGTCGACGCCGCGGTAGAGAAGCTCGTCGCGCATGTCGCCCGTGCTCGTGGCGGGAAGTATCACGCCTATGCGGGCGGAGGTGCCCAGCGCCGAGCAGATGATCCTGCCGCCCTCGAAGCCCTGGAGGAGGGAGCCCGAGCCGATGAAATTGAGCCTGCCGCCGTCGGGGGCGTCCGTGCCGACCGGGATGAAGACGACGCCCGAGCGGGCGGCCCGCTCCGAGCGGTCCGACACGCGGTCGTTGCGCGGCGTGTACATGATGAGGCCGTCGACCTTGGCGAGGAGGGCGATCTCGAAGTAGCGCTCGGCGTCGGCCGAGGAGGCGCCGGGGTAGCGGAAGACCTGGATCGCCGCGTCGGCCGAGGAGGCGCCGGTCCTGATCCCGTCCAGCAGCCCGCGGAAGAAGGAATCGTCGGTGTCCGGCATCACGGCTATGACCTGGTAGCGCTCCGGCTTCGCCGAAGAGGGCGACAGGGAGACCCCGTGCGCCAGAGCCTCGCGGCTCTTGACGATGAGGTCGGCGTTGAGGAGTGTCGCGCCGACGAAGACGAGACCGAAGACTATGGCGAGTACCCAGGCGGCTTTCTTCATGGAAGGGGCCAGTATAGCACGGCTTGCGCTCCTTCAGAAGCCGGAAGCGGCGATCGAAGCGAGCGACAGGGTGCAGCGGCGACACGCGCGCTCCCAGCGACTGCTCACGAACGGCCGCCTGGATGGCCTGGACATGTCGCACTTTCGATCCGCATTGCAGGGCGGCGGGTGACAGGTTCGAGGCGGGGGCGATGGAGCTATCGCGTAATCGCCCTGGATTCGCACCTGGCAGGACCCGCCCTGCTCCGCGATTCGAGAGCGCGAGATTCTCAGACTATCCCGTAGCGTCTGATCTTGTTGATGATGGTGCGGCGGCTGATGGCGAGCTCGGCCGCCGCCTTGGTGCGGTTGCCGCCCCACTTCTCGAGGGCGCGGACGATAGCCTCCCGCTCCAGTTCCCCGAGGGAGCCGCGGCCCGCCGCATCCGACCGCGCGGCCGGTTTCTCCGCGGTCCTCTGCTCCTCGGCCTTCTGGCTCGCGCGTCCTCCGCCGTAGGCGTCTCCCCTCCCCTCTCTCGCGCCGGGGCGGGGCATGTCGAGGTCCGCGAACTCGAGTGCGCCGCCTGAACTCGAAATGGCCGCGCGCTCCAGGAGGTTCTCGAGCTCGCGGACGTTGCCCGGGTAGTCGTAGTCCACGAGCGCGTCCATGGCTTCGGGGCTCACCCGCAGGGGCGCCTTCCCCATGCGCGAGCAGATTTTCCCCATGAGGAAGCCCGCGAGCAGGGGGATGTCCTCGCGCCGCTCGCGCAGGCTCGGCACCGCGATGCGGACGACGTTGAGGCGGTAGTAGAGGTCCTCCCGAAACTTTCCGTCGTGCACCAGGGCCTCGATGTCCCGGTTCGTGGCCGACACGAGCCGGGCCGCTATGGGGACGTCGCGCGTCCCTCCGAGCCGCCTCGCCTTCCGCTCCTGGATGACGCGGAGGAGCTTCACCTGCAGGGGAAGAGGTGTGTCGCCTATCTCGTCGAGGAAGATCGTCCCCGAGCCCGCGAGCTCGAATAGCCCGGGCTTGCGCGCCTCGGCTCCGGTGAAGGCTCCCTTCTCGTGGCCGAAGAGCTCGCTCTCGACGAGGTTCTCGGGCATGCCGCCCATGTTGAGGGCGACGAAGGGCTCGGCCGAGGCCTTCGACCGGGCGTGGATCTCGCGGGCCACCAGCTCCTTTCCCGTGCCGCTCTCGCCGGTGACCAGTACCGTGGAGTCGAGCGGCGCCACCTTGTCGATCAGGGCCGCGAGGGCGCGCATCGGCGCGCTCTCGCCGACCAGGCGGGAGGCCCCGGTCGCCGTCCGCGAGCCGGCCTCCACGAGATCCGTCCGGGCGTGCGCGGCCGCGGCCGTCCGCAGTTTCATGACCAGCTCGGCCGGATCGAAGGGCTTTATCAGGTAGTCGAAGGCCCCCGCCTTCATGGCCGCGACCGCGTCCTTGATGTCGCCCAACGCGGAGATCATGATCGCCGGAGACCGGACGCCCTCGGAACGCATCCATTCGAGGAGTTCCTGGCCGTCCATGCCGGGCATCCTGAGGTCGAGCACGACGGCGTCGAAGGCCTCCTCGCCGAGCAGGGCGGCGGCGCGGCGGCCGTCCTCGGCCGTGACGGACTCGATGCCCTCCAGCTCGAGGAAGCGCTGGATCGACTCGCGGATGTTGCGCTCGTCGTCCACCACGAGAACCTTCACCTGGAACCTCCCGCCTCGCCGCCGCCCGCCTCCGGTCCCGCGCGCCGGTCCCGCTCGGCCTCTCCGTCCCGAGGCGCGGCCGGGAGCCGCAGCCGCGCGCGGGCGCCGCCGCCCTCGCGCCCCTCGATCGAGATCGTTCCTCCGGCCGCCAGGGCGAATCGCCGGCAGATCGCGAGACCGATGCCCGAGCCGCGGCTCTTCGTCGTGTAGAAGGGGTCGAAGACGCGCTCGCGGCTCTCGGGCGGAACGCCCGGGCCGCGGTCGAGGACGTCGATCTCGACGCGCCGCTCGGACTCGAAGATGTCGAAGGCTATGCCCTCCTCGCTACCGCCCGACTCCAGCGCGTTCTGCAGGAGGTTCTCAAGGATCGAGCGCAGGCGCTCCGGGTCGACGAAGGCCGGAATCGCGCGCGAGGAGCGCTCCGTCAGGAGCTCGCGGCCGCAACGGCGCAGCCCCAGCTCGGCGGCGATCCGGGCGGCGTCGACGGGGCGCGCGCTGCCCGCCGGGTCGCGGAGATAGTCGCCGACGCGGCGGCTCAGGGCCGAGAGCCGCTCCACCTCGTCGTTGATGATGTCGATCTCGCGGCGCGCCCCGGGCGCGGTCTTCTCGAGGATGCCCGTCTGGAGTCGAATCGACAGGAGGGGATTCTTGATCTCGTGGGCGAGCGTGCTGGCGGCCGTGCCGAGGATCACGAGATTCCTCTGCTCCTCGATGCGGCGCCGGTACTCGCCGTTGCGCAGGACGAGGGAGCGGACGAAGGCGACGAGGACGAGGAGCGCCGCCTCGACCACCGGGAGGAGGAATGCCTGCACGCGCCGCTGCCGCCAATAGCCGCTCTCGGAAATCTCGAGGTAGACGACCGCGGCGTCGTGGAGGGTCGTGAAGAAGAAGGAGTGCTCCTCGTCCCTGGGTCTCCCCTCGTCGCGCGGCGGGGGGTGCCCGCCCGGGCCCGGTCCGAGGAGGAGGATGAGCGAGTCGTGGGCGGAATTCTCGAGATACTTCCGCACCTGCTCGCCGCGATCGCCCGAGGAGAGCCCCGTATCGGCGAATCGCGCGGGCACGCGGCCCCAGGCGTAGAGCGCGCGCCCGTCGGAGGCGTAGGCCCCCACGCCGATCACCTTGGCGGAGAGCTCGGGGATGGCCTGGATGGCGGAGCCGAAATTCTCGTAATCGCGCAGGCTGGAGAAGAGGACGTTCATGGTGCGCTCGGCGCCGTTGCGGCTCTCGAGCCTATTGCGCTCTGCCATGCCGCGGAAGACGGCAAGGTCCGCCGCGGTGAGGGCCGCGAAGGCGAAGAGCGCGATGCCGATCGAAATGACGCTTCTGTTCATGCTCCGCCTCTCCCTCGATCCTACCGAGACTCGCCCGGGTCGCGCAATGTCATGGAACGGCCTCCTCGACGGCAGCGTCGCTTTCGGCCGCGGTGTAGCCGCGAAGACTCGAGATGCCCATGAGGAAGGCGTAGCGCGCCGTGATGAGGAGGGTTTGGTCCGAGGAGACCAGCGCCTCGGCGTCGGAAAGGTCGGAGGACGAGGCCGCCGAGAGCCGGTATCGCTCGAGGACGCCCTCGTAGTTGCTCGTCGCGTACTCGAGCGCCTTCGAGGAGGAGGCGAAGGCGCGGGCGAGCGCCACGCAGTCGTAGACGGCGCTCCGCAGGTCGAGCGACAGAGTGCGCCGGGTTTCGTCGACGTCGAGTCGGGCCTGCCGCGCCGAGAGGGTCGCCGAGTCCACGGCCGTCTTCGTAGCCCAGATGTCGAGCGGAATCGTGGCGGTCAGGGAGAGCGATCCGGAGCCGGGCGGGGAACCGCTCGCCGCCGCGTACGCGAGCGCGTTCGACCAGGTCGCGGCCACGGTGGGCAGATAGCCCGAGCGAGCCGAGGCGATCGAGCGCTCGGCCTTATCGCCCGTCAGCTGCGCCTGGATCAGCGTTGGATTGCTCTTTTCGGCGAGCGCGAGGAGCTTCGCCGCGAAGGCCCCGACCTGAGCGGTGGTAAGCCCTCCCAGCCGCGCCATGAGAGTCTCCGTGCGCGCCGCGTCGACCTCCGCGAGGGCGGCGCTCTCCGGCAGGCCCGTCAGCGACGCGAGTTTCGCCCGGGCTATCGCGAGGGCCTCGAGAGCCGTCGCGAGCGCCGACTCGTCCGCGGCGGCCGTAGCCTGGGCCAGGAGCAGGTCCGTCCGGGCTATGACGCCCGAGTCGAAGCGCGCCTGGGCCAAGTCGCGGTGAACCTGGGCCGAGCCCAGGGCGCTCCGCGCCGCGGCCACGGAGGCCTCGGCCTCGAGCGCCGAATAGAAGGCATCGTCACAGCTCTGGATGAGGGCGAAGTACTCGGCGCGGGCGGCCGCCCGGGCGACTCCCGTCGATAGCGAGTCGATGGCGGCGAGGATGGCCGAAGCGCCGCCGTCGTAGAGCTTCTGCGTCACGTCGAGTCCGGCGCTGGCCGAAAGCCCCCCGGCGAGAGCGGACGAGGAGGAGGTCGCCGACCCGTAGGCCAAGGCCGCGCTCGCGTCGGCCGACACCGAGGGCAGGAAGGCGTAGGACTGGCTCTTTTCGGCGAGCCGGGCCACATCGATCCCGAGCATGGCTTTTTCCAGGGCCGCGGAGTTCTCGACGGCCAGCGCTCTGGCCATCTGCAGCGTGACGGACTGCTCGTGCCCGGAGGCGGTATCGCTCCCTTCAGCCGCGGCGCCTGGGGAGTACGTGGCCGCGGTCGAACCCGCCGCGGCGCTGCGCGCGGCAGCGGGGGCCGCCGCAGATACCGCCGCCGCGGAGCCGGCGGCCGCCCCTTGGGGCGAGACGGTCGACAAGGGAAACGTGAGCAGAACGAGCGCGGCGAGGAGCCCAAGCGGCCGCGCCGCGGCCCGCAGGGGTCGAGCCTTCGAGATCGCCGCGGCGCTTTCCCCGGGCGAGGAAACTGTATGGGTACGTCTCATGTGATTCTCCTCATTCGTAGCGCAGGGCGTCGATGGGATAGAGGGCGGCGGCCTTTCTCGCCGGGTAGTAGCCGAAGAAGATGCCCACGACCGCCGCGAAGACCGCCGAAAGCGCCACGATGGCCGGACTGACGACGGCCGGCACCGCAGCGAAGCGATTCAAGCCGAAGGCCAGGCCCAGGGCCAGCGCGATGCCGACGATGCCGCCGAGTACGCTCAGGATCGTCGACTCGGCCAGGAACTGCATGAGGATGTCGCGTTTGCGCGCCCCCACCGACATGCGGATGCCGATCTCGCGGGTGCGCTCCGTCACCGACACGAGCATGATGTTCATGATGCCGATCCCGCCCACGACGAGCGACACGCCCGCGATGGCGGCGAGAAGGGTGGTGAGGGTCTTCGAGGTCTGCGAGGCCGTCTTGATGATGTCGGACTGGTTCATGACGTCGAAGTCGTCCACCTGCCCCCGCCCGAGCCGGTGCGATTCGCGCAGGATGGCGATCACGTCGGACTGGGCCTGGGCCATGAGATCGGAGCGCACGGCGCTCATCTCGATGCCGCCGAGGTAGGGATCCTTCGACAGCCGGGCGAGCGCCGTGGTCAAGGGCACGAGGACCACGTCGTCCTGGTCATCGCCCATGGCATTCGAGCCCTTGCCCGCCATGACGCCTATGATCGTGAAGGGCGTGGCGCCTATGCGTAGGCGCTGTCCGATCGGATCCTGGCCGTCGAAGAGCTTCGAGGCCACCGTCGAGCCCAGCACCGCCACCTTGTTCCGCGCCGCGACGTCCCGCTCGGTGAAGAACTCACCGCTCGCCGCGCCCCATTGCTTGATGGTCAGGTAATCGGGCTCCACGCCCATGACCGTGGTCGACCAGTAGCCCGAGCCGCCCACGACCTTCGTGGAGTTCAGCCGCACGTCGCCCGAAACGGCCGAGAGGTAGCTCGACTCCGCCTTGAGTTTCGCCTCGTCGGCGAGACTGATCCTGTTGCCCACTCCCGGCCCGCGCGGCGGCATGACCACGATGAGGTTCGTGCCCATGGAGGCGATCTGCCTGGCGACCTGCCGCTGCGAGCCCTGTCCCACCGCCACCATGACGATGACGGAGCAGACGCCGATGATGATGCCGAGCGAGGTGAGGAGGCTCCGCATCTTGTTGCGGAAGATGCTCCTCGCCGACAGGACGGCCAGTTTTCTCACGGTCACGGCGAGGCCTCCTCTCCGGCGAGGAAGGAGTGGGAGGCCTTCCAGGAGGCGAGGTCCGCTCCGGCGCTCCGGCGCTCGCGCACCGGCTCGTCCGACACCAGCTTGCCGTCGCGCAACGCGACGATCCGGCGCGTGTACGCGGACACCTCGGGCTCGTGGGTGACCATGACGATCGTGATGCCGCGATCGTTGAGCTCCTGGAAGAGGCTCATGATCTCGAGCGTCATCTCCGTGTCGAGGTTGCCCGTGGGCTCGTCGGCCAGGATGAAGGAGGGCTCGTTCACCAGGGCGCGGGCTATGGCCACGCGCTGCTGCTGCCCGCCCGACAGCTGCGCCGGCCGGTGGTGGAGCCGGGCTCCCAGGCCCACGTCCTCCAGGGCCTTCCGGGCCATGGCCCTGTGGTCCCGCTTCGCGGTCGAGCGGTCGTAGAACAGGGGCAGCTCGACGTTCTCGAGCGCGGTGGTCTTGGACAGGAGGTTGAAGCCCTGGAACACGAAGCCGATCTTGGTGTTCCGGATCGCGGCGAACTCGTCGCCGCCCGCGGCCCCGGTCACGAGGCCGTCGAGGACATAGCTGCCCTCCGTGGGCTTGTCGAGGCAGCCGAGAATGTTCATGAGCGTGGACTTGCCCGAGCCCGAGGGGCCCATGACCGAGACGAACTCGCCCCGCTCGACGTCGAGGTCGACGCCGGCGACGGCCTTGACGAGCACCTCGCCGACGGTATAGCGGCGCACTATGCCGCGCATTTGGATGATGGCCATGTCAGTTCACCTGTATTTTCACGATGACGCGCCTGCCCTCGAGCGAGTCGGCGCCCACGAGCTCGGTGTTCGCCCCGTCGGTTACCCCGGTCCTGACGAGGTGGACCGCGAGCTTCCCCGAGCCGTCGAGGTACCAGAGCGTCTTCAGGTCCGCCGAGCCGGAGGACGCCGCGGCGATCGAGGCCGTCTCGGCCTGGGCGCTCTGGGCGGAGCGCGAGGAGCCCTGAGGCGGCCCCCCCTGCCCGCCCATCATGATGCCCGCGAGGCCGGTCCGCCCCGAAGCCGCCGTGCCGGGCGCGGCGGCCGCCTTCTGGGCCGCGACCCTCGCGGCCTCGGCCGAGGCGCGCTGGGCGGGGCTCAGGCCGTCGAGGCCCGCGCGGAAGACCGCGTCCTGGACCTGGGACGCGCTCAGGCTGGCGGGCTGGAAGCGCAGGGCCGCGTTGGGCGCGGCGAGCACGTTCGGCTTCTTCGCCACGATGAACTCGAGGTCCGCCGTCATGCCCGGAAGCAGGGCCCCGTCCTCGTTGTCCGCGTCGACCATCACGTAGTACTTCACGACATTGTCCGTGGTCTCGGGCACGAGACGGATCTCCTTGACCCGCCCCTCGAAGGTCCTGCCGCCGATCGCCTCGACCGTGAAGCGGGCCTCCTGCCCGGGCTTGATCGAGGCGATGTCGAGCTCGTCCACCTCCGCCTTGATCTCCATGCGGGACAGGCTTTCGGCGAGCGTGAAGAGGCTCGAGGCGTTGGCGCTGGAGCCTTCGAGGACGCTCTGCCCCGGATCGACATTGCGCGCGAGCACGATGCCGTCGATGGGAGAGCTTATGCGAGCGTACTGGTTGATCTCGGTCTGGATCACGTCGAGGGCGGCGCGCGCGGAGGCGAGGTCGGCCGTGCAGCCCGCGAGATTCGCCCGGCTCGACTTGAGGTCGTAGTCCGAGACGAGCGACTTGCCGGCGAGCGTCTCCTTGTTCCGCGTGTCGAGGGCCTGCAGATCGTAGGCCGCCTGGGCCTTGCCGACCGCGGCCTGGGCCTCGGCCTCCTGCAGCTTGAGCATGTCCGTGTTGAGCTCGGCGAGGACCTGGCCCCGCCTGACCCGGTCGTTGTAGTCGGCGTACACCTTCTCGACGCGGCCGCTCATCTGGGCGAGCACACTCACCTCGGACACGGGCGAGAGCGTACCCGAGGCCGTCACGACGCTCTGTATCGTCGACCGCGCGAGCGTCGCGAACTCGTACGTCTCGCCTTTCGCGGCCGAGCCGGAGCGGGAGCAGGCGCCCAGTATCGCCGCCAGGGCGAGCGCGAGCGATGCCATAAGGGCCGAGGCGGCCCATGGTTTGCCTTTCATGCTTGGAAGTCCTCCTTACCGGCAGGCCGTCTATCCGTTTCGAATATTTCAGCGGCCCGCCCAAGGAGGACTAAAGCAATTTCCGTGCCAAAACGCCCCGGCCCGAACTACAGCGTGCCCGTGGATCCGCCGCAAAGCCTGTCTCGTCCCGCGCGAGCGGCGCAGGCGGCGCACATCGGCGCCGTCCCCGAAATCCTTGCGCTGGAAATCGCAGGCGCCGGCGGCAGATTGCAGCGGCGATCACTGCGCAATAGGACCGAAAAAGTCACGACTGAGCAAATTCTTCGCAGCGCCGGAGACCGATGCGCACATCATGCGCAGGGCGCCTCGGCCCTCCCCGGTGCCGGGTCGCGGCGCCGAGCCCCCGGCACGTGAAGCCCCGCGGCCTCAGCCTCGAGACAGGGGAGTGAGCAGGACAACGAGAGAGGAGTCCGCGCCCGTGAAGCCCTGCGTGTCGTTATAGACGATGCGCAGCCGGATCGTTCCGGAGGACATCGGAGTCGGCTCAGGCAGGCCGGTCGAGGCGTTCACGGCCATGCGCGCCAGCGGCAGGACGCTTTCGGCCATCGCCTCGGCCGAGGGAATCGTGATCGGAGCCGCCGCCGCGCCCGCCCCGGCGTATTTCTGCGAAAGGACGAAAAGTCTTTCGCTCATTCCCTCCTCCTCGAAACTCGATTTGGCCCAGTCGACCCGCAGGTCGCCAGCGCTTCTGTTCTCGAGGACGAGGTTGACCTCGACCGGCCCGAGCGAGGTTCCGCTGCCGCCCATCACCACGGCGAGGTCGCGCAGCGCGAGCGCTCCGCGAGAACCTCCGCCTTCGATAGAGAGCGCGTAGGCCGATCCGAGAAGAGCCGCGCCTCGAGTCCCCTGCGAGGACGAGGCCATTCCCCCTTGAGGAGGCTGAGCGCCGCCGGGGCCGCTCCCTGGGCCGCCGCCCATCGACATTTCGCCGCCATGCCGAACGCCAGGACACAGACCGCCCCGGCCATCATCGTCTTCTTCATTTCGTCTCCTTCGCCATCCTAAAATTGAAAGCTGAGCGACAGATCGACTTCGAGATATTCGAGCGCGGCTCCCGCGCTGTTCGCGTAGGTCTCGGTGTAGCCGGCGGGATAGGTGCTGGTGCTGCCGTCGCTGTTCGTCACGGTGTAATCCTGGGTCAGGGTCAGCTTCTCATCGCCGCGGAGCCCCTGGATGCTTCGATATGAGACCCGCAGGCCGAGCCTGACCTTGGGCGTGATCGCATAACTCGCGGCGATCTCGGGCTCGACGAGAGTCCCGCCGCCGCCATCGGCCCCCTGCCCGCGGACATCGCTCCGTCGATCGACCGTTTCGCCGTCCTCGAACAGTCCACTTCGGCGCACATCACCGTCATCGACGCGGACGGCCGCATAGCCTACGACTCGGCCGTCACGAACTACACGATCGTCGTCTCGGACGCGGGCAGGAGCGCCTTGCCGCCGCCCCCTCCGCCCGGCCCCTCCGCCCGCTCCGAGCCGCCGCCCTTCATCTCGCCGGGGCTGCTCCCGTTCAAGCCCGGCCGCCGGGAAGACGAGTGGCGCGGGCTGTACGATCGGATCTCTCCCGGATCGCCGCGCTTCGTCGAATCCGTCGACCCGCATCTCGGCGTGAGGATTCTATATCTGCTGCAGCGCCAGGCGTCCGGACCCCTTCTCGCGATGAGCTTCCCCCTCGCGCAGATACAGGAAAGCGCCCGACTCGCCGCGCTATTCTCGGTGCTCTCGGGCCTGGCCGCCATGGCCATCGGGGAATCCTCTCCTTCTTTTTCGCCGAAAGCGTCACGCGGCCGCTCGTGCGGCTCAATGCCATCTCCCGATCTCTTGCGCGGCTCGATTTCAGCCAACATTTCTCCCCGATCCGGAAGGATGAGGTCGCCGAACTTGGCCTCACCCTGAACGAGCTGTCGGTGAGCCTGGCTCGGGCCCTGGCCGATCTCGAGTCGACCAACGCGAGACTCCGCGAGGATGTCGAACGGGAGCGTCGCATAGATGCGATGCGGAAGGAATTGATCTCAAGCATCTCCCACGAGCTGAAAACGCCCATCGCGCTCATCCTGGGCTACGCCGAAGGCCTACTCGAAGGAGTGCCGAGCGGGCGCGAAGGCGAGGAGGCCTATCTCGCGATCATCGTGGACGAGGCCAAGAAGATGGACATGCAGGTTCGGGACCTCCTCGAACTCACCCAGCTCGAGTCCGGCCTCGCTCCCCTCCGCAAGGAAGGCTTCGATCTCGGGGATCTCGCCGCCGAGGTCCTCGCTTCCTTCGCCCCCAAGCTCGCCGAGCGCGGCGTGCAGCCGGTCCTCCGCCGCGCTCCGACCCCCGTGACCGCGGATCGGCTCAAGATCCGCCGCGCGATCGTCAACTACCTCACGAACGCGCTCTCCCACCTCGACGAGGCCCGCCGCCTCGAAATCGACGTCGGGACGGCGGACGGCACCGCGTCTCTGGTCCTGTTCAACTCCGGCGAGCCGATCCCGGAGGAATCTCTCGAGCTGATCTGGAACAGCTACTATAGGGTCGACGGCTCGCGGAGCCGGAGCTTCGGCGGCACGGGGCTGGGGCTGGCGATCGTGAAGGGAATAGTCGCCCGGCACGAGGGCGGCTGCGAGGCGCGTAACGTGGAGGCCGCCGAAGGAAGGCCCCGAGGAGTGAGCTTCTCCCTTCGGCTTCCATCGGGCTGAAAGCTCCCTCGCCGCGGCCGACGCCACAGAGCGACGCTCACGGAGGGCTGGGTCTCGAGTTCATCGCCCCGCCCGAAGCGATTATGCGCGAGATGAGATTCTCGCAGAGTTCCTGGAAGGGAACGCCGTCCTCGTGCTCGAAAGCGAGGCAGATCTCGTGGATGGCCAAGATCGTGAAGACGCGCTCCTCGACCCACTCGAGCGAGGCCGATACGAGGTCGTCGCGGACGGAGCTCCGCTGCACGTCGAGGAGGCCGAGGATCATGGACAACTCGTCTCGAAAGAGGGGAGCGGGCTGGGCTTGCGGTCCCGCTACGAGCGCCCCGACGGCGATCAGCGCCGATTCGAGAAATCTTCGTTCTTCGTCGGGTACCGTCTTTTTCATGCACGACCTTCCCGCTATATCGATTGCCTGCAAGGATAGGCCGCCTACATGAAGATTCCGTGAAGGATGATCGGCGAAAACGCGGAGACACGCGAAAATCGGCCCCGCGGCGGCCCGGCCCTACAGCGATTCCACGAGCAGCGCCACGTTCAGGGCCGTGACGACGATGCCGCAGGCCAGCAGAATCGCCGTGGTCGAGCGCTTGTTGACGAAGCCGCCCATGACCTTGCGGGAGGAGGTCAGCCGGATCTGCGTGAAGATGGTGAAGGGCAGCTGGACGCCCAGGGCCATCTGCGAGATCACCAGCGCCCGAAAGGGATCGCGTACCAGGAGAGCGACGAGAGCGGCGCCGACGAGCGTGAGAAGGATGCCGAACTTGGTGTGCCTATCCTCGAGGTCGTAGCACTCGCCGAAGATGCCCGTATAGATCGCGCCGCCGGCCATGCCCGCCGTGATGCTCGACGAGATGCCCGAGAACAGCAGGGCCGCGGCGAACACGAGGCCGGCCGCCTTGCCCATCATAGGCTCGAGCAGGCGCTTGGCGTCGCCGAGCTCCTCCACCTTGATGCCGCCCGCGTGGAAGGTGGCCGCGGCGAGGACGATGATGGCGCAGTTGATCGCCCAGCCGATGATCATCGACAGCATGGTGTCCATGAACTCGAAGCGCAGCTGGTGCCGCACCTTGGACTCGTCCTCGAGGTTCCACTGGCGGCTCTGGATGATCTCGGAGTGCAGGAACAAGTTGTGCGGCATCACCACGGAGCCCAGGAGGCTCATGATGAAGAGGATCGAGCC
>DATKVK010000061.1:0-8962 GCA_035530095.1 Rectinemataceae bacterium | reverse complement strand
CGGCCCCTTGAAGCGCGCGCCGCACTATCTTAGTATCCGTGTATGGAAAAGGTTCACTACACCTACCAGGACATACACAAGACCGCCAAGGACATAGCCGGGCGCGTGAAGGCCTCGGGCTTCGCTCCCGACATCATCGTGGCGATAGGTTCGGGCGGGTTCATCCCCGCGCGCATCCTGAGGACCTTCCTCGGCAAGCCCATCCTCGCGGTCGGGGTCGCCTACTACGACGACCAGGACCGGCCGACCGAGCTGCCGCGGACCGTGCAGTGGATCGAGGAGGCCGAGCGCAAGCTCGCGGGCAAGCGCATCCTCCTCGTCGACGAGGTCGACGATTCCCGTACCACGCTGGAGTACTGCATCCGCGAGCTCTTGCGGCACAAGCCCGCCGAGATAGCCGTGGCCGTCCTGCACGACAAGCTCAAGGACAAGCGCGGCGTCATTCCCTCCGAGGTCTCGCGCTATTTCGCCGGCGAGAAGATCGAGGACCGCTGGGTGTGCTATCCCTGGGACGCCGAGGACATCGACGAGCACGATGCCGCCAGGCGGGCGGAAGAGGCGGCCCGAGGTGCTACGTGAAGCCATCCTCTGCGTGGACGACGAGGCCATCATCCTCCTGTCCATCAAGCAGGAGCTCAAGCGGCATTTCGGCGGGCGCTTCCTGATCGAAACGGCCTTGGACGCCGCGGAGGCTTCGGCGCTCGTCGACGAACTCGAGACCCGCGACATCCTAACAGTCCTCGTCATCTCGGACTGGATGATGCCCGGCATGCGCGGCGACCAATTCCTCGTCGAGCTGCATCGGCGAAAGCCGCACATCAAGACGGTCATCATCACCGCTCTCGCGAGCGAGGACTCGGAACGCGGGTGGAAGGAAGCGGGCCTCCACGCCTGCATCCGCAAGCCGTGGCGCTCCACGGAGCTGTACGCCACGATCGAAGGCTGCCTGGCCAGCGGAGGGGAGGCGGATCATGGAAAAGAATGAGGCCAAGATGGCGGCGCGGGCGAAGGCGCGGGCCGCGCTTCGCTCCCTGGAGCCGGACCGGGCGAAGGAGCTGAGCCGGCTGGCGACCGCGGCCTTCCTGACGCTGCCCGAGTTCGAGGATGCGGATCTGGTCCTCGCCTTCCTCTCCATGCCCGGCGAGATCCAGACCTTCGCGCTGGTGAGCGCCTGCCTGGAGCTGGGCAAGCGCGTGGCCGTGCCGAGGATCGAGGGCGACGACCTGGCCTTCGTGCTCCTCGACGAGGACTTCGGCTCCTGGCCTCGCGACAGGATGGGCATACCGGCTCCGCCGGCGGCGCGCTCCGCTCTGTCCCCGGGCGAACTGGGAGCCTCGCGGGTCCTCGTGGCGGCTCCCGGCCTCGCTTTCGACCGAAGGGGGAACCGGCTCGGCCGCGGCAAGGGCTACTACGACCGCTTCCTCGCGGCCGCCCGACGGGGCGCGGCCTCCGGGGGCGGAAGTCTCTTCGCCTGCGGTTTCTGCTACTCGTTCCAGCTCGCGGAAACGCTTCCCGCCGACGATCGCGACCTGCCCGTAGACGCCATAGCGACCGATGCCGGGATGATCCGGATCGCGCCCGCGGGCGCCTGAAGGCCGCGCCTCAGCCCGGGGTGTCGAACCTGATGAGGATGTCGACCCGCCGGTTGTAGGCCCTGCCCTCCGGGCTGTCGTTGGGGCGGGCGGGCTTCGAGTCGCCGAAGCCCGTGGCCGAAAGGCGGTCCTTGTTCACGTCGAGCAGCTCGAGCGCCTGGGCCACCGAGACGGCCCGCGCAGCCGAGAGCATGAGATTCGAGTCGTAGCGGGAACCGGGCGCCACCGGGGTGTTGTCGCTGTGCCCCTCGACCGAGATCGGATTGGGCATGCCGCGGATCAGGTCGGCTATCTTCTCCATCGTGCCCATGGCGCTCGGCTCGAGAGTCGAGGAGCCCTCCCTGAAGTTGATGTCGCCCGCGAGCGCCAGCACGACGCCGCGGGCCTCGGTGTTCATGCGCACTGCGCCCGTCTTGATCTCGGTAGCCAGGGTGGAGCGGGCCCGCTCGATGAAGGGATCGCGCTTGTCGGAGGGCCTCGGCGAGAGGCCCGTGCCGGGAGGCGGCCGCAGCGGCGTGTCCAGAGGCGTCTGCGAGTGGCCGCCCAGGCCTTCCTCGAGCTGGATGCCGGGCATGTTGAAGGCTTCCTGGAGCGACTCGGCCAGGGCGGTGAACTTGGTCGACTCGACCTTGGAGAGCGCGTACATGACGACGAAGAACACCATGATAAGCGTGATCATGTCGGAGTAGGTGAGGAGCCAGCGTTCGTGGTTCTGAGGCTTCTCGGGCTCTTCCTGGCGTTTCTTGCGCCCTTCCCCGACACCTTTCTTCGCCATCCCCTAGTCCTCGTTGAAGGTTTCGAGCGCGCCGCGCTCTTCTTCCGAGACGTAGGCCGCCAGCTTGTCGCCGACGAGTTTGGGGCTTTCGCCCTGCTGGATCGCCAGGACTCCGGCCACGATCATCTCCTTCACGTTTCGCTCCTTGGCCAGGATGAGATTGAGCTTGTTGGCGAGCGGCAGGAAGATGAGGTTGGCCGAGGCGATGCCGAGCAGGGTCGCGATGAAGGCGACGGCTATCGACTCGCCGAGCTTGTCCGGCTCGTTGAGCTTGGAAAGGACGATGATGAGTCCGAGGACCGTTCCGATGATGCCCATGGTCGGGGCGAAGCCGCCGGCGGCCTCGAAGATATCGGCCTCGTGCTTGCGGTGCTTCACGTAGATGGCGATGTCGTTCTCCAGGAGCTCGTGGAGCGCCTCCGAGTCGGTGCCGTCGATCACGTAGCGGAGCCCCTTCTTGAGCAGGATGTCCTCGCTCGCGTCCAGGGCTTGCATGTCCTCCTCGAGCGACAGAAGGCCGTCTCGGCGCGACTTCTCGGCCAGGGCGACGAAGCGGAGCGCCAGATCCTTCTCGTGGGTCGGCGGGCTGCGCATCGCGCGGCCGATGAGCCTGGGTATCGACATCACGTCGCTCATGTCGAAGGAGACCATGAGGGCGCCGGTTATGCCGCCGAAGATGATGATGATGGGGGAGGGCAGGATCAGGCTCGCCGGGTTGCCTCCCTCTATCAGGAAGGCGATGAGGAGACAGCCGATACCGACCGGAATGCCGAGTACTGAAGCGAGATTCATGCGTTACCTCGCGGGCTAGTATAGGCGCCGCGCGCCAAGACCATCAAGTCGATTCCGTGATGCGGCCGCGACCAGTCCGATATAGTTATCGGCGCTCCCGAGGCCCGGAAAAACCACAAAGAGGAAAAGGCGCCGGAACCTCGGCCCGAACCGCGATTTTCGACGGAGCCTAGCCGCCCGAAACGAGGAAAAAGGCCTCGATGCGGTCGCCTTCGGCCGGCCGAACCTCGTCGAAGCGCGCGTTTTCCACCGGCAGGCCGTTGACGGTGACGGCGACGAGCGCTGCCGTCCAGCGATGGGCGGCCACGATTTCGGCCAGGGTCGGGCCGGGCGCGGGCCAGGTCTCGGGCGCGAAGTTCAAGGTGAAGGTCACGGATGAAACATACCCACGCGGTGCCGCCGGGGCAAACGATTCGGTTGCGCAACGGGCAAAACGGCTATATAGTGGCAGGTAACCCTACAGCTACCTGTCGCGGTCGAGACGCTCCGACGAAGACGAAGACTGCGCGGCGAGTGGGCGGTCCCGGTGTCCCGATCAGAACGCACCGCGTCGCGCTTCGCGTCGCGGATAGGCGATTCCGCTGAGCGAAGAGAGCGCCTGCGCGCTCTCCGCTGCGACCCGGCAGCGATCACAGCGACCGGCCGCGGCTGCGGCGGACGGTCGAGTCCCGGAGGTCAGCGCCGTGATCAAGTACCTCAAGACCGACGACGAAAAGTGCGTCGGCTGCATGACCTGCACAGCGGTCTGCTCGAAACTCTTCTTCAAAGAGGACAATCCCGCCAAGTCCAGCATCCAGGTCGTCGGCCTGGGCGCCGGGAAATTCCACCTGGTCGCCTGCGACCAGGAATGCCGGAAATGCGTCGCGGAATGCCCGACCCAGGCCATCACCGTGGCCAAGACGGGCGTCGTCCTCGTCAACAAGAGCCTCTGCGTCGGCTGCCTCGCCTGCGTCGCGGTGTGCCCCATAGAGGCCATGCGTTTCTTCCCCGCGATGAAGAGTCCCTTCAAGTGCACCGCCTGCGGGTCCTGCGTGCCGCACTGTCCCAAGGGAGCCCTCGAGATAGCCGAAAAAGAGGAGAGCCCCGCCTCGCGTGTCTGGGCCGAAGCCATCGCCAGGGTGCGGAAGGAAGGGACCGTATGAGCCTCGACAGAAAGAGCCTGAAGCTCCTCTCCGAACAGCGCTACGCCAAGGGCGGGGTCCGCAAGGGCTACAATATGCGCACGCTCCACCTCGACCTGGGGAGCCGCAAGATCAGCGAAAAGCCCGTCTCGGGCGATATGAAGGATAGGTTCGTGGGCGGCAAGGGCTTCGGCCTCAAGCTTCTCTGGGACGCCACCAGGCCCGAGACGAAATGGAACTCGCCCGAGAACGAGATCGTCATCGCCATGGGGCCGATCTGCGGCAACACGAACTATCCCGGCTCGGGCAAGAGCCTCGTCGTCTCGCTCTCGCCCATGACGGGCGTGCCGATCGACTCCAATGTGGGCGGCTACTTCGGCCCCTACCTCAAGTTCTCGGGCTGGGACGCCATGGAGCTGCAGGGCAAGGCCGAGCGCGAGACCATCGTCTTCATCGACGGCAACGAAGGCCTCATCCAGTTCTACGAATCGCCGGCCGACATCCCCGCCGACACCCACCTCCTCGCCGAGGCGCTCACCCATGCCTTCGCCTCGGACCCCTCGAACGCGGCGGATCTGCAGGCTGTGGCCGTCGTCTCGGCCGGCAGGGGCGCCGAGCACTCGCCCATGGGCCTGCTCAACTTCTCCCTCTACGACCGGCGCCGGCAAGGCATCCGCGTCAAGCAGGCCGGCCGCGGCGGCATAGGCACCGTGTTCCGCGACAAGAAGATCCGCGCCGTCGTATGCCGCTACAAGGGCGTCGACCAGAACTCCAACGACGCCGCCGATCCCGCGGAGGTGCAGCGCCTCGGCCTCAAGCTCCATCGCGAGATCGTCAAGAACGACGACCAGCAGTGCAAGATGCGCAGGCAGGGCACCGCCCACCTCATGGAGGTCATGAACGACTACGATCTCCTGCCCACGAAGAACCATAAATACGGCCAGGACCCGCGCGGGCCCGAGATCGCGAGCTGGGTCTGGGAGAAGCTCCTCTCGCAGAACCTTCCCGACGGCTGCTGGTACGGCTGCACCCTCGCCTGCGCCCACGCGGTCGACCGCTTCGAGCTCGAGACCGGCCCCTACAAGGGTCAGAAGGTGGTCGTCGACGGACCCGAGTACGAGACCGCGGCCGGCGTCGGCTCCAATCTCTACATCTTCGACCCGCACGGCATCCTCGAGATCAACTTCTACTGCGACACCTACGGCATCGACACGATCAGTTTCGGCACGACCTGCAGTTTCCTCATGGAGTGCTGGGAGCTCGGCATCCTCGACAAGGAGCGCACCGACGGCATCGACCTCGGCTGGGGCAACTGGAAGGGCGCCATCCAGGTCCTCCATGACCTGGCCGACGGCAAGCGCTTCGGCGTCCTGGCCGGCAAGGGCGTGAAGTTCCTGTCGAAGCACTTCGCCGAGGAGTACGGCGCCGACGCGCAGCTCATGAAGGACATCGCCCTCCACGGCAAGGGCCTCGAGCAGTCCGAGTACATCTCCAAGGAGTCCCTCGCCCAGCAGGGCGGCTACTACCTCACGAACAAGGGCCCCCAGCACGACGAGGCCTGGCTCATCTTCATGGACATGGTGAACAACCGCATCCCGACCTTCGAGAACAAGGCCGAGGCCCTGCACTACTTCCCCATGTTCCGCACCTGGTTCGGCCTCCAGGGTCTGTGCAAGCTGCCCTGGAACGACATCGAGCCCGCGGACAACGCCCGTTGGCCCGAGCCGAACAAGGTGCCCGAGCACGTGGCGAACTACCGCGAGCTCTACACGGCCATCACGGGCGAGAGCCTCTCCTGGGACGAGCTGATCCTGCAGTCGGAGCGCGTGTACAACTTCCAGCGCAGCTTCAACGTGCGCCAGGGCTACGGCCATCGCAAGGACGACTATCCGCCCTACCGCGCCATGGGACCCGTCCTCGAGGACGAGTACCTGGCCCGGGAGGAGCGCTACGACAAGCAGATGAAGGAGAAGATCGGCGTCGACCCCGCGGGGAAGAGCGTCGCCGAGAAGGTTCGCATAACGCGCGAGTACCGAACCGCGCAGTACGACAGCCTCATCGACGCCGTGTTCAAGCGCCGCGGCTGGACGGCCGACGGCTGCCCCACGCCCGAGCACCTGAGGAAGATCGGCATGGATCTGCCCGAGGTGCTGGCGGTGGTCGAGGCGAGGATCGCGGGGGATGCCTAGCTCGGACGACCTTCCTCCGCTCGCCGATCTGCGCGGGGCCGCCCTGGCGGAGGCCCTGCTGCGCGCCCTCGCGGACGGCTTCCTTTCCAAAAAGGAGGCCGACGCGGCGATGCCCGCCGTCGAGAGCATCGCCGCGGACGACGTCGTGGACGCGGTGGATGCCCTCGTCGCCGGGCTCGCGGAGCGCGGGGCCTCGCTGGAGCCCTTGAAGGGCGCCGTCTCGCGGCTTCTCAATCTGCTCCATCGTCCGCTTTCGGCCCGAGCGGCCGAGCCGCGAGACCCCCTCTTCGCCCTGCTGCGCCGGGAAAACAGCCTCGCCCTCGGGGCGCTCGAGGCCCTGCGCGCTCCGCTCGCGCTGCTCTCGGCGGGCGAGAAGGCTTTCCCCGCGGGGTCGCCCGCCGGCGCCGCGAAGATCGACGAGGGCGCGAAGCTGAGCGAGGCCGCGTATAATCTTCGCGGGGCGGTCGGGGCCCTCGCCCCGCTCGAGGTCCATTACGCGCGGCTCGAGAATGTGCTCTTCCCTTATTTCGAGGCGCGGTATCCGAGGTATCGCTGCCTCTCGCTCATGTGGTCGATCCACGACGACGTGCGGCGCTCGCTGCGAGCCCTCGCGGGCCTCCTGGAGGGCGGCTCGCCCGATTCCCGGGCGCTCAATGCGGCGGCGGGGCGGCTCTTCTTCGACATCAACGCCCTCGTCTTCCGAGAGGAGCGTCTGCTTTTCCCGATCGCCGGCCGGCTCCTCGCGCCTGACCAGCTGCTTGCGCTTTTCGGCGAGGCCCTCGCGCTAGGCGCGGGTCTGCTCGGCCCCTCCGAGATCGAGCGTCTCGGCGCTCAGGCCGAGGGCTACGCCGCGGCCCTGCAGGACATGAAGGACCGGGAAGCGGACGGGGCCGCCGCTGCGGCCGGGGGGACGGAGGCGCGAGCCGCGGAGCTCGGCGCGCCGATACGCCTCGACGCGGGCGCGCTTTCGCCCGCGGTCCTCGACGCCATCCTGAAGCGCCTGGACCTCGATCTGACCTTCATCGACGCCGAGGACAGGGTCGCCTACTTCTCCAACGGCCCGCGCCGCGTCTTCCCGCGCTCGCCGGCGATACTAGGCCGCGATGTGCGGAACTGCCATCCTCCCGAGAGCCTGGGCCGGGTGCTCGCGCTCATCGAGGATTTTCGCTCGGGGAAGCGCGAGCGCGAGGCCTTCTGGATCGAGCCGCGCGGGCGCTTCCTCCACATCGAGTATTTCGCCATGCGCGGCCGCGGAGGCGAGTTTCTCGGCGTCCTCGAGGCGAGCGAGGATATCACCGACAAGCGCTCGCTCGCGGGGGAGAAGCGGCTCGCGTCGACGCCGGATCGATTCCCGCCCGGCGCATAGTCGGCGCGCCGGCGCGAACCCCCGGCGACCGTCCGGATCGCCGTTTGAAATCGGGCCGGAGAGAGCTATACTTGAAAGTCAGGTACTACGAGGACCTGTGCCATGCGCAGGAAATTGTCCTTTCCGCTGGCCGCCCTGGTTTTCCTTCTCTCCCCCGCCGCCTTGATGCCCGAGACACGAATGCTCGTTTCCTTTTCCGGGCCGGAGGCGAAGTCGGAGCTCGGGGCCATCATGGACCGGGACATGGCGGTCGAGCTCGACCGCGCCGGGCTGACCGTCGTCAGCGGCCGCGGCGCCGCGACCGCCGCCGAAGCGGGGGAAATTCGATACGGCTTCAGCTGCGTCGCAACCGGAGACAAGGACTGGATTAGCCTGTCGATCGCCCTCAGCGATCGCCTGAGCGGAAAGATTCTCGCCAGCGCGGTGCTCGACGAACCCGTGACGCTCGAGCTCGACGCGAGGCTCGCCGCGGCCGTTAGGCGAATGCTCGCGGAAGCGGGGCTCGACAAGCTGCCGCCGCGGAGCGAAGCGAAGCCGACGGTAGTCGGCGCGGTCGGGGGGAAGCCCCGGGCGACGAAGGCCGCATCCGATGGGGTCCCTGCGGCGGCGGTTTCGGCCATGCCGCCCGGGTCCGAGGTCCGGAGCGCGGCGATCGTTCCGGAAAGGCGAACCGGGCCGAGCCTGCAATTCCATGCCGCTCCCCTGCTCATCGTGGGCGGAGGCAGCGACTATTTCCAGTACGGCGCGGATATCTCGGTTTTCCTGGGCGGAGAGCGACGGCTCGGAGACCTTTCGCTGGGCGGGGGCCTCAGGGCGGACGTCGCGCGGATTTTCCCCACCCTCGCTCCGGGTCAAGGCTACGTGTACTTGAGTTCGTTCGGACTGGAAGGCCGGCTCATCGCGCCGGCGACCGGCGGTTTCCGGTTTTTCGTCCGCGCCGCGGGCGGCCCCTGCCTCGTCGCGGCATCGCCCGATTCGAGCTCGACCGAGCTCAAGCTGCTTCCCCAGGGCTCGTCGTCCTTGGGCCTGCGCTTGGGCGATCCGGAGAGCTTTACCCTCGACGTGGACCTCGGCTTCTACGCGCTCTTCGAGCGAGAGGTCCCGCTCATGGCTTTCATGCCGGGCCT
>DATKVK010000060.1:0-27659 GCA_035530095.1 Rectinemataceae bacterium | reverse complement strand
TTGCCTTACCTCGCTCTATCCCATCCCTAGTGACCTGTTAATGACCCCTGCTCAGCCTTGCTAGCAACTTCCGTGCCAGAAGGCTCAGCTTTATACCATTCCGTTCGATTCTCTGTCAATCAGCTTCGCGGTTTTTCGCTCGTTTTTTTCAGCGCTCACCGCGCACCGTCTTCATCCTTCAGTAGAGCGGACGCTTTCGGTTCCCAGGTTGCCGGCCTTCGTTGGCCTGGCACCGGGCACCGCCCGAGTCCCACTCCGCTGTGCAGATTTCCTGGGCAGGTCGCATCGTTTTCTCGACCAGCACCCACGGCGCTCAATGAACTTAGCGCCTTCGGGCAAAACTGTCAAGTCATGCTGATGCAAATTCCTTCCGGAGGCACCGAAAGATTGACAGCGCGACAAACACCCAAGTATAGTCCAGACATGAATGCCGCCACTATCGTAACTGCGATGCGAATCGTATTATCGCCGGTTTTCTTCATATTGTTCACTTCGACGGTCAAAGACGGCCACGCCAGCCCCTTGGCGCTCGGTGCCATCTGGCTGCTGTTCGGAATCATCGAGATCACCGATTTCGTCGACGGAAAGATCGCTCGAAAGACGGATTCCGTCACCCCCTTCGGCAAGGTATTCGATCCTTTCGCCGATTCGGTAGCGCGCCTTACGTACTTCCTCAGCTACCTCGTTGCCGGCCTCATGCCTGGCTGGGTATTCCTCGTGATTCTCTATCGCGACCTGGGTCTTTCCTTCCTTCGGCTCATGTTCATGAGCAAAGGGACGGCCCTCGCAGCGCGACTCTCGGGGAAGATCAAGGCATGGGTATACGCCGTCGCGGGGGGAGTGGCTCTGGCCTTCGTGACGCTGAGAAGCATCGAAGCGCTCGGTGCGGGCTGGGCCGTCTCGGCGGCCTCCGTATTTGCCGCCGCCGTCTCCGCGGGATGGGCGCTGTGCATCGTCGCCGCGGTCTGGTCCCTCGCCGACTATATCGCGGCCTTCGTCCGCCATTCGGCCCAGCGCTGATCGGGGACGGGCAATGGCCGATCGCCTCTCCAAGAGCATCCTGGCCACGATAACGGCGTATTTCCTGACGCAGACGGCCATCTACTCGGCCTTCGCCGTAGCCGGCGGCTTTTTCGCCCTCGCTTCGAGAACCGCCTTGTTTCTGGCTGCCGCCGCGGCCTTCCACCTCTTTCTTTTGACCTTGCTCCTGCTGTTCAAGGCCGACTTCGTCAAGGAGTCGAACGGAGAACGGCTTGAACGCGTCAATCTCGCGAACAGGATCACCCTGTTCCGAGTGAGTACGCTCCCGACACTCCTCTTTCTCGTGATCGCAGCCCGGGATTACCGCATCCGGGTTCCCCTGCTCATCCTCGTAGTCATCGTCTTCGCCACCGATTTCGTCGACGGCTACGTCTCCAGGAAGGCGGGAGAGGTCACCCGCGTCGGCAGGATGATGGACAGCGCCAGCGACTACAGCCTCCTTATTGTCCTCACCGTGGTCTTTTATTATTTTAACCTCATCCCGCGCTGGTTCTTCTTCGCGGTACTGGCGCGACTCGGTCTGCAGGTGATCCTCATGGGAGTGCTCATTTTCGTGAACCGGAGGATCGATCCCAAGACCACGATCATGGGCAAGGTCGCCGTAGCGGGGATCATGGTACTCTACGCAGCCGAAATACTGCGGCTTCTTTTCGCGATTCGGGCCAGAGTCGTCTTTATAGGAATAGAGTACGCAGTAGGGGCCATAGTCCTGGCCAGCATGGCCGATAAGGCGCTTATCTTCCTGAAGGATCTGAGAACACCTAAACGATGATATCCGAAAGCGCGGCCTTGCCATCCTGAGGCGCCCGCGCGGTTCGAGAGAACGAGGAGAATGAAATGGCAATGATCAAGAGTGCCCTGGAACTCGCGCTCGAAAAGACGAAAGACCTCGAAGTCGACGAAGCGGCACTCGAAGCGACGCGGCTACGGCAGGAAGGAAAGAAAGCCGCGGGCAAATTCCTGGATGCGCCCGAGGAAAACGACCTGGCCGCGGCGCTCGCCGCATTCAAGAGCGATCAGAGAATGACGGTGCGCGAAGGAATGTACGAGGTCCTCGTCGCCCAAATTCAGTTGCCGACGACCGACGCATCCTTCCCGAAGTTCGACATCGCAGCCAAAGGCTTTTCCGCGATCGCGGCCTCTGCGGGAGCAGGCAAGCTCGGCGCGCTCGGCGGCTCGAACGAAAAGAAGATCCAGTCCCTGCTGCAGCAGCTGTCCACCTTTTTCCATCAATACCTCGACGAGATGAAAAACGTGGAACAAGTGATCCGCAAGCAGTGGGCACCCAAGCTTCGCGAGAAGGAGCGGGAAATGTCCGCCAGGATGGGACAGGATGTACGCATCGACCCCATGATGGATCCTGAATTTTCGGCTTTCTACAAGCAGAATGTCGGCGGCATGCGGCAGCAATACCAGGCTGCGGTGGAGAAGGCGAAAGACGATCTCCGAAACCTCATGGGCATCGCCGAACGCTAGTCCTGCCCGCCTGAGGCGGGATCGGCCTCAGGCGGGATCGCCCTCGCCTCCCGCCTTTCGACGCTCCGATAAGCCGGTCAGGCGGACGAGGAGCAGCGCCGCATCCGAGCTTCTCACGCCGGATACGCGCATGGCCTGTCCGAGAGTCGCTGGCCTGACGGCCGAAAGCTTCTCCACCGCTTCCGCCGAGAGTCCCTCCACGGATCCGTAGTCCAGATTCTCCGGCAGCCGCAAAGCATCAGAGCGGCCCATGCGCGCGGCCAGACGGGCCTCCTTGGCTTCGTAGCCCGCGTATCGGGCATCGAGTTCGGCGGTCTCGATCCACTCCGCGGGGAAGCGTTCCGCGAGGGCGGGCAGGAAACGCCGAGCTCCGCCGGCGACGCGGTGATCCCGCAGGGTGTCGAGCAGGGCCTCGCCGATATGCGGTTCCAGGGCAGCGTCCCCTTCGGCCTCCGCCCTCGTTATGCGACGCTGCCTCAGGAGCTCGACGATCTCGTCGAGTCCCGCCCTGCGCCGCTCCAGCCGCTCCAGCCTCGCCCGCGAGGCGAGGCCGAGAGTCGCCGCCTTCGCAGTGAGCCGCAGGTCCGCCGTGTCCTGGCGCAGGGAGAGCCGGCGCTCGGCGCGGCTCGTGAACATGCGGTAAGGCTCCGATACGCCGAGCGTCACGAGATCGTCCACGAGCACGCCGATGTAGGCTTCGGAACGGGAGAGGACCACGCCCTCCTCTCCGTCGAGGAAGCGCGCCGCGTTGACGCCCGCCATGATGCCCTGAGCGGCGGCCTCCTCGTATCCCGAGCTGCCGTTCGTCTGCCCGGCCACGAACAGGCCTTCCAGCACGCGCGACTGCAGGGTGGGAGCAAGGAGAGCCGGGTCGAGGAAATCGTATTCGACCGCGTAGCCCGGCCTCACGATCTCGGCGCGCCTGAGCCCGGGGATGGTCCTGATGAACTCGAGCTGGACATCTTCGGGAAGTGATGATGACAGGCCGTTGAGGTACATTTCGTCGGTATTCCGCCCCTCGGGCTCGACGAAGATCTGGTGGCGCGGCCGATCGGGGAAGCGGGCGACCTTGTCCTCTATGGAGGGGCAGTAGCGCGGCCCCCGGCCGACGATGGCGCCGCGGAAAAGGGGCGAGCGCCCCATGCCGGCGCGGATCGCCCGGTGCGTAGCTTCGTTGGTGTAGGTCACCCAGCAGGGCAGACCGGGCCGGTCGGCGGCGTCGTTCATGAACGAGAAGCGCCCCGGCTCGGGATCGCCCTCCTGCCGGGTCATCTCATCCGGATCGAGCGAGCGAAATCGCACCCGCGCGGGCGTCCCGGTCTTGAGTCTGCCGACCTTGAAGCCCCTGCGCCTCAGCGCGTCCCCCAGGCCCTTGGCCGGGCGCTCTCCCAGCCTGCCGCCCTCGCCCTGCCACTCGCCGATGAAGAGCCGGGCTTCCATGAAGGTTCCCGTCGTGAGCACTACGGCGCGCGCGCCGATCCGCCCGCCGCGTTCGGTGACGACCCCCTCGACCCGGCGTCCCGCGGCATCGGCGATGAGGTCGACGACCGTGTCCATGTAGACGGAAAGTCCCGGCTGCGACTCGACGGCCTTCCGCGCGAGCGCGGCGTACAGGGCCTTGTCCGCCTGCGCGCGGGGAGCCTGCACGGCCGGCCCGCGCGAGCGGTTGAGCACGCGGTACTGGAGCGTGCTCTCGTCGATGAGGAGCCCCATTTCGCCGCCCAACGCGTCCACCTCCCGCACCAGATTGCCTTTGGACAGTCCGCCTATCGCGGGATTGCACGACATCTTGCCGATGGTCTCGGGATCCTGGGTGATCAGAAGCGTCTTCCTGCCGAGCCTCGCCAGAGCGAGCGACGCCTCGATCCCGGCATGCCCTCCGCCGATGACGATCGCCTCGTAGTCCACGTCTGCTCCTATTTCCCGACGCAAAAGCGCGAGAACACCGCCTCGAACACCTCGGCGGAGGCGATCTCTCCGGTTATTTCGCCCAACGCATCCGCGGCGGCCCCGAGCTCGAGCGCGAGCGCGTCGAGCGGCGCCCCCGCCTTTTCCTCGGCCAGGCACGAGTCGATCGCGGCCAGCGACTCGTCCAGCAGCGACTTCTGGCGAGCGCTCGCGACGAGGACCTCCCGCTCCGCGCCCCCCCGGACGGCGAAAGGCCCGGCGCCGAACCCGGACGCGAGCCGCCCGGCGAGGGAGGAGACCAGGGCGGCGAGCCCGGCTCCGTCGGCGGCGCTCACGGGGACGAAGCCCTCGGGGGCGGGACGGCACGCGGCCGAGTCGATCTTGTTCCATACGGCCAGCGCGTCCGGCCGCTCGCGCAGGAAAGCCTCGTCCTCGCTCCGCAGCCCCGCGACACCGTCGACGACATAGAGGGCGAGATCGGCCTCGCCGGCGAGCCGGCGCGATCGGGCCACGCCTTCGGCCTCGATCTCGCTCGCCGCGTCCCGGAGTCCGGCGGTATCGACGAGGCGGAGGTACATGCCCTCGAGCTCCACGCCGGCCTCGATCCAGTCGCGCGTGGTGCCGGGCTCGGAGGCCACTATGGCGCGCTCCTCGCGCAGCAGCAGGTTGAAGAGACTCGACTTGCCCGCGTTCGGCCGCCCCGCGACGACCACCCGCGCGCCCTCGCCGTGCAGCCGGCCCGCGGCGTAGCTCCCGGCCAAGGCGGCGAGGCTCGCCCGCAGCTCCCGCAGCGGAGCCGGATCGAAGCCGTCCCCGGCCTCGGCCTCGTCCTCGCCGTAGTCGAGCCGGGCCTGGACCTCGGCCAGCGCGTCCACGAGACGGGAACGCGCGGCTGCGATCCGGCGCGAGAGTCCTCCCTCGAGACGCCGCAGGGCCTCGGCGCGGGCCCCGTCGCTCCGGGCGCGCACGAGCTCCTGCACGGCCTCGGCGCGCGCCAGGTCGGTCTTGCCGTGCATGAAGGCGCGGAAGCTGTACTCTCCGGGAAGGGCGGGAGCGAAGCCGGCGGCCTCCAATACCGAGAGCGCGCGGCGGACGACCGCCGGCGAGCCGTGGCAGGAAAACTCGACGCCATCCTCGCCTGTGGCGCTTCGCGGAGACCGAAACACGGCGGCGAGGACCTCGTCGAGGGGCTCGCCCGAGACGGGATCGACCAGCTCTCCGTGAACGAGCGTGTGGCCGGGAGCGGCCAAGAGCGCGGCGGGGCGCGAGAAGCAGGAAGCCGCGCGCTCGATGGCTCCCGGCCCCGAGGTGCGGATGACGGAGATCGCCGACTCGCCGGGAGGAGTGGCCAGGGCCACGATGGGCATCGGCTCGCCGAGATAGGATCGCAGCATGGATCGGGAAACCATATAGCGCGCCCGAGGCGCTGTGCAAGCGGCCTCGGGCGGAGTTCGGCTTGACAGCTTCGGCGCGGGCGCGAAAAATGAGATCCCGTGCCCGTGCAAAACGCGCGAAGGACCGTTATATTTCTACCGAACACGAAGAGGAGGAACAATGAAGCGCATAGTACTGGTCGCCGCGCTCGCTTTCGCGCTGTCGGGTCTTTCGCTGTCGGCGCAGGCCACCGTCAGCCAGAAGCAGGACGTGGCGATCTTCGCCCTCGGCTACTACGGATGGGCCATTCCCCAGGAGGCGCTCGGCAACATCGACGTTGAAATACAGAAGGTTTTCGTCGATTTGGGCAGGTTCAACATCATAGGAATGACCGAGCGGCTGTCGTCCGGCGGGCTCGACCAGTTCATCGCGACGCTCAAGAAGGCCAAAGAGGCCAACTTCGTCATGCCCGACAAGTACCAATTCGGCGAAGCCGTCCTCACCGAGGCGGAGTTCAACAAACTCCTCGGCGCCTTCATAGTCGCCGTTCCCGTCGTCACCGATTTCAACTCGTTCTACAACTACAAGTCCTTCCGATGGGAAACCCAGCTGAAGACGAACGTCACCTTCATCGACGTCGCCAGCGGCAACACGATCGGCATCTCGCAGGTCGAAACCTCGGCCACGGACAAGGACAACCAGGGCAAGTCGATCGCCGGGGCGATCGACTCCATCCCGATGCAGCTCCAGTTCGAGATCAGGAAGATTCCCGCCTTCCAGATCAGCACCAGGATCCTCGAAGTGCGGGGAGCCGAGGTCAAGCTCCAGCTCGGCCAGGACATGGGCATCCGCAAGGGCGACGAATACGCGGTCATCAAGCGAAGCACGATCATGGGCGTGCAGGACCAGCGCGAGGTCGGCCTCATCGACATCAAGGAGGTCGGCACCGGCATCTCCACCGGCCAGATCATCTATTCGAATATCCCGCTCGGCCCGGATGTCCAGCTCAGGGAGATCCCCCGCCTCGGCATAGACGCGGAACCCTATCTGCACGTCCTCACCGGCTCGACGAGCGCGGTGCTGCCGGGCATACGCATGGTCGTATCCCGGGGCTTCTACGGTTTCAGGCCCTATGTGGGCGTACAGGTCCCGGTCATGCAAATATGGAACTTCGGCACGATATTCGCCGTTCCCGTGAGCGCCATAGTCGGCGGCGAGTACAACATGCACCTCGGACGCCTGACGATCACGCCCTACGGCGGCGTCGGCATCACCTACCTCTACGTCTCCGAAGCCATCACCGGATACAATGACCAGACCAACTTCCTGTCCCATGTCGGACTCCAGGGCTATGTCAACCTCTCCTATCTCATCACCCGCGATGTGAGCCTCTATGCCGAGGCCGGGGTCGACTATTGGCTCAAGACGACGACATTCTTCGACTCGTACGGCGGCCCGGGCTTCGGCGGCGGGCTCTCGATCAAGCTATAGTCCGGAGCGAATGTGGACGACAGCAATCTTTCGGGGCTCGACTTCGCGGCGGCGAGGGAACTGGTCCTGGCGTACGCGATCGACATCAAGCGCTACGACCGGGACATCGCCGCCGCCGCGGGCGAACTCGAGCTCTGGTCCTCGCGCGAGAGACTCGCGCTGGAGAAGGGCATGGCCGATCTCGCGGCCGCCGCCGCGGCCAAGGCCGAAGGCGTCCGCTCAGCGCTCGCCGCGCTGAGCGGCGAGCGCGACGAGCTCAAGGCCAAGGTCGAAATCATGCGGCGGCAGCTGCCGTCCATCCGCGCGAGCGAGCGCAGCGTCGATCCCGATCGTCTCCTCGCGGAGCTGCAGCTCATGACCGGAGAACTCCTCGGCGACCAGGCTGCGGATGGCGCGGCGAGCGGGACCGGGCGCGAGATCGCCGAGCTGGAGGCCGGCGCCGCCGCCGACGCCGCCCTCTCCGAGCTCAAGAAAAAGATGGGCCGGGGCGGCCCCGAGCCGAAGCCCGGCACGGACGGCGTCGAGCGCGGATGAGCCGCCTTCCCATCTTGCCGGACGCTCCGCGGCCGCTCGTGTTCGCGCACCGCGGGCTTTCGGTGCGCGCCCCGGAGAACACGATGGCCGCCTTCCGCCTGGCCCTGGCCGAGGGCGTGCCCGGCATCGAACTCGATGTCCGCCTCAGCGCGGACAATCGGCCGGTCGTCATCCACGATCGCAAGACCGGACGCCTCGCACCGGAGCAGGGGCGCTCGCCTTCGGGCTTTCCCGTAGAATCCACTCCGTGGCCGATCCTCTCCCGATTGGACGTGGGACTCTGGAAAGGCGAGCGCTGGAGGGGCGAACGGATGCCCCTCCTCGACGAAGTCTTTGAAGAGGCCGACGGCCGGGTCTATTTCGATATCGAGCTGAAAAGCCCGACCATCCGGGCCATCCCGCTCGCCGAGGCGGTGCTGCGATCGATCGCGGCGGCGAGGAAGTACTCCGCCCTCGGCCGCCGCTGCATCGTTTCGTGCTTCAATCCCTTCACCCTCGCGTATTTCAAGGCGGCGGCGCCGCGCATCCCCACCGCCATCATCTGGTCGAGAGAGTTCGAGCTGCCCTTTTTCCTGCGCCACGGCGAGGGGAGATGGCTGGGGAAGGTCGATTGCCTGAAGCCCGAGCGAAGCCTGGTCGACCGTAGCCGCGCGAGGCGCTGGAAGGCCCGCGGCTGGCCCTATCTCGCGTGGACCGTCGACAGCCCGGAAGAGGCCTCGCGCCTCGCGCGGCTGGGCTGCGACGGCATCATATCCAACGAGGCGGACCGCCTCGTATCAGGGAAGGGTTGAGAGCAGGTCCTCTCCCAGGGCCTTGCGGCCGAGCTGCGTGAACGCCGCCTGCACGGCGGTCGCCTTGTCGGAGCCCAGCCCGGTGCCCACCTTCTCGGCGGAATAGAGAACGGTGCCGTTCGAAAGGTCGACTACCTTCAGCGTGCCGCGCACCGTGGCGATGAAGGTGGAGCCGTCCTGGCTGACCGATGCGACGCGCGCGACGCCGTAGGCCAGCCGCTGGAATTTACCGGCCGCCGCCGCCTGGATCGCCGCATCGTCCATGGAAAGGACAAGCGAGGGAGGGAGGTCCGCGCCCCTCACCTTGAACTTCTGCCTCGTGAGCGTATCGAGAAGGCCGGCCTGGGTCGTGCCGCCGGAAACCGGAGCGCCGCTCTCATCGGTGTCCACGAGGGCGATTCCCATGGAGACGTTTCGCGCGTTGGACGAAACTTCGTAGGGAATCTCGATGTACTTGCCGCTGATATCCTGTTCGAGCGAGTCGCGGTAGGCGCCGAACCGCGAAGGCAGCTGGTCGAGCAGATCGATCGACGACTGGAGGTCGAGGCGCACCACGAGTTTGGCCTTGCCGACGAAATCGGGCGGCGGCGGCGTGAAGCTCAGGCTGCCGTCGGCGCCGGTGACGGCGCTTTCGGTCCTGGACAGGAGCCGCGTGCCCTGCCTGCGCTGATAGCTCACCTTGAGCGCGGCGCCCGGCACTCCCTGGGCCGAGCCGCCCTCGCCCGCCACGAGCCTGACCGTGAAGGGCGTCGCGAAGGGCTGCGAGACGAGAGCCTTCACGAGGGCGGCGCCGGTGTCGGCGAAGTGGATCTTGGAGAGGGCGGTGCGCGCCTCGTTGACGTTCCGTTCCATCTTGATGTCGGCGTTGTCGATGTCCGCGCCGGAGGCCGCGACCGCGGCCTCGACGAACTTCCGGACCGCGTCGTAATACCGGCCGGAAGCGAGGAGGGCTCGGCCCTCGGCTTCCGGCTTGGCCACCGCGTCCAGCTTTTCCTGGAACACGGCGGCGATTCGCGCCTTCTCCTTGTCGAGATCGGCGGTGGCGTAGGCCGCCAGCACGTAGACCACGACCTGAGCCGACTTGCTGTCGCGCCAGACATAGCGGTCCTTGATCGAAAAGCCCGCCAGCCGGTTGGTCGAGCTCTGCGTCACGGTGGAAGTGACGTCGGCAGAGTAGGAGTCGAGGGTCGCCTTGGCCGTCGCGCTCGTGTTGACGCTGATCTTGACGCCGATGTACTGCATGATCGACGAGAGAAGGTTGCTCGCCGCGGCCGTCGTGGCGTTCGCGACATTGCCGCCGGAGTCGGAGGCGTAACCGACGAAGTAGGTGTTCGTGGCGTCCGGAGCGGGTATGGACGAAGTCCACGACGGGGCCTTGGGCTGGGCTGCGGGGACGGTAGCGCAGGAAGCGAGGACGGCGAATCCCGCCGCGAAAGCCCACAACAATCTTCGGTTCATGGTCCACTCCTTTGGAGAAATCGGGGGAATAGCGCCGCATGCCATCGCTTCCAGAAATTCGGGCAGCCCGACCCGTGTGGATCGCGCCGCCCGATGCGCCGGAAGACGGGAAGCGGCGCGCAACGCGCCGCTTCCCCATGAGCGATGGCTAGAATCCGTTGTAGAACGACTGCTGCACCAGATCGATCGCCTTCTGCTTGTCCGGCGTCGGATTCTGCTCGGCCGAGGCGGCGCTCGCCAGGATCTTGTCGAGCTGCTGCTTCAGGACCGACTTGTCGATCGTGTACAGGGCGTAGTACCGATATTCGATGTTCTCCAAGGTCTTGGGATCGTCGGGCTTGGGATAGCCGACCTCGAGCCACCAGTCCTGCGACTTGGAGAACCCGGAGAAGGTGGCATCGGACACGCTCTTGACCGCGCGCTCCATGTAGGTCTCGATCTTGTCCTTGTCGCCCACCTGGGCGCCAGCGAAGGTCTCCTTGACGCGCAGCGACAGGTAGCGGGAAATCTCGGTGGCGGCGTTGAGGTTCTGAGCCGCGAGCTGGATGCCCTCGAGCGACTTGCCGGCCACGTCGTCGACCACGACCACATACTGATTCTGATAGTCAGGCAGCTTCTCGACGGCCTGAGCTCCGCCGCTGACGGCGGCGGTGAGCCACGCGGGCGTCGGCACGCCCAGCAAGGTGCCCTTATCCTCGATCTTCACGGGCTTGGCCACGGCCGGAGCCGCCGCCGGCGGCGGGGGCGGCGGGGTCGCCGGCTTGCTCGCGCAGCCGGCGAAGGCGACGAGGGCCCCGAGCACGGCCGCGATCGTTACGATCTTTTTCACGATAACCTCCTTGGTCTTTTCGCGGGCATCGCCAACGTTCGTTTCGGCGCCGCGTTGAACGGGGAGAGCGACGCTCTCCGGCAACGGAACGGGCCATGGCCCGCCCCGGAGGTTCACAATCCGGAATCGAAGGTGAAGGACTTGCCGCGGGAATACACGAGGCTGAGATCGGGCATGTTGGCCTCGTTGCCGGCCGCGTACATCTCGTCCTCGATTTTATTCTTGGGCTGGAAGGTATAGATGTCCAACACCGTCTGGTTGGGGGAGTACGAGACCTGGTCGACCTCGCGCACCTTCTTGGCCAGGGCCCGGCGCAGCTGGCTCACCTGCCGCGCGTCGGGCGTCTTCTGAAGAATGATCTCGTAGCGGATGCCTTGGCTGAGGGAGTTCTGAAGCAAGGCCTTGGTCTGGGAGACAAGCTTGGGCATGGCCATCCAGACCGAGGCCGCGACCGCGTTCTGTATGGCCGCGTCGGCCGAGGTGGGGCTGAAGGCGGGCTGGCTCTGGAAGGTGATGGAGCCGAGCAGCATGGCGGTCGAGGTGTCGAAGATCTTCATGGCGCCTTGGGCCGAGGCGTAGAACTTCCCGTCCCGCGTCTCGCTGTTGACGGTGAGGGAAATCTCGACATAGACATCGGCGTTGAATTTCTGCGCCAGGTACTGGATCATGTCGATCGAGCCGCCGGTTTCGGCCTGATAGGCTGCCTGCTGGTCTTTCTTGTTCTGCTCGATCTGGTCGAAATCGATCACCGACAAACCCATCTTCTCGATCAGGTAGCGATTGGCCTGCGAGACCGCGATCTTCGCGATCTGCGGATCCATCTTGGAATTCGCGTCGTAGTAGACCATGTAGTTGAGTCGGGAGAGGTAATTCTGGAGGTAGGCCTGCTCGGCGGGCGTGAGCTGATTGGGCAGGGGGCCGGGCTGGTCCGACGAGACCGGGGCGGCTGCGGCTTCAGCGGACGCGGGCGCGGGAGCCGCCGATGACGGCGCCTGGGTCGGAGCCGGCTGCGACAGATCGGCGCCGCCCTGCACTATGGCCTGGGCGCGCGCCTGCGCGGCATTGGGAGCCTGGGCGGAGGATGCGGGAGCCGCCGGCTGGGGCTGGGGGGCCTGCGCCTGCTGCTGGGGCGCGGAGGCGCAGGAAACGACGAAGAACACCGCCGCGACGAGGGCCGCGACCCTAAGTACTTTAAGCATCATTCGCTCCTTGCGATACGCGTGATCAAATGTAACGCGGGCCTTCCGAAAAACCAAAGCTGGCGAGGTCATTCACCGACTCGGATGACCGGTGATCCAGCTTCCCTGAATTGCGATAGCCTCGCTGTTTCCGAACCGCTCGAAGATGGATGACAAAAAGTGTAGCGATCGGAGGACTCCGAATCAACGGCCCAGCCGAGCGGGATTTCGCCTCATTGCGCCGGGCTGGCCCCTGCGGAGCGCACCAGCACATGGGTCAGACGGATGGCTTCGCTTCTCGAGCCGTTCCTGAGGCCGAGGCTCACCCGGGCCTCGGAAATCCCGGGAAGGCGCTGTTCGGGCCCGCCGCCGGCGGGAGAGAAAAGAAGGCCGCCGTTTTCCGCGGATAGGGAAAAGCGCAGGATGCCGGGAAGCAGGCGAAGATAGCCGAAGCGCTTGCCCTGGCCGTCCAGCAGCTCACCTGCAGCCGTCACCGTGGCGAGGCGCTCTCCGCCAGCGCCGACTATATCCAAGAGGGCCGCGGACGAAGCTCCGTCGTATTCCACCTCGACGAGGCGGGCGCGATCGAGGCGGACCTGCTGCGTCATGGTGAGCGAAGCCCCGGGGCCGAGCGAAAGCCCACGGGCGGTGAAGGAAGCCGGACCGGAGCTCGCGAAGCCTTGGGGGAGTTCTCCGGTCTCGAAGCCCTCGGCCAGGACCAGGTCGCCTTTCCAGCGCCGCCGCTCTTCGAGACGGTAGAGGGGCGGGGGAGCTCCGTTCGAGATGAGGCCGAAGCCGTCGTAGATGCCGGGGAGGGAGCCGGGCCCTCCGAGGCTCGCCCCGCCACTCGAAGGCGGCGAGGGCAGAGGCAGGGAAGGGGCTAGAATCCTCTCCCCATCGGCTATCCAGACTATGCCCAGGCGGCCTTCGGCCGGCGTCAGAATCGCCGCGAGGGTCACGGGCCCGGGCGGGAGGGCCGATACGGCCGCCGAACGCGGACCTTGGCCGCCGGATAGCAGCTCGGCATAGGGATGGCCGTCCTGCAAGCCCAGGTTGAGAGCGAAGGATCCGTTGTCCGAGGCGAAGCGGACGAGCCGACCCTCGCCGCCGTCGGGAGCGAGACGGAAAAGGACGACCAAGGGCAGCATGTTTCCGCCGCCATCGGCGGGCGGGAGGAGCCCCGGAATGCTCACTCCGGCCGTCGGGCCGAAGCGGTAGCCGAACCCTCCCGAATAGACGTCCAGGCGGGGAGCGCCTTGGGCCGTCGGCTGGGCGGTCCTGGGCCTCGTGCCGAGATCGTCGAAGTTGCCGGAGAGACGCAGGAGCGAATAGAACCGCAGGGGGTCGGCGAACTCGTCGGTCGACCCGCCGGAGGGCATCCTGACCATGGCCTTGATGTCCTGATGCGCGGCCGAGGGAAAGGCGAAGCCCGAGGCGTCGGGCGGGGCGCAGGGATAGACGTCGACCGAGAGCGCATAGGCGCCCTCCGCGAGGGGAGCGACCCAGACCACTCTATCCGTGCCGGCCGAAAGAGGCCCCTGGGCGAAAACGCTTCCGCCGCGGCTCCAGGCGACCCAAGGATCCGAGCCGGCGGCCTTGGCGACCACGGCGGCCAACAAGAAGGCCGAGCCCGGCTCGGCCGAAGGCGGATAGGCGAGCACGGTGCTCAGGGTCGGCATGCTCATGCCGACGAAGACGACGAAGTTCGACTGCTGCAGGACCTTGCCGTCGGAAGAGGAGACGAGGCAGGCGATCTTGTAGGCGCCCGGACTCGTCTGGGCGGGAAGCGCGAGGGCGGGCAGGCTGCCGTCTATCCGGGGAACGATCTGCGGCGCGCTCGCGGCGCCCGAAGCGGCGGCGGGCGGGGAACCCGATGCGGTATCCAGCTGCAGCGAGGCGATCTCGCCGCCGTCCGATCGATTGACGCTCAATTCGAGGGAGGCGGGCTCCGGGGCATCGGACATTCGCGTCACCGAGACCGCCAGAGAGGAGCCCGGGTCGAGAATCGAGCCGTTCGAGACGGCGCGCCCGCCGACGCTCAGGCTGATCGTGTACAGCGAACTGCGCTCGGAAGTGGAGAGAATGCTGGGCGAAAGTTCGCAGGAGAGGGAAAGCGAGGCCAGCAAAGCCGCGAGCCAGAGCGCCGAGCCGCGGCCGAGGGGGAGGCTCGGCTTCACGGCCGCTCTCGCCTCGGGAAAAGACCGCGCCAGGCGCCCCGATCCCCCGAAATGATCTCCATTATAGGGAATATACCGCGGAAGGACCCGAAAAATCTCCGGCCCTCAGCCTCATCTCGCTTCGTGGACGACCCGGGCTATGGGAATCCGCCGGCCGGTGCCGAAGGCCCTCGGCGACACTTTGATCACGGGAGCCGCCTGGCGGCGCTTGTATTCCGCGCGGGCGACCATGGTCACTATGCGCCCGACCAGAGCCCGATCGTAGCCTTCGGCGACGATCTCTTCGAGGCTCCGGTTTCCGATGATGTAGTGCTCCAGCACCTCGTCCAGGAGGGCGTAGGGGGGGAGGGAATCCTGATCGGTCTGGTCGGGGCGAAGTTCGGCGCTCGGAGGCTTGGAGAGGATGGCCTCGGGGATGGGCGGCTTGCCGCCGGCCGTCGCCTCCCGCTCGTTGATGCGCCGGCACAGCGCGTACACCTCGGTCTTGAGGAGGTCGCCGATGGGCGCCAGGGCTCCGCACATGTCGCCGTACAGCGTGCAATAGCCCGTCGCGAGCTCGCTCTTGTTGCCGGTGGTCATGAGCAGCGAGCCGAACTTGTTGGACCAGGCCATGAGCAGATCGCCGCGTATGCGCGCCTGGAGGTTCTCCTCGGCGCTGTCGAAGGGACGGCCCTCGAACTTGGGCTCGAGAAGGTCGAGGAAGGAACCGAAAGGCCGCTCGATGGCCAGGGTCTCGAGACGCAGCCCGAGGTTTTCGCAGAGCTCGACCGAGTCGGTCACCGAGCCCTCGCTCGAGAAGCGGCTGGGCATCGAGATGCAGGTGACGTTCTCCGAGCCGACCGCCCGCGCCGCGAGCAGGGCCACCAGGGCGGAGTCGACGCCCCCCGAAAGCCCCACGCAGGCGGTCTTGAAGCCGCACTTGGCCATGTAATCCCGAATGCCCAGGACGAGGGCGCGCTCGATGTCGTCCCAGCGCTCCGGGACGGGCCCGGGCTCCCCGGCGGAACCGGAGGCCGGGACCGGGATACCGGCAGGGACCGCGGCCGGGATTCCCGCTTCCGGGGCGGCAGCCTCCGGAAGCGGCGCGGCGCCCGCAAGCCCCGCGGCGCGATGCGGCGGCGGCGCCTCCACGACGAGGAGTTCCTCCTCCCATCCCGCCTGGGCGAGGAGCGCTCCCCCCGCGTCGAGGACGAAGGAGCGGCCGTCGAACACGAGGGAATCGTTCGCGCCGAGCAGGTTGCAGTACAGGACGGGGATTCCGCCCTCCCGGGCCGCGTTGCGCGACAGCCGTACGCGCAGCTCGAGCTTGCCGGAATGGAAGGGCGAGGCCGAAGGGACCACAAGCAGATCGGCGCCGGCGTCGAGCAGGTCCTTCACCGGATCGACGGGATAGCGCAGGCCGGGGACCGGCGGCTCCTCCCACCAGATATCCTCGCAGATCGCGAAGCCGATCCTGCGGCCGCGGAATTCGAAGACGCGCCGCTCGCGGGCGGGCTCGAAATAGCGTGCCTCGTCGAAGACGTCGTAGGTGGGCAGGAGGGTCTTGGCCTGCGAGAACACGAGCTGGCCGTCCTCGATGACCGCGATGGAGTTCAGGAAGGGACGGCCCTGGCCCGAGCGGTTGCGGTCGACGAGCCCCACGGCCACGGCGACCCCGCCCGGCAGGTCGCGCTGCAGGCGCCTGAGCGAGGCGAGACAGTCCTCGACGAAGGAATCCTGGTCGAGAAGGTCCATCGGCGGATAGCCGCAGAGGGCGAGCTCGGGAAAGACGACGAGGTCGGGCTTCGAATCCGGCCCGCTGCGGGCGACCAGGCCGCCTCCGGCGGGAGCCTCGCCGCAGGCCTGGCGCACGATCGAGAGAATCCGTTCGCGATTGCCCTCGAAGTCACCGATCACGTTGTTCATCTGTGCGAGCGCGACGAGCATCGAAACCTCCGAGCCGGGAAAGACCTCGACCTTGTCGAGGCCCGCCGGCCATAGTACACTCGGCCGCGTGAGGAAAACAATCCTGATCGCTCCGTTCAACGGCCCCGTAGCGGCCGCGGTGGCGGCCGAGGCCCGGGCGGCCGGCTGGACCTTGGCCCTGGCCCTCGCCCGCGAGCCGAAATCCGAAGCGAAGGAACCGGCGGACCGCGAAAGCGGCGACAGCTTCACCCTGTCGTACAACCCGGCCTCGTTCGTATCCGTGTCGGCCATGGTCCACGAGGCGCGCAACGCGCTGGGCGAGATCGACGCGGCGGTCCTGATCGCCGACCCCGCCGCCGTGCGCGCGGATTTCACCGCCGGCCGGCCGGGCGAGCTGGGAGCCGCGGTCGAAAAGCAGTGCGCCGGCCCGCTCTACCTGGCTCGCGAGCTTGTGCGCCGATTCGAGGCGCACAAGTCGGGGCGCATCGTCCTGGTCGCCCCCGAACGTCCGCGCGACGCGGCGCTCGGGCCGCTCGCATCCCTGGCTGCCGGCGCCTTCGAAGGTCTCGGCGAGGGGCTCTTCACCTCGGCCCAGGGAGCCTCCTGGAGCGCGGCCGGGGTGCTGGAGGCGAGCGGCCTCCCCGAGAAGGCCGCCAGGTTCGTTCTCGCCCTCCTCGAGGAGAAGCGGCAGAACAAAACGGGACGCTGGATCAGGTACACGGGCAAGGGCGGCATTTTCGGCGCGCCCTGAAAGCCGGCGCGCCCCGGGTAGTGTTCCGAACCTTGTGGACGGCACAACGAATTGTGCCTTGCCCGGGGTTCCGCTACCTCGGGCGGGAGCCATTCCGAGTCATCAACAATCTTCGTAACACTACCGGCCCGGCGGCTGACCTCTACTTTATCTTCTTCCTGAGTCTGCGGGCGCTCGCCGCCGCGCTCTGCCGCGCCTCCGAATCGTCCTCGACCGCCAGGGTCTTGAGCCGTGCATGCCTCCCGGCGAAGAACAGGAACAGAGCCCCTGCTATCACCATTCCCAGGCAGAAGAGCTGTCCCATCGAGAAATCCCAGGGCGTGGTGAACATGTAGGTCGGAGCCGACTTGTTTCCGAGCGAGAGCACGTAGCCGATGCCGGCGTCGGGCTCGCGGAAGTACTCGATGACGAAGCGGATGACGCCGTAGCCGATCACGTAGACGCCCATCGCGAAGCCCGGGAAGGCCTTCCGCTTGCGGATGAAAAACCAGAGGACGAGCCAGAGCAGCAGCCCCTCGAAAGCCGCTTCGAAGAGCTGGGAAGGATAGCGCGGCAGGTTCACGAGATCGTTCATCGAGGAGAGCTTGATCCCCGTGCGGTTCGCGAAATCCTGCACCCAGGTCTGGCGGGCCGAGAAGCGGTCCGAGGCCGGCACGTTCGGGAAGATCATGCCCAGGGGCGAGGTGGTGATCTTGCCCCAGAGCTCGCCGTTGATGAAATTGCCCAGGCGCCCGAAGGTGTAGCCCAGGGGAGCCGAGACCGCGATGACGTCGGCCCACTGGAGCCAGGGGCTTTTCTTGACGAGGCAGAAGATGACGGTTGCGGCTATGAGGCCCACGAGGCCGCCGTGGTAGGACATGCCCTGGAAACCCGCGAAACGCCCGTCCGCGCCGAAGGGCCAGAAAATGAGCCAGGGCTTGGACCAGTAGTAGCCCGTGGGGTCGTAGACGAGGGTGCCGAAGATCCTCGCGCCGATGAGCAGGCCCACGATGGCCCAGAAGAAGAAATTGGTGGCGTCGTCGTTCGTCCAGGGGGCGTTCCTGCGCTTGGATTCGTAGCTGAACAGGAGCCAGGTCAGGGCGAAGGCGATGACGTACATGAGACCGTACCAGCGGAAGGGCAGGCCGGGAATGATCTCCGGCTTGATCCAGCTCGGGAAAGCGATGGCGGCGAGCATATTCTCTCCTATAGTGGCCGCTCGATGATGCGGCCGAGCTTCGGGTCGAAGGCGAACACAACCTTGGTCTTGCGGCTGCGGACCTCGTAGAAACGATTGTGACTCTCGAGGATGACGCCGGGGAACACCGTACCCCGGACACGCACCTCCGCCGGATGGTGCTCTTCGAACCTCTCGCGAAGATCGAAGACGCGAAGCGTCCGCTTCTCGAGCAGCTTGACGAGTTTTACCTTATCTTGGCGCACCCGGTCGAGCCCCGCTCCCGCACGCTCGAGCTCGGACATGCTGCGGTCGGTCTGGAGGATGAGGCTCTTGAGGCGGTCGATCTCGCGCTCCTCGGCATCGATCTGGTCGGCGACGAGGTAATCCTGGCCGAAGGAAATCTCGGTCTTGGCGAAGCCCTCCGATCCGAGGACGCTGACGTCGATCCCCTTGCGGGCCCGACAGAGGCCGCCGATGAGCGCCCCCCGATCCGAGACGAAAATCAGGCGGCCGTTCGTCTTGACGTTGCACAGGATGCAGGCGTTCCTGACGCGAATGTCCTCGACCGCGAGGAGGAGGGCATGCTCGGCGAACGAAGCCTCGATGCTCTTGCGCGCCCGCACCGTGCCCCTGCGCGCTCCTTTGACTCCCTCGCCGACTCGCACCGAGGCGTCGCTCGACACGAGCGCCGCCTCGATGGTGCCGCCGATGGATATATCCCCCCCCGCGAAGAGGCTGTAGCCGGCGAGCACGGAGCCCCGGACCTCGACCGAACCGGGAAACTTGACATTGCCGGTCTCGGCGCCGAGGTTCCCGGCCAGGGCCAGGCGCTCCCGAATCGACAGTTTTCCGCCCTCGACGAGAAGCTCCCCCCCGACCGCGGCCACGAGCACGGCCTCGCCTTCCTCGCCCGATTCCTCGCGGACGGTGGCGTCGTGCTCCGGAGCGGTCTCACCCGCCGTCGCCGCGGCCTTCACCGGCCGGCCGAGCACGTCGATCCCGTCCTCGCCGCCCCCGCCCGAGCGCCGTATCGTGGCCAGCTTCTGCCCCGCGGCTACCCGGGTCATGGTGTCGCGCTCCTTGAAATCGGCACGCCCGTCCGCGCCGAGGGCATACTGCGCCCCGCTCGCCCGCACCAGCTGCCACAGCACCGAAAAGCCGCCGGCGGGGACGGGAAGCTTGCCGCGGGCGACGGTTCGGCGCAGCACCGGCTTGCCGGAACGCGCGTCGGCTATGGCTTCGGCGATGGCGAAGGGTTCGATTCCCTGCACCACGCCCTTGGCGTTGAGCGCCGAGATGACCGCCTCGACGGTCAGGGGCGCGCCGAAGCCCTCTCCGGCGGCGAGGCTCGCGACCGCGCTCATCGCGTCGGGTTCCACCGCCACCTCGACCGCCGCGTCGCGGTATCGAAGGACGCGGAGCCGCCAGACCCCGCCCTGCTCCGCGGCGAGGAACAGCCCGTTCGCCGTGGCCGTGAGCGCCCCTTTCGAGAAGTCCAGGTTTCCGTAGATCCGTATGTCGGGGTCGTTGCCGGGCAGGGCGGGCATGGCGCGGCCGAAGACGTCCAAGCCTTCCTGCCCGGCCTGGGCCGCCGAAAGCTCGCCGATCCTCTGGCCGCTCTGCACCAGGGCGACCCTGGTCGCCGCGGCTATCGGGAACTCTTCGAGTCCGGGGAGGGCTTGCGCGAGATTGCCCTGCGCTTCGAGCCCGGCCTTGAGCTCCACGGCCTTGTCTTCCGGAAAGAAGACGGCAGAGAAGTTCAGGCTGCGGCCCTTGCCGCGGCCGGGCGCCCTCCCCTCGCAGAGCAGGTAGTCCTCGAGTTCGGCCCGACGACTCCGGTAGAAATCGACAATGTCGTTCTTGAGTTTTTCGACCTTGAAACCGCGGACCCCCGAGGCCTTGAGGGCCGCGCTCACGGCCGCCAGCTCGAGCGGCTTGCCGCTCCCCCGCCCTTTCCAGATAGAGAGGCGGGCGGCCAGCCCGTCCGGGCTCACGTCGACGCGGACCGCCGCGTCCCGGTCCTTGGATATGCTGCGGGCGAACAGCGCCTTGCCGCTCGCGGCCGCGGCCGAAAGCAGCCGCGACAGCTCGTCCGAGTCCAGAAGGCCATCCTCCGAAGCGCCGAGCTCGCCGGCCTTCGCGAGAACCTCGGCGGCCGAGGGAGCGGCCAGGCGTCGATCGCCGGGCGTGTAGCTGAGCAGGTAGCTGACACCGTCGGGCGAACACTCCACCGACCAGGAGTGTTCGGAGAGCGGAATGAGATCGATCCACCTCTCCCCCCGGCGCACGATCCCGTCGGCCTCGGCGAGCAGCTCGTTCTTCTGCCGGAGGATGCCGGCCCCGAGGCAGAAGGGGCCTCCGTCGACAGGGCTCGGCAGGGGCTGGCCGAAGATGGACTTCCCCTGCTTGCCCGGCTTGGCTATGGACAGGATGCCCACGCGCTCGCCCCGCCTGGCGTAGCCGAAACTCAGCACGGTCTCGTCGGGGTAGACCCGCTCGCGCTTCTCCCTCCGCTCGGCGACCGTCACCTTCTCCAGGCGCGGGGGCAAAAAAGGCAGGGCGCCCGGCTTCTTGACGGTCTTTTCGACCCGAACCGTCTCGGCCTTGACCCGGAACAGAATCGGCGGCGGCGACTCGGCGAGAAGGGCTGCGGCGGCATCGGCCAGCTCGGAGGGCACGGGCAGGTCTGTCCACTCGGGTATCTCGGGGACGGGCGGCTGGGGGGCCTCGCCCTTGGCCACTACCTCGAGCGCCGCGGAGCGCGAGCGGGACAGCTTCTGGATGAGCTCCTCGGCCCGCTTGGGACTCCAGCCTCCGATGCGCGCGTCCATGAAGATGCGCAGAAGCTTTTCCGAAGTCCACTCGGCCCCGTTCGGATCGGGGACGAAGCGGATCGTCGCCTCGAGTTCGTTCTCCTCGATGGTGAGGGTGAGGTCCCCTTTCGCGGCGTTCTGTGACATGGCCGGCCTTATCCCGTGAAGCCCTGCCCCATAGCTCGGGAAAGTTTGTATTTCAGGAACTGATTTTCGCGCCGGAGCTTGTCGACCTCGAACTGCTGGCTTCGGATGGTCTCGACGAGATCGCCCTCGGTCAGGGCGCCCGAGGACAGGAGTTCCTCGACGTAGGCCATCTTCGCGCCGAAGTCGGCCTCGGCCTCGAGTTCGGCCGTGCGGAATCCGCCCTCGAGTTCGGCGAGCGAGAGCGGCATGTCCTCCTCGTCCTCGACCGAGAGCAGCTTGTCGGCCGTGCGGTACAGGCCCTGGCTGAGGACGGACTGGGGCTTGTAGCGGATGATGGGTATGCGGCTCCCCAGGGCTATGTCCTGAAGCTCGTCCCGGTAGAGCACGCCGAGGTGCTCGATGTCTATATTGAGGTATTCGGTGCAGGAGCGCCGGATCTTCTGGGCCTTGTCGGCGTCCTTGGGGTCTTCCAGCAGGTTCATGAGGAGCCGCGGCCTGAAGCGCTTCATGCGCTCGGTAGCGACCGACCAGCGCTCGGGGTCGAGCTCCTTCACCTTCTCGAGAATGGCCGGGACGTAGGCCTTCTGCAGCGAGGCTCCGTCCTTGCGCAGCTCTTCAAGGTAGTCGTAGGCCCGCGATTTCGTGCCGAAGGCGCCGTAGAGGAGCCGGAAGACCGCGTTCTTGAGGAAGAGATAGGCGTTGAGGGTGGCCGTGAGGGCGGGGGCGGTGACCACGATGCCGTGCGTGCTCATGAGGAAGAAGTCGAGGATGTTCGACCCCGTGCCCGCTCCCAGGTCCAGGACGAGGTAGTCAGCCTCGATCGAGAGCAGGCGCTTGACGAGCTGGTTTTTCTGCGCCTGCTTGATGTTGGCGAGCCCGGGCACCTCGGCATCGCCCGGAATGAAGCGGAGGTTGGGATAGTCGGTCGTGAGTATGACGCTGTCGAAGGAGACGCCCGTGCCGACCACGAAGGTTCCGATTCCGGCCTTGGGCGCGGGGATGCCCAGGATGAGGTGGAGGTTCGAGGCCCCGAGGTCGAGGTCGGCGAGGACCACCGAGCGTCCCGACTGGGCGAGCGCGATCGAAAGGTTCGCGGCCACCATGGATTTGCCGACGCCGCCCTTGCCGCTCGCGATCGGGACGATATGCACCGGCCTAGCCCTCGACCTTTTCTATGTCGGAGGGCCCCTGCCCGGGCTCGAGGGGAGGCGCCGGCTCCCGGGGGTGGCCCCTCTCGACGCTCTCGCCGGAGAGCACGAGGACGGCGAGGGCGCCGAGGTCGACGAGGACGATGAGGCCGAGGTAGACCATCGCCGCGCCGGGGCTGGACATCATGCCCGGCTCGGCCCTGAGATAGTCGCCCACGAGGACGGCCACGGGGAGCAGGGCCGCCAGGGAGACTATCTTGCCCAGCATGAGCAGCGGACGATAGGCTTTGTAGCGCTCGCGGTCGAACCACAGGAAGAAGAAACCCGCGGCGAAGATGAGCTGGGGCGCTGCGGCATAGCGCAGAAGCCGCAGGGCGCCGTTCGAGACCCGAAAGAGTCCCAGGCTCTGGACGAGCATGATGAGGGCGCCGAAGCGCAGAAGTTCCGCGATAGTCGCGGCGAGATGGATCGGCCTTCGCTTCATATATGGACCGAAGTGTACTTTCCGCCTCTTCCGCAGTCAAGGAGCGCGGCGTTTCGCAGGTTGACAGGACGGCTCGCCTGAAAGGATAGTATTCGCCATGATCCAGGACAACATGAAGCCCCACGGGCATCGCATCGCATGGGGAGTGGCCGCCGCAATCACGGTACTCATCTCGGCTTTCTCCGTGACGGCGCCCCGCGCCTTCGCCCAGGCGACAAACGATCGGACCGCGGCCGAGGCCCGGCGCTACACCGAGATCCTGCAGAACACCTTCAACTTCATCCTGCAGGACTATGTCGATTCCCCCGATCCCAAGAAGCTCTACGAAGGCGCGATGAAAGGCCTGTTCGAGTCCCTCGGCGACCCCTACTCGGTCTTCCTCGACGAAGCCATGCTGAGCGACATGACCGACGTCACCTCGGGCGAGTTCGGCGGCGTGGGGCTCTACATCACCAAAGAGGCGAGCGACCCGGCCCTGGGCCCCAACCAGAACCTGTATATCGAGGTCATGTCGCCGATCGAGGACACGCCGGGATCAAAGGCCGGCATCAAGCCGGGAGACCTCATCACCAAGATCGACGGCGAGTCGACCGCCCATCTCACGGTCGAGGAGGCGCAGAAGCGCATCCGCGGGCCCGAGGGCAGCACGGTCGTGCTCACGATCGAGCGCGGCAAGGCCGCCGAATTCGACACGAGCCTCGTGCGGGCCCAGATCGAGATCCCGACCGTGAAGAGCGCTCTCATTCCCACGCCCAAGGGGAACATAGCCTACCTCAGGATCATCGAGTTCACCGCCGCCACCAAGGCGCGGGTCGACGACGCGATCGACGCCTTCAACAAGGAAGGCTACCGCGCGATGATCGTGGACGTGCGCAACGACCCGGGCGGGCTCCTGCAGGCCGTCATCGGCGTCGCCAGCGACTTCATCGACTCCGGGATAATCGTGTCCACCAAGAGCCGCAACGTCTTCGAGAATACCGTGGCCAGGGCCTCGGGCAAGGCCATCGTCCCCGCCGACATCCCCGTCGTGGTCCTCATCAACCGCGGCTCGGCCTCGGCCTCCGAGATCCTCGCCGGCGCCCTCAAAGACAACAAGCGCGCCTACCTCGTCGGAGAGAACAGCTACGGCAAGGGCTCGGTCCAGCAGGTCTTCCCGATCGGCTCCACCGGCTTCAAGCTCACGACGGCCCGGTACTACACGCCGAGCGACGAGAACATCGACAAGACCGGCATCCCTCCCGACCTCGAGGTAAAGGAGCCCGAGCTCAGCAAGGCACAGACCGATACCCTCGGCAAGCTCATCGAGTCGGGGAAGCTGGCGGCCTTCGCGAAGGCCCATCCCGCGGCGACCGTCGCGGAACGCAATGCCTTCGCGGCCTCGCTCCAGCCGACCTACCCCTTGCCCGCAGCCATCCTCGAGCGGCTCGTCCGGGACCAGCTCGAAAGCATCGGCAACGCGCCGGTCTACGACCTCGAGTTCGACGATGCGCTGAAGGCGGCGATCAAGGTTCTGAACGATCCCAACTACCCCGAACTCCTCGCTAAAGCCAAGACAGTCAAGGAATTGGTCGAGGCGAAACGCGCGGCCGAGGCGAAAAAGGCCGCCGACCAGGCCGCGGCGGCTCCGGCAGCCTCCACCGGCTCGGCTACGCCCGCCCCCTCCCCGGCGGGTACGAGCAACTAGGTTCACCGCTCGGGCGGCCGCCGGATGCCGCCCGAGCGGGGTTGAGCGACAATGCGCCAATTCGTCTTGCCCGAGGACTGGGACGGCGGGCCCGAGTGCCTCATACGGGGCGGACGCGCCCGGTACCTGACGCGCATCCTTCGCCTCAAGGAAGGCGACAGCTTCGTCGGCATGGACGGCGCCGGCATTCGGTGGCTCTGCTCGGTTCAGGGCGGCTCGGGTGGAGCCGATCTGCTTCGCCTGAAAGTCGAACCCCTCCCGCCCGGCGGTACAGAGCCCGAGCTGCACGACCTGCGCGGCGATCGGCGCCGGGCCGGAGCGCCGGGGCGCCGATCCGCGGCTGCGGACCTGAGCCCCGAGTCCGAGGCTGGAGCGCTCGACGGGGCTGCGGAAGCCTGGACGCCGCCACACCTAACCCTCGTCCAGGGCCTTCCCAAGGGCGCGAAGATGGACCTGATCGTGCGCCAGGCCGTCGAAGCGGGCGTGAGCCGGATCGTCCCCCTCGTCTCGCGGCATTGCGTGCCGCAATCTTCCCGCGACGCCGCGGGCAGGCGCGCGCGCTGGGAGAGGATAGCCAGGGAGGCGCTTCAGCAGTCGGGTTCGGCCGTGCCGACGCGCGTCGAGGCCGCGGTCGACCTGGCCGGGCTCATCCCGCTCCTCGAGGCCACGGCCCCCGCGCAGGGCGAGCTGCGGCTCCTCCTCCACGAGGCTCCCCTTGCACAGGCCAGTCTACATGGATATCTTACCGAGACGCCGAGCCGAATCGTTCTCTGCGTGGGACCGGAGGGCGGATTCGCCGAGGACGAGGTATCGTTCCTGCGCCGCGCCGGCTTCCGCCCCCTTCGTCTCGCGGGAGCCATTCTTCGCACCGAGACTGCGGCCATCGTCGCCGTCGCCTCGGTGAACATCATCCTGTCGGAGCGTTCATTATGGATGCCCAAGCCTCTGTGAGCCGCATCAACATCCTCGGCGTTCCCGTGGACATTCTCCAGAGTTCGGAGATAGCCGATCTCGCCGCTCGCCTAGAGGACGGCAAGAACCACCAGATAGTGCTCCTCTCTCTCTGGGACCTCATGCGGGCCCGCCGCTCGGGCGAATTCCATACCATGATCGCGGGCGCGAGTCTCGTCCTGCCCATCTCCCTGGCAGTGGTCAAGGGCGCGCACTTTTTGAAGAAGCCCGAGCCCGTCCGCTACCAGCCCTTCGATTTCGTCGTCAAACTGCTCGCGGCCCTCGAGCGGCGCGGGAAGTCGGTCTACCTCCTCGGCTCGACCCGTAGCACACTCATGAAGGCCGAGTCGAACATCAAGTCGACCTTTCCGGGGCTGCGAGTCGTGGGCCGCTATCTGGGACGCTACCCCAAGGGAACGGAAACGGCGATCATCGAGGCGGTGAGAAAATCGACGCCGAGCCTCCTTCTCGTAGGCTCGGGCGTCCCGGGCAGGGAGCGCTGGATTCCACGCAACCTGACTCGCTTCAACTCGGGCATCTACCTCTGGTGCTCCGACCTCTTCGAGGTCTTCGCCGAGCGCCGGGCGAAAGCCCCGCCCGCCCTCTTCTCCAAAGGGCTCGAGTGGACCCTCGCCACCCTTCGCCGGCCCTGGAAGATGTATCGCGTCTTCATCTTCCTCTGGTTCAAGATACTCCTCCTGGTCGCGCGCATTCGGCACGACTGAGGAAGATCCCCTCAGGCGGTCTTGGCGAGGGAATTTCCATAGCGATGGGAGCACAGCTTGCCTCGATGTTTGGGTAGTGTTCCGAACCTTGTGGACGGCACAACGAATTGTGTCCCGACCGGGGCTTTTCTACCTCGGGCGGGGGCACTTCTGAGCCATCAACAACCTTGGTAATACTACCCCAAGGCTCGCCCGTATCTTTTGACCTAAAAAACCGCGATTAAACATCTGTTTACTTGCATTCGCGCTGAAGTGATCCTATTACTCCGGCTATGGAAACGATCCTGATCCTCGGAGTGAAGGCGGAAGCCGCTCGCGGCATCGCGACGGCCCTGGCGGACAAGTATCGCATCCTACCCTGCGAGTGCTGCCGGGAAGTAGCAGACACGGCGAAGCGGCAGCGTCCAGCCGCCATCGTGGTGCATTGGGAGGCGTTCGAGCGCGAATCTCGCGATCAGGTCGCGAAGATCGTATCCTCCGAGATACCGCTGATAGCCCTCGCGCCGATGGAGCAATCGGCCGAGGCGACAAAACGCGGGGCTGTGGAGGTCCTCCCCGCCGAGGCGACGATCCGAGAGCTCAGGGATGCGCTGGCCCGAGTGCTGCTCCTGCGAACGACCGAGCGGCTCGCCACCACGCCCTTTATCGGGTCCAGCCCCGCCCTGCTCGAGGCAGCGGAACAGATCAGGCTCTACGCGACCTGCGACCATCCTGTCCTCATTCTCGGCGAAAGCGGTACAGGGAAGGAACTCGCCGCCCGCGCGCTCCACGAAATATCGCGGCGCCGCTCCGGGCCCTTCATCGGCAGGAATTGCGCCGCCCTTCCGGATCTGCTCGCTGAGAGCGAGCTCTTCGGTACTGAACGTGGCGCCTTCACCGACGCGATCGACCGAGTCGGTGTTTTCGAACTCGCACGCGGCGGGGCGCTCTTCCTAGACGAGATCGGCGACATGAGTCTCGCGGTCCAGGCTAAACTTCTACGCGCGCTCGAAACGGGCGAGATTTGGCCCCTCGGTGCACGGAAGTCTCGGCACTCCGACCTTCGCTTCATTTCGGCCACGAACCGCGATATTGAGGCAGCCGTCGCCTCCGGCCAGTATCGGGCCGACCTCTTCTACCGAATCGAAACCCTCGTCCTCAGGCTTCCGCCGCTGCGCGAGTGCCGTGAGGACATTCCCGATATAGCCGCACATTTCCTCAACGAGGCCTCGGCAGGGAAGACCGTCATAGGCCGCGGGGCCCTACGTAGGCTCGTCGAGTTCGACTGGCCCGGCAACGTACGCCAACTGCGAAGCGTGGTGCTCCGTGCCTTCGTCCACGCCCGCGGCGCTATAGAAATAAAGGAAGAGCATATTATTTTCTAGTTCCGTGGATAGTGTTACGAAAACTATGGATATCTGAATCAAACTAGACTGGACGGTGCGTAGACCTCCTTGAGTCCTTGCGACTTAAGGAGGTCCCGTGACCACCGCCCCCTTCTGCCCTAATCCTTTGTGCAAACATCACCTGGAGCCGCAGAGGCCCGACTGGTATTTCCGCAATGGCGCTCATCAGACCAAGGCCTTCGGCTCAGTCCCTCGGTTCCTGTGCCGCTCCTGCGGAAAAACCTTCTCCACCCAGACCTTTTCCATCGAC
>DATKVK010000059.1:0-16455 GCA_035530095.1 Rectinemataceae bacterium | reverse complement strand
CTCTCCCGCGAGGAAATCGAACTCATCATCGAAGGCTACGTGAAGGGCGAGGTGCCCGAGTACCAGGTCTCGGCCTGGCTCATGGCCGTGTTCTTCAAGGGCATGACGAGCCGCGAGACGGCCGACCTCACCGAGCTCATGCTCCGCTCGGGCGACACGATGGACCTCTCCGGCCTCGCCGGCCCCTTCGTCGACAAGCATTCCACCGGCGGCGTGGGCGACAAGGTCTCGCTCGTCCTGGCGCCCATGGTGGCCGCCTGCGGCATCAAGGACCCCATGATGTCGGGCAGGGCCCTCGGCCACACGGGCGGCACCCTCGACAAGCTCGAGTCCATCCCGGGCTACCGCACCGCCCTGAGCCAGGATGAGTTCCGCTCGATCCTGGCCTCGGACGGCTACGCCATGACGGGGCAGACCGCCCGGATCGTCCCCGCCGACAAGAAGCTCTACGCCCTGCGCGACGTCACCGCCACGGTCGAGTCCATTCCCCTCATCACCGCGTCCATCCTCTCCAAGAAGGTGGCCGAGGGCGCCGATGCCCTGGTCTTCGACGTCAAGACGGGTCCCGGCGCCTTCATGAAGACCCTCGAAGACTCCGAGGCCCTCGCCCGGAGCCTCGTGCGCACCGGCACCGCCATGGGCAAGCGCATCGTGGGGGTCATCACCGACATGGCCGAGCCCCTGGGCCTCAAGGTGGGCAACTTCCTCGAGGTGGAGGAGTCGATCGACTGCCTCGAAGGTTCGGGCCCGGCCGACCTCATGGAGGTGACGTATAGGCTCGGCGGCTGGATGCTGGTCGCCGGCGGCCTGGCCTCCAGCGTCGAGGAAGGCGTGAAGAGCTGCGAGCGCGCCATCGCCTCGGGCAAGGCGCGCGAGCTCTTCATGGCCAACGTGCGCAGCCAGGGCGGCGATCCCGAGCGCATGCTCGCCCTGCGCGGCTCCTGGCGTTCCGGCCATTCCTTCGAGCTGCGGTCTCCGGCCTCGGGCTTCGTCACCGCCATCGACGCCTACAAGATCGGGCTCGCGGGCGTGAACCTGGGCGTCGGACGCAACACGACAGCCGACCCGGTCTACCCCGACGTGGGCTTCGTGTTCGAGCGGAAGACCGGCGACGAAGTGAGAAAGGGAGATCGGATCTGCAGGGTCTACGGCAAGGACGCGGCCTCGCTGGAGGCGGCGCGAAGCCTTGTCGAGTCCTCGCTCGCCGTGGGCCCGGAGCGGGCTCCCCGGCGGCCGCTCATAGTAAAGGAAATATCAGCCCTATGAAATGGTCCAAGACGGAAGTCCCCGCCTCCGCGGTCAAGGAACTGGCCTCGCGATACGGCACCGACACCCTCACCGCCTCGATACTCATCCGCCGCGGCCTTTCCGAGCCCGAAGACATCCTCTTCTTCCTCGAAGACGACCCGCGCTATCTCCACAATCCCTTCCGCTTCGCGCAGATGGAGGACGCGGTGGACCGCATACTCCTCGCCGTCGACGAGGGCGAGAAGGTCCTCGTGTTCGGCGACCGGGACACCGACGGCGTGACCTCCACGGTCCTCATGGTCGAGGCCCTCGCGGAGCTCGGCCTCGAGGTGAGCTGGCGCGTGCCGAACTCCGACGAGCCCTACGGCCTGTCGCTCGCCGCCGTCGAGGATTTCGCCGCCCGGGGCGGCACCCTCATCGTCACGGTGGACTGCGGGATATCCAACGTGGCCGAGGTCGAGCGCGCCGCCGAGCTCATGGTCGACGTCATCGTGGTCGACCACCACCGCCTCCAGTCGGGAGAGCCGCCCGCGGCGGTCGCGGTCATCGACCCGAAGCTGCCCGACTCCGGCTACCCCTTCCGCGATCTCGCCGGCTGCGGCGTGGCCTACAAGCTGGCCGCCGCCCTCAAGCTCGCGCGCTCGGGCATCTACAAGCAGCAGGTCGCCCTGCTCAACGTGCAGCCCGTCAACGAGGCCTACCTCGTCGAGGCGGTCCGCCTCTCCAATCTCGTCGAGACCGCCAGGGTCCGCGAGACCATCGTGCCCGGCGTCGTCGATCTGGAGCACACGAGGCTCCTGCCCTTCCTGCGCGACCGGCAGATCTTCGTCTGGGACGGCGAGCTGCAGAAGAAGCTCCTGGGCAAGGCCTTCGGCGCGGGCATCGACTGGCAGCTCTACGACATCGCGCCCGAGGTGGGCGGGCAGATCGCCCAGGCCCGCGGCCAGAGCCTCATCCGCCTGCGGGAGCTCTCGCGCATCGGCCGCTACCGGTCCGAGCCGCTTTCCGAGCTCGACGTCTTCGCGAACCTCTTCGTGTCCTTCGCCCTCAAGAAGGCCGACTGGTTCGGCGACGACGACCTCGCGCGGCTGCAGCTCGTCGCCCTGGGCACGATAGCCGATCTCATGCCGCTGCGCGGCGAGAACCGCATACTCGTGAGGCGCGGGCTCTCGGCCATCAACCAGGCCCCCCGGCCCGGCCTCGCCGAGCTCCTGCAGAAGCTGGGCATCGCGGGCAAGCGGTTCGGCGCCGGCGAGACCGCCTGGCAGATCACGCCCGTGATCAACGCTGCTGGGCGCATGGGCGAACCAGCGGCCGCGGTCTCGCTCTTCCTCTCCGGGTCGCGCGGGGAGCGCGAGGTCCAGGCCGACCGCGTCATCCAGATGAATCTCGACCGCCGCAGACTCGGCTCCGAGGAGTGGGAACTCGTCTACCCCAAGGCCATGGACAGTCTCGAGGGCCACGGGCGCAAGCTCGCCCTCGTGGGAGGGCAGGAGGTGCACCGGGGCATCACCGGCCTCATAGCCTCGCGCCTGACGAGCACCCTCGACGTGCCCGCCGTCGTCGCCTCGTTCCAGGGCGACGGGACCGTAGTCGGCTCGGTCCGCTCGGCCCGCGGCTTCGCCGTCACGCCCTTCCTCGAGGCCTGCGCCGACCTCTTCATCGACTACGGCGGCCACGACTCGGCCGCGGGCTTCAGCCTCAAGCTCGGTAACTGGGAAGAATTCCTCGTGCGCGCCAAGGCCTACGCCGAAGGCATCGAGCTCTTCGAAAACGAGGAGACCATCGAAATCGACGCCGAGCTGCCCCACGAGTTCCTCAAGCCCGACCTGACCGAGCTCACCGAGCGCTTCGAGCCCTACGGCGAGGAGAACCGTCCCCTCGTGTTCCTCTCGAAGGAAGTGCCCATCGTCGACGCCCAGATCGTGGGCAAGACCGAGCAGACCCACCTGAAGCTCACGCTCGACTTCGGCAAGCACAAGTGGCCGGCCATGTTCTGGAAGGGGGCCGTAAGGCTCGAGCGCGACTTCTCCTTCAAGAACCGCGATCGCATCGACCTCGTCTACAAGGTCACCATCAACCGCTACAACGGCATGGAGCAGCCCCAGCTGGAGGTCTTCGACGCGCGCCGCTCCGGCGCTCCCGAAAGCTAGGAACACAGCGGCCCCGGCACTGGACGCGCGCCGCTCCGGCGCTCCCGAAAGCTGAAGGCCGGCCGGCGGCCAAGCTGCGGACGGCCGAGCGACCGCGGCGCGGCCATCCCGGGCGCGACTCCCGATGCTAGCCGCGCGGCGGCTACGGCTCCGGCGCGGCCGCGCCCCGGCCCTCAGCCTTCTACCGGCGGGTCCCGGTACAAGAGGAAGAGCGAGCCCGGCCCGACGAAAGAGAAGGCGGCCACTATGGCGAACATCGCGCGTATGCCCACGGCGTCTGCGACGATCCCGCCCACCCAGGGGCCGGTGAACATGCCGACCGCGTACACGGCCTGATGGATGCCCATCGCCGTGCTGCGGTGGGCGGTATCCACCCGCTGGATCGAGAGGCCGAGCAGTATCGGGAAGAAAAGGCCGTTCGCCAGGCCCATGAGCACCGTGGAGACGAAGAGAAAGCCGAGCGTCGCGCCGAAGGCGGCCAGCATGGCCCCCCCGGCGAAGACGGCGAAGCTGAGGTACAGCAGCAGGCGGCGGTGCCCCCGGTTGGCGATGAGGGTGGCGAAGAGATTGGCCGCCGTGTTGGCCGCGATGTTCAAGGTCATGATGAGGCCGGTGGCGCCCGCGCCCGCCCCCATCCTCGTGGCCAGGAGGGGCATGAATCCGAAGGTGAGGGCCCAGACCCCGAATTGGCAGAGGGCGTTCGTGAGGGAGGGCACGATGACATCGCGCCGGCGGGCCACCGCGAGGATCGAGCGGCCGCTGAGCGGCTCGGTCCGCCGCTCAGCGCTCCTGGGTATTTTCACGATGAGGAATATGAGACTCGCGAGGATCGAGAAGCCGGCGGCCACGACGAAGGTCAGACCGTAGCCTCCCAGCGACTCGACGAGTCCCGTGGAGCCGGTCCCGATCATCTGCCCCAGCGAGGACGCGAGGGAGAGCAGCGAGGTCGCGAAAATCGCCTGACGCGGCGCGAAGTAGCCGGCGAAGACGGCCATCATGGGCACCCAGGCCGCGGCCGCGACGCCGGTGAAGGCGCGGCCGAGCGCCAAGGTCCCCAGCGACCTGCCGGCGACAATGACCACAGCACCCGCGCCGGCCATCAGCGCGCCTAACACGATAAAGGGCCTGCTCCGTCCGGTAGCGTCGGCGGCGATGCCCATCGGCATCCGCAGAATCGCCGTACACAGGCCGTACATCGCGAGCACGATGCCCACAGCCGCGAGCGTGGACGTGCGCCCCGCGACGAAGGCAGGCAATATCGGTATGTACACATACAAGGAGACGAAGTAGAGAATGACCGCGGCTATGAAGGCGGCTATGGTGAGGCGAGTCATACGGACTCAGTGTAGCGGTCCGGAGGTACTCGGTCTACGCGTCACATCGAAAAACCCAGCGAGGCGCTGAACTCGATCTGGCCGCGGGGAACGTCATAGGCGAAGTCGGCCCCCAGGGCCGGAAAGGCGATGTGTCTCAGGTAGAAGCGAAGGCCTCCGCCCGGCCCGTGGAAGAGCTCGGCGCGTTCTCCTCCGTCCGGACCCGTTTCGTAGACTCCCGCCTCGTAGAAGGCGGTCAGGGTCAGCAACCCCCAGGCGCTGCGCGCCACGGGAAACTCAAAATCGGCATGCGCGGCGCCATACCGGGTCGAGAAGGTCTCGCCGAAGGGCAGGGTCCTGTAGCCGGGCCCTCCGAGCCGCTCGCTCTGGGAGCTCGGCTCGTCGCCGTAGCCCGCGGAGGCCCCGAAGCTGAGCGCGGCCCCGCCGAGAACCTTGACGAGGATTCCCGCGTCGAGGCCGCCGAATAGATAGGTCGAGCCTCCCTCCAGGGGAATCCCCTGCTTGAGCTTCGCCTTCGCGTCGAGTCCCGGCTTGAACCAGCCCTCGACGCGCCGGCCGTCGTAGGAGAGGCCGAGCTCGGGGGCGAGGTAGGCGGACTCGGGCGGCCAGCCCTGCCGGGCGGCGTAGGACGCCTCCGGACGGGACCAGGCGAAGCGCGTGCCGACGAAGGGCCTGAGCTCCCTGCCGGCCAGGAAATTCGCGGTTATCCCGCCGCCCGCGAAGTCCCGGGCATAGGACTCGTAGAGCGATCCGTCGGCGTAGGCCGCCTTCCGCTCTCCCCTCCCGCCGACGGCGAAAAAACTGGCGTCGACATCGCTCCCCCCGATCCGCCGCTTGAAGTAGGCGAGATTGGCGGCCCAGCCGTCGACGGTCCAGAATCCTCCCGTGGCCAGGGTCGACATCGAGCCCAGGAAATCCGAGTCCATGAAGATGAGGCCCAGGGTGAGGGCTTGTCCCGAATACGCGGCGAAGGGAAGGGGGATGAGTGTCCACTTCTCCCTCAGCTCGACCTGGATGACGACTCCGCCCTCCTTCAGCTCGTAGCCGAGCGAGACCTCGCTGTAGAGGCCCGTTCGTTCGAGCCGCTGGACGACGGCATCGGGATCGACCTCCGACAGCTTCTCGCCCCTCCGCAGCGAGGTGAGCAGGGCCAGCTCCGACCTGGCGGTTCTGAACGCGCCGAGGTAATCGACGCGCAGAATCCTCAGCTCGCCGTATCGCGCGACCGCGGTGCGGGTGAGTTCGGCGGCCTGCACCGACAAGGACAGGCCGCAGAGCAGGAAGAACGGCAGGACGAGTTTCATCATCGCTTCTTTCTAACGGATCTATGGAAAATATCTTACATCCCCGCAAAAGGCTATCCAGTCCCGGGGCATACGGCTGCTTTCCCTCCCGCCATGCCTCACTCGACTCCCCGCTCTGCACATCGGCGCCAATTCAAAAATGGGTCGCCCGCGCGCTTCGCACGCTTTGAACTCGGCTTTGCGCTTTTCGCCGCCGGGGCTCTCGCCTTCGCCGTGCCGGCGAGCGGCGCGGCGGCGACGGCTGCGGAGCCTCGCTCAGGCGAGCTCGCCCAGGCCGCCCTCCATCACTTTCTTGACGTACGCGCGGGTCTCGGCGTAGTCGGGGATGCCCCCGGCCCGATCGACGGCTCCCGGACCGGCATTGTAGGCGGCCAGCGCGAGGGGGACGTTGTCCTTGTAGCGGTAGAGCATCTGCCTGAGGTAGCGGACGCCGCCCTCGATGTTCTGGGCAGGGTCGAAGGGGTCGTGGACGCCGAGGGCGGCCGCGGTGGAGGGCATGAGCTGCATGAGCCCCTCCGCCCCCGCGGGCGACACGGCCCCGGGGTCGAAGCCCGACTCGACCCGGATGACCGACTTCACGAGCTCCGGGTCGACCCCGTATTTCCTGGCCGTCTCCTGGGCGAGGGCCGCCAAGCCCGCGGCGCCGGAGCCCGCGGCGCCGGAGCCCTGCGCGCCCATCGGCGCCGCAGCTGCCGCGGCTACTGTCGGCGCTACGGCCGGGGCGAAGGGCGGGAGCGACGAGAGACCGAAGGGGCCGGCGCCGGCCGCGGTGGCGAATGCGTTCGTCGCGCCGAAGCCGGTCGCGCCGAAGCCAGCGGCGCCGGAACCAGCGGCGCCGCCCAGAGCCGAGACCGCGGCCGGTCCGAAGCCCGCAGGAGCCTCCTGGGCCTGGGCGGCGGCTCCCTCGGCTTCGAGGGCGCGCAGCAGCATGGAGGCGAAATCGGGAGCCGCGCCCGCGGCTCCCGCCGTGTCGAAAGGGCTCCCGCCGGCGGAGTCGAGGCCTCCGTCGACTCCCGCGCCGGCGACGCTCTGCGAAAGCCACGATTGCTGAATGATCCTCGCGAGGGTATTGAGTGTGATATCCACGGCCGCGACTCCGGGTAAGCGTTTTGAGCGGGCGCTGCGGCCCGCGAAGGCGCGCTCAGGTTCCCCCGCGGCCGCTCTCGTGTCAAGCCGCCGTCCGGAGCGCGGCGCCGGTCTCAGCCTTGACGCGATAGCCGAACACGGTACAATAAAACGCACAGCGAGGAAAAATATGACGCAAGCCAAAAACGAACTGTCCGACGCCGGGGAACTCAACGAGATTCTCGTCAAGCTCGAAAAGCTGCATCACATCCGGGACCTGTCCACGCTTCTCGACAGCATCCTCCACGAGACCCGCTCCCTGGCCTCGGCCGACGCGGGCTCGATCTTCCTGGTCGAAGACGGCAAGCTCAAGTTCAGCTACGTCCAGAATGACACGCTCTTCCGCAACGACTTCCTCGCGAGCAAGTACATCTACTCGAACAGCGAAGTCGCGATAGACGAGACCTCCATCGCGGGCTACGTCGCGGCCACCGGCAAAGCCCTCCTCATCGCCGACGCCTATCGCATCGAAAGCGGGGCACCCTACTCCTTCAATCCCTACTTCGACGAGATCTCGTCCTACAAGACCAAGTCCATGCTCATCGTGCCCCTGCGCACGAGCCGGAACGATCTCGTGGGCGTCCTCGAACTCATCAACCGCCTCGACGGGGACGGGAGCATCCTCCCCTTCACCCAGAAGCAGCGGGCCATAGTGACCCAGTTCGCCTTCTACGCCGGCGTCGCCATCGAGCGCGCCATCCTCCTGCGCGACGTCGTGTACAAGATGGTGCGGATGATGGCCCTGCGCGATCCGGAGGAGACGAGGCAGCACGTGAACCGGGTCGGCTACTACGCCGTCGAGATCTACAAGCGCTGGGCCGCGGCCCACGACGTGCCCAAGAGCGAGATGGACCACTACATGGACATCCTGCAGATGTCCGCCATGCTCCACGACATCGGCAAGGTGGGCATCCCCGACGCGATCCTGCGCAAGCCCGGCCCGCTCGACGAGGCCGAGCGCGAGCACATGAAAATGCACGTCGTATTCGGCGCCGGCTACTTCGAGGATCCCCGCTCCGAGTGGGACACCCTCGCGCGCGAGATCTCGCTCAACCACCACGAGAAGTGGGACGGCAGCGGCTACCCCGGCCCCGTCGCCGACATGGGCATCGACCGCCTCTCCGGCCTGCCGGGCAAGAAGGGCCGCGAGATACCGCTGTCCGCCCGCATCGTCGCCGTCGCCGACGTCTACGACGCGCTCAGCTCGAAGCGCGCCTACAAGGAGGCATGGGAGGAGGACCGCGTGCTCTACAAGATGCGCGAGGAGTCCGGCAAACACTTCGACCCCGAGCTCGTCGACATCTTCTTCGAGATCTACGACGTCATCCGGGCGATCCGGCAGAAGTGGGAGTGAGCGGGAAGGCGTTCGGAAGGAGCCCTCGCGCTCAGCCCTCCACCGCGTCCGAGAGGCTGTCGCGGATCTCCGTGATCTCCGGCAGGAGCTCGAGAAACACGTCGACCAGACGGGGATCGAAGTGCTTGCCGCGATTCTCCCGGATCAGGTCGGTGGCCGCGTCCACGCTCCAGGTTTTCTTGTAAGGGCGCTCCGAGGTCAGGGCGTCGAAGACGTCGGCCAGGGCCACGAGGCGCCCCGAGACGGGGATGGCTTCTCCCGACAAGGCATTCGGATAGCCCGAGCCCTCCCATTTTTCATGGTGGGTCAGGGCTATCTCCCGGGCGAGAAGCAGCAGATCCGAGTCGTCCCCTTCCAGTATGTGGGCGCCTATCGTGGTGTGCGTCTTCATGATCTCCCACTCGTCGGGCTCGAGTTTCCCCGGCTTGAGGAGGATCCTGTCGGGTATGCCTATCTTGCCCACGTCGTGCATGGGCGTGGCGTGGAGCAGCATTTCGCAGTCGGCCTCCCCCCAGCCGATCCGTTTCGCGATGAGGGCGGCGGTCTGGCTCACCCGGATGATGTGCTTGCCCGTCTCGTTGTCCCGGTACTCCGAGGCGCGGCCCAGCCTCTGCACGACCTGCAGGCGGGTCCGCATCAATTCCGCCGTCCGCTCGCGCACCATGCCTTCCAGAATCTCCTTCTGGGCGTAGGCCAGGCGATGCGCCAGGTGAGCCTCGAGCATGGTGCGCACGCGAGCGAGCAGCTCATGCACGTCGAAAGGCTTGGTGACGTAGTCGCGGGCGCCGCCTTCGAAGGCCCGCACGAGGAACTCCTTGCCCGTCTGCGCGGTGAGCACGATGATCGGCGCGGGCGTGCGCTCCTCCAGCTCCCTCAGCCGCGCCATCACGTCGAAGCCGCTCATATGCGGCATATTCAGGTCCAGGAGAACCAAGTCCGTCCGCTCCCGGCGATAGAGCTCCACGACGGTCCGAGGGTCCTGCACCGAGACCACGTTCGAGTAGCCCTGCATTTCGAGCATCTTCCCGAGCACCTTCAAATTGGCCGGCTCGTCGTCGACCAGCATGATGCGCGAGGCCTTGAGCCCTTCGAAGACGGTTTCCGTTTCCATCATCCCTCTCCTTTCGCCCCGGCCGCATCCGCCGTCGGAAGCTCGATCCAGAACCGGCTTCCGACGCCCACGCCGCTCTCCGCACCGACGCTGCCGCCCATCTCTTCGACTATCCGCTTGCACAAGGCGAGCCCCATCCCGATTCCGTCTCCGGTTTCGGAGACTGCGTCGATGCCTTCGAAGACCTCGAACAGCCTTCCCAAGCGTTCGGCGGGGATGCCTCGCCCCGTGTCGCTCACGGTGATGCGCGTCAGCTTCGGGCTCCGCGCCTCGCAGCTCACCTCCACCTTGCCGCCCTCGCGGTTGTAGCGGATGGCGTTCGAGAGCAGCCCCTGAATGGCCTGGCACAGCCCCGTCTTGTCGGCCATCACGGCATGGCCCTCTTCCACGTCCACGATCACTTCGATATCGCGTCGCGTGAAAGCGGCCTTCATCGTCTCGATGCATCCCCTGAGGAACGGCGCGCAGGGCACGATTTCCACATCGCCTTTGCGATGATCCGAATTCCGGTAGGAGTACTCCAGGATCCTATCCACCATGTCGTGAAGCCGATCGCCCGCCTTGAGTATCTCTCGGATGGATTCTTCCTGATCCGCGGTCAGGCTCGAGCGAGTGTCCATCTGCATGATCTGGGAAAAGCCGATGATCGCGTTCAGCGGCGTGTACAATTCGTGGCTCATCCGGGATAGGAACCTGGACTTGGCCTCGTCGGCGGCCTCGGCGGCTTCCAGGGCCACCCTGAGCTCCTCGGTGCGCAGTTCCACCATCCGTTCCAGGTTCCGCGAATAGCCTTCCAGCTGCCTGCCCATGTTGACTCGGTCCGTGATGTCCCTGACGGACGCGATGATCTGTCCCTGCGATTTCCAGAAGATCGCGCTTATCTCCACCTCCATGGCGCCGCCGTCTTTTCTCCGGTGCCGGCTGGTGAAAATGTCCGACCCGTCCCGCATCAGCTTTTCGATGTGGCGCGCGGTCTCTTCCGCGCTTTCCTTGGCTTCTATCCCGACGACTCCCATCCTCAGCAGCTCATCCCGCGCATAGCCGCTCATCGCGCAGTACCTGTCGTTGACGTCCAGGAATCTTCCTTCGGCATCGACGAGCCAGAATCCGTCCAGGCTGGTGGTTATGAGATTGGTGAAAAGATCGGCCTGCCTCTTGATCGCGGCCTCGGCCTGGATGCGCTCGGAGATGTCGCGGATGATGGTGGACAGGAACTCGACCTTCCCGTCCGGAGCTTTGTGCGACATGATGACTTGGGAAACGGGTATCTCTCTCCCGCCGCGGTTCCACACGGTGGTTTCGCCGCTCCAGGTCCCGTCGCGGATGGCGGCGGGGATGCCAATCTTCAGGACTGTCTCGGATGAGTCTTTCGCGTGGACGTCGGCGATCGTCCTTTCGCCGATATCCTCCTCCGCCCCCCAGCCGAGCAGCTTCCTTCCGGCGGCGTTCAGATAGCTGAGCTTGTTCTCGGGCGTCGCCATCGAGATGAAATCGCTCGTCGTCTCCAGAATGGCGTTCAGGCGTCTCTGTTCCTTCCGCAGCGTCCACTCGTCGGTGATGTCGTCGAGGGTCCCCAGCACGCCGATGATCCGCCCCTCCTCGTCCCGGTAGGGCACCTTGATGGTCCGCACCATGCGTTGGCGCCCGGAGCGCTCGTACGCTTCTTCGACGGTCCTCGCGGCTCCGGTGGAGAGAACCTCCCGGTCCTCGGCGCGGTAGATCTCGGCCTGCTCCGCGGGGCGCAAGGCGAAATCGTCTTTCCCGACGATCTGGTCCGGATTCAGGTCCAGTTCGCGAGCGTAGTTCGTGGTGCAGAACACGAAGACCGACCGCGTATCCTTGACGAATATCCGCTGCGGGAGCCGTTCGAAAATGCGCAGCGCCGGAAGTTCCTTTTCCCATTCCTTTCCGATGCCGAAGGAAGAAAGATCCGTTTTTTCCATCGCTCGATCCGATTCTGACATCGCGTCCTCCGTTTTTATTTATCGGGCTTCGTTTTTCGCCAGTTGCGCATCGACCGCCGCGAGGAAACGCGGGATATCCAAGGGTTTCGTCAAATAGTCGGCGAAGCCGGCCGCCCGGCCCCGCTCGATATCGTCGGGCATGGCGTGGGCGGTGACGGCGATCACCGGGATGTCCCTGCCCCAGTCGCTGGCGCGCAGGAGGCTCAGCACTTCGTAGCCGTCCATCTCGGGCATGTTCAGGTCCAGGAGGATGAGGTCGGGGTGGTGGATCGCGGCCAGCTCCAGGCCGAAGGAAGAGCTCTGCGCCGTCATGAGATCGATGTGTTCGCGCAGCTTGAGTATCCGGGCCATGAGCCGCAGATTGGAGGGGTTGTCCTCGATGTACAGCAGCACATGCTCGAACCCGGCCGCCGCCGAGTCCTCCGCGGCGAGGACGCTCGTTTCAACCTTCGGCTCTTCCCCCTTGGTTTCCACCAGGGGTATATCGGCCCAGAACCTGCTGCCCTCCCCAGGCCGGCTTTCGACGCCTATCAGCCCTCCCATCAGCTCGACGAGCCGCTTGCTGATGGTCAGGCCGATGCCGGTGCCTTCGATCTCGCTGTTTTCCGCGCCTAGCCGGTTGAAGGGCGTGAACAGCTCGCCCATCCGCCCCTCGGAGATTCCAGGCCCGGTATCGGCGACCGTGAAACGCGCTCTCCCCTCCACGGCCGAGACCTCCATCTCGACCTCGCCTTGCGGGCGGTTGTATTTCACCGCGTTGGAGAGCAGGTTCACCAGCACCTGCTTCAGGCGCATGCGATCGGCCAGGACGGTCAGGTCGGGCAAGGGCCCCCGGTTCAGCCTGATGCCGCGCACGACCGCCAGGGGGGCTACCAGCTTGAGGCACTCGTCGGCGAGCGCGGCGCACGCGACGGGCTCGATGGAGAGATCGATTCTCCCCGTCTCGATCCGGGACAGGTCCAGCACCTCGTTGATGAGATCGAGCAGATGGCGGCCCGCCTTGGTGATTTCCTGTATCGAATCCCGCTGCGACGGCGGCAGGCTCTCGTCCATCTCCAGAAGCTGCCCGAAGCCCAGGATGGCGTTCATCGGGGTGCGCAGTTCGTGGCTCATGGAGGAGAGGAATTCGCTCTTCGCCCGGTTGGCGCGCTCGGCGATCTCGCGCGATTCGACCAGGGCCGCCTCGTCCTCCTTGCGCTTGGCGATGTCGCTGTGGATGCCGATCATCCGGAGGGGCCGCCCTTCCTTGTCCCGCGCCACCACCGCCCCGCGGCACAGGACCCATTTGAAGCTGCCGTCCCTGCAGAGCATGCGCAGCTCGACGACGTAGTCCGGCGCGCTCCCTTCCAGATAGTCATTCAGGCGCGCCCGGACGCGCGGCTGATCGTCGGGATGGACGCCGTTCCGCCAAGTCTCGACGCGAGGCGGCAGCTCGCCCTCGGCGTAGCCGAGCATCTCCATATATTGCCGGGAAAAGAGCATCTCGTCGGTCTTCAGGTCCCAGTCCCAGATGCCGTCGCCGGCGCCCTCGACCGCGAGGCTCAGGCGCTCTTCGGTCTCCCGCAGCCTGATCTCGGCGTCCTTGCGGCGCGTGATGTCCTGCACGAGGCCCAGCATGTGCGAGGGCGCGCCGGTTTCGTCGCGCGAGATGTTGCCGTTCTCCAGGAGCCAGCGCACCGTGCCGTCGGGCCAGAGGCAGCGATGCTCGATTTGATAGACCTCTCCCTTTTCGAGGCAGTTTCGCACCGCATCGGAAACCAGCTGCCGGTCCTCCGGATGGACCGCCTCGAGGAAGTTCTCGTAGGTCGTTTCCCTGTCCCCCAGGGGATAGCCGAAAAGCGGCCCGATCCGCTCCGACCAGAAAAGCTCCCCTGTTTTTATATTCAGGTCCCAGGTGCCGATGTTGGCGTACTCCTGGGCGATCCGGATCCTCTCTTCGTTTTCGCGAAGCTTCTCCTGGGCCCTGACCAGCTCCGTGACATCGTTGGAGATGCCGATGTAGTGACTGAGCGCGCCGTTCTCGTCCCGGACCGGCGCTATATGGATGTCGTTCCAGTACATGGTCCCGTCTTTTCGGTAGTTGCGGAGCATGGCCTGGCAGGCGCGGCCCTCGGCCAATCCCCTCCGGATCTCCGCAAGGCCCGGCTGCTCCCTGTCGCTTCCCTGGAGGAAGCGGCAATTCCTCCCCACGGCCTCCTCGATCGCATAGCCGGTCACCCGCTCGAAGGCGGCGTTCGCGTATATGACCGGCAATTCGGGCGCGGCCGCGTCGACGATGAGAATGTAGCCGGACGCGCTGTCCATGGCCTGGGCCTGCAGCCGGAGGCGCTCCTCCATCTTCTTGCGCTCGGTGATGTCCTCTTTCAGGGCCATGATATGAGTGACGTTCCCCGTCTCGTCCATGACCGGCGAGAGGATAGCCGATTCCCAGTAGCGCTCGCCGTTCTTCCTCTTGTTGTGGAAGACCCCGCGCCAATCGCGGCCGGAAAGGATCGTCTCCCACATATCTTTGTATTCCGAACTCGGCCTGTCTCCGGCGTTGAGGATGCGGGGATTCTTGCCGATCACCTCTTCGGCCGCGTAGCCGGTGGTCTCCGTGAACTTCGGGTTCACGAACTCGATGTCTCCCTCGGCATCGGTGACGACCGTCGTGACCGGGCTTTGATTGATGGCCTGGACGAGCATGCGAAGCATGGCCTCGTCCCTATGCCGTTCGGTGATGTCGTAATTGCTCGAACGGCGGCCTAGGTAGGTTCCATCCTTCGCGTGAATCCTCTGGCAGACATGGGAGATCCAGCGTTCCTCGCCGCTCTTGGTCGTGATGCGCGCGTCGATCTCGTGAAGCGACTCGTCGCCGTCGGCCGAGAGTCCATCGAAGTGCTCGGCCAGATGGTCCCGCTCGTGGGGATGGGCTATCTTCGTCAGCAGCTCGGGGTCCTCGAAGAACTCCGCGACACTGTAGCCCGTCAAAGCCTCGCAGGAGGGCGAACAATAGATGAGGCTCCCGTCCGGCGCGAACCAGCTTTCCCAGGCGAAGGTGTGGTCGGCGACGGCTCGATAGCGCTCCTCCTTCTCCCTCAGATCCGCGAAGAGCGAGGCGATGCCCCGCTCAGTGCTCCCCAGCACCAGCCAGAGCGGGATGAGTATGCCCCCGAGTATCGCTATGACGACCCCGGCGACCATGAGCACGGAGCTCCGGACCGCCTCGAAGGCGGTGGTGATGTCCCGCATCACCACCAGGTGGGCTATATCGTGGCCTTCGAGATCGTTCAGGTTGACGACCTCGGCGGCGAACAGCTTCGAGCCCTGTCGGGCGTAGAAGGCCTCGTAGCCTCCGTAGCTTTCGTGGTCCTGCTCGAGGCGGCGCTGCACCTCGGCGGGCAGCACCGGGTTGCTCTGATGGACTACCACGAAACCCGCGTAGGCGTCCCACCGGCCGGAGAAACCGTAGATCCGGCGACCCGCCTCGAACTGTTCCCGGCTGAGGTTCTTTTTCCGCATCACCGTGAATACGTCCGCGTTCATGGCCGCGAAGGCCTTGTCGACCAGTCGTTCGATCGGCACCCCCAGCTCGAGGTAGCCGATCAGGCGCCCGTCGCGCTTCCATGGCCGCACATAGCGGAGGCTGAGATCGCCCAGACCGCCCACGTCCATGCCCCAGACATCTCCCCCGCTCCGCTGGGCCGCGAGCATGGTAGACCGCCCGACGATGTCGCCGCGGCGATCGGGGGATTCGGCCCGCAGGAAAACGCGGCGGTCAGGCTCGGCGAAGAGCAGATGGACGATGTGATATTCGGGCCTGAGGCGATCGAGAACCGGCCGGGCCAGGACCTCGAGTCCGGAAAAATCCCGCGCCAGGAAGGCCTCCTGGAAAGCCTTGTTCTCGGCGATACTGTCCATTTTCGTTTCGAGGAGCGCGACCTGAGCCGCGTAGGTTTGGTCCCAGCCGTTTTGGATCTGTTCCGCCGTGCTGAGCATGCCTCGCCGGAAACCCTCGTCGAGCGACCGATACTCGAACACCAGGGTGACCGCGATTCCGGCGAGCATGGCCGCGGCGACGGGAACGAGGATCCAGGCCTTGAGCCTGAAGTCGTCGAATTTCATGCGGCGCTTGCCGAGAAGGACTGCCCCATTGCCGACGACGAGCAGCAACGCCAGCGCCAGCGCGCTCAGCATGGGGAATCTGCGGGCATCGTCGAGGACGGCGCGGCGGTCGGCCGCCGAGATATCCACGCTCAGGGCCATCAGGAGCTCGCCGTTTCGCGGGTCGAAGACCGGGGCCAGCGCGCTGACCATCCTGCCCTGGGGCGCCGAATAGGGGCCGAAGGCGACGGAGCGCCGATTCTCGAATATCCGCCGGAACTCCTCCGGCGCCCCCCTGTATTCCGTCCCCGGCCAATCGGCCATCGAATCGCTCTCAAGATAGGTTTGGGGCCCGTACACGAGATGTCCCTCGCGGATCGCGATACTGCGGATGCCGCGCAGCGAGAGGGATCGAGCGATCGCCGTCATCTCGCTCTGCAGCTCTTCGAAAGACGGATTATTTATGTCCGCCTTGGTGAAGCTCAGCCTCTTCACCAGCGCCGGGCTGAGGTCGCCTGCCACGTCCAAGGCCTGACCGACCAGCCGCTCCCGCAATTCGCTGTCGGCCCGTTTGGCGAGCGCCTCGCCGGCCCACCATCCCAGAGGGAGGAGAAGTCCCGCAATCGCCGCCAGGGCAAGCGCCGGCCAGAGAATTCGCTTGTTCATCGGTCCTCGCTTCGGTTCGCCGCACTAGGGGAACAGGTTTCGGTAAAAGGCTGCGATGGCCTCGGCTTCAATGATATCCGAGATGCGCCTAAAATGCATGCGCGTTGAGCTGC
>DATKVK010000058.1:0-26352 GCA_035530095.1 Rectinemataceae bacterium | reverse complement strand
CCGATGCTCGAGTACTGGGCCGAGACGTTGTAGAGGTTCTTGAGCGAGTCGGCCACGCCCTGGGGGATGATCATGCCCTTGATGCCGATGTCGGCGGGGATGAAGGGCAGGCCGATCTTGAAGGTCGCCGCCATGGCGGGGATGGGGATGCCGCGGGCCTTGAAGGCGTCGGGCGTGGCTTGGCCGAGGGCGGTGAAGATCTTGTCGGCCGCGTCCGAGCCCGTGAAGGCGGTGCCGACGGAGAGGCCTACGCCGAAGTTCGGAAAGCTCCCGACCGTGGAGTCGGACCAGATCGAGCCGGTCGAGGAGGTCAGAGCTATGGTTCCCGCCATGGCGTTCGCGAAGTCCGAGACGGCGGTTTTAAATTGATCGAGCGTCTGCCCGAAGGCGCTCAGGCCGAGTAGTCCGGCAAGGGCGAAAGCGATAGCTAGCCGCTTCATGCGCACTCCTTTCGGCGAAGAACGCCGTGTGGTCAATGTATAACGCAAAGTCCAGGCATTTTCAACTTTGGAGATATTTGAGTTGGCCATGGGATCCACAATTTTCCTACCACTACCCAATGGTTGACAGGGCGCGCCCTGGGCTTCACTATTTGCACTATGCAGAGTGTCTTGCCCATTGTGGTCGTGGTAGTGGTTCTCCTCGCATTCGCCATCGTGCTGGTGTTCTTCGTCTCGGCCCGCAAGGGGCAGCCGGGCGGAAAGGGCAGGAAACTCAAGACCAAGGACAAGTCGCAGATCGTCAAGGAAGCCAATCGCCGGCTCGCGGCCAACCCCAAGGATGTGGAGGCGCTCTCCGCCCTCGGCGACTTGGCCTGGAGCGAGCAGGACTGGGAACGGGCCTTCAAGCTCTACGAAACCTTGGCCGAGGCGGGGGCGGGCAATCCCGAGGTCGACGAGTTCCGCGCCAATTCGCGCTATGCGATCGCCGCCATACGGCTCAATCGCTTCGAAGAGGCCTACAAGGGCCTGGTGGTCGCCCGGACCATCAAGCAGGATGATTTCGACGTCAACTTCAACCTGGGCTATCTCGAGTTCCAGAGGCGGGCTTTCGAAAAGGCGCTGGCGCTCCTCAAGCAGGCCATGCAGCAGAACCCCGAGCACCCGCTCATGCTCCGCTACCTCGGGCATTCCTACTTCAAGCTGAAGTCCTACAAGGAGGCCCTCGGCGTCCTGCGCAAGGCGATCGACCTGCAGCCCGACGACAAGGAATCGCTGTTCGCGGCAGCCGAGTGCTACTACGAGCTCGGGAACCTGGATCAGTCCTTGAAGATTTTTTCCCACCTGCGCGCCGACCCTCAGCTCGGGCCTTCGGCCGCGCTCTTCGCCGGCTCGGTCCATCTGAACCAGCGACTCTACGACCGCGCCATAGACGATTTCGAGATCGGACTGAAGCATCAGAACACGAAGATCGAGACGATGGTGGAGCTCAAGTACCGGCTGGCCGCGGCCTATCTGAAGACGCAGGACATCGGCAAGGCGGTGTCCCTGCTCGGCGAGGTGCAAATCACCTATCCCAACTACAAGGACGTGCCGGCCCTGCTCGCCAAGTACAAGGAGCTCAACTCGAATCGCAACCTGCAGACCTTTCTCCTGGGGGCGACGAGCGATTTCGTGACGCTCTGCCGCAAGATCTCCCTGACCTTCTTCCCCAAGGCCAAGGTGAAGATCACGGACATCTCGGTCCAGGCCAACGACTGGGCGGACGTGCTCGCCGAGGTCGAGACCGCGCGGTGGCAGGACGTGGTGCTCTTCCGCTTCATCCGGTCTCAGGGCACGGTGGGCGAGCTCGCCGTGCGCGATTTCCACGCTCGGGTCAAGGACCTGAAGGCCGGCAAGGGCTACTGCATCTCCGCGGGCACCTTCAGCGACGAGGCGCGCCGTTTCGTCGAGGCGCGGCTCATCGATCTCATCGAGAAGCAGAACCTCATGAACCTGCTCAATACGATCGACTCCCGGGCCAAGGGCTTCCTGGCGGAGGGCTAAGGGCGCAGCAGCACGAGGCAGCGTTCCTCCGCGAGGAAGGGCACGGTGATCGGCTCGATGCGCGCCGCGGAGAAGAGCCCCTCGATCTCGGAGAGTTCGGCGGCGGCCTTTTCGCGCCTGCCCTTGTAGGCGACGACCATGCCGTCGCTCTCGCAGAGCGCGAAGACGCGCGTGAAGAGCTTGCGCTCGAAGGGCCGGAAGGCGCGGAAGGTCAGGATGTCGTAGCGGCCCGGCGCCCGCTCGACTTCCGACTCGACCACGGTCACGTTGGCGAGGCCGAGCGCGGCCTTCTGGTTTTCGAGGAAGCGGATGCGCTTGCCCATGCGGTCCACGAGGGCGACGTCGAGTTCGCCCAGGGCGAGGGCGAGGGGGATGCCGGGCAGGCCCGCGCCGGTGCCGAGGTCGGCCAGGCTGAGGCGCGTCGGGCTCAGGCCGAAGGCGGCCCGCGAGCCGCGGGCCGCGGCTATCTCGGCCGCGAGGGCGCGGATGAGGCTCACGGCCGCGAGGCTGTCGAGGATGTGCTTGACGACGAGTTCGTCGCCCGAGGCGCCCACGAGACCGTAGGCGGGGTTCCAGGCTTCTATGTCGGCGATATACCGGGACAATCTATCCCGCAGCTCTCCCGAAGGAGGCAGTCCGAGGGCCTCGAGGCCGCGGTCGAGCAGGGGAGCGGAGGGTTCCATCGCAGGGAGTGTAGCGCCGCCGCGTCGGCCGCGTCGATACCGAAGGCCGCGTCGATACCGAAGGCCGCGCCGATACCGAAGGCCGCGTCGATACCGAAGGTTGCGCCGAAGAGGCCGCGTTCGGCCTTGTGGCGGACGGCCTGGGGTGTTTACTTGGCGGTTTTCGAGAGCTGCCGGTAGAGCTCGTCGGCGAGGCCGAGGTTGGCGTTCTTGGCCAGGGTGGACGAGTACTGGTCGTCGAGCATGTCCTGGTAGATCTCCTCGGCCCAGCCGCCCGAGATGATGCCTTTCTTGTCCACGGTCTTGCGCATTTCGGAGAGCATCATCTTGGCGAAGATGGCCTCGAACTGCTGGCATTCCTTGTAGAGCTTGCCCTTTTTGTCGACGGCCGAGGTGTCGGCGACGTGCGCGCCGGTGCCCTGGACTTGCGGCTTGCCGCCGGGGGGGAGCAGGGCCTGGTTGCGGAAATAGAAGTCTCCGAGATCCGTGATGTTCACGCTTCAATCCCTATCGTTTGAGCTGGGTCGCCGTGCCGAGCATGTTGTCGCTGGTCTGGATGGCCTTGGAGTTGAACTCGTAGGCGCGCTGGGCGACGATCATGTTGACCATTTCGCGGACGACCGAGACGTTGGACATTTCGAGGAATTTGTGGATGGTCTGGCCCATGCCGTTGTAGCCGGGCTGGCCCGCGATGGGGTTGCCCGAGGCGTTCGAGAGCTTGAAGAGGTTGTCGCCGACGGCGCTCAGGCCCTCGGGGTTGGGGAAGCGGTAGAGTTCGAGCTGGCCGACCTGGATGGGCGTGTCGCGGCCGGGCACCTTGACGCTGACGCGGCCGTCCTGGGAGATGGCGAGGGTGTCGGGTATGAAGCCCTGGGGGAGGGTGAGGCCGGGCATGAGCCGGTAGCCGTTGGCGGTGACGAACTGGCCGTTCGAGTCGATCTTGAAGGAGCCGTCGCGGGTGTAGCCGTAGCTGCCGTCGTAGGTCATGACGCGGAAGAAGCCGTCGCCCGAGATCGCGACGTCGGAGATGTTGCCGGTGTTCTCCAGGGAGCCCTGGACGAAGTCGCGCTGGGTGTCGGCGAGCTTGACGCCGTGGCCCATCTGGATGGGCACGGGCACGACGGTGTCCTCGGTGGCGGGGGTGCCGGCCACGCGCTCGGTCTGGTAGATGAGGTCCTCGAAGTCGGCCCGGGTCTTCTTGAAGCCCGTGGTGTTCACGTTGGCCAGGTTGTTCGAGATCGTGTCGATGTTCGCCTGCTGCCCGATCATGCCGCTCGCGGCGGACCAGAGACTCTGAACCATGCTATTCCTCCGTCGGCCGGCTCGAGGCGGCGATCCGCCCCCGCGCCGGCTGCGCGATACCGTCTAGGCGCTTCACACGCGCACGACTTCGTTGATGAGCTTGCCGAGCATGGAGTCCTCGGACTGGATGGTCTTCTGGTTGGCTTCGTAGGCCCGGTTGACCTCGATCATCTGCACCATCTCGATGACCGGGTTGACGTTGCTCGACTCGACGAAGCCCTGGAAGACCTGGGGTCTATGGCCCTTGGCCATGATGGCCGCGTCGCCGGAGTTCTCGGTGGAGCGCCAGAGGTTCGAGCCCTGCTTGGCGAGGAAGCGGTCCTTCTTGAAATCGACGATCTTGATGGTGTCGAGCTTCTTGAGCTTGTCCCAGGTGTTCTCCTCGCGGGACACCAGGCGCAAGGGGTCGTTCTGGAAGGTTTCGTTGATGTAGACGTTGCCGTCCTTGTCGATCTTGAAGTTGTTGGCCTTGACCTGGATGGGTCCCTTCTCGCCGAGCACGGGGTAGCCGTCCTGGGTCTCGAGGTAGCCTTCCTTGCCGAGGACGAAGGAGCCGTTGCGGGTGTAGCGCTCGCCGTAGGGCGTCTGCACGGCCATGAAGCCCTTGCCGTCGAGGGCGACGTCGAAGTCGTTGCCGGTCTGCTTGAGGGCGCCTTGCTCGAACTCGGTGAAGAGCTCGTTGGTCTCGACTCCGGTGCCCAGCTTGCCGATTATGGGAGCCTGGTCGGAGGAGCCGAAGGGGTTGGTGGTGACGCCGTCGTCGTTGAAGCGACGGAGCAGGAGCTCGGCGAAGGCCTTGTGCACGGCCACGTCGCGCTTGTAACCGTCGGTGTCGACGTTGGCGAGATTGTTGGAGATGGCGTCGAGCCTGACCTGTTGGGCGATCATGCCGCTCGCGCCGGTGTACCAGCCGCGTATCACTCTGGCCTCCCTCCTGCTCCTCTATGTTCGGCGGGGATGGGGGGGGAGTTTAGGCGTCTTCCGAATTAAGTCCGCGCAGCGGCCGCGGACAGGGAGGCCGTCCGGCGAGCGCGACGTGTCTTCGGTTTACAATTCGTCTAGGGCTCGCCGGCATGGCGACGCCCCTATCGGTTTCCGTCAGCCCCGGTTTTCGGGAAGGGGCGCCGATAGTAGTCCACGGCCCGGGTGACGACGAAGCCGAGGGAGGAATAAAGGCCGAAGGCGCGTTCATTCATGCTTTCGACCTCGAGCGTGACGCGGAGCCCCGTGCCGGCGAGGCGCGCGATGCTCCACTCGATGAGCTCGCGGGCGATTCCCTTTCCGCGATGGGCCGGAGCGACGCCGATGCCGTTTAAGGACACCTCGCCACCCTCGAAGGCGAGTGAGCAGGCGGCTACGATCGAGCCGTCGAGGAGGGCGACATGCGCTCTGCGGCAGGGGGAAGCCAGGGCTGCGCGCTGCATGCTCTGCGCGTCTTCCTGGCTGTCCCCGAAAGCTTCCATGCGGAGCCTCACGAGCTCGTCGAGGCGCTCGGGCTCGATACTCGCCCCGCCTCCGGCGCCGAAATCGGCTAGCACGAGACCAGCGGGCGCGGGCTTCCTCGATCCGCGCCTCGCTGCCGCGAGCCCGCGCGCGATTTCCGGATCGTAGGTCATGCTGTATTCGGTGAAGTCGAGTCGGGAGCCGAGGGCCCGGGCGAAGGCGGCGCCCGCACTCGCTCCCGGGGCGGTCGCCGCGTCGGGCCCTCGATCGCAGACGAGGAGTTCATCGGCGAAGCCGTAGGACGCCAGGCTGCGCTCGAGCTCCGCGAGAAGGAGGGCGCCAATGCCCTTTCGCCGATGCGAGGGATGGACGAAGGCGCTGAGCTCGGCCTCATCGCGCCGCGGGGCGAATACCGACACCAGGCCGAGAATCTCGCCCCTTTCCTCGGAGAGGAACCAGTTCGGCATGTCCCGATCGAAGTTAAGCGCCTTCTCCATCGAGAGGAGGGCCCCGCCGTCGACTGTCGAGCAGGCCTCGAGGAGGGCGGCGACCGCGGATTTTTCCGAGGGGTCGAGAGAAGCACAGGCACGCGGCGCGGTTCGGACCCTGGACAGCCCGGTGGAGGATGATTCGTTCATGCCGCGAGGAAGATAAGCGGGGCTGCGATACCGGTCAAGGCTACAGTTCTGTTTTAATCGTCCGTGACCCGTTGACTAGATCGTCACGAGCTTGCCCGTGTCGATCTCCTGCACGAAAATGCGCTGGAAGCGCCCGGAGCTATGGACGGTCCGCTGGCCGGGCGAGTAGGTCTCGGTGAAGAAGAACATGACGTCGTTCATGTCGGCCATCGATTCCGAGTTGGTCCAGCGGTAGTAGATGCGGTCGCGCCATTTGACCAGGATGGAGAGGCGGAAGGGGTCCTTTTCGAGGGCGGGGTCGCACCTCTCCCGGAGCATGGCTCTGATGCCTCCGTACCAGGAGCGCTGGAGGCAAAAGAGGTTGAGCTTGCCTTTTTCGTCCATATAATAGAGTTCGGCTATGCCGCCGATCGCCGGGGCCTTGGTGACGATGTCGTACTTGTCGGCCTTGGAGATGGGCGACCAATGGATGGTGAAGAAGGCGTCGTCGTCCGCGCCCGCCGCGCGCTGGCCGCGGCGAATGACGTAATCCACGCGGCCATCATACCACGGAGGGCGGGAACTAGGCTATTCTTGCCCTTCACGAACAAGGGAGGCCAGGTGGCGCGAAGGACTTCGTTTTCGGACGCTCAGGCGGCGTCGGACGGGAAGCGGGAGGGCCCGATTCTCGGCATCGACATAGGCGGTACTAAGTGCGCCGTGACGATCGGGATCGAGGGCTCGCCGCCGGAGATTCTCCTGCGGCGTAGCTTCGCCACCGCCGAGGCCCCCGATCCGGAGCGGGCGCTTCCGCGGCTCGCGCGGCTCTGCGAGGAAGTCCTCGCCGAGGCGGGCAGTGCCGGTGCCGGCGGGGCCGGTGGCGCCGACCGCGCGGAACTTACGGGGATCGGCATAAGCTGCGGGGGCCCGCTCGACTCGCGCCGAGGCGTGATTCTCTCTCCGCCCAATCTTCCCGGCTGGGACGAGGTTCCCGTCGTACGCTTTTTCCACGAGCGCTTCGGCGCGCCGGTCAGGCTGCAGAACGACGCCAATGCCTGCGCCCTGGCCGAGTGGCGCTGGGGAGCCGCCCGCGGCTCAGCCAGCGCGGTTTTCCTCACCTTCGGCACGGGCCTGGGCGCCGGCATCGTGCTGGACGGCCGCCTGTATGACGGTGCGAACTCGATGGCGGGAGAGGTAGGGCACCTGAGGCTCGCGGAGTTCGGGCCGGTGGGCTACGGCAAGGCCGGCTCCTGGGAAGGCTTCTGCTCGGGCGGCGGCATAGCCCAGCTAGCCCGCAGCCTGGCCCTCGAGAGACTGCAGGCCGGCGAGCGGGTCGGCTTCTGCCATGGCGTCGAGGATCTCGAGCGCATCGACGCCAAGGCTGCGGCCGAGGCCGCGCTGGCCGGAGACCCGGTCGCCGCCTCGGTCTTCGAGTTGAGCGGATCGTATCTGGGCAAGGGGCTCTCCCTGCTCATAGACGTCCTGAATCCCGAGACGATAGTCATCGGCGGCATCTTCGCCCGCTGCGAGGCTCTGCTGCGGCCCGCCATGGAGCGGGTGCTCGAGCGGGAGAGCCTTTCCCGCAGCAGGGCGGTTTGCTCCATCGTTCCCGCCGCCCTCGGCGAAAACGTGGGGGACTATGCCGCCCTCGCCCTGGCCCTGGAGGAGGCGTGAGCCGCATCGCTCGCCGCGCGGGCCGGGCGTATCCAGAAGAATCCGGAGATATGAAAGAGAGGTCTGCATCATGAAGCGTATGACGGTGAAAATATTCGACGATCTGGTACGGCGCCGGTCCGAACTCGGGCCCTGTGCCGGGGAACTGCGGGCCGCCTTCGACCTGCTCGCGGCAGGCTTCGCGGGGGGCGGGAAGCTCCTGGTCTGCGGCAACGGCGGCAGCGCGGCCGACGCCGAGCATATCGTGGGCGAGCTGATGAAGGGTTTTCTCCTGCGGCGGCCCCTCGACGCGCGGCGGCTGGCCGCCCTGGAGCGGACGGTTCCCGGCGACTGGCGGGCCTTCGCCGCCTCGCTCCAGGGCGCCCTGCCCGCCCTAGCCCTCACGGGACACCCCTCGCTCTCCAGCGCCTTCGCCAACGACGTGGCGGCCGACATGGTCTTCGCGCAGCAGGTGCTGGGCTACGGCAAGGAAGGCGACGTCCTCCTGGGCATATCGACTTCGGGTTCGTCGCGCAACGTGCTGAACGCCGCCCTCGCGGCCAAGGCCTTCGGCCTGCGCGTCCTCGCCCTCACCGGGAGCTCCGGCGGGAGCCTGGCCGGCCTCGCCGATGTCTGCATCCGGGCCCCCGAGCGGGAGACCTACCTCGTCCAGGAGGCCCACGAGAGCCTCTACCACGCCCTCTGCGCCGCCCTCGAGGAGGAGTTCTTCGGCTCGCCGCAGTAAGAGCCCATACCCCGCGCCACGCCAGGGCCGGCGCGCATAGTGGATTACCTATGCGCCGCCCTGCGGCCGGCTCGATTGACAGCCTATGCAGCTTTAAGGATACTGAAACCCCATGAAGAAGCTAATCTTCGTGACGGGCGGCGTGTGTTCTTCCCTGGGGAAGGGAATAACGGCCTCCTCGATCGGCGCTCTCATGGAATCGCGCGGCCTGTCCGTGCGCATGGTCAAGATCGATCCCTACCTGAACGTGGACGCGGGGACGATGAGCCCCTACCAGCACGGCGAGGTCTACGTCACCGACGACGGGGCCGAGACCGATCTGGATCTCGGCAACTACGGCCGCTACACCAACTCGCCCCTGTCCAAGGTCAATTCGATCACCACCGGGCAGGTCTACCAGTCGGTGATCAACAAGGAACGCGAGGGCCGCTACCTCGGCCGGACGGTCCAGGTCATCCCCCACATCACCGACGAGATCAAGAGCCGCATCCTCGCCCCCGGCAAGGAAGACGACGTGGACATCACCATCGTCGAGATCGGCGGCACGGTCGGCGACATGGAGTCCATCCCCTTCCTGGAGGCGGCCCGCCAGCTCATCCACGAGATGGGCAAGCAGAACGCCGTCTCGGTGCACGTCACCCTCATCCCGGCGGTCTCGGGCGGGGAGCTCAAGACCAAGCCCACCCAGCACGCGGTGAAGGAACTGCAGGAGGTGGGCATCCAGCCCGACGCCCTCGTCCTGCGCTCGGGCGAGCCCATAGAAGAAGGGATGCGCCGCAAGATCGCGGGCTTCACCAATGTCGAGTTCGAGGGTGTAGTCTCGGCCCACGACGTCAAGACGACCATCTACGAGATTCCCCTGGTGTTCCACGAGCAGGGCCTCGACACCTTCCTCCTCAAGAAGATGAACGTCGAGAGCCGGCACGCCGACCTTCGGCCCTGGCAGGACGTGGTGCGCAAGTTCGCCGAGCCCAAGCACCGCGTGCGCATCGGCGTCGTGGGCAAGTACATGGAGCTGCACGACGCCTACAAGTCGGTCTGGGAGGCGCTCTACCACGGTGGCATCGCGAATCAGGCCGCGGTCGAGATCGTGAAGATCGACTCGGGGCGGCTCGAGGCCGACAACGCGGACATGGCCCAGATCTTCGCCGAGATCGACGGAATTCTTGTTCCCGGCGGCTACGGCCAGCGCGGCTCGGGCGGCATGGTCAAGGCGGCGCGCTACGCCCGCGAGCAGGGCCTGCCCTACTTCGGCATCTGCCTGGGGCTGCAGATCATGGTGATAGAGTGGGCGCGCGACATCCTGGAGTGGGCCGATGCGGACTCGACCGAGTTCAACCCCGACAGCCCGCACGCGGTGGTGAGCCTTCTCGAGGACCAGATCGACGTCAAGAGCTACGGCGGCACGCAGCGCCTCGGAAAGAGCGAGTCGATCCTCAAGGACGGCACCCTGATCCGCAAGATCTACGGCGGGGAGTCGGTCTGGGAGCGCCACCGGCATCGCTATGAAGTCTCCAACGCGTATAGACCCGACCTGGAGCGAACCGGACTGGGCATATCGGCGCTCACGCCCGACGGCAGCCTCGTCGAGGCGATTGAATGGCCCGACCACCCCTGGGGGCTCGGCGTGCAGTTCCACCCCGAGTTCAAGTCGAGGCCCATAAGTCCCGCTCCCCTGTTCAAGGGCTTCATCGGCGCCTGCGTCGCGCGGAACGCCGAGAGCGCCCGAGCGGCGCATGCGCCGAGTTGAGCCGCGGAGGCTCGCGGCCGCGGTCCTCGTCGCCGCGGCCGCGCTCGGAGCCGCCCTGCTGGGATCCTGCCGCTTCAACTACGGCCCATCGGCTTCGGAGCGGGGGGCGGGAGCCGCGCCGACGGCGGTGTTCGTGAACTACCTGCACAATGTCGTAACCCGCGGAGCCCTGTCCTTCAGGCTCACGGCGGCCCGCGCCGAAACCTACGACGGCGAAAAGAAGACGGTCTTGCACGACGTACAGTTCGCCGAGTACGACCCCGACACGGGAGCCCTCGTCTCGCGCGGGAGAGCGGACTCGGCCGTCTACCACTCCGACAGCGGCGACGCGGATTTCTCGGGCGATGTCCGCCTGGAATCCAAGCGGCAGGATGCGATTCTCGCCGGGGATTCCCTGCACTGGGACGACAAGGCCAAACGGCTCACGGGGCCGCTTGAAAAGCTGGTCACGATCAGCCGCAGCGACGGCTCCTTCGTGCGCGGGGCGGGCTTCGAGGCCGAGGCGCTCACGCGCTCCTTCTCGTTCCGGGGCGGAGTGGCGGGAACGCTCGTCGAGACGGCGGCGGCCGAGGCGTCGAAGTGAGGCTCCGGCTGCGGCTGCGGGTCCCTGCGGCTGCGCTCGCGGCCTGCTTCGCGCTCGTGGCCGCGGCCGGAGCCTGGCCCGACAGCGTGAGTTTCAGCGCCGACAGCGTCGAGAGCGTGCTCGCCAAGGGCAGGGAGCACACGATTCTCTCGGGCCGCGCCCGGGTGACCACGGGCAAGGTCTCCATCTCGGCGGACCGGATCGAGCTTTTCGGCAAGGACTTCCACTATATGCAATGCTCGGGCTCGGTCTTCGTCCGTGACGAGGACTCCGGCATCACCCTCCGCTCGCCCGAACTCTACTACGACCGCGAGCGCAAGTTGAGCCGCGCCACGGGACCTTCGATCCTCGAAGACTCGAAGAACAAGCTGGTGCTCAAGGCCGAGTGGATCGAGAACGACGGGGAGAACGAGGTGATGGTCGCGCAGGTCGCCGTGCGGATCCTGAAGGAGGACCTGGCCTGCCGGGCCGAGTACGCGATCTATCGCCGGAAGGACAAGCACCTCGAACTGACGGGCGCGCCCTCGGCCGACAAGAACGGCGACCTGTACCACGCCGCGAGGATTGTCGTGAACACCGACACCGAAGAGATCACTCTCGAGGGCGACGTCGGCGGGACCATCGTTTCGAGTCCGAAAAAGGAATCCGGGACCGCCGCGAAGGCCGCTGCGCCGGGCTCCGAGGCGAGCGCCGCCTCGCCTTCCGCCGCGGTGCCCGCCGCGGCGGGAACGGGGGAGGGCGCCGCGCCTGCGGTTCCGGACGATTCGTCGGGACAGGCTGTGAAACCGTGAGCGCCGACCAGGTCCCCCACACGCTCGAAGTGCGCGATCTGCGCAAGATCTACGGAAAGAAGGTGGCCGTCGCCTCGGTGGACTTTTCCATGTCGACGGGCGAGGTCGTGGGGCTCCTCGGCCCGAACGGGGCGGGCAAGACCACCGTATTCTACATGATCGTCGGTTTCATCAAGCCCACCCGCGGCCGGGTCGGTCTGGATAGCCACGATATTACCGGATTGCCCATGTATAGGCGGGCGCGGCTCGGGATCGCCTACCTTCCGCAGGAACCCTCGGTCTTCCGCAAGCTTTCGGTCGAGGACAACGTGCGCGCCGTGCTCGAAACGCGCCAGGATCTCGACAAAAGGCGGCGGCTCTCCATCCTGGAAGACCTTCTCGAGGAGTTCGGCATCGCGGAGATCCGGAAACAGAAGGCGTACACGCTTTCCGGCGGAGAGCGGCGTCGGACGGAAATCGCGAGGGCTCTCGCCCTCGATCCGAAATTCCTCCTGCTCGACGAGCCTTTCGCCGGGATCGATCCGATAGCGGTCTACGAAATCAAGCGAATAGTCCGCCGACTCTCCGGCGCGGGCATCGGAGTGCTCATCACGGACCATAATGTCCGCGACACCTTGGAGATCACCCACCGGGCCCATGTGATAAATCTCGGCAACATAGTCGTTTCGGGCGATCGGGAGACGGTGCTGACCTCCGACATGGCCAGGAAAATCTACTTGGGTGAGGAATTTCGCATGTGAAGGCTTCCGATTGGCACGGTTGACGCGCTTGTGCGCGCCTCGATATAGTGACGACTAGATATAATGCCGGCCTTTGAGCCTGGCGTTCCTCTTCGGCCTCCCCACTCCTGTTTCTGCGCATCGAGTTGACGGCGCGATTCGGGCATGCTACATTTATATCTGCCCCGTTTGGGATTCCACATCATCACCAACGTTCTTACGGAAGACAGATGCAGTATTTCGACACTCATGCCCACATCGGGCTCATTTTCGATGACCCGATAGAACAACTTTTGGTGTGCCAAGAGGCCAAGCAGGCCGGCGTGACCAAAATCGTCAGCATCTGCAACAGCCTCATGGACTTTCGCCAGGTCTACGAGAACCTCAAGACGCTCGAGCACGTCTACCATGCCGTGGGGGTCTCCCCCTCGGAGGTCCAGAACCCCGGAAAGGACTGGCACCGCACGATCGAGGATGCCGCCAAGCTGCCTCGCGTGATCGCTCTCGGCGAAATAGGCCTCGACTACTTCCATCGTTTCGGCGACCGCAACAGCCAGATCGAGCTGTTCATCGACCAGCTCGAGCTCGCCGCCAGGCTCGACCTTCCCGTCATCGTCCACAATCGCGAAGCCGGCAAGGACGTCCTCGACATACTCCGCGACAGGATGCCTCCCGCCGGGGCGGTGTTCCACTGCTATTCGGAAGACTCCGAGTACGCCCGGCGGGCGCTCGAGCTCGAGTTGAACGTCTACTTCTCTTTCGCCGGCAATCTCACGTACCGGAACGCGCGCAATCTCCACGATACGGTGCGGGTCGTCCCGCTCGAGCGTATTCTCATAGAGAGCGAAGCTCCCTTCATGGTGCCGGCCGACTATCGTGGTAGGCGCAACAAGCCGGAGTATCTGCCTTCGACGGCCGCCTTCCTCGCCGACATCCTCGAGATGGATCCGGAGGAGGTGTCGAGGGCGCTCTACGAAAACGCCTGCCGCTTCTTCCGGCTGCCCGTGCCGGTCTGGACCTGATAGCGGATGCGAGAGACTCCGCTACGAGAAGCGAATCGCTAAGTTCCTGCGGTAGCTGAATGAAGGACAATCTTTCTCCGCATCATGGCGTGCGCATAGGCGCGCTCGAGCTGCCGGGCAATCTCTTTCTGGCGCCGGTGGCCGGCTATTCGGATGCCGCGTTCCGTTCGGTGTGCGTCGAGCAGGGGGCCGACCTCTGCTATACCGAGATGGTCAGCTCGGAAGCGCTCACGCGCGACCATCCGGCGACCAAGGCCTTGCTCGCGAGAGCCGAGAACGAAAAGCTCTACGCGGTTCAGCTTTTCGGCGCCCGGCCCGAGACCCTGGCCAAGGCGGCGGTCCTGCTGCTGCCGTGGAAGCCGGCGCTGATAGACCTGAACTGCGGCTGTCCGGTGCCCAAGATCGTGCGCGCGGGCGCCGGTTCGGCCCTGATGCGGCGCCCTGAAGCCATCCGAGATATAGTGAGCGCCATGCGGTCCTCCTTGGCGGCCGCCGGCGCTTCCCGGATACCGGTGACCGTCAAGATCCGCACGGGTTGGGATTCGGAGAGCGTCAATTTCCTCGAGGCCGCGCATGCGGCGGTCGAAGGCGGCGCGTCGGCCGTCACCCTCCACGCCCGGACCAAGGCGCAGGGCTATAGCGGCTCGGCGGATTGGTCCCGGATCGCCGAGCTCGCGAGCGCGCTCGACGTGCCGGTGTTCGGGTCGGGCGACGTGTTCCGGCCGGAGGACGCGGTTCGCCTGCTGAAGGAGACGAAATGCTCCGGGGTCATGGTCGCGCGGGGCGCCATGGGCAACCCCTTCATTTTCCGGGAAGCGCGGGCCCTGCTGGAGGGAAGTCCGATCTCCCCGGCGACTACCGCCGAACGAGCGGCCGCCGCCCGGAGGCACCTCGAGCTCTCGGCGAAATTCCTCGGAGAACGGCGCGCCTGCGTCGAATTCCGCAAGCAATTCTGTTCCTATACGAAGGGCACGGTTTCCGGGGCGGAGCTGCGCGCCGAGGCCGTGCGCTCCTCGAGCCTCGCCGAGTTCTCTCGCCTGCTCGGCCGCTGGGCCTCCATGGCCGCCGAGGCCACCGAAGTTCCAGAGGCCGCCGATGCCGCCGAAGTTCCAGAGGCCGCCGAGGCCGCCGAGGCGACGGTTCAGGGCGAGGACGACTTTTTCAAATAGTCCGCCAGCTTGGCCGAGAGCTCGCGGCCGAGATCGGCGGACGGCGAGCCTGGGCTCTGGCCGGTCACCTGGTCGAGCCAAGGAGCCAGGACCGTATGCTCGAGCTGGGGCCAGTCGCTGGGCAGCTCGTGCGGAGGAGTCATCGCCGCGGCCGGAGGCAGGTGCCCTACCAGCGCCGGATAGAAGAGCGGAAAGACCTTCTCGTCGACCGAGCGGAGCGAGGAGAAGCCCCCGGCTATGCCGAAGGAGCTTTCGAGCGCCCGGGCGCGCCGCTCGCTCTCGAGTATCTCGCGCTGGGCTTTCTCCGTGAAAAACCACTTGATGAAGGCTTCGGCCGCTATCCTGCCCCTGCCCGAGCGCAGGAGCCCCGCGAACACGACCTGCTCCGAGATCGGCACCGAGCCGGAGTGGGCGAACCAGCGATAGTCCAGGGTGCGGCGCTTTTCCTCGGGTATGAGAAAGAAATTATCCGAGTCGATGTAGCCGAAGAGGCTGCGCCCCGCTGATACGTACTGGTAGGCGGGCGTGTACAGGTACTTGAACTGGAAATCGTCTTCGAGCGACGAAGGGCCGTTGACCGAGCTCGTCCAGGCCCGGACGGAAGCGATCGCGGACCGAAGCCCCTGCCCGTTCCAGCCCAGGGGAGCGCCTTCGCGGAAGTCGGCCCCGGCCGTGTCGACGACCAGCGTGAGAAAGTCGCCGTCCCAGCGGGGCGAGAAGCCCATGCGGACGTAGCCGGCGTCCTTCCGGCTATTGAAGGCCTTCGAGAGCCCCGCCATGTCGTCGAGGCCGAGGATGAAGTCGTTCTTGATTCCGCGAGTGCCCCGCGGGAAGATGATGGCCGGCAGGTTGAACGAGACCGGGAGAAGCAGCTGCCTGCCTTCGACATTGCCGAGAGTGAGCAGCTCGTTGTAGAAGGCGGATGGATTGACGACGAGCTCGCCGAAGAGGTAATTAAGGGATAGGAGCCGGCCGCGGATGTCCCGGCTCTTGAGGTAATGGCCGATGGCCAGAGCCGGCGGCGTTCCCGTCTGGCGAATGGCCGCGACGAGATCGGCTTTCCATTGGACCTCGATCAGGAACCGTTTCTGCGAGTCGTTGAAGAGTTCGGCGCTGAGCGCGATCTCCGGCACGTCGGTCCAGATCGTGGCGGGTCTGGTGTCGACGAACGAGCAGGAGCAGAGCGCCGAGCTGCCTGCCGCGATCGCGATCGCCGCCGCGATCGCGGCCACCCGACGAGGCGGCGAAGGTCTGTTCATGGGGCAACGATATACGGAGGATCGCGCCGGTGCAAGTCGCCAGACCGTCCGAGCATGGGCGCACGGAAGCTTCTCGGTTCAATCGCCACGCCGACAGGCTGCGCGAGCGCCACGGCGAGCGCGTCTGGAGGGTGGGGGTGGACGGGGGCTTCTCCTGTCCGCACAGGATATCGGGGCGAGGGGCGGGCGGCTGCTCCTATTGCGCTCCTTCCGCGGGAGCTGCGCCCTATCTCGAGGACGGGGCCCGCGAAAGCCTCGATCGCCAGATCGAGAGGGGCTTGTCGTTTCTGCGCCGCCGCTACGCCGCCCGCGCCTTTTTCCTCTACTTCCAGGCCTACTCTTCCACCAACGCCCCGCCGGAACGCCTGCGCGCCGTCTACGAGGCGGGCCTCGCCTATGGCGGCGGCGGACTCTTCCGCGGGCTCGTCGTCTCGACCCGACCCGACTGCGTGGATGAGGAAAAGGCCGAGCTTCTGGCCTCTTTCGCCGCCGGCGGCCTGGAGGTCTGGGTCGAGCTCGGATTGCAGAGCGCGCACGATCGCACCCTCCTGCGCATCAGGCGGGGGCACGATTTCGCCGCCTTCGAACGGGCGCGGCGGCGTTTGGAGCTGCCCGGATTGAGGACGGCTGCGCATCTCATCCTGGGCCTGCCCGGAGAATCGCGTTCGGACATGGTCGCCAGCGCCCGCGTCGTGGCGGATCTCGGGCTCGAAGGGCTGAAGTTCCACGATCTGCAGCTGGCCCGCGGCTCGGCTCTCGCGGCCGAATATCTGGCCGGCGAGCTATCGCTGTGGGACCGCAGTACTTTGCCGTCCATTTTGGCGGATTGCCTCGAGGTCCTGCCGCCGGCATGCGAAATCATGCGTTTGTGCGCCGATATGCCCGCCGGCGTGCGGCTGGCGCCGAGAATCGTCGCGGATAAAGCGCAAATCTACGGCGAAGTCGAAGCTGAACTCGCCTCGCGCGGGACGCATCAGGGTTCGGCCCGGGGCAGAGGCTGAAAAAGGCCGAGCCGAGCATATATCCGCTCCGAAGCGGAGGATCGGTAGCGCAAAGGTTGATGCCTGCAGTATACTCACTCTGCAATGCAAGTGAAGAATCCCGAGATATTCTCGGTCATAGAGTCGATCGGCGAGCATTATCGTACGAACATTTCCAATCGCTACACGCGCCGGGCGCTCTCTTCCATGACCCTCGATCCGGGAGCATGGAACCTCATCGAAGAACTCACGGAGAAATCGGAGAACTACCGCTACCAGGGCTACCACCTCGACGAGCTCTATTCCCAGATACTCGCCGCGGCCCGCTTCGTCTACCAGGCCAAGCGACAGATCCTCCCTAACCTGCGCTACCTCGCCTCGGGATCCGTCGGAAGCCGCATGACGGAGACGGACAAGGTCCTGCGCGAGATGGCGGTGAACAACTTCGGATCCAATCTCAAGATACTCGCCGACAAGCTCAACGAGCTCTACGTGAAGGTCGCGGCCGTCGACAAAGAGTCGGCGGGGCAGAAGCCGGCCGTGTATTCGACCATCACCGAGCTCCGCGAGATCGGACGATACCTGATCGAATGAGCCCTAAGCTTGACAAGCCCTCGATTTTCCCGTATCGTGGACTACCGTCGGCTTAGGTCGATGCCACAATTTTAGGAGCGGTGTCCGAGCGGTTTAAGGAGACGGTCTTGAAAACCGTTGTACCGTCAGGTACCGAGGGTTCGAATCCCTCCTGCTCCGCGAACGTGGACCATGATTGGAGAGGTGCGAGAGAGGCCGAATCGGGCTCCCTGCTAAGGAGTTGTACCCCTCAAGGGTACCGGGGGTTCGAATCCCCCCCTCTCCGGAGAATGTAAATATCCCGTGGGTCGATGGGGGATTCGGATTCCCCCTCTGTCTTTTCTCGAGGCTATAGCTCAGCTGGATAGAGCATCAGATTGCGGATCTGAAGGTCGGTGGTTCGAATCCACTTAGCCTCAATCGTCTATGGAGAGATGCGAGAGCGGTTGAATCGGGCGGTCTCGAAAACCGTTGAACCCGTAAGGGTTCCGGGGGTTCGAATCCCCCTCTCTCCGGTGAAGTGTGAACCTTCGGCAGGCAGGGGATTCGAACCGAAGCCCGCGCCGACCGAAGGGGAAAAGGTAAAAAGAAGCTTCTCGGAGAGATGACCGAGCGGCCGAAGGTGCACGATTGGAAGTCGTGTGTACTCGTAAGGGTACCGAGGGTTCAAATCCCTCTCTCTCCGCAAAGGACTTTCGAGCGCCCCAAGCCAGGCACTGCGCACGTAGCCGCCGCCCAAATCCGCCAGGTCCGGAAGGAAGCAACGGTAAGCGGTAGACGCGGTGATGCAGAGCGCCTGGCTTGGGGCGCTTGATTTTTCCGCCGCGGCGCAGGCCCAGGCAGTCCGATCCCGGTGAGCTTTACCCCCCGCCCTTCTTGTGCTACGTTTCTGCCATGCCCTACGAGATAACCGCCACCCGCAAGAGGCCTCAGACCTTCGAAGAACTCGCGGGACAGGAATTCGTCTCAGCGACCCTCGAGGCGAGCCTGGAGAGCGGCCGCCTCGCCCACGCCTACCTTTTTTCCGGACCGCGCGGCTGCGGCAAGACGAGCACGGCGCGCATCGTCGCCAAGGCTCTGAACTGCGAGCGGGGCCCCACGGCCAAGCCCTGCGGCAGCTGCCGCTCCTGCGTCGAGATAGCGCGCGGCGCGAGCCTCGACGTCATCGAGATAGACGGCGCTTCCAACACCTCGGTGGACAATGTCAGGCAGATCAAGGACGAGGTGCTCTTCCCTCCCAACGGGGGACGCTACAAGATCTACATCATCGACGAGGTGCACATGCTCTCGAACAGCGCCTTCAACGCGCTGCTCAAGACCATCGAGGAACCGCCTCCCTATATCGTCTTCATCTTCGCCACCACCGAGCTCCACAAGGTTCCGGCGACCATAAAGAGCCGATGCCAGCAGTTCGCCTTCCGGCTCATCTCCATAGACGTCATCAAGGAGCTTCTGGCCAAGGCGGCCGAAGAGACGGGGCTCAAGGCCGAGGACGACGCCCTGCTCTGGATCGCCAAGGAATCGGGAGGCTCGCTGCGCGACGCCTACACGCTCTTCGACCAGGTGAGCGCCTTCTCCGAGGGGAGCCTGAGCGCGGCTCTCATCCGCGACAAGCTCGGCCTCGTGGGCATGGACGCGCTGAACGAACTGTTCCGCTTCTGCGCCTCGGGCGAGGGCGGTCCGGCCTTGGGCGCGCTCGACGGCATCCTCGAACGGGGAGTCTCGGTCGAGCAGTGCACCGTCGACGCGGTGGAGTACTTCCGCTCGCTGCTCCTGCTCAAGCACGGCATCGTCAAGCCGGGCCTGCTCGGGGCGCCTCCCTCGGCCTTCGATGCGCTCGTCGTCGAGGCTCTGTCTTCGGAGCGCATCGAGCGCGCCCTGGCGCTCCTGCTCGATCTGTATCGCAATCTGCGCTTCACCGTGGACCAGCGTTTCGAGCTCGAGCTGACCGTGGCGAGGCTGGCCAGGCTGTCCGACTATGTCTCGCCGGGCGAACTGGCGACGACAGTCGCCGAACTGCGGCGCAGCCTCGCCGGCGGCGGCCTCCCCGGCGGCGGCTATCCCGGCGGCGGTCCCGCGCCCGGCGGCCACGCCGAAAGCCGCGTCGTCGAAGGCGCCGGCGGGCATGCCGCCGAGCAAAAAAAAAAGCCTGAGCTGAATCCGGCATTGATGGAGGCCTTCGGCAGTCTGGCCGCGGCCACGGGGGCGGCCGAGCCCCGATCGTTTTCGTCCCCGAGGCCGCAGCCAGCCGAGAGCACGCCTCCGGTCGCCGAAAAGGAAGCTGCGCCTGATCAGGCCAAGCCGAGGCCCGGCGATACCGGACCGGCGCCCGGCGAAGGCAGACAGGCATCTGGCGATACCACGCAAGATGCTGGTAATACCACGTACGGTTCCGTCGCGGCAGGCGCTCGGGAGCCTGTGTCCATGGAAGCGCTCCGGTCTTCGGTCATCGAGGCTTTGGGTCGTTCGAGCCCGCTTCTGAAGACCGGTCTCTCGGCTTCGCTCCCCTGGCGCGGCGAGGGAGAGCGCCTGGTCATTCCTTTCCGTTCCGGGATGGAAGAGACCGTGGTGCGGAGCAGCCTTTCGAGCATCGCGGCGAAGGTCGCGGAGATCGGGGGGCGCCCGTTCAAGGTGGAGCTGCGCGTGGAAGCCGCGGCGAATCCCGGCCGCGAGGCGAAGGTCGCCGACGCTCGCGAGAGTCAGGGCGCGGTGAAGGTGGTGGAGCGCGTTTTCCGCGGAACGCGCCTGCCCCCTCGACAACAGCAGGAAGGAGAGCACAATGAACTTGTCTGACATGATGGAAATGCTGCGCAATCCCCAGGCGATGCAGGCCAGGATGAACGAATTCCGGGAGCGCACCGCCCGGATCGAGGCCACGGGCAGTTCGGGCGGCGGCATGGTGCGCATTTCGCTCAACGGTTCGCTCGACATGCTCTCCTGCGTGATAAGCCCCGAAGCCGTGGAGGCGGGGGACATTCCGCTTCTGCAGGATCTCGTGCGCGCGGCCTACAACGATGCCGCGGGGAAGGTCAAGGAATCGATCCAGCGGGAACTGACTTCGGGCGTGGACGGCATGCCTTTCCCGCCGGGCATGCTCGGGGGGCTCGGTTGAAGGCTCTCGAAGAGCTCGTCAGCCTCCTTACCCGCCTTCCGGGCATCGGCCGCAAGAGCGCCTTGCGCGTCGCCTATCATCTCCTGCGGACGGACCGCGCCTTCGCCCAAGCCTTGGCCGAGCGCGTAGCCGGCCTGCAGGACGCCATCGTCATCTGCTCGATATGCGGCTCCTACACCGAGACGGATCCCTGTCCGGTCTGCTCTTCTCCGGCGCGGGACCGCTCCGTGATCTGCGCGGTCGAGCAGCCCCAGGATGTCGTGACCATCGAGGGTTCGAGGGAATATCGAGGCCTCTACCATGTGCTCGGCGGCCTCATATCGCCGCTCGACGGGGTCGGCCCCGAGGACCTCAAGATTCAGAGCCTCATCGCGAGGATCCGAGAGGGAGGCGTGGCCGAAGTCGTCGTGGCCACGAATCCGACCGTCGAAGGCGACACGACGGCGCTCTACCTGAAACGGCTCCTCGAAGCCACCGGGGTGTCGGTGACGAGGCTCGCCACGGGCATGCCCGTGGGCGGCGACCTCGAATACGCGGATCGACTGACCCTGGCGCGGTCGTTCCGCGGCAGGACCAAGCTGTAGCCGCGGTCGATCGACATCGGAACGATGCGGCCGGGATTGGCCCTTTCCGGCTATACTGCCGCGCGGCCCGAACGCCGATATTCTCGATAAGCGAGGCTTTTTCAAAAGCAAGCGACTTTTGAAACTGGCTCAAGAGTAATCCGGGAGCCGATAGCAATGCTCAACTCGTCTTCGAACTCGAAAACCTCGATCTATCTAGGCGCCTTCCTAAGCCTCTGCGCGGCATTCACCCTGCTCTCCCTCGCGTCGACGGGCATGGGCCCCTCCGCCCCGGCCCTGCTCACGAGCCTCGGATGGTCGCTGGTGAACGCGTTTTCCTGGGCCTCGCTCTTCGTGCCGGCCTGGTTCGCCTTCGCTTCCGTACTGGCCTTCCTGCCCGGCTGGCGGCCGGGGGTCACGGCGGTCCTCGCGGGCTCGGTGCTGCCCTTCGTGCCGGTGGCCGTCTTCGCCCGCCTCTCGGCCGATCCGGCGCGCTTCACGACCGAAGCGCCCTTCCTGGAGGCGGCCGGGCTGCCGGCAGCGGGCGCGATCTGCGCGGCCGCCTCGCTCCTGCTCGCCGCCCTGGTCGCGCGCATAGCCCTCTGGGCATCGAGTAGGACGAGGGTGAAAAAAGAGTATGGAGTCCGACCGGGGCTTTTGCCCGCCCCCCGCTCTCGCCGCGATCCTATCGCGCTCGACTGGTCGGAGGACCTGGCCGACGGCGATGCCCCCGCCTCGCCCTCGGAGCCAAGCGTCGCGGGGCGCCTCCACGCCGAAGACGCCGCCACTAATGTCTTCGACTTCGAGGTGCCGCGGCTTCCACCTCTGCCTCCCCTGCATTCGCTCGGCGGCTTTCCCCCCGGGGCGTCGGCACGCGAGCCGCCCGCGGCACGCATGCTGCCCGCGGCACGCATGCTGCCCGCGGCACGCGAGCTGCCAGCTCGGCGCGAAGCCTCCGCCCCGAGCGATGCGATCCGGGGCGCCGGCGAAACGGAGAGCGAGGTCGAGGAAATTCCTCCGGCCGCCGAAGCTGCCGATCCGCCGCTTCGCGACCCTGGCGCGCTTGGCGGCGACTCGGGGGCCGCTGTGGCTCGGGAGGCAGCCCTGGCTCGGGACGCTACACCGGCCGCGGACCCGGCCGCGGACCCGCCTCCGACGGCCGCGCCGCTCGCGGGCACGCGGCCGATCGAGTTCACCTCGGTGCCGCCCCAGACGGCGGCGTCCCACCCGGCCGAGGGCGGCGTCGACGAGGCCGCCAAGGCCGCGGCCCTCGAGCGGATCCTGGCGCGGCGCGAGGCCGAGCGCAAGGACAAGCCCTACGCCGTGCCGGTGGACGGCATCCTCAGCCTCTATCCCGACGGGCAGTACTGGATCATCGACGAGAAGACGCGCCATTCCGCCGAGGTGCTGCGGGACACCTTGGCGGAGTTCAAGATCGAAGCCGAGGTGACGGGCATCCGCAAGGGGCCGGTGATCACGATGTTCGAGATACTGCCGGCTCCGGGCGTGAAGCTTTCCAAGATCGCGGGCCTGGCCGACAACATCGGCCTGCGCCTCGCCGCCTCGAGCGTGCGCATCGTCGCGCCCATCCCGGGCAAGCATGCGGTCGGCATCGAGGTGCCCAACGAGCGCCGCTCCATCGTCTCGCTGCGGGAGATCGTGGAGAACGAGTCCTTCAAGACCACGAAGATGGAACTGCCCGTCATCCTCGGGAAGGACATCGCGGGCGAGGTGCAGTTCATCGACCTGACGCAGACGCCGCACCTCTTGATCGCGGGCGCCACGGGATCGGGCAAGTCGGTCTGCGTCAACTCCATCATCCTCTCGATCCTGTTCAAGCGCTCGCCCCAGGAGGTGCGGCTCCTGCTCATCGATCCCAAGATCGTCGAGCTCAAGCTCTACAACGACATTCCCCACTTGCTCACGCCGGTCGTGACGGAGCCGAAGCGCGCCTTCCAGGCCCTGCAGTACTGCATCTGCGAGATGGAGCGGCGCTACAGCCTCCTCGACCGCGTGGGCGTGCGCGACGTGAAGAGCTACAACCGCAAGGTCCGCGACAAGCACCTCGCGATCGAGCGCCTGCCCTACCTGGTCGTCATCATCGACGAGTTCGCCGACCTCATGGCCACCACGGGCAAGGAGCTGGAGTCTACCCTCGCGCGGCTCGCGGCCATGTCGCGCGCCGTGGGCATCCACCTCGTGCTGGCCACCCAGCGGCCTTCCATCGACGTCATCACGGGTCTCATCAAGGCCAACATCCCGAGCCGCATCGCCTTCATGGTCGCCTCGAAGTTCGACAGCCGCATCATCATCGACATGGTGGGCGCCGAGAAGCTGCTCGGCCGCGGCGACATGCTCTTCGCGAGCGCCTGGGATCCCTTCCCTGTGCGCATGCAGGGCGCCTTCGTCTCCGAGGAGGAGGTCGAGAAGGCGGTGGAGTACGTGAAGACCCTCGGCGAGCCCGAGTACATCGACGACGAGATTTTCATCGACGAGGACGAGGACGAGGAGCCCTCGCTCTTCGCCGACGAGGACGACGATCCGCTCTACGAGAAGGCGCTGGAGATCGTGCTCCAGCAGGGCAAGGCGAGCGCTTCGTTCATCCAGCGGCGGCTCAAGATCGGCTACAACCGCGCCTCGCGCCTGGTCGAGCTCATGGAGGAGAAGGGCATCGTCGGGCCGGCCAAGGGCTCGAAGCCCCGCGACCTCGTGCACAACCCCGAGATTCTCGGCCGCCTCGACGCCCGCGCCGATCAGGACTCGGCTGCCGCGCGGCTGCGCAGAGAGGGCGCTCGCCCGAGTCTCATGCCCGACGCGGAGACGGTCCCCGGCCAGCGCGTGACCGGGCGGGACGAGGACGATGGGAAATAGGCGAACGCGGATCGTTCATGCGACGTGAAGATTCGTTATCTTCTCTATCCGGACGAAATCCTTCGCGCCGTAGGCGGCGATGATCTCGTCCTTCTCCGATTCCGACATCGCCCGGATATCGGGCAGCTTCAGTTTGCGAAGGGTCTGGGCCTGCCATCGAAGCGAGCCGCTGTTCATGAGGATGCCCTTCTCGGCCACCTGCCTGCGCGCGAACTCCGTCGACAGGAGGCCCCTGAGCGCCGCCAGCTCCTTGAGACCTTTGCCGGCCACATAATAGAAATTATGGTGCGGATAATGTTCGCCCTCGTCGAGAACGATGGCATGCTTACTCGAAATGTCGGGAATCAGCAGTTTCGGCGCATGCACGAGCGACGGGTATATTCGATCGATGGTCTTGTACCAGTGCTCCGGATTTCTTTTCGCGACGTAGCGGCGTTCGAGCTCGGCACGGTGTTTTCGCAGGTAGCGGGACAGGAGCGGAAGCTCGTCAAGGTCGACGAGGCGCGGGCTGTCCCCGGCGAAGGGATTGATGACATATCGGTCTTTCCAGACGATCCGATCGCCATCCACGTCCTCCCGGGTCAACAAAGGAACCAGGATGCTATCCTCGATCTGGACCTCGGATTTTCTCACGATGAAGATATCGTCGGCACCTGTCGCGACGCCGATACCGATCGTGAAGCCCTGCTCTTCGATGGTTAGGCAGTTCGGCAAGTCTTCTCTCAATCGCAGCTCGCCTGACTCGTCGAGCTTGCTTTCGACGGAGTCCTTCGATAGAACGCTCGAGTCAAGATCCTCCAGCTTTGTCGCGGCCAAGTAGTTTGTCGCGCCGGGCGTCTCGCGCCTCACGGCGAAGATGGCGGGATACGCCACTACCTGTTCGGCAAAGGGGCTGAATCCCGATATCCTGATTACATCGCTCAGATGGAAATTGCGCGCGATCAATTTCCTCAGTGTCAGGCCATAGCCGTTGGTAAGCCACCGATCGGCGCATATGTAGGCGAGTACGCCGCCGGGGTTCAGCGATTTTACGGCCTTCTCGATGAAGGCGATGTAAAGGTCGCTGCGAGCCTTGAAACAGGGGAAGAGCGCGCGGTAGAGCTCGGCCTTGTTCGGCGGCAGCTTGTCGTAACGGACGTACGGAGGGTTTCCGATGACGACATCGAAATGTCCGGTATCGGAAGCGAGGTAATCCCCGCGGATGACGGATATCTCGTGCCAGAATTCTCGCAGTTCCGGCGCCGCACTATCAAATGCGGCCTGTAGATTGGCGGTGAAGGTATCGATTTTCACGGGATCGAGTTCGACCACGGTTATATTGCTCAGGGCCTTGGCGACTCTCATGGGATCGCTTGTGGCTGCAAGGATTCTTTCGACCAGACCGAGCGCGAAAGCTCCCTCGCCGACGGAAGGATCGAGTGTTTTTTTATTGAGAAAATCTTCTTCTGTCTTGAGCCCTGCCAGGTCGAGCATGAAGTTGACGACTCCCGGCTTCGTATAGACGGTGCCGTGCTCGCCGCCGCTTTTCCTCTTGCCGTAGATCATTTTGAAAATTCCCTCTTGCGCGAGAGCAGAAACGCGATGAAGGATTCCAGAAATGTCTCTATGCACGTGTCATCTGAACAATTTCCATAAGTTCCATCTCTCTCTGACCAAATTACGCTGGCGGCCGAGTAATGCCGTTCCGTCATCAACTTGGAGCAAAAAAGATCGAAAAGCCATCCATGTGTCGCCCGGCGGTTACGGACTGCTCTGATCTCATGCTCCAGAAATAGCGGACGGCGGAAACGATGCTATCCTTGTACTGTGCGACATCGATCTCTGGGGGCATGAAAATCCTCCAATATGAAAGGATAGCATGGAAGCGCAGGAAATGGTATCACGAGTGCCGGAGGACGAGGCATGCGCAGGATAGGCATCATCGGAGGCGGGCAGCTGGGCCGCATGGCGATAGAGGAGGCGAGGAAGTATCTCGCGCGGATCGAGGTGCTGACGCCGGAGTATCCCTCGCCGGCGGCCGAGATCGCGGACGCTTCCTATGTGGGCGATCTCATGTCCTACGAGGACGTGCTCGAACTGGCGGACAAGGTCGATGTCCTTTCGTACGAGATCGAGCACGTCAATGTCGACGCCCTGCGGGAGGCCGAGCGGCGCGGGAAGGCGGTCTTGCCTTCCGCGGGAGTGCTCGCCCTCATTCAGGACAAGGCCGAGCAGAAGCGCATGCTCGAGGCCTACGGCCTGCCGACGGCGCCCTGGGCCCCGGTCGGCGAGGCCGGTCTCGCCGCGGCGGCCGAGGCCGTGGGCGGCTTTCCCGTCGTGCAGAAGAGCCGGCGCGGAGGCTACGACGGCCGCGGCGTGGCCCTGCTCGCCGACGCGCGTTCGGCGGCCGCCCTCGCCGGACCGAGCTTCGTCGAGCGGCGCATCGATTTCGTCAAGGAACTGGCGGTCGTCGTCGCGCGCGGCGGCGACGGTTCGACGGCGATCTACCCCTGCGTCGAAATGGTCTTCGATCCCCGGGTGAACCTCTGCGAC
>DATKVK010000057.1:0-68331 GCA_035530095.1 Rectinemataceae bacterium | reverse complement strand
CTCTTCTCCCCCGAGGAGCTGGTCCTGGCCGAGCTTCGGAGCATAGACGTGGACGGCCTCAGCCCCCGGGAGGCGCTGAGCCGCCTCGCTCTCCTGCAAACGCGCCTGCAATCGTCCTGAGCCCGGATCCGCGTTCCTATCGCATGACCCGCGCGATTTTCTCGAAACTCGGCCTCTCGGCTCTCGATGCCGTCTTGCCCCGCACCTGCGTCCTCTGCGGCCGGCCGATCGCTTCGGGGCTATCCGGCTCGTCCTCGCTCGGGGCCGGAGGAGGGGAGGGGCGCCCCGCCTGCCATTCTTCCCCCCTGTGCCGCGCCTGCGCCGACTCTCTGAAGCCCATCTCCGATCCGCGCTGTCGCCGCTGCGGTTCCCCGCTCGTCTCCGAGCGGGGAATCTGCATGCGCTGCCGGGGGCGCGACTGGGCCTTCGACTGCGCCCATCCCCTTTTCCTCTACGTGGGGGCGTTCAAGACCCTCCTGTCGGCGTACAAGTTCGGCGGCCGGCGCTCGCTCGCGGTTTTCTTCGCCGACCTGTTCGAAGAGAGACTGCGCCGCCTCTGGCCGGGACGGCCCCTGGTGCCCGTCCCGCCTCGGCCCGGCAAGCTGCGCGAGCGGGGCTGGGACCAGGTCGGCGAGATCGCTCGAGCGCTGGAGCGGCGCGGTTTCGAGATCGCGCCCATCCTGGAGCGGCGATCGTCGGCGCAGCAGAAACGGCTGGGACAGACGGCGCGGCTCGAGAACGCGCGAAACGCCTATAACGTCCGCGGCGGGGCGGCGGCCCCTCCGGAGCTCGTGCTGATCGACGATGTCGTCACGACCTGCGCCACCGCGGAGGCCTGCGCGGCGGCCCTCCGCGCCGCCGGCGCGAGGAGCGTGTCGGTGCTCGCTCTCGCCGCGGACTAGACCTCGTATTGACGCGCGCTTCCGAAAGTTGTAGTATACGCTAAAGTAAAAATCCAAAGATTCTCCTTAGCGATAAAGAGAGTCGCTCGCGACTCTTTTTTTTATAGTTATGCAGGAACACGAAGCCTTAATCGCCGATCTCGAGCCCCTTCTCGCGGGCGCGGGACTAACGCTGGTGGAGCTATCCCTCGGCAGGCATCGGGGTTCCGTGCAGGTCCATGCGGTCGTGTACGCCGCGGCTGGGACGGGCACCGCGGAATGCTCGAAGGCCCACCGGCTCATCTACCCGCGCCTGCAACTGCTGCTCGGTGTGGAGGATCCTTTTCTCGAAGTGGCGAGTCCCGGCATCGACAGGGCTATTCGTTCGCCCAGGGAATGGTCGGTATTCATGGGGAAGGGCGTTCGCGTTCTCCCGAAAGAGAGCGCCGAATGGATTCGCGGGCGGATAGCCGCCGCGGGCTCGGACGGCGTTACGATAGCGACGCCAGCGGGCGATACGGCGCTCGCGTTCGCCGATATCGCCAAAGCCCGGCTCGATTCTTCACAGGAGGGAGACTAAGTCCTATGGCTTCCGAAATGGCCGAAGCGATACGGCAGCTTATCGTCGAAAAAGGCATATCCGAGGATCTCATCGTCAAGACGGTGGAAGACGCGCTGCTGGCCGCATACAAGAAGAAGTACGGCACGAACGAAAATGCCGTCGTCAGGTTCAAGGACAACTACGAGGGCGTCGACGTGTACGCCAAGAAGACGATCGTCGAGGAGCTCGACGATCCCGTTCTCGAAATTTCTCTCGAAGAGGCCAAGGCCTACAGCGACGAGGCCGAGGTCGGCGACATTCTCGAGCTGCCCGTCGATCCCCACGAGTTCGACCTGCAGTCCGTCATGCTCGCCAAGCAGACGACGCGCCAGTCCCTCAGGGAGATTTCGCGCGACACCCAGTACGCCGAGTACAAGTCCAAGGTCGGCGAGATCATCATCGGGTACTATCAGCGGGAGAAGAACGGCAACATCTTCGTCGATCTCGGCAAGATCGAGGGGCTCTTCCCCAAGAAATACCAGTCCCCGCGCGAGACCTACCACCCCAACGATCGCATCAAGGCCATGATCGTCGAGGTCGAGAAGGGGCGGATGGGCCCGATGATCATCCTCTCGCGCACCCACGCCGAGTTCGTCCGCAAGATCCTCGAACTCGAGGTTCCCGAGATCTACGACAAGACGGTCGACGTCTTCAAGATCGTGCGCGAGCCGGGCTACCGCACCAAGATAGCCGTCTATTCCAAGCGCGAGGACATCGACCCCGTGGGCGCCTGCGTCGGCCTCAAGGGCATTCGCATCCAGGCGATCATCCGCGAGCTCGAAGGCGAAAAGGTGGATATCCTCAAATACGAGGTCGATCCCAAGCGCTTCATCCGCAACGCCCTCTCTCCCGCCGAGGTGAAAGACGTCTACATCGTCGACGAGTCGAAGCACCTCGCCCTCGCCGTCGTGGCCGACAGCCAGCTTTCGGTGGCGATCGGCAAGCAGGGCTTGAATGTCCGGCTGGCCAACCGCCTCTGCGACTGGAATATCGACGTCAAGACCGAGGAGCAGTTCATGACCATGGACCGCTCCAGCGATCTCAAGCGCGCGGTCTCCGAGCTCTTCGGAGAGAGCTACGAGGAAGAGCCGGCCCTGATAGCCGATCTGCCGGGCATCGAAAGCGCCTGGGCCGAGGCCCTCGGCGCGGCCGGCATCGCCCGCATCGAGGATTTCATGGAGCTCGATCCCGAGCGCCTGGCGGCGATCGAGGGTCTGGTTCCCGAGGATGTCGCCAAGATCCAGGCCATCATAGAAGCCAATGTAGAAGTCGTCGAAGACGCCGAGCCCGAGGCGGAGAACCCCGAGGCGGCGGCCGACGAGATCTACGAGTGTCCCGATTGCGGACACCGCGTAACACCCGACATGACACATTGCCCGAACTGCGGCGTCGAGCTGAGTTTCGAGTACGAGGACGATCAGGAAGCGTAAAGGGAGCGTATGACCGAAAATACCGAGAATCCGCAGAAGAAGGCGAATCTCATAAAACAGCCCAAGGTGAGGGCGCCCGAAGTCGAGTCCCCCGCCGCCCAGAGCCCCGCTCCAAACCCTCCGCGCGCTGAACACGAAGCCGCCGGCGAGAAGCGCAAAGTCGTCGTCGTCAAGAAGAAGGCGGCTCCGGCCAAGCCTCAGGCGCGCGTCGTAGCTCACCATAAAGAAGGCGGCGCCTCCGAAGAGCCGCATGTCGCTCATTCGGAAGAGGCGCGCGTCGATCTCGCGGCTTCCGCGGAACCGCGCGCGGAACCGCGACCGGTCCGCTCCGAGGCTCCGCGGTCGGAAGAGCAGCATCCCGAGGCTCCCCGCCCTGTCGCTCCTCCCCGACCCGAAACGGAAGGTGCGCGGCCACCCGCGCCGCGTCCGCCCTCGGGCGCGCCCTCGGGCGATCGTCCGGCTCCGCGCGCCCCGTATCCCGAGCGATCGTCCTACGGGCAAGGAGGCTCTTCGTCTCCTCGCCCTTCCTATGGTGATTCTCGCCCTCGTCCCAGCTCTGATCGTCCTTATGGCCAGGGCGGCGGCTATGGCGGGCAGCGGCCCGGCGGCTACCAGGGCCAGGGCGGCGGCTACCAGGGCCAGGGCGGCGGCTACCAAGGCCAAGGCGGCGGCTACGGCGGGCAGCGGCCTTCCGGCGGCGGCTACCAGGGCCAGGGCGGCGGCTACGGCGGGCAGCGGCCTTCCGGCGGCGGCTACCAGGGCCAGGGCGGCGGCTACGGCGGGCAGCGGCCTTCCGGCGGCGGCTACCAGGGCCAAGGCGGCGGCTACGGCGGGCAGCGGCCTTCCGGCGGCGGCTACCAGGGCCAAGGCGGCGGCTACGGCGGGCAGCGGCCTGCCGGCGGCGGCTACCAGGGCCAGGGCGGCGGCTACGGTGGGCAGAGGCCCGGCGGCTACCAGGGCCAGGGCGGCGGCTACGGCGGGCAGAGGCCCGGCGGCTACCAGGGTCAGGGCGGCGGTTACGGTGGGCAGCGACCGGGCGGCTACGGCGGGCAGAGGCCCGGCGGCTACGGCGGCCCCGGCAGGGGCGGTCCCGGCGGCAGACCCGGCCCGGGCGGCGGACCGCCGGCCATGGGCACGGGCAAGACCGCGACCAGGAAGCCGATCAACCGGCGCAAGCCCAGCTTCAACAAGCGCGAGGACGAGGCCGAGAAGGCCCTCCAGCTCAAGAAGAAGGCTGAAGCGCGGGCGATGGCGATCCCCAAGGAGATCGACATCATGGAGACCATCTCGGTCTCCGAGCTCGCCAAAAAGATGAATATCAAGCCCGCCGAGCTCATCGGCAAGCTCATGAAGCTGGGCGTCATGGCGACGATCAATCAGAAGATCGACGCCGACACGGCCACCATCCTCGCCGAGGAATACGGCTGCGCCGTCCATATCGTCTCTCTCTACGACGAGACCGTCATCGAGAAGGCGGCCGACAAGCCCGACGAGCTCTCGCATCGCGGGCCGATCGTCACCGTCATGGGCCACGTCGACCACGGCAAGACCAAGCTCCTCGACGCCATCCGCAAGACCGATGTCGTCGCCGGAGAGTTCGGCGGCATCACCCAGCACATCGGCGCCTACCAGGTCGAGACGCCCAAGGGCAGGATCACCTTCCTCGATACGCCGGGACACGCGGCCTTCACGAAAATGCGCGCCCGGGGCGCCGGAATCACGGATATCGTGGTCCTGGTGGTAGCCGCCAACGACGGCGTCATGCCCCAGACCCGCGAGGCCATCGATCACGCCAAGGCGGCCGGCGTGCCGATCATCGTCGCGATCAACAAGATAGACCTGCCCGAGGCCAATCCCGACCGGGTCATGACCCAGCTTTCCGAGCTGGGGCTCATCCCCGAAGCCTGGGGCGGGACGACCATGTTCTGCCAGATCTCAGCCTTGCAGAAGAAGGGCATACCCGAACTGCTCGACGCCATTCTCCTCCAGGCCGAGGTGCTCGAACTCACCGCTAATCACGACCGGCATGCCGAAGGCAAGGTCATAGAGTCGCGCATCGACCAGGGCCGCGGCATCGTGGCCACGATCATCGTCGAACGGGGCACCCTGTGCATCGGCGACTCCTTCGTGGCGGGCATCTTCCCCGGAAAGGTCCGCGCCCTGTTCAACGACCGCGGCGAGCGGGTCGAGGAGGCTCCGCCCTCTATGCCCGTCGAGGTCATCGGCTTCGAGGGCATGCCCAACGCGGGCGACCCCTTCGAGGTCGTGGGCGAGGAGAAATATGCCCGCGCGATCTCGGACAAGCGCCAGGAGCTCAAGAAGTACGAAGAGGGCAGGAACGTCAAGAAAGTCACCCTCGACAATCTCTACGACACCATCCACGCGGGGGCCGTCCAGGAGCTCAAGGTCATCATCAAGGGCGATGTCCAAGGCTCGGTCGAAGCGCTCAAGGGTCTCCTGGAAAAGCTCTCGACGAGCGAGGTGCGCCTGAACGTGCTCCGCTCGGCCGCCGGCGCCATCTCCGAGGACGACGTGATGATGGCCTCGGCCTCCGATGCCATCATCATCGGCTTCAACGTGCGGCCCAGCCCCGCGGCGAAACTCCTCGCCGAGCGGGAGAAAGTGGACATCAGAAAGTACAACATCATCTATCGCGCCCAGGAAGAGATCCAGAAGGCGATGGAAGGCATGCTCGCGCCAGAACTCAAGGAAAGCGAGATCGGCAAGATCGAGGTCCGCGAGACCTTCAAGGTGCCGAAGATCGGCATCGTGGCCGGCTGCTTCGTCCTCGAAGGAGCGGTGCGCCGCAACTGTCAGGTCCGCGTGATTCGCGAGGAGATCGAGATCTTCCAGGGGAAGATCAGCTCCCTCAAGCGCTTCAAGGACGATGTCAAGGAAGTGGTCGCGGGCTACGAGTGCGGCATCGGCATAGAGAACTGCAACGACCTCAAGGCCGGCGACATCCTCGAAGTCTACGAAATGATAGAGATAGCGCGGACCCTGGGCGCCCCGACCGGAGTGAACGAAAATGGACGAGATACGGCGTAGGCGCGTCGAGGAAGAGCTGCGCGACATGATAGCCGCCCTGATCATGGGCGGCGAGATCAAGGATCCGCGGGTGGGGCCATTCGTGTCGGTGACGCGGGTGGAAGTGGCCCGGGATCTCTCGGCTGCCCGGGTTTTCGTGTCGGCCTTCGCCGGCGGCGAGAACGCGGGCGGGACCGAGCCCGCATCGGAGACGCTCGATTCGACCGTGGCGGGGCTCCAGCACGCCGCAGGCTTCATTCAGGCCCAGCTTGGGAAGCGCCTCAAGACGCGGCTCACGCCTCGGCTCCATTTCATCCCGGACAGAGGGATCAAAGAGGGCTTCGAGCTCACGGAAAGGATCAAGGAACTTTTTCCGTGATCCTTGACCGGGAGGGTCCCCGTTCGGCTCGGAATCCCGCGGGGATCATCCTTCTTCGCAAGCCCGTCGGTTTGACCTCCTTTCAGGCGCTCGGGCACATCAAGCGCGCCCTCGGCACGAAGAAGGTGGGGCACGCCGGCACTCTCGACCGGTTCGCCTCCGGATTGCTCGTGGTGCTCGCGGGAGCCTATTGCCGTCTGGCCTCCTACGCCGAGGCGGGAGAGAAACGCTACCGCGGTCTCATCGCCTTCGGCAGCGAGACGACGACGCTCGATCCCGAGGGCGAGGTCGTGGCCGAGGGGTCGCCTCCCGATCTCTCCTCACTCCTGGCTGCTCTGGAAGGCTTCCGAGGCGAGATCCTTCAGCGACCGCCGCTCTTCTCGGCAATACATCTCGCCGGAAAACGCGCCTACGAGCGCGCCCTCGCCGGGGAGAATCCCGAAATGCCGGCCCGGACAGTCGAAATACGCGAGCTCGTCCTCGAATCCTACGAAAACGGCCTGGCCAGGGTCTATGTCCGCTGCTCCCCCGGCACCTATATCCGCTCTTTGGCGCGCGACATCGCGCTCGCCTGCGGCAGCCGCGCCCATCTCGCCGAGCTCGAGCGTCTGGGTGTCGGACCGTATCGCCTCGAAGATGCCTGCGACCTCGAGACCTTCGATCCCGAACTGGCTCTTAGGCGCATCGACGCCGCGGCAGCGAAGGAACTCGGCCTCGTCCCCCTCGCCATAGACGAGGCTTTTGTGGAGAGCTTCGCCAACGGAAGGGATCTATCCCCCGAGCGTTTCAGGCCTCTCTCGGGAAGCGCATTGATGGAAGGAATGCGGGCGGCGGTTTTCGATCCCGCAGGCGAGCTGCTAGGCATCGTGGAAGTCCGTTCGCAGGGCTTCGCCTACAAAGCGGTGCTTCCCATCCGGGAGGAGGCGCTGCGGTGAACGTCATCTCCTGGCAGGAATTCGTCTCGGGCGCCTTCGAAGACCCTCCCATCGCCGCCACCGTGGGCGTGTTCGACGGTCTGCATCTCGGGCATAGGGATCTCGTCTCGCGCGTGCTGTCGAACTCCGGCACCCGGTCCGCCGTGTTCACCTTTCGCGACAATCCCAAGCGCTCCCTGCGCCCCGGAGCCTTTCACGGCGACCTATTCAGCCCCGAACAGAAGCTCGAAGAGCTGGAAAGGCTCGGCGTGGAAGTATGTGTACAGATTGACTTTTCCGGAGATTTCAGTAAACTGGCGGGAAGGATTTTCCTCTCTCTGCTGGCGGAAAAAGGCGGTATTCGCCTGCTCGTCATAGGGAGCGATTTCCGCTGCGGGCATCGTCTGGATACCGGTGTCGAGGAGATTGTGTCGTATTACGCCCCCTTGGGCATTCGCACGGAGGTCCTGGATCCCGTTCTGTGGGGCGGTCATCCCGTCAGCTCGAGCCGGATCCGCCGATCGGTGGCCGAAGGCAGGCTGGACGCTGCGGCCGCGATGCTCGGGCGTCCGTACGAGCTGGATCTGCGCACCGCGATCCGAGAGGACTCCGGTCTCGGCGGTTTTACGCTCGCCGGCGCTCAGGTCGCCCCGCCGGCCGGTATGTACGATGTCGTGGCGGCGGGTCGCGGATTCGAGGAAAGCGCTTCGGCTTCGTTCGACGGCCGTGTCTGGATGTTCGAAACGCCCCAGGGGCGCAGCTGCGAGGCTCTTCGCCTCGTAAGATTGGTATCAAGAGTGTAGAAGGAGATATACAAGATGGCATTGACCAAAGAGGACAAGGCCCGGGTCGTGCTCGAGCACGGTAAGTCAGAGAAGAACACCGGCTCCACCGAGACGCAGGTAGCTCTCTTGAGTGAGCGCATCAGCATGCTTACGGAGCATTTCAAGGTCCACAAAAAGGACACCAATTCCAGGCGCGGTCTCTTGAAGCTTGTCGGGCAGCGCCGCCGCCTCCTCAAGTACCTGCAGCGCACCGATCTGGCCGGGTACCGTGTCCTCATTGAGAAGCTCAATATCCGAAAATGATTCGTCGTCTCCCCCCGCCGGCAGCCGTTCCGCCCCGATCAGGGGCGCTTCGATCGGCTCGGCCGCCAAGGGGAGAGCTGGAGGCCCGGCCGTTTCGGTTCGGGCCTATTCGCATTGATGGACAGATAAGAAGGAAAAGATGGTTCATAAGCTTTCATACAAAATCGGCGCCGAGGAGCTTGTCCTCGAGACCGGCCGCATGGCCAAGCAGGCCAACGGCGCGGTGTTCGCCACCTTCGGCGGCAGCGCGGTCATAGCCACCGCCTGCGCCTCCGACAAGGTCACCGAGGGGCTGGACTTCGTTCCCCTCACCGTCGAGTACAACGAGAAGTTCTACGCCGCCGGCAAGATACCGGGCGGCTTCGTCAAGCGCGAGACGCGGCCCAAGGACCGCGAGATCCTCGTCTCCCGCATCATCGACCGGCCCATGCGGCCCCTCTTCGACAAGGCTTTCGGCCGCGAGATACAGGTCGTGCCGACCTGCATCTCCTTCGACGGCGTCAACCCGCCCGACATCCTCGGCATCATCGCCGCCAGCGCGGCCGTGCACATCTCCGACATTCCCTTCGCCGGACCCATCGCGGGCGTGCGGGTGAGCCTCGTCGACGGCGAGTACGTCGTCAACCCCAGCCACGATCAGATCAAGCGCTGCAAGCTCGAGATCGTCGTGGCGGGCACGGCCGAGGGCATCACGATGGTCGAGGGCCACGCCGAGGAAGCCTCCGAGGAGGAGATGCTCCAGGCCATCGAGGTCGCCAAGAAGCCGATCGCCGAGATCTGCGCTCTCATCGTCAAGCTCCGCGAGCTCGCCGGCAAGGACAAGCTCCCGCTGGCTCCGCTCAAGACCGAGCTTGCCCGGAAGGACGAGATCCGCGCCTACGCGCACGAGCTTCTGTCCAAGGCGCTCTTCACCAAGATCAAGCAGGAGCGCGCCGCCGCCGTCCGCGCGGCGATCAAGGACGTCGAATCCCGTTTCGCCGACTCCCTCGGCGACGAAATCCAGAAGAAGCTCTTTTCCGCCCTCATGGAGGACCTCCAGTACGAGATCCTGCGCGGCGGCATCCTGGACAAGGGCCTGCGGGTCGACGGCCGCGGCCTCGAGGATATCCGGCCCATCACCTGCGAGGTGGGGATCCTGCCCCGCACCCACGGCTCGGCTCTCTTCACCCGGGGCGAGACCCAGGCCCTCGGCATCACGACGCTCGGCACGGTCTTCGACGAGCAGATCCTCGACGACATCGAGGGCGACCGCCGCGACCGCTTCATGCTGCACTACAATTTCCCGCCCTTCTCCGTGGGCGAGGTCGGACGCCTGGGCACCGGCCGCCGCGAGATCGGCCACGGCAACCTGGCCCGCCGCGCCATCGAGGCCGTGCTCCCCTCCAAGGAGAAATTCCCCTACACCGTCCGCGTCGTCTCCGAGGTTCTCGAGTCCAACGGCTCCTCGTCCATGGCCACGGTCTGCGCCGGCACCCTCTCCCTCATGCAGGCCGGCGTCCCGCTCAAGATGCCCGTCGCGGGCATCGCCATGGGCCTCATAACCGACGGCTCGCGTTTCGCCGTGCTCTCGGACATCCTCGGCGACGAGGACCACCTCGGCGACATGGACTTCAAGGTCGCCGGCTCCACGAAGGGCATCACCGGCTTCCAGATGGACATCAAGATCGCCGGCGTCTCGAGCGAGATCCTCTCCAAGGCCCTCGATCAGGCGCGCCGCGGCAGGCTCCACATCCTCGGCATCATGGAGAGCACCATCGCCGTGCCCGCGGTGGAGATATCGGAGTTCGCTCCGAAGGTCGTCTCGACCAAGATCGACCCCGAGAAGATCGGCGCGATCATCGGGCCCGGCGGCAAGAACATCAAGCTCCTCTGCGAGCGCTACGGCGTGCAGATCAACGTCGACGACGACGGCTCGGTGACCATCTACGGCAAGAACCAGAAGGCCGCCTACGAGGCCAAGGACGCCGTGATGGGCATAGCCGAGGACCCCGAGGTGGGTCGCATCTACGACGGCGTGGTCAAGCGGCTCATGGATTTCGGCGCCTTCATCGAGATCCTCCCCGGCAAAGAGGGACTGTGCCACATTTCCCGCCTGGCCAAGACGCGCGTCGAGCGCGTGTCCGATGTCGTGCACGAAGGCGACAAGGTCAAGGTGAAGCTCCTTGAAATCGACCGCATGGGCCGGCTCAATCTCGCCCATGTCGACTCCCTCGACGAGAACGGGAACAGCCCCATGCCCGAACACCGCGAGAGTTCGGGCGAGCGGCGTCCCTACGGCGGCCGTCCCTACGGCGAGGATAGGCACGACCGGGGCGATCACGGTCGGAGGGACGATTCCCGGAGACGCTAGAGTGAATACCGTGCTGCGGCTCCCCCGCGGGGCCGCATTGGCCGCGGACTACGCGGCGGGGACGCGATCCTTCGCCGCGGGTTTCTGGTTTCCCATCGGATCGAGGCACGAAGCCGCGCATGAGCGCGGCTTCGTGCACTTCGTCGAGCACATGGCCTTCAAGGGAACCAGCCGGCGCTCGGCCAGCCTGCTTTCCCGCGAGATCGACCGGGTGGGGGGCTTCATGAACGCCTTCACCGATCGGGACTCGATCTGTCTGCATTGTCTCGTGCCGGCCACGCATTGGCGTCTCGCCCTCGACGTCCTGGCCGACATGGCCTTCTTTTCGCTCTTCGACGCGCTCGAGTTCGAGCGCGAGCGCGAGGTCATAATAAGCGAGATTCTCGCGGCCCAGGACGATCCGGAAGAGAGCGCCCACGACCATTTCCTCGCCGCCATTTGGCCGGGCGATCCCCTGGCGCGCAAGATCGCCGGCGAGCCCGAAGATCTGACGGCGGTCACCAGAGAAGCGCTGTACGCTTTCTACCGGGAGAATTTCGGCCCCGGCAATCTGCTCGTGACCGCGGCGGGCCCCGTCGATCCCGCCGCCGTCGCCTCGGAGCTCGGCTCGATCCTGTCGTCCGCGAGTTTCGACGAGCGGCCGCTCGCCGCCCCCCGCGCGGAGGCGACCCCGCATTTCGAGACAGTCCGCGAATACCGCAAGGCCTCCATCGGACAGGTGAACTACTTCGAGGCCATCCAGCTCGATCCGCCCTTCTCCACGGCCGACTACCATGCCTTCGCCGCCTTGAACGGAGTCATAGGCGAGGCCGCGAGTTCGCGGCTTTTTCAGTCGCTGCGCGAGGAGCAGGGCCTCTGCTATTCCGTGTATTCGGCGTTTTCCCTGGGCAGGAGCGAACTCCTCTGGTTCGCTTCGGCCAACGTTTCGCTCGGGAAGCTGCCCCGCTTGGCCGCCGAGATGGGGCGCATAGTGGAAGCCCTCGGCGAGAAATCCCTGACGGAAGAGGAATTCGCCGAAGTCCGCTCCCGGCTCCTGGGCGCCTTCGAGATAGCGCTGGACGATCCCGACTACCGGATGAGGCGGCTGGCCCGCCAGGTGCTGTTCGCAGACTCCTACCTCACGACGGACGAGACTCTCGCGATCATCGACAATCTCGACTTCGCGGCGGTGGACGCGGCCAGGCTTCGCCTCTTTTCCGGCAGGACCCGGGCCCGCTTCGCCTACGGCAAGCGGACGGCCGCCGCGGCGCGCGAGCTGGGACTGGAAGCCATCGACGAGACCGGAGACCGTGATGCCTGAGCCGAGAGTCCGCTACACAGCCCTGCCGGGCGCCCAGGCGCCGGAGTATCGGAGCGAGGGAAGCGCAGGCGCCGATCTGCGGGCCTACCTGGCCGAGCCTCGCAGCCTGAGGCCGGGAGAGCGCGCCGCGATCCCGACCGGGCTGGCCATCGAGCTGCCGCCGGGCTACGAGGCGCAGGTCAGGCCGCGTTCGGGCCTCGCGCTAGAGCATGGCGTCACCTGCCTGAACTCGCCCGGCACCATAGACTCGGACTACCGCGGGGAGCTTCGGGTGATACTCGCCAACCTGGGCTCGGAGCCGTTCACGGTGCGGAGCGGAGACAGGATAGCGCAACTCGTCGTGGCCCCCGTCTCGCGGGCCGTCTTCGAGGCCGCGGAGTCTCTCGGCTCGACGGGGCGGGGCTCGGGCGGATTCGGCTCGACGGGACGCTAGTGTGAGCCGCCGCGCGACCGTGCCAGGCGCCGCGGAAAGTTCCGTGGCGCGGCTTTCGAGGCCGCGTTACCTGCGCATCCAGGCGTATGTGGCCCGCGAATTCCTCTTCGGTTTCGTCGTCTGCTTCCTGTTTTTCTTTTCGGTCTTCTTCGTCAACCAGATCCTGCTCATGGCCGAGGACATCCTCTCGAAGAAGGCCCCGCTCCGCGATGTGCTGCTCCTCCTCGTGTACGCCACCCCTTCGATACTGGCCATGTCCTTCCCCTTCGCCGCCCTGGTGGGAGCGCTCATGGCGGCCGGACGCCTCTCCTCCGACAACGAGATGCTGGCCCTCCTGGCTTCCGGAGTGCCGGCGCACCGCGCCTTCCTCCCCTTCGTCGTCCTCGGCCTGGCCTTTTCGCTGAGCTCCTTCGTCATGAACGACGTCTTTCTTCCGCTGGGCACGATCGAGTTCGGAAAACTCTACCGCCAGCTGCTCACGTCCACGCCCGCCCTCGAGCTGAAGCCCTACTCGGTCAGTCGCTACCGCGACATCTCGGTCGTCACGGGAGCCGCTTCGGGCGACGAACTCGACGACATCCTCATTTTCGACCACAGCGACGGCGGCACCTCGCGCGTCATCTCGGCCGAGCGCGCGAGCCTTTCGTCGGACGGCGCCACCGGGGACATCATCCTCCATCTCGACGACGTCTGGGAGCAGACGGTCAAAAGCGACAGGAGCGACAGTTTCGATTGGTCGCGCGCCGATACGATGAGCTACCGACTGACGCCGCGCGCCGGCGCTTCCGAACAGACCAGCGTCGGCCCGAGGGACATGTCGTCGGCCGATCTCGCCCAGGTCATCGCGGACAAGCAGAAGGCGCTGGACGAGCGCATGAAGGAGCGCGGCCGGCAATTGCTCGCCGCCCGCATGCGCCTATACGACGATTATGGGACGGCCCTTGCCCTGGGCCTGCCCTGGGTCAACGTGAACGAGAACCTGGGGGCCGATTTGTCCTCGGTCCGCGCTCTGGCCCCTCCCATCGAGGATCATAGCCTGCAGGTATACCGCCTCGAGCTGAACAAGAAGTATTCGATTCCCTTTGGCGCCCTGTTTTTCGTGTTCCTGGCCTTTCCGCTGGGACTCGGCGCAAAACGCTCGGGCAGGGCGGTCGGATTCGGCCTCGGCATGCTGATCTCGGTCCTCTATTGGGCTTTCCTGCTGGCCGGGCAGACCCTCGGCACGCGCCTGGAATGGTCGCCTTTCTGGGCCATGTGGATTCCCAACCTGATCGTGTTCGCGGCCGGCGCCGCGCTCTGGGCCCGGCGCCTGGGCAGGGGCTGATCATCGTGCGGCGCTCCACCACCATGTGGCTCTACCTCCTGCGGGCCTTCCTTCCCGCCCTGGGCGCCGCGCTCGTGCTGTTCAGTTTGATACTCGAACTCGTCGATATTTTCGGCAATCTCTGGCGCTACCTCGCCCTGGGCACCGCCCTGTCCTCGGTCCTGCGCGTCATGCTGCTCTATCTGCCGGCGAGCCTCTCGAACTCCCTGCCCATAGCCCTCCTCTTCGCCGTGGCCCTCAGCCTGGGCAGCCTCTACGCGAACAACGAACTCACCATCGTCTTCGGCTCGGGCGTCTCGCTCGCCCGGTTCATGGCCCCGCTCTTCCTCATCGCCGCCCTGCTCTGCGTAGCGGGATTCTATTTCGACGATCGTGTCGTGCTGAGTACGCTCAGGGAGAAGAATGCGTATTCGAGCCTTCTGCTCAAGCAGAAGCCTTCGATGAACAATGCCGATGTGGCGGTGATCTCCAAGGAGGGCCGCGTGGTCTATCGCGTCGATTACTACGACGACCAAGCCAAGGTGCTGTCGGGAGTGACGGTGGTCGAACGCGACGCCGAGGGGCGTCCGACCGAGCGGGTGGAGGCCGCCACCGCCCGCTGGAACGACAGCCAATGGGTTTTCGGCGGCGTCAGGCGCTTCGACCTTCGTCCGGACGGCTCCTGGGGCGAGGAATCCTACGGCTCCTGGGTCGAAGGCGACCTGAACGAGGCTCCGGACGCCTTCAAGAGCCAGAACAGGGATCTGGTCGAGATGAGCGTCAAGGAGCTGGGAACCTACGTCCGGTTCCTCAAGGGGGCGGGCCTGCCCTACGCGGCCGCCCTCGCCGAGCGCCACAAGCGCTTCTCCTTCGCCTTCACGCCCGTCGTCGTCGTCCTCCTCGCCGGGGCCGTGGGTGGACGATACAGGAAGAACGTGCTGCTCATGAGCTTGCTGGCGAGTCTCCTCGCGGCCACCGGGTACTACGTGGCGCAGATGATTTCCATGCTGCTGGCCAAGAACGGCGTCGTGGATCCGCGCATGGGAGCCTGGGCGCCGCTCGCGGTTTTCGCGGCCGCGGGCTGGCTCATGTTCCGGCGAGCGCGAACCTAGCGAAGAAAGGAAGCATATGTCCGATTCGAGTATTTTCATGCAAACGGCTTCTGATAAGGACAGCCGCGCGAGGACCGGAATCCTCAGCCTTCCGCACGGGAGAGTGGCCACGCCCGCCTTCATGCCGGTGGGCACGAACGCCACGGTCAAGGCCATCGAGCAGGAGTCCCTGGCGGAGATCGGCTTTCCCATCATCCTCGCCAATACCTACCATCTCTTCCTCCGGCCCGGCCCCGAGGTGATCCGCGAGGCCGGAGGGCTGCACGGTTTCACCGGATGGCGCGGCAACTTCCTCACCGATTCGGGCGGCTTCCAGGTCTTCTCCCTCGCTCCCTTCCGCAAGCTGAGCGACGAGGGCGTCCGGTTCAGGTCCCACATCGACGGGGCGGATCTCTTCCTCTCGCCCGAGAGCGTCGTCGACATCCAGACCGCCTTCAACAGCGACATCCAGATGCAGCTCGATGTCTGCGCGCCCTGGGGCGCGGAGGAGAAAGAGGCTAAGCAAGCCCTCCGTTTGACCACCGAATGGGCCCGACGGGCCAAGACGCGCTGGGTGGAGAATCGCGATCGCGGCTATCGGGGCGAGCTTTTCGGGATCATCCAGGGCAATTTCTACAAGGAGCTCCGTGTCCAGAGCGCCGAGGAGATACTCTCCTTCGATCTGCCCGGAATAGCCATCGGCGGCCTCTCCGTCGGCGAGCCCTTCGAAGTGTTCGCGGATTATCTCGCGCAGACTTCCGAGATGCTCCCGGCCTCCAAGCCGCGCTACCTCATGGGAATCGGGACGCCGGAATACATCCTCGAGGCGGTCGGCAACGGCATCGACATCTTCGATTGCGTCTTCCCGACGAGAACGGCGCGCAACGGCCAGCTCTTCACCGCCTTCGGCCCCCTGTCGATCAAGAAGGCGCAGTACGAGCGGGACTTTTCCCCGCCCGACCCTCATTGCTCCTGCCGGGTCTGTCGCAGCTACAGCCGCGCCTATCTCCGCCATCTCTTCAAGAGCAAGGAGATACTCTACGCCATGCTGGCGACCTACCATAACCTGTACTTCCTCCATGACCTGGTCAGGAAGATCAGGTTGAGCATCGATCGAGGGGAATTCACCGCCTTCAAGGGCGATTTCCTCGGGAGTTACCGCGGTGGGCTTCTCTAGGCGGGCGATGATCCTGCTCCTCGCGCTTTTCGCCGCCCTGTGCGCGCTCTCGGCGGCTCTTTTCCGTTTCGAGGACGGTCGAGCCGCATCGCGGCTCCTGCCCACGGCGCGGGAAGCGGATCGCCTCATGCTGGTCGCGAATGCGCTGCGATGGATCGGGACCCCCTATGCCTACGGGGCCGACGGTCCCTCGACCATGGACTGTTCCGGTTTCGTGCACCGGGTCGTCGTGGAATCCGGTTCCCTGCCCCCCGACGAAGCGCCGCGGAAAAGCGCCGATTTCGCCTCGGTCGGCCGATCCGTCTCGGGCGAGATCCGGCCGGGAGACATTCTGCTGTTTTCTTTCAGGGGACGCGTCGATCATGTGGCCATAGCCCTGTCCAGCGATTCCTTCATCAATGCCGTTTCGCAGGGTCCGCGGCGCGGCGTGGTGATCTCGTCGCTGTCCGAAGCGTGCTGGAAGGATTCCTTCGCGGGTGCCCGAAGGATAGGAAAGGAGATGAAGTGATGCCGTACCGATATGCCGCGCTCGTCGCGGTGCTGATGCTGTGTCTTCTCGCGGCCGGGCTTTCCTCCGCTGTCGCCCAGACTGCGGCGACGCCCGCGGCGGCCACGCCCGCGGCGACGCCTGCGGCCACGCCCGCGCCCGCGGCGGCCACGCCTGCGGCCACGCCCGCGCCCGCGGCAAAGCCGGCGACGGCGCCCGCCGCTGCGACGACCGCAGCGACGACCGCAGCGGTCGACGAGAAAGCCAAGCTTGCGGAAAGGCGCCGCGAGACCATTCTCTACGGCATCGATTCCGAGATCATCGATCTGCTCGGAAGCCTGGATCGGGAAAAGGACGGCGAGTTCAACGCCGATCTCCTCAATCTTTTCACCCAATCCACGAACGACAAGCTTCGCGAGAACATCCTGGGACTTTTCGCCGACTTGAAATGGAACGGGGCGGAGAAGACGGCCATCGGACTCGTGAGCAACCGCGATTCGGAAAGCGGCTCTCTCGTCTACGGCGCCCTCTCCTATCTCGCGGCCATTCGCTCCAAACAGGCTCTGAGTTTCTCCTCCGTCCTCGTCAAGGAAGACGACAAGAATCTATTGCCGGCGCTGATCGAACTCATGGGCAGGGCCGGAGGCGCGCCCGAGGAAGCCCAGCTCCTCTCTTGGTTCGACAGCGATAGCTTCGACCAGAACTTGCGGGAAGACACCATCAAGGCTTTGGGAGAAATCGGCTCGACCAAGGCGGCGGCGAAACTCGACTCGATAGTCGAGGACAGCCAGGAGCCCATGACCAGCCGAATCTTCGCCTGCCAATCTCTCGCCAAGATAAAGGATCCCGTATCCGTTCCTTCGCTCGTCAAGGCGGCCAACGGCGGCGATCCCTATGTCCGTGCGGCCGCGGTGGAGGCCCTGTCGCATTTTTCCTCGCCCCAGTCGGACGCGGCGATAGTCCAGGCTCTGCGCGATTCCGTGGTCAATGTGCGGATAGCCGCCTGCAAGGCGACCGGTTCGCGCGGAATCGCTTCGGCCTTTCCCTTCCTCAAGTACAAAGCCACGAGCGATCCTTCGAGTCCTGTGCAGATCGAAGCCTACAAGGCGCTCGCCCAGCTCGGCGGGCCCGCGTTCGCCTTCCTGCAGACTCGGGTCAAGGACGAGAAGCAGAGCTACGAAGTCCGAGCCCTCTGCTTCGGGCTTTTGGCGAGCAAGGACCCCGGCGGTTCGATGCCGCTCCTGGAAAAGACCCTGACCGCCGCGGCGGCGGACAAGGACCGAAGTCTCTACACCGATTTCGCGCGGGCGATCGCCTACGCCACGGACGCGCCCCAGGCCGGGCCTCTCGCCAAGATATTCCTGGCGGACAAGGACTATCTCATACGGATCGCCGCGGTGGATTGGGCCAGGAACAGCAAAGTGACCGCCTTCAAGCCCATCCTGGCGGAGCTGGCCAAAAACGATCCCTCGGGGGTCATTCGCCGGGCCGCGGCAGCGGTCCTCGCCTCGCTATGATCGAGCGAGCGCCGCACCGATCGGCGCCAACGGCGCCTACCGCTTCGCGTATCCCGACAGCCTGCTAAACCTCGGGGGTGGTGAAGAGCCCGGGAGTCTCGATGCAATGCAGGAGACGGTTCATCTTGTCGGCGGACCGCTCGAAGGGAAGGAAGCGCAGGATGAGGGGATATCCCCGCTTGCCCTGCATGCGAATCTCCTTGCCCAGGCAGTCCTCTATCGGGGAGGCCCCGTCGGGGAAGAACTCCGGGCGCCGGGGAACGAGGGTGAGCCTCTCGCCGTCGAAGTGGAGTTCGGCGACCTTGCCGGGCACCGTCATCAGGAAGACCAGGAAATCGCTGCGGCCGCCGCCCACGGTCTTGAACGAGCCGGCATGCAGCTTGTGGACGTTACGCGTGCCGATATGGGGATTCTGCCCCTCTACGCGCAGCTCGACGGAGATGCTTCCGGTCTTGACGACGCGCGGCGCGAAGCTCGGCACCGCCGAGTCCTCGCGGGCCGAGGCCGCGGCCGCCTGGTGCGCCGGCGAACGCGCCTCGGCCGCTTCGGCCAGGAGGGCCGCTTCCTTTTGCGCTTCGCCGCGCTTGGCCGCTGCGAGTTCTGCCGCGCTCGGCAGCAGGGAGGGGGAGGCCGAGGGGGCGGCGCGAGCGGCCGACGGCTCCACGGTGGCGGCGGATCGGGCCGCCTCGGCGAGCAGGCCGGTCGTGGCGGCCTGCTCCGACCTGCGGGCCGCGGCGCGAGCCGAGGCCGAGTCGGCCAGGAGGGAGGCCGCATCGGAAGAGGCTCCTGCGGCCGCGGTCTCCAAGGCCGCGACGGCAGGCTTGGAAGCCGCGGTCGCGGGCCGTGCGGGCCCGGCCGCCGGCGAAGCGCCCGCGGCAGTCGCCGCGGCAAGGACCTCCGAGGCGGGCTTTCGAGTCGCGGAGCGTTCGGCGCTCTCGCGGACCGCGGCGATGACCGGGGCTTCGGAAGAGCGCCGCGGTATCTGCCTGAGGAGAATCGCGAAGAGGAAGGCGAGGAAGAGACCTATCGCCACGAGGGCGATGAAGAGCGCGACCTTGGCGCTGGAGCGGAAGAGCGCCGCCAGTATGCTCCGCTGGAGCGTGAGGGCGATGATGCCATGCTGCGGGTTGACGCGCAGCCCATTGGAGAAGACGAGCGCCACGTCGAGCCGCTCGTGCCCCTGGGCGAGAGAATTGGGAAGAAGCACGGAAACATTCATGGTCCCGCTCTTGCCGGGCGCCAGGGTCAGGAAGGATTTCCTTGAAAGAATGTCGATGTTGTCGAGCTGCACGTGATCGAGCTCGAGGCCGAGGGAGGAGACCGATTTATTGGTGATCTTGAGCGGGAAGCTGAAGGCGTAATCCTTCTTGCCGAGGTCCGGCGGAAACTCCACGCTCGGCAAGGCGAGGCTCATGCTCGCCAGATCGGCCTTGTCGGCGGAGGAAAAGACGGAGACATCCGCATCCATGGACTTGGCCGCGTCGTCGAGGTAGGAGCGGCCGCCTTTGACCTCGGAGGGCGAAACCTGGGAGCTGGAGACGGCCGTCTTCGATCCCGGCGGCAGCAGGGGCAGCTTGATGAAATGGACCGGCCAGCCGTTGGCCCGGATCTTCGCCGCGGTCGCCTCGATATCCGCCGCGACCTTGTCCGGGCTCATGCCGTAGGTGCGGCTGCCCTCGGGCGGGTTGTTGACGCCGTCGGTGATGACCACCACGACCTTGGGCCTGCTTTCGGGCAAGTCCGAGAGGTACTGGTAGAGATAGGATAGCGCCCCGGCGAAGTCGCTGTGGCGGGCCAGGGGATAGAGCAGGTAGAGCCGTCCGAGGAAGGACTTGACGCTGGCGGCGTCCGTCACCTTCTCGGCGATCTCCACCTGGGTCGTGTCGCCGAAGGAGAGCAGGTGGAAGGTGTCGCCGAAGCGCAGGTAGTTCTTGACCACGTCCGACACGACGTAGTCGGTGACATCGTTGAAGTAGGGCAGGACGCTCTGCGACACGTCGAGAAGCACTACGACGTCGGTCGCATTCCCGTCTCCCGTGAAGGATGAATCGGCCGCATGAAGGCAGAACGATCCAGCGGTCAGAAAGACCGCCAGAAGGGCGGTCGTCACGCACCGTGTACGCATTTTCATCGCCCTCCTCGGCCGAGCTGCTAGAGCCGGACCGCCTCGATTTTCTCCACTTTGTATTGGAACTTCCGCTCATGGATCGTGAAATTGAGCCGCTCGCCCGGCTTGTGGTTCAGGAGCTTCTTTCCCAGGGGCGACAGGTAGGAGATGACGTTGTTCGAGGGGTCCGACTCCCAGGGGCCGAGAATCGTGTACACCTCGCTCTGGCCCGAAATCTCGTTCGTGAGCGTGACCATCGTGCCGAAGGATATCTTGGCAGTGGAAATGGTCGACTTGTCGAAGAGCTGGGCCCGCTCGATCTCGTTCTTGAGCTTGGCCACCTTGGCGTTGATCTCGTCCTGCTTTTCCTTGGCCGCCTTGTATTCCGCGTTTTCCCTGAGGTCTCCCAGGGAGAGCGCGTAGGCGATTTCCTTCTGGTTTTCCGGAACCTCGACGTCGAGGATGGTGGTGAGCAGCCGCTGCTTCTCCTCGAACTTGTCGGCGGTGACCATGAGCCCGCGGGAGACGATCTGCTTCTCCTCTTCGCCGCCGAACTTGAACTCGGGCCATTTCTCCATGATCTTGCGGCGCAGCGAAAGCTTGACCGCCGGATCGAGATCCTTGACCTCGCTCACGAGGGTGTACACGCGCTCGATGTTCTCGGGCGGCGACTCGAGCAGGAAAGTCTCGAGTTCGGCGTCCTTGAAGAGGATGGTCTGCACCTGCTTGTTGATCTTGCGGTTTTCCGTGGTGTCGCGGTGGCTCTCGATCTCCTTGAAGGAAATGTCGAGGATGTGCACGAGCGTGATGAGGATCTTCTCGTAGGCCAGGCCCATCTCGGAGAACCAGGACTCGTCCTTGAGATTCTTGACCACCCAGATGAAGGCCTCGCGGTGATCGCGGTAGTTCTCGATGATGTCGAGGACCATGCGCTTGAGCTTGTCCTCATGGCCCGAGGACTTGAGCGTCTCGAGCATGCCCGCGTTGAGCGAATAGGGGAAGATGCGGATGTAGACATCGGGCCAGTCGGGCACGAAATTCTTGATGTGGGTCAGGAAGGCGTGCTTGAGTTCGGTGTCCTTGATGGAGTCGTAGATCGCGACGGGATCGTCGATCTCCTCGAAGAGCTCCGCGAAGCCGGTCGTCGCGGCTGCCTTGAGATGGGGATATTTCGCCGCCAGGTCCTTCAGGAGGAGATAGGACGAGACGACCATCTCGTTGACCGCCTGGTAGGAGCGCACGAACCCGGAGAAGAAGGCGAACATCTCCGTGAAGAACTCGGAGTCGGGCTCGCCGGATTTGAGGAAGTCCCGCAGGTACTGGACCCGCGCGAAGAAGCTCTTCTCGGCCTTGAACTGGTTGTAGACCTTCTCCTCGAAGGAGAGCGGACGGTCCCGCACTATGAACGTGGCTATGTCGTCGGTGGCGTTGCCGAAGATCGGATCGGTCTTGAGGATGTCCCGCGCCTTCGTGCTCCAGGAATTCCACTCGCTGACCGTCAGGACGGAGGGGACGAGCTCGGCCTTGATGCGCTTCAGGTCGGCCCGGTTGTCGAAACTCTTGATGATGATGCGCAGGGCCCAGGCCGGATCGTCCTTGACCTTCTCGCGCAGCTTATCCTTGCTCCAGACGGCCTTGAGCACCCAGATGTGCTCCTTCGCGAGGCTGGTCAGGCTGTCGATGGCCATCTTGAGCGACATTTTGTGGCCCCGGCTCTTGGCGAAGTCGATCACGATGTCGTCGCCCTTGATGCTCGCGATGCGTCCGATGTTCCAGGTCCGGTGGTAGACGAAGTTGCCGGCGTCGAAGGCGATGTGCTTCTCGAAATCGGCCATCGCCTCGTGGATCGCGCGGTAGGACTGCGTGATGTTCGAAAGCCTGATGTAGTCGTCGAGATGGGAGTGCTCCTTGTACTTGCCGCGGTAGCACTCCACGACTTCCTTCCGGAGCGAGGGATTCTTCTCGTCGTATTCGATGACGACGCGCAGGATGTCCAGGGCGGTGTTCCAGTCCTCCGCGGCCTTGTAGTGCCGGTAGAGGTCGAGGAGCAGCCCGGCCGCCTTGTCCTCGGAAAGCTGCTTGGCGATCTTCCGCTGGACGTGGAGGAAGAAGTCGATGTCCTGGGGGCAGTACTCGAGGAGCTTCGTCCAGATTTCCTTGACGTTGGAGCCGAGGCCCTTGTTGATGAATCTATGGAGGGCCTTCTTGTAGAAGTCCACGGCCTCGTCGGTCTTGCCCTCTTTTTCGCGGCGCTCCGCGAGGGCCTTGACGATGTCGGCCTCCTCGTAGTCCACGCGCACCAGGCGTTCCCAGACCGTGTACTTGTCGTCGCTGCGCTCTTCGCTCTCGTAGCATTCGGCGAGCCTGCGGAGCGCGGTCCGGTTCTCGCCGTAGTCGAGCATGCGCTGGCAGACGAACTCGACGATGTTCCAGCGCTTGTTGTCCGCGAAGATGTCGATGAGCGCCACCATGGAGGAATCGTCGAGCTGCTGCCTCATGAGCGAGATCACGCCCGAGAGATAGAGGGCGATGACGCTCGTCTTGGTGTGCCCGAGATGCTCGTCGCACAAGGTCTTGATCTCTTCCGTCGCCTTGTCCCGTATGGCATCCTGGAGCAGCGCGTCGAGCTCTTTGAGGTTGGCAACCGAATAGGCGCTGAGAGCCGCGCGAGTCCATTTCTCCTCGTTGAGCATATCCTGGATTTTCTGGGCGAGCTGCGATTCGGCCATGATGGTCTCCTCTCCTAGGCTGTGTACTGCTTGTAGATCGACGGATCGAGTATCCGTATCTTGAGCAGGATCTCGTCGACCTTGGCTCTATCGTCCTTCGCCGCGATGCAATGGTCGATGAGCCAGAAATATCGGTTTATGAGGCGAGGTACGAGATGGGAGCGCTTGTCGCCCCCTTCCTTGACCTCGTTCTCCAGTTGGTAGATGGCCTGCCGGAGCTTGCCTACCTCGACGGCCTTCAGTTCCCGCTTCACCGTGAAGACGCCCAGGAGCGCCCCGTAGACGGGGATCCACTCGGCGAGCTCCGGGCCCGAGTATCCCATCGCCGCGACCTTGGCCGCGAGTCTCCTGATCATCTCGGCCTCGAGCAGCTCGATGTCTATCCGCTGCGGCGCGAGGTAGAAGGCCTCGCGGAAGAGCGCTTTCGAAGAGCGAGCCTCCCCGCTCAGGGCGTAGGCGTCCGCGAGCTCGGCGAGGACTTCCGCGTCGTCCTTGCGTTCGCGCGCGGCAGCCTCCAATTGCCTGAGGGCGGCGTCGTAGTCGCCCGAACCCTTGAGGCAGCGGCCGATCCTCAGAGCCAGCTCGGCCTCGTGCGATTCCTTGTCCTCCGAGGAAAGCGCCCGGTACTGGGCGAGCGCGAGGGAAAACGCGAAGCGCTTGTACGCGTAGAACGCCCGTTCGAAGTCGCCGTCGAGCTTGGCCGCGAAGGAGACGAAGCTCTTCCACTGGGCGACGAGATACTCTCCGCGCTCGAAGAGATTGTTCGTGCCCTCGATCCGTTCGGCCCGCTCGACCCAGAAGTTGCGGCACTTGAGCGACCACAGCACCTCGGGGTCCTCGAAGTCCAGGTCCAGCGCGCGGTCGAGAAAGGCGGTCGCTCCGGGCAGGTCGACACTTCTGAGGCTTTCGTACGCGTTCGACAAAAGGGCGGAAACGCTTTCCTGCTCGGCCATGCTCATCCGATTATATTCGTAAGGATATGACACTTCGATACTATCCGATACGCCTCGGGTAGTCAATTGGAAGCGTCCCGCGCGAATCCCCGGTCGAGCGGGCGCGCATTCCGTTTTTTGCGCCCGCGAGGCCGCTGAAACGCGTCGCGGCGCTAGCGCCGCGCGGCGATGTGTGATATCATCCGCCCGCATGGAAACCCCGATCATAGCGCCCTCGGTCTTGTCGGCGGATTTCTCCGACATGCGATCGGCGCTGTCGCGTATCGCTTCCTCGGGGGCGCAGTGGGTGCACCTCGACGTCATGGACGGGCATTTCGTGCCCGAAATCACCTTCGGCCGCAAGATGGCCGCCGACCTCAGGCCGCTCACCTCCCTGCCCCTCGACGTGCATCTCATGACCGAACACCCCGAGCGTTTCGCGCCGGCTTTCCTGGAAGCGGGGGCCGACTGGCTGACTTTCCATCTCGAAGCCTGCGTGCATGCCCATCGCCTCGCACGATCCATCCGCGACTCGGGCGCGAAGAGCGGCGTCTCCGTCGTCCCGTCGACGCCGGTCTCCGCCCTGGAAGAACTGCTCGATTACGTGGATCTCGTGCTCGTCATGACGGTGAACCCCGGATTCGGAGGCCAGGCGCTCATTCCTTCCTGCCTCGACAAGGTGCGCCGCCTGGCCGAGATCCGCGCGAGCCGCGGGCTCGATTTCCTCATCTCGGTCGACGGCGGGATCAACCGCTCCACCTTCGAGGCGGTGGCCCGGTCGGGCGCCGACGTGCTGGTCATGGGCAGCGCCTTTTTCGCGGCCTCCGATCCCGCCGCGGAACTCGCCGCCGTCCGCGCGGCCTACGAGCTCGCGGGCGAGGGCGACCGACCGCGGCGCGTTTGATTTTTTCCCGCTTCGCGCCGATAATCAATCGGAGGCTTGTCCATGCGCTGCTGCCACCGAAGGCTTCTTCTCGTCCTGTTCACGGTCTCAGTGCTGTCGTCGGTCGCGCTCGCGCAGACCGCCGGTAGCGCGGGAGCCTCGACGGCCGAGGATTCCCGGACTCTCCTCGAGCGCGGCAAGTCCCTCTTCGCGCAGAACAGGTATCGGGCCGCGCTCGACGCTTTCGGCCAGCTCCTGGCCGATCCCCGCGCATCGGCCCAGCGGCCCGACGCCATGTACTGGTCGGCTCTCGCCTATCTCGGCGTGGGCGATCAGGAAGGCGCGGCCGCCTCGATCGACGCCTTCCTCGCCGCCTATCCCTCCAATCCCCACGTCCCGGACATGCTCTATCAGCGGGGGAGGATCCTCTACGCCAAGGGCGAGTACCAGAAGGCGCTGCTCGTGTTCGCGGCCTTCGCCCGGGCCGCCCCCGCGAGCGATCTCATGCCTTCGGCCCTGTACTGGAGCGGCGAGTGCCTTTACGCCCTCGGACGGCTCGACGAGGCCGAAAGGGCCTTCTCGGAAGTGATCGAAAAATATCCCGCCAGCGTCAAGGTGGAGGCGGCCAGCTATCGCCGCTCCCTGATCGACCTGGAATACCGGGAGCGCGAGCTCTTGAGGCTCCTCACCTGGAGCCACGAGGAGGCCCTCCGCGCCGCGGAGGATTTCCGGCGCAGGGAGAAGGCCTACGACCAGTCCATCGCCCTGTACCAGCGGCAGCTCGCCGATTCCAGGCGCGGGGCCTCGACCGATCAGGACAAGACCGTCGCCGATCTGCGCTCCCAGGTCGCCGACCTGGGCAGCAAGCTCGCTTCGGCCCAGGCCGAGCTCGAGGCCCTCAGGAAGCCCCGGGGCGCGGCGGTCCCGCAGGCGACGGCCGTCCCGACCGGGCCCGATCCTTACCGCGCCCAAGCCCTCGACGCGAAGGCCAGGGCTCTGGACCTCCTCGACTTCTATATTGAGCAGCTGGCGAAGGAGGGTTCGAAGTGAGGTTCCTCCGCGTTTCGCTCGCCCTGCTGCTCGGCTTCGCGCTTTCCTCCGCGGTCTTCGGCCTGGAGGCCAAGGAAGGGCTCGTCCGCCTGGTCGTCAACGAGTCGAACGGCCGCCTGTCGCTGTACAGGCTCGTCGACGTCGCCAAGAGCCGCTACGTGGCCCTGTTCTACGATCAGGACCCTCGCACGAGTTTCGCGACCCTCTCGATCGACGGCCATCTCGTTCGCCTCGGAGACGATTCCGACTATCGCGTCTCCGCCTCCCGCACCGACACCGGCGTCCGGATCGAGTTCCGCTCGGCGGTCTGCGTCGTCCGCGAGCTGCTCGACTTCGCCCGCTCGGAGGGTTCGACCCTCGCCGACGGCCTGCGGGTCACCTTCGAGCTGGAGAACGTCTCCGACCGGGACGAGCGGCTCGGCCTCCGCTATCTCCTCGATACCTGCCTCGCCGAGAAGTCCGGCATCCATTTCGCGACCGATCAACGCGCTCGCATAACGCAGGAGACCTCGATCGCCCCTTCCTCCCCGGATACCTGGATCGAGACCCCCGGCGACAAGGCGAGCTTCATGGTCCAGCTCGCCGGCCCCGGCATAGATCGTCCGGATCAGGTCATCCTCGCGAACTGGAAGCGGCTTTCCGACGCGCCCTGGGGCTTCGACGTGAACCCTCAGCGCGATTTCACGCTCATGCCGTATTCGATCGACGACTCCGCGATGGCGCTCTACTACGAGCCTGCGCTCGTGTCGCGGGGCGGGGTGAGGCGCCTGAGCTTCGTCATGGGGTCGTTCAACGGCAAAGGCTACCCGAAGGCCGGGGCCTCCGGCGATACCGAGGCGATCTTCGGCTCGACGGTCCTCGGCGCCTCGGCCCCGGACAAGACGACGGCCCTGGAAACGGACATGGTGGCCGCTCGGGACCTGATCGGCAGGATCGACCGCGCCTTGGCTTCCGGGACGCCGATTTCGGCCGACGAGCTCGCCGCCTGGCAAAAAATACTCGACCGCCTCGAGGAGCGGAAGAAGGGCTACTAGTCGACATGGCCAAGACAGCGCTCGACCGCGCCGAACGGCTCTTCGCGGCCGGGCGCTATTCCGAACTCATCCCGCTCCTGGAGCCCCAGGTCCCCGTCTATCGGGAATCGTCGCGCTTCTACTACCTGCTCGGCGCTTCCTGCCTGCGGGGAGGCGACGCCGGAGGCGCGTTCACCTACCTCAAGCGCGCCGAGCAGCTGGCTCCGGAGGATATCGACATCGAACTCGCGCTCGCGGCGCTGCATGTGCGCCGGGGCGAGACCGAAAGGGCCGTGGCCTCCTATCTCGCCGTGCTCGAGCGCAAGCCCGGCCATCGCGACGCCCGGCGCGCGCTTTCCATCCTCCGCAGGGAATCGGCGCCCGAGGCCCTGGCCGCCCTCGTCGAAAGCGGCAGGATCGCCGCTCTGTACCCCCGTTCCAGGCGCATGAACCCCCGGCTCGTCGGCCTCTTGGCCGGCGTGGCGCTCTGCGCCGCGCTGGCCGGCGGGGCGGTCGCCCTCGGCCCGGCGATCTCGCGCGTCCTGGCGGCCCTTGCGGCGCCCCGCGTGGCGAGGCCCGAGGTGGCCGCTGTTTCGCTCAACGCGGCGGAAAAGGCGGCGCCGGTCACCACGGGCGGCAGTTTCCGCTATCTCCTGACGGACCGGCAGACCCTCGCCGACTTCGAGGCGGCCAAGGCGTATTTCCAGCAGTACCGCGACGACGCCGCCCTGGTCGAGATCAACCGTCTGCTCGGATCGAACGCCAGCGCCGCGATCAAGGACAAGGCCAGGACCCTCAAGAGTTTCGTCGGCGCGCCAGATTTCCGCACCGTCCGCGACGCCCCGACCTTCGTCCAGGTGGCCGCTGATCCGTTCCTGTACGACGGATGCTCGGTCGTCTGGCGCGGCATGGCGGCCAACGTCAGGCCGCAGGGAGAGCGCCTCGCTTTCGATTTTCTCGTCGGCTACGACGAGAAGAAGAGCCTCGAAGGGATAGTCCCTTCCCTGGCGGGCGCCGGGATCCCCGTGCGGGTGGACCGCCCCCTGGAAGTCCTCGGGGTCATACGCAGCTCCACCGGCACGGTGCAGCTCGAGGTGGCGGCCATACACGAGCTGCTGCGGGACAAGTGAACGGTCCGCGGCCGCCGCGGCAGGCCGCGGCGGCCGCGTAAGGCCGCGCAGCGGGAGCGAAGGAGCGTCGGCGTGCGAGCGGTGGTGCAGCGGGTGTCCGAAGCGAAGGTCGAAGTCGAAGGCGCGGCGGTGGGAGCGATCGGAGCGGGGCTCCTCGTGTATCTCGGCGTCGGCAGGGACGATTCCGAAGCCGACGCGGCGTGGATGGCCGACAAGCTGGTCAACCTGCGCATCTTCCCCGACGAGGCCGGCAAGATGAACCGTTCCCTCGCGGGCGATGACCTCGCCCTGCTCCTCGTCTCGCAGTTCACGCTCTACGCCGATGCGCGAAAGGGCCGTCGGCCCTCGTATTCCGAGGCCGCCGAGCCCGCTGCCGCCCAGGTCCTCTACGAGCGTACCGTCGCGCTCGTGCGCCGATTGGGCGCCCAGGTCGAGACGGGCATCTTCCAGGCCAGCATGCGCGTGGCGTCCACCAACGAAGGCCCCGTGACCATACTGCTCGATTCCAAGCGACAATTCTAAAAGAACAGCCGCGGCGGCGGGACCCTGGGTCCTGCGCCGTCGCGGCCGAATTCGAAGGCCGTCAGGAGACTCCGAGAGCCTCCGGACGGCATCATTGAAACTATGTTTACTTGGCCTTGCGCGTCGCGGGTTTTTTCGCGGCGACGGCGCGCGTGGCCTTCTTCTCCGCCGGCTTGGCGGCGCTCGTCTTCTTCACGGTGCTGGCCTTGCGAACCGAAGCCGCGCGCGCCGCCGGCTTGCCTGCGGCTTTGGCCTTGGTGGCGGCTTTGGCCTTGGATGCCGCCTTCTTGTCCTCGATCACGGCCTGGGCCGCGGCGAGGCGGGAAACCGGCACGCGGTAGGGGCTCGAGGAGACGTAGTTCATGCCCACGCGGTGGCAGAACTTGACCGAGTTGAGATCGCCGCCGTGCTCGCCGCAGATGCCGACCTTGAGGTTCTTGCGGGTGGAGCGACCCTTCTCTATCGCCATCCGGATGAGCATGCCCACGCCTTCCTGGTCGAGGCTCTGGAAGGGGTCGGCCTTGAACACGCCGGCCTTCTTCTCGTCGACATAGTCGGGAAGGAACTTGCCCGCGTCGTCGCGGGAGATGCCCATAGTCATCTGGGTGAGGTCGTTCGTGCCGCAGGAGAAGAATTCCGCGGTCTCGGCGATCTGGTCGGCGAGGAGGGCGGCGCGGGGCACCTCGATCATGGTACCGACCATGTACGAGAGCTGGACACCGGCTTCCTTGATGACCTTGCCGGCCACTTCGCGGGTTCTCTGCTCGAGGAGCTTGAACTCCTTGGCGTCGATCGTGAGCGGGATCATGATCTCCGGCGCGACCTTCACGCCCTTCTTGGTCATGTCGCAGGCGGCCTTGATGATGGCCGTGACCTGCATGTCCAGGATCTCGGGGTAGGTGATGGTGAGGCGGCAGCCGCGGTGGCCGAGCATCGGGTTCTGCTCGTGGAGCTGCTCGACGCGCTGGCGGACGTGCTCGTAGCTGAGCCCCACCGCCTTCGCGAGGGCGCGCTGGCCGACCTCGTCGTGCGGCACGAACTCGTGCAGGGGCGGGTCGATGAGGCGGATGGTGACGGGATAGCCGTCCATGGCCTTGAAGATGCCGCGGAAGTCCTCGGTCTGGAAGGGCAGGAGCTTGGCGAGCGCCTTCTTGCGCGCCTCGACGTCGTCGGCGACGATCATCTCGCGGATGGCGAGGATGCGCGCCTCGGTGTCGAAGAACATGTGCTCGGTGCGGCAGAGGCCGATGCCCTCGGCTCCCAGCTTGCGGGCGTTCTCGGCGTCGTAGGGAGTGTCGGCGTTCGTGCGGACCTTGAGGGTCTTGATCTGGTCGACCCAGCCCATGAGGGTCTTGTAGGCCTCGGAGGGCTCGGGCTTCACGAGCTTGAGCTCGCCGATGTAGACGTTGCCGGCGGAAGAGTCGATCGTGATGTAGTCGCCTTCCTTGACCGTCTTGCCGTTGACGGTGAAGGCTTTCTTCTCATAGCTGATGTCGAGCTTCTCGCAGCCGACGATGCAGCTCTTGCCCCAGCCGCGGGCCACGACGGCCGCGTGGCTCGTCTTGCCGCCGGTGGCGGTGAGGATGCCCTGGGCCGCGTGCATGCCGCCCACGTCCTCGGGACTGGTCTCCTTGCGCACGAGGATGACCTTCTCGCCCTTGGCGGCCCAGTCCTCGGCGACCTTGGCGTTGAAGACGACCTTGCCGCAGGCGGCGCCGGGGACGGCGTCGATGCCCTGGACGAGGTAGGCGTCCTTGAGCTTCTGGGGCTGGGACTTGTCGATCATCGGGTAGAAGATGCCCTCGATGTCGTTGGTCTTGATGCGCATGATCGCGTCTTCCTTCGTGATCAGCTTTTCGTTGACCATGTCGACGGCGATCTTGAAGGCGGCGAAGGGCGAGCGCTTGCCCGTGCGGCACTGGAGCATGTAGAGCTTGCCTTCCTCGACGGTGAACTCGAGGTCCTGCATGTCCTTGTAATGCTTCTCGAGCCTCGAGCGGACGTCGAGGAGCTGCTTGTAGGCCTTCGGGTCCTTCCTCTCGAACTCGGAGAGCTTGATCGGGGTGCGGATGCCGGCGACGACGTCCTCGCCCTGGGCGTTGATGAGGTAGTCGCCGTAGAACTCGTCGACGCCGTTGTTCGGGTCGCGGGTGAAGCAGACGCCGGTGCCCGAGGTGTCGCCCTTGTTGCCGAACACCATCTGGACGATGCTGACCGCCGTGCCCTTGACGCCCTGGATCTTCTCGACCTTGCGGAAGGTGACGGCCTTGTCGGCCATCCACGAGTTGAAGACCGCGTCGATGGAGCCGCGGAGCTGCTCCTGCGGATCCTGGGGGAAGTCTTTCTTGATGTGCCGCTTGTAGAGAGCCTTGAAGCCCGCGATCACGTCGACGAGCTCGGCTTCGTTGACGTCGGTGTCGCTCACCTTGCTGCCGTTCGGGACGCCGAGGCGCTTGCGGGTCTTGGACTCCTTCACCTCGCCGAAGATCTTGTCGAACTCTTCCCGCTCGATGCCCATGGCGGTGGAGCCGTACATCATGATGAAGCGGCGGTAGGCGTCGAGGGCGAAGCGGCGGTTGCCGGTCTTGGTGGCGAGGCCCTCGACGGAGACGTCGGTGAGACCGAGGTTGAGGATGGTCTCCATCATGCCGGGCATCGAGATCGCGGCGCCCGAGCGCACGGATACGAGGAGCGGATCCTTGGGATCGCCGAGCTTCTTCCCGACGTTCTTCTCGAGCCCCTTGAGCTGCTTGGCCACTTCCTCGTCGAGACCGGCGGGCCACTTGCGGCCGGCCTTGTAGTAGAGGTCGCAGACCTCGGTGGTGATCGTGAAGCCGGCCGGAACCGGCAGTCCGATCTTCGTCATCTCGGCGAGGCCGGCGCCCTTGCCGCCGAGAAGCTCTTTCATGCCGCCGTCGCCCTCGGCGGCGCCGCCGCCGAAGGCGTAGACATACTTCGTTTTGGCCATAAACCGTAATCCTCCGTAATGCAGGGGTAGATTCTATGCGACTTAAGGCTATCTGAAAGGATATTGACTGTCAAGGAAGTATGCCGCCGCAGGGCGGACTTCGAGCGCCGATAAGCGCTTCCGAGGCGCCTCTCCCGGCTAGAGGTAGAGCGCGAGCGTGATGATCGTGAGGTCCGAGCCCGGCATCTGGTTGACCAGGGACTCGAACTTGACATTCACCTTCTCGCAGGCCTCCGAGAGATAGGAAAGGTAGTACAGGCCGAGCTCGGTGTTCGCCTCGCCGTCGGGAAGCTGCTTGTAGAAGTCCATGAGGCTCTTCTTCTTGAGATCGGCGTTCTTGTGCTCGTCGAATATTTCCTTCACCGACTGATACTCCGATTCCTTGTTGTAGAGGGTGATCTGGAGCCTGCCCTGCGTGCCCACCGAGACGCCCCGCGAGCCTATCTTCCAGGAGAGATAGACGAGTTCGCCCTTGCGCTCGAGCGAGTCGAGGACCTGGCGGCGGATGTTCGGGTCGAAAAGCACCGCGTTCATGTCAACCGCGCCCTTGAAGATGGCCTTGGCTTCGCGCTTGAGGTTGGAGTTCTCGGCGTTCATCGCGAGTTCCATGATCATGAGCGAGATGTACTCCGCTATCTTGGACTTCTCCATGTACTCGGCCAGCGAGGTTCGGAAGTCCTTGACGAGCTGCTCGTAGCCCTCCGAGCCCTTGAACTTGGCGACGATGAACCAGGTGAAGGGGCGGAGGTTGTTGAGGAATTTCTCCGACAGGAGGAGCTGTATGTTCTTTTCCTCGGGCAGGAGGGCGGAGTTCTTGCTGATATAGGCGTACATGGGCGCGAGGATCTGCTGCTTGATGTCGTAGAGATCCTTTTCCTTTTCCTTGAGCACCGATTGGAGAAACGCGTCGTTGATCCTGGTCTTGTCGTCGATGATGTTGGCGGGATTGAGCCGGTTCCATTTCTTGATGACGTCGCTGGCCAGCACGCGCGCGAAGATGTAGCTGTCGTATTGGCGGTAGAGCATCGAATAGACGACCAGCTTCGAGAGATCCATGATCTCCTGGCGGGAGGACATGAACTCGCTCTTCGATATCTCGACCTTGGAGATGTAGTCGACGAGCATCATCCGCTGCAGCGAGGCCGGCGTGAAGTTGTCGAGGATGATGCCGTACTCCTCGACATTGTCGGCCAGCTTGAATTTCTTGAGATTCTTTCCGTTTCGTATGAAAAAGGTCGTGCCTTCCTCGGTGAGCACGAGCTTCACCGGGAGATCGATACAACTCTTGCGCTCCTGCATTCGAATGCCCTTCGGGAGCGGCGAGGCTCGTCGAGCCGGCCCTAGCTCCGCGTGTATAGGCGGCCGATCCGTTCCGGCCGCCGCGATCAGTATATGGTATTATCGGCAGGCGGTAAACAGTATTGACGAAGCGCGTACGCCTCCCTATCCTCGTCGCGTGAAGCAAAATAGGCCGCTGGCGGCGCTTCTCGCCTCGATCTGCGCCCTGGCGCTCTCCGGCCATCCCCTGCAGGCGGCCGGCGGCCTGTCCCTGGCCGCCCGCCAGAGCCGTGAAATGCCGGCTCCGCGCAGCTTCCCGGGCATCCTCGCGGATATCCGCGCCTTCGGCCCGCGCATCGAGAACGGCGCATCGGAGCGCCGCGCCTTCGACTATATCGAGACCGTCTGCGAAGAGTACGGCCTCGGCGTTTCACGGCTTTCCTTCGACGAGGCGCCGGGAGGCTATTCGAACTCGCGCATCGTCGAGGCGACAATCAAGGGAGACCGCGGCGACGAGCTGGCCCTGGTCGTGCCCGTCGACTCGTGGATCGACGCGGCGCCGGGGGAGGGCGGGGCGGCCGGAGTCGCCCTCGCGCTCGCCGAGGCGGAGTTCTTCGGCGCGGAAAGCGCCGCCGGCCGCCGGCCGCCGGTGACGCTCCGATTCGTCTTTCTCGGCGCCGAACGCCGCGGCGCGCGCGCCGCGGGCGAGGAAGCCTCGCTCGGCTCGAGCACCTGGATCGCGCGGGCCGCGGGCCTCGAGAGCCTGGCCGTGATCTACCTCAGCCTGGACGCGTTGCCCGCCGCGCTCGGCGTCGAAAACGCGGGCAGGGGCCTGCTCTCGCCCTTCTGGCACTACGACCGCACGCGGCTGGCGCTCGAGACTGCCGGCTTCGACCTCCGCCTCGAAGCCAACCGCATGCAGATCTTCCGCCTCGGCCTGGGAGACAGCTACGGACCCGCCGCGCCCTACCTGGCCGCCGGGATTCCCGCCCTGGCGATCCGCGGCCTGGGCTCGGCTCCCGCCTCCGACGAGGCGAAGATCGGCGGAGAGTTCACGAAATTCATGCAAAGCCTCCTTCGGAGGAACGAGGCGGGCTTCAACGAGTCCTGGGACAGGCATTATCTGATCTTCCAGCTGGGCGCCTTCAGCGCCGCGCTGCGCGAGACGGCGTACGTCGCCTTCCTCGTCTTCTTCTCGGCCTTCGCCGTCGGCGCAGCCCTCGTCCTGAGCGTGACCAGGCGGGCCCGGCTCAAGGCCGCCGTCCACCACGTACCGGTCATGGCGGCCCAGCTCCTGGCCCTCTTCGCCGCCCTGTGCGCGATCGTCCTCCTCGAGCGGGGAATGAGCGCCCTCGACAGCCTCGTCGTCGGCTCATCCTCCTTCTGGCGGCTCTCGCCCCGCCTCTTCGCGGCGGCTCGGGTGGGCGCGAGCTTTTTCCTGTTCCTGTCCATCCTGTCCATCCTGGTGGAGCGCCGCGTCCTCACTCCCAATCCCTATTTCTACGAGTTCGCCGCCCTCGTCTGCCTCGCCTGCGACATCTATGTCTTCAGCGCGATACGTCTCACGCTTTCCTTCTATTTCGTCTGGGCCTTTTTCGTCGTCGCGATCTCCCTCGCCGCGCGCAGGCCGTTCGCGACCTTGATCGCCTTCTGCCTCATGTACGCTCCGATCGGACTACTGGCGGTCGAGCTCATCCTGCGCCCCGAGTACGCCGTCTACCTCCGCCTCATGGCGCCCTCAGTCACCGACGGCCTCGTCATCGCCGCGACTTCGCTGCCGTTTTTCACCTTCATCGCCAGTCCCCTTCTCTTCTACTCGCGCCACGGCCCGGCCGCGCGGCGGCATGCGATCCTCGTCTTCGCCCTGGTCGCGGCCTCGATCGAGGGCGGCGCGCTCGCCTACGCGGCCCTGGGGCCGGCCCGAAGCGCTCCGGGCGCCTCGGGGCCTTCCGCCTTCACGCTCTCCGAGTCCATCGACCAGAATCAAGGGAGGTTCTCGGCCATCATGAGCGCGTCCCGCAGGATCGGGAAGGGAGTCCTCGTCCGCGGCGACGAGCGGCTGCCCTATCGCTCGGCGCAGGATCGGGTGCTCCTCGGCGGCCCCGACGGCGAGCGCGTCGTCTCGGTCGGACAATCGAGGAGCGCCTTCCTCGACCGCGTCAACGACGCCGTCGCCATTTCCTGGACTCGGGCGCCCTACTCGGTCGAGCTCCGGCTGTCGAGCCGGCGCGAACTGCAGATCTACGACTGCGACCTGCCCTATAAAGTCTCCCTCGACGGCAAGAGCGCGATCGTCTACGCGGGCGTCAATCCCGGCCCGGCGCTGCGCTTTTCCCTCACGGTGCCTCGGAATTTCGACGCGACGCTCGAAGTAAAAAGCGGCTATCTCCATCCTCTCGTGCCGTATCGCTTCGCCGGAGGCGGATCCCCGGCCGAAGGCGATTTCTCGGTGCTCTACACTACCCGTCTGGCCGGATCGGCGGGAGGATGAGCGCCGTGCTTTTCCACGTCGACCTGGACGCCTTTTTCGCGTCGGTCGAGCGGCTCGACGACCCGAGCCTCGCGGGCAGGCCCGTGATCGTCGGGGCCGCTCCGGGGAAGCGAGGCGTGGTCTCGACCTGTTCCTACGAGGCGCGCGAGTTCGGCGTGCATTCCGCCATGCCCATCTCCGAGGCCTATAGGCGATGCCCGCAGGGAGTCTTCCTCCCCGTGCGCATGCAGCGCTATGTCGAGCTCTCCGGCCGGGTCATGGAGGTTTTTTCCCGTTTCACGCCCGAGGTCCGCCCGATGTCGATCGACGAGGCCTTCCTCGACATGACCGGCACCCGGAGGCTTTGGGGCCCGCCCGCGGAGGCGGCGGCCGCGCTCAAGCTCAGGGTCTTCGAGGAGACCGGTCTCACCATTTCCGTCGGTGTCGCGCACAACGCCTATGTGGCCAAGATCGCCTCGGGCCTCCGCAAGCCCGACGGCCTCTACATCGTGGAAGAGGGGCGGGAAGAGGCCTTCATGCTCGCGCTGCCCCTGGGCAAGCTCTGGGGCGCCGGCGAGAAGACCCAGGAACGCTTTCGGCAGCTCGGGATCGTCAGCGTCGCCCAGCTCGCCTCCCTGGGCGAGGCCCAGATCGCCTCGCTGTTCGGGAACGCCGCCGGCCGCTTCCTGCACGCGGCGGCGCACGGCCGCGATCCGGGAATCCTCGGCCCGGATTCCGGCCGGCGGTCATTGAGCGCCGAGACGACCTTCGAGCGCGACACCGCGCATCGGGACACGATCCTCGACGTGCTCATGGGGCTCGCCGAGGAGATTTCGTACCGGCTCTGGAGTTCGGACCATAGCTCGAGAACCCTGACGCTCAAGCTGCGCTTCGACGATTTTACCACTATCTCGCGCAGGGCCACCCGCCCGGCGCCCTATCGGTCATCGGTGGAAGTTTTCAGGAATGCCGTCGATATTCTCGACCGCGCCTGGGACGGCCGGAGAAACCTGCGGCTTCTCGGACTGGGCTTCGGCGACCTCGACGCCGATGATGGAAGAGCTCAGGGCGAGCTCTTCGCCGACGGCTCCGAGAAGAGCCGCCGCGCCGAGTCGGCTGCCTTCGAGATCGAGCGCTCGGGCAAGGGAAGGCTGACCAGGGCGCGGCTCTTGGGCAAGGAAGGCCGCGACCGGCGCAGGCCGGAGGGAGATGGCGGAGCCTGAGGGACTGGCGCGCCGGAGCGGGGAGGGTAAGCGCGCTCAATTCGCCGCGAGGGCCGCGCGAATGTCGTTCGCGTGCTCTTGGAGCGCGGCTGCCAGGGCCTTCGACGCGCGCCTGTAGGCGTCGGCTATCGCCGCCTCCTTGCTGCCTCCCTGCCCCTTCACCGGATCGAGGGGCAGGGCGGCGACGACGCTGCCGTCGCTGCGCACGAGGCGGAAGCCGACATCCGCCACGGCGGTGAAAAGATTGTAGGCCACCCCGTCGAGCACGATCTGCCTGGCGGCCTCGACGTCGACGGAGACGAAAGCGGCGTAGGGCAGCTTCGCGCCGATGCCGAGCGAGGCCAGGGCCGAGGCGTCGCCTCCCAGGGCGCGGCGGAAGGCCTCCGGATCGAGCGCTCCGTCGTAGGGCGAGAGCCGGAGACCCGTGGAGGCGAGCGCCCTGATGGCCGCGTCGAGAATCTGGGGCTTGTCCTCGGTCCCCAGCTCGGAGTCGGCCATCGCGAACACGGCCGCGGCGTTGGCCGGCGGAAGATAGGCGAAGTCGCGGAACACGCTCGAGAACGAGTAGCTCCGGCCGTTCGCGGTGACGATCGGGTAAGCCCGTATCACCGCTTCGGAGCCCGGATCGGCGAGCGAGGCGAGGGTGGTGTTGGCCTTGCCGAAGGCATCGGTCGTGACCGTCGATACGATGGAACCGGAGTTCCTGATGAATTGGAACCGGATGGGCACGTCGCCGACGGGGGACTTGCCCGTCCCGAAATTCTCGTAGAGATAGACCGAGGGAGAGCGGCCGCTCCCCGAGCCCACGCCTCGCGTGCCCGCGGCCGTCTGCGTGCCCGCGGCGTCGACCCACTCGCTTCCGGGTTCGAGGCTGAGGGACTGGCCGATGCGCGACAGGGCCGCCGCCGCGCCGTCGGCCCGTGTCCGGCCGGCGGGGCCGCCTTTCTCGGCGGCCAGGGCGAGCACGGATACGTAGGCGCGCATCGCCTCGGCGAGGTGATCGTTGTCGGCCGCCTCCTTCGCCTTGGCCAGGTCGCTGTCCATCTCGGCGAGGCGATCTTCGGACGAAGCCGCGCCCTGGGTTTGTGCGGCCGCCTGAGCCGCGGCCGCCTGAGCCGCGGCCGGAGCCTGAGCCGCGGCCGTAGCCTGAGCCGCGGGCGCCGCCTGCGCCGCAGACGGAACGGGAGCGCTTCCCTCGGTCGCATCCGACGAACCGGGCGCCGAGCTTAGGGCCGGGGCCTGCTGCGGGGCGGCCGGTCCGGCGCTTCCGAGCGAAGCGCAGGATCCGAGCAGGGCGAGCACCGCGGCCAGGAGACCGAAACACACGATATTCAGCGAAAGGCGACTCATTGCAATCCTCCAGGATCGAAAGCCCGATCGGCCCGAGCTAGAATAGTTCCGAGTGTATCTGGGCGTCGTGGATGCGCAGCGAAAAGCCGTCCTCGACGAAGCTCAGGGCCTTCTGCATGACGGACTCGCCGAACTCGCGGGAATTGGACACCAGGGCGGCCCCGAGATGCGCGAAGCGCAGCGAATCGAGGAGATCGACTTCCGCGCAGGAAACGCGGAATTTGTTCCGAAGCCGCTCCTTGACCGAGCTGACCACGCGCCGCTTGTCCTTGATCGAAGTGATCTCAGGCAGTTCGAAGACGATCTGAAGCATGGATACGACCATCATGGAAACTCCCGCCTTGATGCATCGCGCGGAGCGCGGAAAACCCGGGTCGGCTTCCGTTCGCGCCGAAACGATAGTAGTATGGCGAAACTCGATGGTTACGAAAAGCCGCCGCCGCGCAACGGCCCGTCTCTGCGCACTGCTCCTTGCGTGGGCGGCCGGCTCGGCCGCCGCCCAGACGACGCAGGGCGCATCCGCCGCCGCGCCGAGCCCGGATTCCGCGTCCTCACCGAGCCTTCCCACCAGCCTCAAGCCCGAGGCGCCCTCCAGCCTCTTCCAAGTGGCGATGGGAGGCGGCGACGCCGAGCTTTTCGTGAAGGGCTCCTGGGAAGCCAGCCTCCTCGGCACCCTCGACCTCCAGGCCCAGAACGGGGCGCTGGGGCTCGCCTCGGCCCAGCCGCTTCTGTTCACCCAGTCGCCCGAACTCTACATGAAGTTTCTCCTCTTCAAGCGATATTTCGTCGAAGCGCGCGTGAGCGACGACGTGACCCAGGCCCTCTACTCGGCGGGCTACCAGGGGGCCGAGGGCGAGCTCCTGCAGGAAGTGCGGCTCGGAAACTACAAGATATCCTTCCCCCAGCTGCCCTTCCTCTCCTTCGGCGAGGGCTCCTACCGCTCCTTCGGCGCCATGGCGAGGATCGACTCGGGTGACTTCCAGGGCAACGCCATGGTCCGCTACGACCAGGCCGACCGCGTCACCAAGCACTTCGTCGGCACCTCCCAGGTGACGGACACCGTGCTGGCGGCCAACGCCTTCATCACGGGCAAGTACTTCGCGACGAACAGCGTGCCCGCCGGCAATCTCGTCGTCTACGTACAGAGCGTCAACGGAACCTTGCCGGGGAGCGACGGCGCGACCTACCGCAAGATGGATCCGAGCGAGTATTCCTACTCGGCTCTCTCGGGGCTGGTCACGCTCAACACCGCGGCGACCACGCGGGTCGCGATTTCCTACGACGGCATCAGCGCCGCCAGCCCTGTCACCATCGGCGGCGTGTCCTGCGATCTGGTCTACTATCCCGACTACCGCGACGCAAACGGCAACCTGGACCCCGAGCGCCAGGTACTCTGCCGCTATCCCACGACGGCCAGCCCGGGCAATTCCTCGGTCTTCGTGGAGAACACCGCCTCGGGCTTGAAGGACTCGAGTTACGCGACGCGCATCGACTCCTCGGGCTTCGTCGAGGTGACGCACGGCAGCACGAGCCCGCAAGACTCGACCTACCGCCAGCCCTTCACCACCATGCCCTGGATCTACACGACCGATTTTTCGAGCACCGCCACGGCGAAGACCAACGCCCCTATCTTCGACCACGAGATCGTCGTGCGCAGCTACGGCACGCCGGGCTACATCACCGTCGACAAGGACCTCGTCCCGGGCTCGGTCCAGGTGCTGCGCAACGGCGTGCCCTACTACGCCTTCTCCGTCGACACGGAGAACGGCCGCCTCATCCTGGCCTCGCCGCCGGGCCTGGCCGAGAACATCACCGTCACCTACCTCCTCGAAAGCGCCGAGCGCCGCTCGGGCACCATACTCGCCGGGCTCGGCGGCATCTGGACGCCCTCGGACGAGCAGAGCATGTGGACTGCCCTCGGCCTGCAGTGGTCGGTGCCCGGCTCGAGCTACGCCACGGGCGGCCTCTCCAACCCCGGCACCGTGACCCTCACCGCCGGCGAGAAGAAGAAGGGCGGAGCGCTCCAGCACGACGCGGCCCTCGCCGCCACCTACACCCAGGAAGAGGCCTCGGGCCGCTATCGCATGGAGGGCATGGAGGCCGACTCGGGCTACATCACGGGTTTCCGCCCGACCTCCTCCACCTGGACCGGCACCCTCGAGCAGATCGTCGATACCTCGCTCGTCTCCTCCTTCCCGACCATCGTGAACGCCCTCCACGCTGACGGCTCGCCGCAGCTGGCCCTGTACGTCGCGAACTCCCAGGATCCGACCCCGCTACCCCCCACAGGCGTAAACCAAGTCGACATTTCCAAGGTCGAGACCCTCCCTCCCTACCAGAACTTCAAGACCTTCTCGTTTTTCGTCAATAAAGTCTCGCCGACATCGAGCGCGACGCTGACCCTCTCGATCGACGACGGGACGCTGGCCGACGGCAGCTTCCTGTCGGTCTCGATTCCGTTCAACGAGCTGTCCACGGGCTGGAACAAGATCCTCGTCCACTACGGCTCGGGCGACACCCGCGTCTACCACCAGTCTTCGGAGAGCTCGTCGGCCATACCCTTCGCCGCCGCAACTTTCTCGATGAACATGAATCTGGCCAACGACTCGCGCATACATATCGTCACGACCGGGCTCGTCGCGTCGGAGTCCTTCTGGGTCGACGAAATCCTCTTCGAGGATTCGGTCGGTCTGGCCGCGGCCAACTTCCAGGGGGACATTGCCTACAGCGATTCCACGTTCAGGCTCGGCGGCGAGAAGGCGCCCGTCATGAGCGGCCTCTCCCTGAAGGGCGACGCGAACGCGGCCCTCTCGAACGACTCCTTCGCCGCCGGCGGAGGCACCGTCGGGACGAGCTTCGGTCCCTTGGGCGTCTCGGTCCACGCGCGGGCCTCGGCCAGCCAACAGGCCTCTCCGGCCCTGAGCGGCGGCCACGAGCTCGTCTTTCCCGTGGCACAGGCTCCCTTTCGGGCGGACGACAAGTTCGACTTCGATCCCTCCAGCGGCGCCTTCGGCCGCGAAGACTCGCTCAGGCTCGGCGCTCCGCGGATAGCCGTCCTCGACCTCAAGCAGAGCGCGGCCTGGTCGCCGGGCGCCGACGACATCGAGGGTGTCTTGAGCCAGGAATGGATGGGCAATCTCGGCCTCGCGGGAAGCCTCTTCAATGCGCAGCTAGACGTCACGAACCGCGCGAGGCCCCTGGCCGCCTCCTCAGGGGACGGGAGCTACGCCAGCGCCTGGGTGAACGGATTTTCCTACGTGCTGCCCGCCTTCCAGTCCGACTCCGAGCTCCGCTCCGAGAAACTCGCGGTGAGCCTCAAGGCCAGCCCCGACGCGGAGATAGCCTCGGCCTCGATGGGGACGAGCGCCCAGCCCCAATCGCTGACGACGGCGGGCACGGGCTTGCGGCAGAATACCGATGTCGCGAGGCTCTCGGCCCCCCTCTTTTTCGGCGGCCTCAAGGTGGCGCCCTACTACCAGCGCGCCTACTCGGACCAGCGCAACGGCTCCGCCGACAGTCTCGCGGGGGACGCGAACCTCTCCCTGAGCGATCTCTCCGGGATACCCATGCTGTACGAGAACGTCCCCTTCGCCGAGCTCGTCGACGGGGCGAGTTCGCAAAACTTCGCCGCGCAGACCGGCGGAGCCCAATCGCCGCTACCCTCGGCCAGCTACACACCCGAGGCCGGCGTCCTGCTGTCGCGCAACTTCGGCTCCAGCTGGTACGACCTCGTGGCCCCCTCGGCCCTGTCCTTCGCCTTCCAGCGCCAGCTCGTGCGCAGCGACGCGACGATCACCGACGCGGCCGTCTGGCTCGCCACCGCGAAGTTCGCCGCGGTCAACCTCTTCGGCTCGCAGGGCGCCTATCCTCTCGGCCTGCCCTTCGACAGCGACGAGTACTACGCGACGATCAACGGCTCCATAAGCAAGTACGTCGGGGAGTCGAGCGACCGGATCACCCTGCAGTCGCAGCATCTCGCGACCTTCTACGCGGGCGACGCGAACAGCCTTTCGGCCGAGAACCGGTTCTCCATCGCGACTCAGCCGGGGCAGGACCAATGGGCCGAGTCGCTCCGCTTCGACCTCACGCGGAGGGTGCGGCGGCATTGGCTTTTCGATCTCTATCGCATGGTGGTGCCCGACACGGGCGGCTCCGCTTCCGGCGTCGCGGGGGACGCAGGAGACACCGCTTCCGGCGGCGATGCCGGGGACGGGGGCGATCGATTCTCGATCGTCTCCATCTACCTTCGCGATCTCGCCACCAGGAAGCCCAGCGTGAGGACCACCATCGAGCTCATGGTCTCCTTGCAGGACACGGCCACCGACGCGGCGTCGCCTCCCATAAGCTGGGAGTTCGACGAGAACTACATCGCCAAGCTCACCGTCCCCGAGCGGCTCACGCTCAGCGCCAAGGGAGGGCTCTCGCAACTGCGAGACGGTACCACGGGCCTCGCTCTCTTCGGCTTCACCCTCGGCCTGGAGCTGACGATATCCTTCTGATCGGCTCGCGCGACCGGACAGGCTCGCGCGACCAGACAGGCTCGCGCGACCGGACAGGCTCGCGCGACGATGGGCGGCCGGGCTTCGCTCCGGACGGGCGCGGCGGCCTCGCCCGACCCGGGCCTCGGCAAGCGCCAAGCTTGACAGTCTTCCGCCGCGGCGTTTATTGTTCCTACCTATGAAACGACGGCTCATCACCTCGGCCCTGCCTTACGTCAACAACGTGCCTCATCTCGGGAACCTCATCCAGGTCCTCTCCGCCGATGTCTTCGCGCGTTTCTGCCGTCTGCGCGGCTACGATACCTTCTATGTCTGCGGCACCGACGAATACGGCACCGCCACGGAGACCAAGGCCCTCGAAGAGGGCGTCACGCCCCGCGAGCTCTGCGACCGCTTCCACATCCTGCACCGCGACATCTACTCGTGGTTCGGCATCGCCTTCGACAAGTTCGGCCGCACCTCCACCGAGCGCCATACCGAGATCACCCAGTCCATCTTCCTCGACCTCGACAAGGCCGGGCTCGTCCGGCAGGAAACCATCGAGCAGCTCTACTGCGAGCACGACAAGCGCTTCCTCGCCGACCGCTACGTCCGCGGCACCTGTCCCCACTGCGGCTACGACGGGGCCCGCGGAGACCAGTGCGAGAACTGCGGCAAGCTCCTCGAGCCCACCGAGCTCAAGGAGCCGAAGTGCTCGACCTGCGGAGCCACGCCGATGCCGCGGAAGACGACGCATCTCTACATCGATCTGCCGGCCATCCGGCCCAAGCTCGAAGCGTGGATGAAGGAGGCGAGCGTCAAGGGCTTCTGGGCGAACAACGCCGTCCAGATGACCCAGGCCTGGATCCGCGACGGACTGAAATCGCGGGCGATCACGCGCGACCTCAAGTGGGGCATCCCCGTGCCCAAGGCCGGCTTCGAGGACAAGGTCTTCTACGTCTGGTTCGACGCGCCGATCGGCTACATCTCGATGACCGCCTGCGCGGGCGACGAGCGCGGCTTCGACTGGAAGTCCTGGTGGATGTCGCCCGGCGACGTCGAGCTCTTCCAGTTCATCGGCAAGGACAACATTCCCTTCCACACGGTCATCTTCCCCTCCAGCCTCCTGGGCTCGGGCCGCGACTGGACCATGCTCCACCACATGTCCTCGACCGAGTACCTCAACTACGAGGCGGGCAAGTTCTCCAAGTCCAAGGGAGTCGGCGTCTTCGGCACCGATGCCGTCGAGTCCGGCATCCCCGCCGACGTCTGGCGCTTCTACATCTTCTTCAATCGGCCCGAAAAGGGCGATACTATCTTCACCTGGTCCGATTTCCAGGAAAAGGTGAACGGCGAGCTCATCGGCAATCTGGGCAACCTAGCCAACCGCACGCTCACCTTCGTCTCCCGCTATTTCGGCGGCAGCATCCCCGCAGGCGGCAGCGACCAGGGCTTCTGGGCCAAGGCCAGGGAGATCGAGGACCGCGTCGCCTCCCACCTGGAGCGCGCCGAGCTGCGCGACGCCTTCCGCGCCGTCTTCGAGCTCTCCGACCTCGCGAACAAGCGCTTCCAGGACGGCGAGCCCTGGAAGACGCGGACGAGCGACCCGGCCGCCGCGGCCTCCCTCATCCGCGACCTCTGCTACGTCCTCCGCGACCTGGCGGTGATGATCCATCCCTACATGCCCTTCGCGGCCGAACGCCTGGCCGGCTTCCTCGGAAAGAGCATGGGGCCCGGCGGTCTCGAGTGGTCCGTCCTGGGCAAGCTCGAGGGCCTCGAGACCGTGACCGCTCCCGAGGTCCTGTTCAGGAAACTGGAGGACGAGCAGGTGGCCGAGCTGCGCGAGCGCTACTCGGGCTCGCAGTCCGAGCGCAAGGCCCGCAACGAGAGCGCCGCGGAGCAGGGAGGCGCCGCCAGACTTTCAGCCTCCGCGGGAAGGCCCGAGTCCGGTGCTCCCTCGGCCGGCCGCGCCGGGACTCCCGCAGCCCCGACCCTTCCCGCCGCCGGCGAGGCGGCCGCCCGCGAGGCCGCCGCCCGCGAAGCCGCCGCCGCGAAACCGGCGCCGCGGCCCTTCGCCGACCTGCCCGAAGAGGAGCGCTTCGCCAAGCTCGTCGACCTGCGGGCAGCCAAGATCGTGAAGATCGAGCGCCATCCCAAGGCCGACAAGCTCTACATCGAGACCCTCGACGACGGCTCGGGCGCCGAGCGGGTCATCGTATCCGGACTCGTGCCCTTCTACCGCGAGGAAGAACTCCTCGGCAAGACCATCGTTCTCGTGAACAATCTCAAGAGCGCGAAACTGCGCGGGGTCGAGAGCCGCGGCATGCTCCTCGCCGCCTCGCGCCGTTCCGCCGGCGAGGGCGGCGGCAAGGAGGCCGTGGAGGTGCTCGACGCCGCCGGAGCCGCTCCGGGCTCGAGGATACTTCTCGAAGGCCAGGATGCCGCGTCGGCGCCTATGGCCGAGATCGACGTCGATACCTTCTTCTCCGTGCCGATCCGCGCGGAGAAGGGCGCGGCGCTGATCGGCGGCAAGCGGCTTCTCGCCGAAGGGCGCCCCTTCGCCTTCGAACGCGTTCCCGAAGGCGAGGTAGGCTGAAGGCCGGACCGCGGCGTCCTCCCGATGAGCCGGCGCCGCGGCAGGCCAGCACGCCACGAACAATGAATATCCAGCTCGAAGAGGCTTCGGCCGATCTTTGCGACTCGTCGCGCGCATTCCTCCAATCGGGCTTTTGGGGCCGCTTCAAATCGGAGTTCGGCTGGAAGGCTCGCCATTTCTCACTCGGCCTCGAAGGCAGCTCCTCGTCTCTCCTCGTTCTCGAACGGCGGCTCGCCCGGGGCCTGTCCTTCGCCTATGTCCCCCACGGCCCCGAATGCGACTCCGCCGAAGCCGGCCGGGCCGAGCTCCTGTCCCGCCTCGCGGCCTCGCTCCGGCCCTTCCTGCCCCGCGGCTGCCTCTTCCTGCGCTTCGATCCGCCCTGGTACCTGGCCGAGGAGGGCGGCGGCGCGGCGGAAGGCGCGGAGGGCGACACAGCCGCGGATGGCGATGCGCATGCGATCGCTCCGCCGGAACCCGAGCGCCCACGCCTCGGCAAGCCCCTAGTCCGCGCGGCCTCCGACGTCCAGCCTCCCGATACGGTGCTCCTCGACCTCCGCAAAAGCGAGGAGGAGCTCCTGGGCGCGATGAAGCCCAAGTGGCGCTACAATATCCGTCTCGCCGAGAAGAAGGGCGTCGTCATAGAAGAAGGCGGTCTCGGAGACCTGAGCGAATTCTATCGGCTCTACCGTGCGACAGCCCTGCGCGATCGCATCGCCCTCCATCCCCAGCACTACTACGAGCGGCTCTTTTCGCTCGCCGAGGCCTATCCGCGCGACTCCTCGCGTTCCGCTCCGGACATCCGTCTCTGGATCGCGCGCCACGAAGGCGAGGCGCTCGCAGCCATCGTCACGCTGTTCCGCGGGGAGGAGGCCGTCTACCTCTACGGCGCCTCGTCGGATTCGAAGCGGAACCTCATGCCCGCCTATGCCCTTCAGTGGGCCGCCATCCGCGCCGCCAAGGCCGCGCTCTGCCTCGAGTACGATTTCTTCGGCATACCGCCCAACGAAGATCCGAACCATCCCATGGCCGGCCTCTATCGTTTCAAGACGGGTTTCGGCGGCAGGATCGTCCATCGCGCCGGCTCCTGGGACTATCCCCTGCATCCGGTCGCATACCGGGCCTTCCGCGCGGCCGAGGAGGCGAGGCGCTGGTGGTTCAAGGACTTCAAGAAACGCCGCGCCTAAGCGGTCACGCGACTCGATTCCAGAAATATTTTCACGCAGAGCCGCGAAGGCCAAGGTGCGTTCGGGCGGGGACTATTCGCCCAGGTGTTCGCCGAAGATCGCGCCCTCGAAGATTGAAATCGCCGCCTCGGGGCTCTTCCAGGAATCGGGGGGCAGGCCGGCCTTCCGGCAGACCTGTTCGAGGTAGGTCTCCTTGTCCCAGCCCTGTTCCGTCGCGACCTGCGGCAGGAAGACCCCCGACTTCCAGCCCTTGACTATGTACAGGCCGTGGAGCCCCAGGACGATCTCGGCGGTATCCTCTATGCGGCGCATGGGGGAGAGCAGGGTGATCTCGATGTCGACGAGAGCGAGTTCGTCGCGAGCGAGGGCGGGAAAGCGCGGATCCTCGAAGGCGGCCGCCCGAGCCATCTCCCTGATAGTCGTCACGAGAGGGTCGGGAGAACTCATCCTGCCTATGCATCCGCGCAGGGAGCCCTTCTCGTGCAGGGTGACGAAGGCGCCGCCAGGACCGAGAAGCGCTCCGCTCGCCGGCGGCCAGACTGGCTGACGCTTTTCCAGGCGAGAGGCTATGGCCTCGCGGGCGGTCGCCAGCAGGGCGGATTTTCCTTCGGCGTCGAGCTGCGGATCCACGATTCGGCTCTCCTTCAGTAATAGGCCAGGGCGGCGTACTGCACGAGCCGTTCGTCCGCCGATTCCCTGAAAGCCGAGGAATCGTGGCGTCCGAGAAGCTCGGTCCGGGTGCCTTCGGCGAGGGAGGAAGCGAGGAAGGCCGCCAGGCAACCGGCCCCGCAGGCGCCGGTCGCCTGGCCTTCCGCCGCCGTCATGCTCCGCCAGTCCCGGGCTTCCACTTTCTCCAGGAAGCGGTCCGCGGCCGCCGTGGCGGCCGCATCCCCCGAAGGCCCCGAGTTCGATCCCGTCGCGAGGTCGCTCGAGACGACGATGAGCGCATCGCCCTTGCGCTCGGCGAGGACGAGGTCCAGCGCGGCCGCGAGAGCCCTCACGGCCGCAGGGGCCGAGGCGCCGAGAATGACGGGCACGAGACCGGCGTTCGGGCAGATCGCGCGCATGAAGGGCAGCTGCAGCTCGATGCCGTGCTCCTCGAAGTGCGGAATGTCGTTTCTCCTGAACAGCGTGCCGCAATCCATCATCTCTTCGACTATGTCCGTGTCGACCCGGACGGCGCCGAAGGGGCCGTCGAAGAAATCCGACTCCGGCAGGTAGACGAGGTCGTCGTAGGGGCGGTGCATGGGCGCGAGAATGCAGACCGTGCCGATTTTCCGGCCCTCGGCCGCGTTCCAGGCCAGGGCGGCCAGATCCCCGGAATAGCGAAATCCGGCGTGAGGCGCCACAATCGCCTTCGCCCCGCCTCGCTTCGGGCGATTGGCGGCCAGGAGCTTCCCGACGAGGGCCTCGAGTTCGCCGCCTTCCTCCGGATAGAAGATGCCGGAGACGATCGCTTCACGGAGTTTTGCCTTTTCGCTATGCTCGTCCATGAACACTAAGTATAGGCGTCCGGGCTTTCGGTTCAAGACGCCGCGGAGGGGGAATCCGGTGCGGGTGCTAATCGTCGACGATGAGCCGCGGCTCGTCGAGTCGCTCAGGGAGTACATCGCCGCCGAGGCCATCGAGTCCGTGGCCGCCGGGGACGGCCTGGCGGCCAAGCGGCTGCTCGGCGAGGAGGCCTTCGACGCCGTCGTGACCGATCTCCGCATGCCCGCCTTGGACGGCCTCGGGCTCCTGCGCTGGATCAAGGACGAGGGGCCGCCCCTGCCCGTCATCGTCATTTCCGCGCACGGCGACCTGCGCGACGCCGTCGAGGCCATGAAGCTCGGCGCCTACGACTATCTCGTCAAGCCCTTCGATCCCGACGAGCTCGTCATCCGCCTGCGCAAGGCGGTCGAAGGCCACCGCGGCTCCCTGCGGCTCGCCGCGGGCAAGCTGCGCTTCGCGGAAGGCGGCGGCCTCGTGGGGGAGAGCCCCGCCATGCGCGATGTGCTGCGCCTCGTCGACAAGGTCGCCCCGACCCACTCGACCGTGCTCATCACCGGCGAAAGCGGCACCGGCAAGGAAGTCGCCGCCCGCCTCATCCACGAGCGTTCCGGCCGCGAGGGCCCCTTCGTGGCGGTCAACCTCGGCGCGGTGCCGGAGGCCCTCCTCGAGAGCGAGCTCTTCGGCCACGAGAAAGGCGCCTTCACCGGGGCGGACGCGAGGAAGGCCGGGCTTTTCGAGACCGCCCACGCGGGCAGCATCTTCCTCGACGAGATCGGCGAACTGCCGCTCCATCTCCAGGTCAAGCTGCTGCGCGCGATACAGGAACGCAAGGTCCAGCGCCTCGGCGGCCTGCAGGGCATACCTATCGACGCGCGCCTCATCGCCGCGACCAATCGCGACCTCGAGGCCGAGGTGCGCGCCGGGCGCTTCCGCGAGGATCTCTACTATCGCATCAACGTCATACGGCTCCGGATGCCGCCCCTGCGCGAGCGCGAGGGCGATCGCGCCCTCCTCGCCGGCTTCTTCCTCAAGAAGCTCTCGGCCGAGCTCGGGCGCAAGGTCGAGGGGATCTCGGCCGCGGCTCTCGGCCTGATCGAGAGCCACGCCTTTCCCGGGAACGTGCGCGAGCTGGAAAACGCCATCGAGCGGGCGCTCATACTCGCCGAGGGGCCGATCCTGGAGGCGCGCGACTTCCAGTTTTTCATCCCGGGCGCCTCGGACGGGTCGGTCGGGTCCGGGCCGGAAGCCCCCGCGAGCCTGGCGGAGATCGAGGCGCGCGCCATAGCCGCCGCCCTCGCGCGCCACGGCTATCACCGCGAGAAAAGCGCCGCAGAGCTCGGGATCACGCGGCGCACCCTGCTCAACAAGATCAAGGAGTACGGCCTGGAGATTCCCGGCTCGCCTCAGGACTGATCGCCTCCATCGTCCTTCGCCCCGATCGGCTCCTCGGGCAGAAGCGCGCATCGTTCCTCGGGCGCCTGAAGAAGAAGCTTCTCGCCTATCTTCGGACGCACATCGGGAGCGTCAAGCGGTGGCCGACTCGGCGTTCGGCGTCGAGGATGACGGGGATCTGCGTCTGCCTGGAGCGCCTTCCTTGAAGGCTCCGGAGGGGAACAACGCTTCGAGCGCCTGCGTGACGGAAGAAGCGAACAGGAAATGCATCGTGTCGCGCACTTCCGCCGGAACATCCTCGAGGTCCCTTCGATTGCCCTCGGGGAGTATGACCGTCCCGATCTTGTTGCGGTGGGCCGCCAGCACCTTCTCCTTGACGCCGCCTATCGCGAGGACGCGTCCGGTGAGCGTGATCTCTCCCGTCATGGCACGGTCCGGCTCGGGGCTCTTGCCGATGAAGGCCGAGAGCATGCTCGCTATGAGGGTGACGCCCGCCGAGGGGCCATCCTTGGGAATGGCGCCCTCCGGCACGTGCACGTGGACCACGCGCTTGCGGAAATCCGACTCGGTAAGCCTGAAATCGGCCGCGTGCGAGCGGATGAAGCTGAGCGCCGCCCGGGCGCTTTCCTTCATCACGTCTCCCAGGTTCCCCGTGAGGATGAGGCTATCCTCCCCCTCGAAGACGAGGGCCTCGACCGGAAGGATGGTCCCTCCCGATTCGGTCCAGGCCAGGCCGTAGGCCACGCCTATCCGCGGTTCCCTGCACACGGCGTCTTCCTCGCGCCGCCGGCGGCCCAGCAGCTGGGCCACCCGCTTTCCGGTGAGGACGGTCTTCCAGTTCGCGAGCCCCTCGGCCTCCGAAGACAAGCCCTTGCGGACGGCTTCCTGGGCGAGCTTCCGCATGACATGGGAGACTTCCCGCTCGAGGCCGCGCACGCCCGATTCCATGGTGTAGTGGCGGATGATCTCGAGCACGGCCTCGTCGCGGAAGCGTATCTTGGCGGTGCCGAGGCCGTTCTCCGTGAGCTGCTTGGGGACGATGAAGTGCTTGGCGATCTCGAGCTTCTCGTACTCGCTGTAGCCCGGGACTTCGATGATCTCCATGCGGTCGAGGAGGGGGTAGGGTATCCCCTGCATGGAATTGGCCGTCGTGACGAACATCACGCCCGAGAGATCGAAGGGGAGTTCGAGATAGTGGTCGGTGAAGGAGGAGTTCTGCTCGGGGTCGAGCACCTCCAGGAGGGCGCTGGCCGGGTCTCCGCGGAAATCCGAGGACATCTTGTCTATCTCGTCCAGGAGGAAGACGGGATTGACCGTGCCGGCCTTCTTCATCGACTGGATGATCTTGCCGGGGAGGGCGCCGACGTAGGTCTTGCGGTGTCCCCGGATTTCCGCTTCGTCGCGCAGGCCGCCCAGGCTCGTCCGCACGAAGGCGCGGTCGAGGGCGCGGGCCACGGAGCGGCCGAGACTGGTCTTGCCCGTGCCCGGAGGCCCCACCAGGCAGAGAATCGGGCCTCGCGCCCGCTCCGAAAGCTGGCGCACCGCGATGAACTCGAGGATGCGCTCCTTCGGCTTCTCCATGCCGTAGTGGTCCTCGTCGAGAATGCGGCGAGCCCGTTCGATATCCCTGTTGTCGGCGCTCCTGGCCGACCAGGGGAGATCGGCCAGCCATTCGCAGTAGACGCGCAGGACGCCGGCCTCGGGCGAAAAGCTCTGGAGCTTGCCCAGCCGCGTAAGCTCGCGCTTGGCCTTCTCGGCGACCTCGGCCGGCGGCGATTTGGCGAGGAGCGTCCGTTCGAGCTCCTTGATCTCGCCTTCGTCGCCGTCCTTGCCGAGCTCCTTGTTGATTTCCTTGAGCTGCTCGTTGAGCAGATACTCTTTCTGGCTGCGGTCGATGCGGGTTTTCACCTTCGCGCCGATCTTGCGCTGGAGACTGACGAGCTCGGCTTCGCCCTCGATGGCCGCCTCGGCCGCTTCGAGCCGCTCCTTGGCGTCCTCGATCTCGAGCAGTTCCCTCTTGGACTCGAACTTCAGGGGAAGGGCCTGCGCGACGATGTCCACGAGGGCGTGCACGCCTCTGGCCTGCTCGGCGAGCGCCAGGGTTTCCTGGGGAATCTTCTTGGCCAGTTCGGCGTATTTCCCGAAATTGCGCTTCACGAGGCGCAGGGTGATCTCGAGTTCGCTTCCCTGAGGCGGTTCGGTCTCCTCGAGAGCCTTGAACGCGGCGAGCAGATGGCCGGCGCGCGGAAGCAGGCGCTTCACGCGGATGCGGGATTCGCCTTCCACCAGGAGCCGCATGGAGCCGTCGGGCAGGCGCAGGTGCTGGACCACGCGGACGAGCGTCGCGACCGGAAAGGCCTCGAGCGACTCGGCCTTGGCTTCGTCCCCGCCGAGATAGAGGGCCGCGATCGCGCGCTTGTCCGCCCTCAGCGCGGCGTCGACGGCGGCCGCGGCCAGCTTGCCCGAGACGAAGAGGGGGCTCACCGTCCCGGGAAACACCACGGAGTCGCGGACGAGCACGAGGGGCAGCTCGCTCGCCGGCCCGCCCCGCAGCGACTCGAGAATGCTCACGCGCTCTTTTTCAGGAGCTCCACGGCCGGAGACGAACGGCCTTCGACCGTGTCGCGCGTGACGACGACGCGCTTCGCGCCGTCGAGGGACGGTATGTCGTACATGACGTCCATCATGAGCGACTCGACTATCGACCGGAGGCCCCGCGCGCCGGTGTTGCGGGCGATGGCCTTGTCGGCTATGGCGTCGACCGCTTCCTCGTCGAAGACGAGCTCGACATCGTCGATGCGCATCGACTCCTGGAACTGGCGGAGCACGGCGTTGCGCGGCTCGGTGATGATCCGCCGCAGGTCCTCGCGCGTGAGGTCGTCGAGCGACACCTGGATGGGCAGTCGGCCGATGAACTCGGGGATCATGCCGAACTTGATGAGGTCGTCGGGATGCAGCTGCGCGAAGAGGCTGTGCAGGTCCTTCTCGCTGCGCGGCTTCACGTCGGCGCCGAAGCCGAGCGGGTGCTTCGCCACGCGGCTCTCGACGATCTTGTCGAGGCCCACGAAGGCTCCGCCGCAGATGAACAGGATGTTCGTCGTATCGATGCGCAGGTATTCCTGCTGGGGGTGCTTGCGTCCGCCCTGGGGCGGGACGTTGGCGCTCGTGCCCTCGATGATCTTGAGGAGGGCCTGCTGGACGCCCTCGCCGGAGACGTCGCGCGTGATGGACACGTTCTCGCCCTTGCGGGCGATCTTGTCGATCTCGTCGATGTACACGATGCCGCGCTCGGCCGCCCCGATGTTGCCGCCGGCGTTCTGGATGAGCTTCAGGAGGATGTTCTCGACGTCCTCGCCCACGTAGCCGGCCTCGGTGAGGGTGGTGGCGTCGGCGATGGCGAAGGGCACCTTGAGCTTCTTGGCGAGGGTGCGGGCCAGGAGGGTCTTGCCGGTGCCCGTGGGTCCGATGAGGAGGACGTTGGACTTCTCCAGCTCCACGTCCGTGCCGTGGTCCTTGGGGCGCGTTATGCGCTTGTAGTGGTTGTAGACGGCCACCGAGAGCGCCTTCTTGACGTAGTCCTGCCCGATCACGTACTGGTCGAGGTATTCCTTGATCTCTCGCGGCTTGGGCACCTCGCCGGTGAAGCCCGCGGAGATCTCGGTTTCGTCCTCGGACAGGATCTGCTCGCAGACCTTGACGCACTCGTCGCAGATGTAGACGCCCGGCCCGGCTATGAGGCGGCGCGCATACTCCGCGCTCTTGCCGCAGAACGAGCAGCTGCGCTCCTCTCCGCCGTTATTTTGCTTCTGCTTGGCCATGTTTCCTCCGCTCGAGGATGCGGTCCACGAGACCGTAGGCGAGAGCCTCGTCGGCCGACATGAAGAAATCCCGCTCCATGTCGGCGGCCACCGTGGCTTCGTCCTTGCCGGAGGCCAGGGCGAAATAGTCGATCGTCATCTTCTTGAGACGGACGATCTCCCGGGCCTGGAGGCTGATATCCGACGATTGTCCCTGGACGCCTCCCCAGGGCTGATGGATGAGGACGCGGGACGAGGGCAGGGCGAATCGCTTGCCCTTGGTGCCGCAGGCCAGGATGAGGGCGCCCATGGACGAGGCCTGGCCGAGGCACATCGTCTGGACGTCCGGGCGGATGACCTGGATGGTGTCGTAGATGGCCAGGCCGGCCGTGACCGAGCCGCCGGGAGAGTTGATGTACAGGGAGATGTCCTTCTCCGGGTCCTGCGACTCGAGGAAAAGGAGCTGGGCCACGGTGAGATCCGCGGTGAGATCGTTTATCTCGCCGTCTATGAAGATGATCCTGTCCTTGAGAAGACGCGAGTAGATATCGTAGGATCGTTCGCCGATGCCCGTCTGTTCGATTACTATGGGCACCAGGTTGTGCATTCTCTCATCCATTGAAACGTACCTCACCGGGGAATATTACTCATTATCCTTGAACAAGTCCATGAACGAGACCTTCTTGCCTTGCTTCACCGTGGCCGCGGCGAAGATGGCGTCCATCAGCTTGTCTTCCTTGATGCGGTCCTTGAGGTAGTCGACCGAACCCCTTCTCTCATATTCGGCCTTGATCTCCTCGGCGGAAAGGGAATTCTCCTTGGCCTGCCGCTCGTATTCGGCCTCGAGCTCCTCGGCGCCGCACTCGTACTTGCCCTCTTCGGTGAGTTTCTCGAGGACCAGCCGCGTCGTGATGGCCTTCTCGGCCGAGGGGCGCCATTGCTCCAGGAGTTCGGCGCGCGACTTGCCCGAATACGAGAGGAAGCGTTCGAGGTTTTCGTCGGTGTCGATCTTCATCTGGCGCTTCAAGCTGTCGAGGCGCATGGCCAGCTCGGCGTCGACCATGGAGCGGGGGAGGTCGACGGTCGTCCGCACGAGCAGGCGCTCGACGATCGTCTGCTCCTTGATCTGGCGGAGCTTGTCGGTGAGATCCTTCTCCAGACGGGCGCGGATGTCAGCCTTGAGGTCCGCGAGCGTCTTGAACTTCTCGGAGACATCCTGGGCGAACTCGTCGTCGAGGTCGGGGAGCTTCTTTCCCTTGATCTTGGCGAGCTTGACGGCGATCTTGACGGTCCGGCCGGCGAGGTCCCCGTCCTCGTAATCCGCGGGGAAGCTCTTCTCGAAGGTCCGTTCCTCGTCCTTCTTCATGCCGACGAGCTCGTCGTCGAACTTGTAGATGTTGTAGCCCGTACCGAGCTCGAAGGTGAAATCCTGCCGTTCGCTGCCCTCGATCGTGGCCGCTTCGGCGTCGAGCTCGCGGTAGTCCACCGTGACGACATCGCCCTTGGCCGCCGCGGCGCCTTCGTCCTTCTCCACGACGATGGCGTTGCGCTCGCGCAGCTGGTCCAGCTCGCGGTCCTCGTCCTGGGAGAGAATCTCCGCGCTGGGAATCTCGAGTTCGAGGCCTTTCCAGTCGGTCACTTCGACTTTCGGGAAGGTGTCGTAGGTCACGGCGAAGGAAAAGTCCTTGCCGGGATCGAACTCGGGCTGGCCCTCGAGGGAGGGGGTCGAATAGACGATCGGCTTCTCCTCGACGTCGGCGACCGCTTCCTCGACCGCCTTTTCGAGCACGCGGCCCATGGCCTCTATCTTGAGTTCCTCCCCGAACTTGCGGAGGAGCACCGCGGCGGGCACGTGCCCCGCTCGGAAACCGTCGATGTGAACGGTTCGGCTGTATTCCGCGATCATGGAGTCGTAGACTTTCTTGACGTCTTCCTGGGGGACTGTCAGGGAGAGTTTGACTGCGGAATGTTCGAGCTTTTCGATGTTCTTGCTGGAAATCACGGCGTTTCCTCTTAGGCGAGGGGATGGGCCGCCTCCAGGCGGCCGGAACGGAAAAAAAGAGGCGACTCGGTTAATCCGAATCGCCTCGTCGCTTGAGAGCGGGAAACGGGAGTCGGACCCGCGACATCCACCTTGGCAAGGTGGCGCTCTACCACTGAGCTATTCCCGCAAAGTATGCGCCCTTCGCGCATCCGAAGATGCGAGAGAAGGGACTTGAACCCTCACGCCCTGGGGCACCAGATCCTAAGTCTGGCGTGTCTGCCATTCCACCACTCTCGCGTCGAGCGACCACCGGGTCGCTGGCGACCGCCAAAAGGTAGCCGTCGGCAGAACCGCTGTCAAGTGCTCCCGTCCGCACCGAAACGATGTGCGATCGTGAACTTGTCGCAATGCGGGACGGCTTTCGCCGTCCCGCATCCGACTCATGAGCCGCGCAGGCATCGAACCTGCGACCCGCAGATTAAGAGTCTGCTGCTCTGCCAGCTGAGCTAGCGGCCCATTTCAACCTCATGCACCGTGCGTCCGACAGGAGTCGAACCTGCGACCTACGGATTCGAAGTCCGTCGCTCTATCCAGCTGAGCTACGAACGCGTCTAAGGCCAAAAGCCTCCGACCGGACCCTTATGCGGGGTGCAGCCGTCGGGTGGGTGATGGGATTTGAACCCACGGCACCCAGATCCACAGTCTGGCGCTCTACCGTCTGAGCTACACCCACCGTGCAATCGGTGCGTGTACATTGCCAAAGGGCCCGGAAAATGTCAATAGGAGTTCGGAGCAATTTCGGCGGCTCTTCGATTTTTATAAAAGCTCAGGCCGCCGGAGCGCAGGGCGGTCTTCCCTAATCGGCCTACAGGCGTATAGGGAGGGCTCGGCCGCATGAGGCGCAGGCGGCCCGGTGCGCCTCTTTCCCCGGGACGAGCCCCCGGGCGTCCGTGGCGTAGCCGCGCCGGCGAACGGTCGTCGCTCCGCAATGCGGGCAGACGGTATCGGCCCGCGCCCCGGCCAGGTTGCCGACGTAGACGTAGCGCAGCCTCTCCGCGGCGAGCGCCGCCAGGGCTTCGAGGACGCGGCCCTCGGTCGGCGGCTCCTCGGCTTTCCAGTCCGGATGGTAGGCCGAAAGATGGAGAGGAATGTCGGGCGAGAGGCCGGCGAGGAACTTCGCTATGCCCTCGATGTCCGCCTCGGCGTCGGAGAGGCCGGGCACGACGAGCGTCGTCACTTCGAGGTGGCAGAGCCCTGCGGCGAGACGGATGAAAGCCAGCACGGTTTCGAGGTCCCCGCCGAGGGCGCTCCGGTAGGCTTCGGCCGACCAGCATTTGAGATCCACGTTCGCCGCGTCGGTCAGGGCCAGGAGTTCGCGGGCCGGAGCTTCGAGCAGACAGCCGTTGGTGACGAGCACGTTGTAGAGTCCCGCCTCGCTGGCAAGCCGCATCGCGTCGACGAGGTACTCGAAATGGACGCTCGGCTCGGAATACGTGTATGCGAGGGAGGGAGCGCCCGAGGCCAGCGCGGCCTCGACCAGCTCCCGCGGAGATACGCGCCCCCCGGCCTCCTCGGTGCGCTGCGAAATCGTCCAGTTCTGGCAGAAGGGGCAGCGCATGTTGCATCCCACGAATCCGGCCGAATAGACTCCCGAGCCGGGCAGGAAATGATGCAAGGGCTTCTTCTCGATCGGATCGAGCGCAGTGCCGGAGAGCAATCCGTAGAAGGGCAGGTCCATGGCGCCGTCTCGGTTGCGTCGGACGCGGCAGAGTCCCGCGGCGCCGCTCTTGAGGGTGCAGCGGTGGGGACAGAGCGAACAATGGACCGTGCCGCCGGAACCCCGCTCCCAATACTCGGCGGCACGGAGCGCGGTCGGTCCGGACATGGGCTTCAGTTTCGGTTGCCGACGGCGTGCATGATCCGCTCGTGCAGGCGGATGGAGTCGCCGTGGAAGCGAGGCGGGTTCTCCACCTCGAAGGGCTCGTAGCGGATTCCGTAGCTGCCGCGGCGAACCCAGAGCTTGGCCAGCGAGCGGCTCTGGCCGGTTTCGTCCACCGGAGAGGGCAGTTCTTCCATGCCTTCCACGTCGGCCACGCGGAATTCGAGGATGGCCGGCTCGCGGTCGCCGGCGTCGCCTATGAGCAGGCATTTGCCCTCGTCGTAGGGATGCTTGCGCAGGGTGCCGACGAAGGCTACGGCGTCCTGCGGCACTTCGGTCTTGTACCGCACCAGCTCGGACAGGGGTTCCGATTCCAGATACTCGGTGAGGCTCATGGCTTCCTCCTTTGCCCTGGGGCGAATCCGAAGTCCTTCATTACCATGATAATAGCCCAAGCCCCGGAAAGTAACAGCATGAATCCGGCGAACCAGTCCCCGAAGCGTTCGTAGATGGTCTGCGTGGGCGCCTCGTAGACGGGCACGTCGACGATCCGGGACTCCGGCTTGAAGAAGGGCAGGGCCGAAAGAAGCTCGCCGTGGGCGCCGACCACGCAGGATAGCCCGCCGTTGGTGGAGCGGACGAGCGTTCTCCTGAACTCGATGGAGCGGAAACGGGCCGCCGCCCAGTGCTGGATTTCCGCGCTTTCCGTGGTCGACCAGGAATCGTTGGTCAGGTTGACGAGAAGATCGGCCCCGCGGAGGAAAAACTGCCGGCAGAGGCTGGGAAAGGCGTCTTCGAAGCAGATCGGCGCTCCGAACCGGACCGCGCCGCTCGGGGTCGGCAGAGAGAAGACCGTGTAGGTATGGCCCATGACCCAGCCCGAGTCGAGGCCTATCACCTGCTGCATGAATCTTCGGAAGGGGGTGTAGCTCCAGAATGGAATGGACTCCGCGAAGGGCACGGGATGCACCTTGCCGTAGCTCGCTACGAGCCTCGCCTGGGGATCCAGGAGGATGACCGCGTTCATGGCCCGCAGCGGATGCCAGCTCAGGACATCGGGAGCCCCGGTGAAGACATAGGTTCCCGTCCGGCGGATGAAGGGAATGAAGGGCATGTTCGGCGGCTCGGTGGAATAGTACTCGTAGCCGTCCTTGTAGGGCGCGCCCAGGCTCATCTCGCTGAACAGGATCAGGTCCGGTTTGACGCCGGGCGACCGCGCCAGAGCCTTCTCGCTCAGGCTGATGTTGGCCTCGAGGGCGGCCGTGTCGCCCGTGTTCCAGGGGTCGACGTCCTGCTGGACCATGAGGACTTTGAGATGCGTTTTGATGGGCGGCGTCTGCGACAGGCGCAGGAGACCGTATCCGAGCGTGAACGCGAAGAGGGCGGCGGCGTAGACCGCGTAGGAAAGAAGGAGGCGGGGGGGGAAAGGCCGGCGGTCCTTCCCGAGCGGGAGCCGCGGCTGCGCTTCGTCGCCTCCGGCTCCGCGGAAGAGCAGCTCGGCGAATACCGCATTGCAGAAGGCCAGGAGGGCGCTGACGCCGTAGACCCCCGTCGTGTCGGCTATCTGCAGGAGCGCGAGCGCGCGCGTCTGGGTGTAGGCCAAGAGGCCCCAGGGATAGCCGAGGAATCCGTTCGATTTCATGAACTCGAAGACGGCCCAGAGCGCGGCGAAGGCGAGAGGCCTTCCGATCCCTCCCTTGCGCGCGAAGAAACCCAGGTAGAGACCGAAGACCGCATACACCACTGCGTAGGCGATGGTCGTCGAGCCCAGGGTCCAGAATGCGAAACCCTTGAAAAAGTAGAGCCAATAGCTCGAGAGGGCGTGCTGGAGGGCGCCGAAGACCGCGGTCGTGAAGGCGGCATCGCCGTAGGTTTCGGTATCGAGAAGAGCCGTCCACAAGGGGATGAGGGCTAGGAAACCGAGAGGCGGGAGGCCGTACTTGAATAGCTCGTTGGGAAGGGCGAGCGCCATGAGAACGGCGGAACTCACGGCCAGGAGTGCATGTCTAAGCAGGCGGACAGGTCGTTCCCGTCCCATTCCCGAGTTGCGGCTGGTGCTCATGGAGCCTATCGTAGCCTCGGATCGAGGGGAAAGAAAAGAGTCGCGTCAAATCGGGCTTTTCCGGTAAAAGCGGACGTGGGACCTGCCGTAGTTCCTCTCGTCTTCGATCTTCAGCGCTTCGGAGTCGAGCGAGGGAGGGGACTCGGCCGGATAGTGCATGAGCGCGAGCCCGCCGGGCTTGAGGCTCGGACCTTCAGCGAGGCTTCGCAGGATTTCTCCGCGATACCGGTAGGGGAAGGGCGGGTCGCAGAAGACAATGTCGAAGGGCGCGCGGTTTCTCAGGAGAAAGCGCTCGGCGGGCATCGACTTGCATTCGATCCGCTCTTCGGCGATTCCCGCGTTCCTGAGGAGGACGGGAAACTTGTCGCGATCCTTTTCGACGCAGACGACGGGATCGGCTCCCCGGCTCGCGGCTTCGAGGGCGAGAATGCCGGTGCCGGCGAACAGGTCGAGGAAGGAAAGGCCCGCGAGGTCGCCGAGCACCGCGAACAGCGACTCCCTCATCCTGTCCATGGCGGGCCTGATGTCGAGCGAGCCGTGCGCGAGTTCTACCGTCCTGCCGCGGTACTTGCCGCCGGTGATGCGCATCGAGCCCTCAGTCCTCTCCGCGTTTGCGGAAATCGCGCCTGAGATCGCGCTCCACGTCGCGCTCCTTGATGTCGGCGCGCTTGTCGTATTGCTTCTTGCCCTTGCACAGGCCGAGCTCGATCTTGATGAGTCCGTTTTTCAGGTATATGGAAAGGGGAATGAGCGTGTAGCCCTTCTCCCTGACGCGGCGGTCGATGCGCTTGATCTCCTGGGCGTGCAGGAGGAGCTTTTTCAGCCGCTCCGGATCGTGGTTGAAGACCGAGGAGAAGCCGTACTGGGCCACGCGGAAGCCGCGCAGCCAGACCTCGCCGCTCCGCACTTCGGCGAAGGCGTCGGGGAATGACACGCGGCCGTCCTTGATGGACTTCACTTCCGTGCCGAGGAGGACGATGCCGCACTCGAAGGTTTCGTCTACCGTATAGTCGAAGCGGGCCCTTCGATTCAGCGCGACGACCTTCACTCCCTCGGGCCTGCTCATGAACGAGTCTCCGGCCGTCGGATGATCGAGGTGGTGGTCCGCAGCTTGTCGCTCATGGTCGGCCGATTATAGGAATCGCGGGCGGCCTTGTCAACGAAAGCGAGGCGTGCTAGTCTCGGTCCCCGATGATCGGTCAGCCAAGCTCCCCGAGCGGAGCGTCGTGATGTTCGCTGGAAAGCGCAGGTCCTATGCGGAAGCCGTCGAGAGCCGCAGGCGTCTCGGTTCGCGCCTTCTGCTGCTCTTCGTGGTTTTTCTCTGCTTTCAGTTGGTGAGCGGCCTTTTCGTGGCCGCCTATTCGGTCAGTTCCAAGTCCATGTCTCCGGCGCTCGCGCCGGGAGACCTGCTCATCGCGACGCCGCTGGCCTTCGGTCCCAAGACCGTCTTCGGCAAGCTCCCCGGGTTCAGGCACCCGGCGCGCGGGGATATCGTCCTCGTCGAGCCGCCCTTCGCCCTGCGGCGGGGATTCTGGCCCACCTTATTCGATTCCTTCGTGCGTTTCGTCACCTTTCAACGTTTTTCTCTCCTTTCCCGCGGCCCCCAGGCGGTCCTGGCTGGGCCCACCGTTCAACGTGTCGTGGGCCTTCCCGGGGATACCATCGAGATGAAGAACTATGTCTTCAGGGTCAAGCCCGCCGGTTCCGAGCACTTTCTCACCGAGTTCGAGCTGTCCACGGTGCGCTACGATATCGCGCCTTCCCGGAGCCCCCAGGGCTGGAGCGAGTCCTTCCCCGCCTCGGGCTCGATGGCGGCGCGGACGCTCGGCAAGGACGAGTATTTCCTGGCGGGGGACGCGCGAGGTCTTTCGAGCGATTCCCGCCTCTGGGGCCCGGTCAGGCCGGACCGTCTGCTCGCTCAAGTCATCCTGCGTTACTGGCCGCCTTCCCGCTTCGGCTCGCCGTGAGTTCCGGCAGTCCTGTTTCGGCCTTTTCCCCGCCCTCTTCGCTGTACGTTCACGTCCCGTTCTGCGGCTCCTTCTGCCGGTATTGCGATTTCTACTCGGTCGCCGCCGGCGGCATGAGCGCCTCGTCGATCTCGGCCGTGGTGGACGCCACAGTCCTGCGCGCCCGCTCTCTCGCGGAACGCTTCGGAGCCGAAAAGTTCTCCACGATATATGTCGGAGGAGGCACTCCGACGGCTCTGCCGCTTCACCTGCTCGAGCGCCTCCTGGAGGGCCTCAAGCCCATGGCTGCTCCCGGCTGCGAATGGACCGTCGAAGCCAACCCTGACAGCCTCGGTCCGAAGCAGATCGAGCTCTTCCGACGCTGCGGCCTGACGCGCGTCAGCGTCGGCGTCCAGAGCCTCGACGGCGAGGACTTGACCGTGCTCGGCCGCTCCCATACGGCGGAGGCGGCGCTCTCGGCCCTGAGACTCTGCGTCGACTCGGGCCTCGCGACCTCGGCCGACCTCATAGCGGGAATACCCTCCGACGGCCCCCCCGATCGCCTCGCCGACTCGGTCCGCCGCCTGCTCGACCTCGGCATAGGCCATCTCTCGATCTACGACCTCACGCTCGAGGAAGGCACGCCGCTGTACGACTCCGTCTCGCGAGGCGAACTCCGCCTTCCCGGCGCCGACGCTCAGTACGCCTCCTGGTCCCTCGCGCGGCAGGTCCTGGAGCGGGCCGGGTTTCGCCGGTACGAGGTCTCCAATTTCGCCGCCCCGGGCCTCGAAAGCCTTCACAATCTCGGCTATTGGCGGCTGCTATCCTACATCGGCGCCGGGCCCGGCGCGGTCTCGACCCTGGTGGGAAGGCCCGGCGGCGCGGGACAGGCTCTCCGCATAGAAGAAGGGCGCGATGCGGTCGCCTACGCGGACGGGCCGGGCGCGATGGAGACCCGCATCTCCCCGCGCGATGCCGCGTTCGAGCTGATCATGATGTCCTTCCGGACTATCTTCGGCCTGGACCTCGACGATTTTTCCGCGCGCTTCGGCCGCGACCCCACCGAGCTGCTGCGGAACACCCTGGCGGCCTGGAAGGCGCATCTGCGCCCGGGCGAGCGCGCGCCCGGGGAGCTCGGGGCGCGCCGCCGCGTCGCGCTGGATCAAGGCGGCATCGATATCCTGAACCGTTTTCTGGAAGATTGTCTCGGGGAAATCCACGAGCGGTATCCCCAGGCCGAGGATTCACGGGAGCCCACGCCCGGCTGATCCGGCGCGGCTACTTCTTCCTGGGCAGCACCGGCACGAAGCTTGAGGGATCGGGCATGACGAAACCGGGCGGCAAGTCGGGATCGGCCGCCGTCGTCGCGACCCAGGTCTGGTTCCTTCCCAGGAAGCCGAGAAGCCCCTTGAGCTGGCCGCGCACCACGAGCCGCGTCCCGTTGCGCTTGATGTTGCAGTCGTATTCGTCGCCGTTGCGGGGGTCCATGATCGAACCGCGGAACGACGATCCCTTTTCGACGACATTGTAGACGAAATCCAGTCCGCAGAAGGGCGGGTCGCCGACGAGCTTGTCGGCCTTGTCCTTGCGGATGTAGATCGTGTCCTTGATTTTTCCCGTCGCATCGTCGTAGGCGGCGATCATCCGGCCGAAGAGCCTCCCCTGGTAGCCGTAGATGCAGACAATGCTCTGCGGCTTGCCGGATTTGTCGTCGAGCTGCTTCCAAAGCCCGACGATGTCCTGGGCGAAGACGCCGACGCTCCCGATGACCATGAGCGCCAGGATCGCGAATCCCCGTGGTGAAGCCATGTGCACTCCTTATGCTAGACGAAGAAATCGTAGCGCGAGCTGATTCTCCGGGCGTACTCGGGATCGAGGCCGATGTTGAAGCGGCGCTCCGTTCCTACGGTCGAGGGCGGTCCGTGCCCCGGCAGGACGAGGCAGTCGTCGGCCTGGTCCAGGATGCGCGCCTGCAGCCGGTTGGCGAGGGTGGCGGCGTTGAAGGAGCTCAGGGTCTTGCCGATGATTCCGGCGTGGAGAGCGTCCCCGGTGAACAGGAATTTGTCGATGCGATAGACGATCGAATCCGGAGAATGTCCCGGAACCGAGTAGCAGTCGACCTTGTAGCCGCAGACTTCGATCGTGTCGCCGTCGCGTACGGATCTGCAGGACGTGCCGCCCACCGACGAGTTCGCGGCGAAAACCTGGGCATCGTAGATCTTGAGGAGAGTCGAGAGGCCCCGGATGTGATGGGTGTGATTGTGCGTCACGAGGACGGCGCGGAGAGCGTAGCCGTTCTGCTCGATGTGGTCGAGGATCGCGGAGTTCATTTCGGCCGGATCGACCATGAGCGCTTCCATGCTCTCGTCGTTGCCGAGAAGGTAGCTGTTCGAGAAGCCGTAGAGCGAGTAGTGCTGGTAGAGTTTCATTGGTAGAGGTGCTCCAGGTCGCTGATGACCTCGGCCGTATTGGAATTCTTGAACGAGACGTTGTTCTGCTTCGACGGGATGAGGTAGACGCGCTTGAGGTCGCAGTTCACGAAGTCCGAGTTCTCCAGTTCGCAGCGGATGAAGCGCGAGTTGTAGAGGTTGGAGGAGTTGAAGGTCGATTCCGAGATGATCGCCCCGTCGAAACTGCAGTGCAGAAGCTCGGAGTTCTCGAACGAGGAATTGAGGATCTGCGCGCCTCCGAAGGAGCAGAACTGGGCGTCGGAGGCGGAGAAATCGCAGGACTCGATCTCGGCTCCGTCGAAGAAGCAGATGCGGAACGAAGAGTCGGTGAAGAGCGTGTTCCGGATGGTCGCGCCCATGAACGAGCAGCCCACGAATCGCCGGTTGGAAAGATCGAGCCCGATGAGGCTGATGCCGGCGAGGTTGAGATCCTTGATGTCGCTTCCCTCGGTCAGAAGCCGAGTCGCGGCGGCGATCGCCGAGGCCGGATCATGCGCATGGGCGAGGCAGCGGTCGGAACCGGCGAAGGCCAGGGAGGTGCAGTCGAAGCAGGTGCAGCGCGCGAATCCGTACATGGGCACTAGGCTACACGATAGGCCGGTCCGGAACAAGTCGGGCTCCTGCGTCCTCCTCTTCGGCGGGCCTCGCGGCCTCCATCGCTTCGCGGCGCTTCGCGGCCTCCGGCGCTTGCCGCTCGACTCGGCCTTGACGTACAATACGACCATGTGCTCTTACTGCGGCGTTCCCATGGCCTCGGATCGAAAGCCGGGCTTCAACGACACCTGCGAGACCTGCGGAAAGGATCTCCACGCCTGCGTCAACTGCCGATTCTATCGGCGGGGCGCACGGTGGGACTGCCTGGAGTCCTCGCTCGAAGCTCCCGTCGCGGACAAGGAAGCGCGCAACTACTGCGAATGGTACGAGACGCGGGCCGAGCTCTTCGCCCCGGGCGCCGGGCGCGCTTCCGCTCGGGGAGCCGCGGACCGCGCCCGCGGCGATTTCGACAAGCTGTTCGGGAATTGACCGCGATGACCGGCGAATCGAACCCCATCGTCATCATGGATTCCGGCGTAGGCGGCCTGCCGTATCTCGAGACCGCCAGGAAACTCCTGGACAAAGAGACCTTCGTCTACCTGGCCGACCGCGCGGGCTTCCCCTACGGCACCAAGTCCGGCGACGAGGTCCGGCGCATCGTGCTCGACCGCATCGCGCGCCTCGTCGAGCGCTTTTCGCCCAAGGCCGTCGTCATAGCCTGCAATACGGCCTCCCAGGCCGCGCTCTCGGCCGTCCGCGCGGCGAATCCGGATCTGGCCTTCATCGGAACCGTACCGGCCATCAAGCCCGCGGCCGGCCGCACGAAGACGGGCGTCATCGGCGTCATCGCCACGGCGCAGGCGGTCCGGGATCCCTACCTCGACGAGCTCATCGCGCGCTTCGCCCCCGGCCTGCTCGTCCACCGGGAGCCGGCCCAGGAACTGGTGGCTTTCGTCGAGCGCAGGTTCTTCGACTCCACGCCCGAAGCACGGCGCGAGGCCGTGGCCGGCCACGTCCGCCGGCTCGTCGACGCCGGAGCCGACCAGATCGTCCTGGCCTGCACGCATTTTCTCTATCTCAGGGACGACATCGCCGCTGTCGCCGGTCCCGGCGTCGGCATCGTCGACTCGCGCGGCGGCATTGCGCAGCAGCTTTCCGTCGTGCTTTCCGAGCGAGCGCTGCTGCGCTCCGCCGCGGGCCCGGACGGCCGCGGGCTTTTCCTCCTGAGCGGCGGCGAACCCGCCGAGGCCTCGTATAGTCGCTTCGCCGAAAAATACGATCTCCTCGGGCCCGAGCTGCTCCCCCTTTCCTGACGATGATGCAGGGACTCGTGCTTTCCGGCTCGAACAACGTCTTCCTCGTCTACGGCGACGACGGAGTTCGCCGGCTCTGCTCGATCAAGGGCAAGCGGCTCAAGGATCAGAAGGGCCTCTACAACGTGCTCGCCGCGGGCGACCGGGTCGAGTTCCTCGCCGACTCCGCCGGCTCCGGCCGAGGGCTCGTCTCGCGGCTCCTGCCCCGGCGCAATCTCTTCGGCCGCTTCAACGAGAAGGGCCGGGCCGTCCAGGCCATCGCGGCCAACGTCGATCTCGTCGTCTGCGTGTCCTCGCCGAGTCTGCCTCCCTTCCGGCCGCGCTTCGTCGACCGGATCGCCGTCCTCGCGGAGGCCGCTTCCGTGCCCCTGCTCATCGTGCTGAACAAGGCGGACCTCGGATGCCCGGCCGAAGTCGCGGCACGGCTGGCGAGCTACGAGAGCCTCGGCTATCGCGCGCTGCCGGTCTCGGCGGCGACGGGCGACGCTCTGCCCGAGCTGCGCCGGGCGCTCGCCGGCAAGACCTCGGTGTTCGCGGGCCAGTCGGGCGTCGGCAAATCGAGCCTCCTCAACGCGCTCGAGCCGGGGATCGAGCGCAGGGTCGGCGCCGTGTCGGAGAAGTACGACCGAGGCAAACACACCACGACGATGGCCGAACTCTTCATGCTCGGCGACGGGGAGACCAGGATCATCGATACGCCCGGCGTGAGGCGGCTCGCCCTGCGCGGCATCGACCCCAAGGCGCTCGACGCGTATTTCCCGGAGCTCGCGCCGCTCGCCCCTCGCTGCGAGTACGGCCTGTCCTGCACGCACACCGACGAATCGGGTTGCCGCGTCGTGCGGGCGGTCATGGACGGCCATATTCTCGAAGACCGCTTCGAGAGCTACCTGCGCATCAGGGAAGAGCTTCTGGCGACGGCCGAGTACCGGCCCGTCGAGGGGCGCCCGCGCTCCCCGCGATCGCGGGGCGACGGCGTCAGAAAGACCGCACGGACCTTGCGCCAGAGGCGGGGGCCGGAATCCCATGAGGACGACGATGACTAACGACCATGCGCTGCGGCTTCTGGAGTTCGAGCGGATCCGAGAGGATGTGGCCGAGCATTGCCTCTCGTCCGAAGGCAGAGAGGCGCTCCTGCGCGAGCTGCCGCTCGACGAGAGCGCCTCCGTGGCCGAAGCGAAGGCGGCCACCGCTTCCTTCCTGGCGCTTTTCCAGGAGAATCTGGAACCGCCGCCGCTCAGCTTCCCGGATATCGGGGAGGCCGCCCGGCTCATAGCCAAGGAGGGGACGGTCCTCGACCTGCAGGAACTCCTCGACCTGGGACTCTGGGCGGAGTCCTTCGCCGCCTTCGCCGTCTTCGCCGCCAAGGCGCGTTCGGCCAAGGTGGCCGAGCTGACGGCGGCCGTCCCCGACATCTCGGCGGTGCCGCGCGTCGCGTTCCGGATAGTCAACAAGGACGGGACCCTCCGCGACCTGCCCGAGATCCGCGCCGTCCGCGAGAGCATAGCGCGCGTCCACCGCGACATCGCGGCCATCACCGACTCCTTCCACCGCGACCCCGAGATACGCGGCATGCTCCAATCCGACGAGCCGACGGTCAGGGACGGCCGCACCGTGCTCGCCCTCAGGGCCAACTTCAAATCGCGCGTGCGCGGGATAGTGCACGAGGTCTCGTCCACGGGCCAGACCGTCTTCCTGGAGCCCGAGGCCCTCGTCCAGAAGAACAACGAGCTCGTCCAGGAGGAGGCCAGATACCGGCAGGAACTGGCGCGGATCCTCCGCGAGGCCACCTCCCGTCTCCACGAGCTGCACGAACCGCTCGCCCTGGCCCGGACGACCATGGCCGGGCTCGACGGCGTCTACGCTCGCTCGCGTCATGCGAAACTGGGCGGCCTCGTCCTGGCGCGGGACTTGCCCGACGGCTTCGTGCTGCGCCGGGCCCGGCATCCCCTGCTGGGCCCGGGCGCCGTGCCCATCGACGTCGACCTGCCCGCGGACACGCGGACCCTCATCGTCACCGGGCCCAACACCGGCGGCAAGACCGTCACGCTCAAGACGATCGGCCTCCTGGCCCTCATGAACCAGTTCGGCCTGGGCGTCCCGGCCGCGCCCGAGACCGCCTTCGCCGTTTTCGACGCGGTCCACGCGGACATAGGCGACGAGCAGTCGATCGACCAGTCGCTCTCCACCTTCTCGGGCCACATGCGCGTCATCGGCGAGATCGTGCGCGGCGCGGGACGGCGGAGCCTCGTGCTGCTCGACGAGCTCGGCTCCGGCACCGATCCCGAAGAAGGCTGCGCCGTGGCGATGAGCCTCCTCGACTGGTTCATCGAGCAGGGAGCCCTGACCGTGCTCACGACCCACCACAGCATCCTGAAGAATTACGGCTACACCCGCGCCGGATGCCTCAACGCGTCGATGGATTTCGACAAAGAGAGCCTCTCGCCGAACTACCGCATCCTCATGGGCGTGCCCGGCGAGAGCCGCGCCCTCGATGTCGCGGCCGCCAACGGGCTTTCCGCCGAGATCGTCGGAGGGGCCCGCCGCTATCTCTCGGAGGAGCGGACCGACGTGAGCGAGCTCATCCGCGGGCTCACCGACAAGCACCGCAAGCTCGAGGATATCGAGACCGACCGGCGCAGGCGGCTCAAGGAGGCCATGGAGGAGCAGCGCAAGGCCGACCTCGCCTCGCTGCGCCTCAGGCAGAAGGAGCTCGAGCTCAGGGAGGGCGGCGTCTCCGAGCTCAGGCGCCTCCTCGGCGAGAGCCGCAAGAAGCTCGAGAACCTCGTAAAGGAGCTGCGCGAGGGAGAGCTGAGCGCCGACAAGACGAAGGCCGTCAAGGAATTCCTCGCCGATCTCGCCCGTGACGTCGAGGCCCAGGAAGCCAAGCTGGAGTCTTTCCGGGAAGAATCGCTCGAACTGTCCTCCGCGGCCGATCGCGAGGGCTCGGCCGCCCTCGCGCCTTCCGCTCTCGGTCCCGTCGCGGAAGGGAGCCCCGTGCTCATCGGCGCGGCCAGGCGCCGCGGCGTGGCGCTCAGGCGGGCCAAGAAGGGCTACTGGCTCGTCGAGACCGACTCTCTCAGGCTCACCGTCCCGGAGAGCGAACTCCGGGCCGCCGCGGAGGCCCGGCCCGCGAAGACGCAGGTCCAGGTCGAGCTCGCGCCGCGGGACGAAGGCGGCCGCGTCGTCGCTGTCTTCGAGCTGGATCTGCGCGGCTATCGCCTGACCGAAGCCCTCGAGGCGGTCGAGAAGCAGCTCGACGCCGCGAGCCTCCAGGGCCTCGGCCTCTTCTCGATCATCCACGGCACCGGCGAGGGCATCCTGGGCAGGGGCATCCACGAGTACCTGCGGAACCATTCCGCAGTCGCGGACTACCACTTCGCCCGGCCCGAGGAGGGCGGCTACGGCAAGACGGTCGTGAGGCTGAAGTGAAGGCCCTCAGTAGTGTTATAAAGCCTAGTGATACCCTCCCTCCCGGCTACCCCAGCGCGAAGGCGGGAAGATACTCGGCCTTGGTCTTCAGGGGCGTCGGATAAGTCTTCCTCCATATCCTGTCCAGGGTCTCCGGCAGACTGATCCGCGAGCGGAAGACCCG